>DASYUV010000099.1:0-44136 GCA_036000865.1 Binatia bacterium | reverse complement strand
TCACGTTCTTGCAAGACTCGCAAGAGTTTAACCTGCATCGGCGGCGCCATGGTCTCAATTTCGTCAAGAAAAAGAGTTCCACCGTCGGCCAATTCAATTTTGCCGGCACGGCTCTGCACCGCCCCAGTAAATGCTCCCTTTTCGTAGCCAAACAACTCACTCTCCAGTAGCGTGTCGGGAAACGCACCGCAATTAATCGCGACGAATTGTTTCGCTTTACGGCGGCTCAAATTATGGATAGCGCGAGCAACTAACTCTTTGCCGGTACCGGTCTCCCCCGTTATCATCACTCCCGAGTCTGTTTCTGCCAGAGATCGGATGAGGTCGAAGACCTTGAACATTTTCGGGCTTTTGCTGAGAATATTTTCGAGATTGTGCTCGTCCTGAACCTTTTGACGAAGTTCGCGAACTTCATCCAACAGCCGTCGCTTCTCGATAAGCTTTTCGCTTACCATTCGAATCGCCTCAGGTTGAAATGGCTTTGTAATATAATCGCTGGCGCCAAGTTTCATCGCCTCAACCGCCTGCTTAATGTTTCCGAAAGCAGTGATCAAAATGACATCGGTATCCGCGTATTTTTCGCGCACATGGCGCGCCAGCTGGAATCCGTCCATTCCCGGCATTTTGACGTCCGAGACAACAATTGCGAATTTTTCCTCGGCGAGCTTCTTAACGCCGTCCTCACCACAGGATGCGGTCGAGACTCGGAAGCCTTCTTGCTCGTAAAATTGACCAAGCTGCTCCCGCAAACGATCGTGATCTTCGACAATTAAGACGTTGTACATAAGCTTACCGCAGCTTCAAATGCCCGCTTTGTTATCGTCCGGGCAATCTATCGCTTGCCGAAGGGGAAGCACGATTTCAACTTCCGTACCGTGGCTTTTGTTGCTCGAAATATTCAATCGACCACCGTGTGATTCGACGATCCGAACCGCCATACTCAACCCCAGCCCATCCCGCTCGGGCTTCGAGGTGAAAAACGGGGTCGTAGCTTTTTCCAAAAACTCCGTTTCGATTCCGTGCCCAGTATCGGCGATCGAGATTCGCGCTATGGACTGTCCCGCCAAACAAGTCGCGTGATATTTGCCGCTTATGACGACTCGATCTCCATTGCTCGTCGCGTCGAGCGCATTCTGGAGAATAGAACGAAACGCGATCTCGAGAAGAACCGGGTCGCCATTGACGAGAGCACCGTTAAGCGATTCTTGAACGAGATCTTTGAACATCACTTTCTTTTCCATGAAGAGTGCGGCATTCGAATGGATCACCGTGCGGAGAACCTCGCCCAGGTCAACCTCCGACGGTCCTGTTGGGGCTTGGCTGTAATGCAAAAATGCCCGCGTAAATTCGACGGCGCGATCGACAGTTTCTTGCAACGCCTCGATCTCATTAATTGATTTTATGCCCCGTTTGAAAGAACCGATTAACAGGTTAATCAGCTGAAAATGGTTCCCGATTTTGTGGACGAACTGGGAAATGACGCCGCTGTCGAGACCTTTGGAACTAAAATCGGTCGGGAGCGGAATCATACAACCACGAATTACCGTGTCGGTATTAGTCCTAATTTTGCACAAGCTATGTGAAACCCATACGGGCAACCCCCGCTCATCGATCAGTCTATGAGTTTCTGATGATACTTCGCCTGGGCTTAACCGATCGATTCGTGCCAGCAAGCCTTGGCGATCTTCGACGGCGAGCCGCTCGTCCCAGAGTGTACGATTGCCAATCAATTTTTCAGACCGTACTCCGATTAACTCCGCAGAATTGGACGAAACACTCGTCACTGTCAAATCTGCCGCGCACTCGTAGATAATGGCCGGCGTAGTAGCCAGGGGCTCTTCGAACTTATTGTGAGTCCTCGAAGAAAGGGGTCGAATAAGACGTTGGGCGTGAAGCGATACCAATCGATCTGAATCGGTATCATTAGTAGTACTATTAGCAGAAGCTTCCTTAAATACGCTAGTCAAAAAACGTCTCTCCTCAATTTGATTAAATTAAACTCATCGGACTTCGCGAACCAGCTGGCATTTTTGCCATATCGTTTTCATTATTTCAAGGAATTTGTTATAAACTTTTACACTTTTTGCAGATCCATATCGCAAACGCAATGTTCACGGCAAGTTACCAAAATCATGTAACTATTATGCTACCTTCCAAGTACTTCCCAAAGATTACCGCCGCGTCTTGTAAATTCCATTTACACTTTTCGGGCGAGCGGTGTAAGTCGATTTGCCTTGCCCAAAGCGCAGAGTCGTCATCCTGGGCGCCTTTCTCTTTCGACATGCTCCCTGGAACGTAAGGTAGGTCTCTGATCGGGCAGCAGTGACCGCGGGTAGAGTTGCAGCGGGCAAAGCATGGTTCTATTACCACGTCGCGCTTCGGTCACTGCGGAGCATCAAAAGTGAGGCTGAGCCATCGAGCCAAAAAACAGAAACGATTTCTCAAGACACGGATTGAAAAGGCGTTAAGTCCCTTGCAAAAACGAGCAGTTCGCGATGCGTCGATAGCGTCGGCCGCTTGCGCTTCGCTTGCCCTTAGACATTAAATTAATCGCTGGCCGAAATGCCCGCAGCTGTTTTTGCCGTTCGAAACATCTTTGAATGCTGCCGTCAAAACAACTGGCACACGACTTGCTGCTCACAAATAAGAATTTCCTCTTCTCAGCGAAAAATGGACTCCATCTTTAACTTGAATGCGCTGCTCACGGTCAATTTGGTGGTACTGACCTGCCTGTTCTTTTATTTGCTCACAAAGATAAAAAGACATCCAAGCGTGGCCTATTTGGTGGCTAGTCTTACGCCCTTGATTGCGTTCCAAGTGGGGTCATACATGTTTAACAACTGGCCCAGTTCGCAGGACGGCGCGCGGCTGGTTATTTTTGGCGTGACTCTCACGCCTCTCACGATTGTTCCGCTCAGCCATACTCTCGGGAGGACACGACCAGAACATCCGCAGAAAACCTGGATTGCGTATTATGCGTTACAGATCGTCTTATTGGTTTTTGTTACGCGTGGGATTTTTGCCGGGCGGATGATTGAGTGGGTGACGGGAATCCTTGACCAGCCCATTATCATAATCGAACAGAGCTGGCGCTACTATTTTCTCAATGTAGTTGCAACAAGCATGCTCGCACTGATGTGTTTTGACAGAACACGTCAGGCCGCAAGCAAAGCGCAACAAGAGGCACTCAAATTTGTTTTCATTGCCTTTCTCGGTTTCGCTGTTTACTTCGGCTATTTGTCGGCGAACATTCTCATGTCTTCGTACGTGTCCCAGTCGGTGGTGCAATCGGGAGCAGCCATTACTTTGTTTGGTTTAATATTTCTCTCCTATGGCTTCGCGAAATACCCGTCTTGGCAGGTCACGATCCGTGTCTCCCGGCACGTGGTTTTCGGCTGCCTTTCGGCCACGGCAGCGTTCGTATACATCATTATTTCAGGAAGCATTCTCGACGTGCTGCGTTGGCTGCAACCGCTGGGCTTTACCGCACTCCTCCCGTCCGCGGCCTTCGCTCTAGTCGCGCTTTTTTTTGCGTTCTATTTGTCGCCGCATTTTCATAGCACCATTCGAAGCTTTGTCACGAGACATTTTTTTCGCAACAAATACGACTATAGAGACCTGTGGATGAAATTTTCCGAAAAGTCGAGCGGTTCGCTCAATATTCGAGACCTGCTACCGCCCGTAGCGGAATTTGTCGCAGACGCAATGTTCGTCCGGCAAGTGGTGTTTTGGCTTCGCTCGACGACATCGGAGACTTACAACCTAGCCTATTGTCACGATCGCGCATTGGGCAATCGAATCGAATCATCTCCACTCAAGCTGGACCGGTCTCGGGGTCCTGACAAAGATGCGATTTTTTTTCGTGTGCCGACGGATAATGCTTCGATCGCCGCGGGCCGATTCCCGATCGATAAACTGCAAACATTAAAAGACTTGACTATACAGCGCTTGGTGCTGGTGGAAAAAGGCAACGAAGTATTGGCGTTGATGGGCATTGGCGCGCCGTCGGCCGGGGAAAAATCGTCGGCGGAAGACGACCAATTTTTATTGAGCGTCAGCAACCAGCTGGGCCACCTGATTCTGACCCACAAACTATCCGAAGAGCTCCTGCTGTCGCGTGAATGGGACTCTTTCAACCGTTTCGCCTCGTTCATTCTACATGACTTGAAGAACCTCGCCACGATGCAGGGGATGACACTAGAAAATTCCAAGCATCTTAGTCACAATCCAGATTTTGTGACCGATGCTTTCGCGACTTTCTCCCAGACGACGGACAAAATGATCAACCTCATCGCTAGCCTTTCAGTGCAGAGGGGACAATTCTCGCATAAGCAACAACCGGTCAACATTCTCGAAGTGCTCACCAATACTTTTGATGATCTCAAGATCAAACAGAGAGATGGTGTAAGGGTGTTGACCGCATTCCCGCCAAAGGACAAATTACCGATCATTTGCGGTGACCCGGAGCTGCTGCAAAAAGCTTTCACGAATTTGCTCCTCAACGCGATCCAAAGTCTACCCAAGGGAGAAGGGGCTGTAGAGATCACGGTCGCACAGGAGGCAGGCGGAAAGATCACCACATCGATTCGCGACACCGGGTGTGGCATCTCTGCCGACCGGCTGGAAAGTTTGTTTCGCCCTTTTCAGACGACCAAGGAAAAGGGAATGGGAATTGGTCTCTGCCATACACGTTCGATTATCGAGGTCCATGGAGGACAGATCCGGATAGAAAGCCAGGTCAATGCCGGCACCAAGGTGGAAGTCGAACTACCGACGCTGTAGTTCCAAACAAGAAAGGAAAGAAAACCACGTGAAACCGAAGATTCTTTTAGTCGACGATGAGGAAAATATTCTGAAGCAAATGCGTTGGGCTTTGGAGGCGGACTACGACGTGTTTACAATCTCGAATGAAGGTGAGGCGATGAGCACTTTCGAAAAAGAGAAGCCTGCCGTCGTCACATTGGACCTATCCTTGAATCCGCTCAATCCAGCGGACCTTGGCGGGATGCGCTTGCTGGAGCAAATTCTTTCCCAAGAACCTTCGACGCGAGCGATCGTGGTTACCGGCAACGACGACGAGAAAAACGCATTGCGGGCAGTTCGGCTTGGCGCGTTTGACTATTATGCCAAGCCGGTTCGCCTCGACGAATTGAAGGTCATGATCACGCGAGCGTTCCACATCCATCAATTACAGCAAAAGGTTCAGCAAAATGATCATTCTTTTACTGACGGCTTTCACCGCATGGTAGGAACATCGAAAAGCATTAAGGACATTTTCCGCTTTATCGAGCGGGTCGCCGCCTCCGAGATCTCGGTTTTGATCTGCGGAGAAAGCGGCACTGGAAAGGAGATGGTGGCTCACGCGATTCACTTGCAAAGCCAGCGCAAGAATAATCCTTTCGTGGTGGTCAATTGCGGCGCAATTCCCGAAAATCTGTTGGAGAGCGAATTATTCGGCCACGAGAAAGGATCTTTCACCGGGGCTCATGCCCAGAAGCGGGGAAAATTCGAGCTAGCGCATACCGGCACTTTGTTCTTGGATGAAATCGGTGAACTCGCTCCGCCGCTCCAAGTCAAACTATTGCGATTCTTGCAAGATCGGAAAATTGAGCGAGTAGGCGGTGCGCAACCCATCGATATCGATGTCCGAATCATCGCCGCCACCAACCGCGACCTCAAAAAGGACATGGAAAACCATGTATTCCGGGAAGACCTTTACTATCGATTGAAGGTCGTGCCCCTCGAAATGCCGCCGCTTCGCGACAGAAAAGAGGATATCATTCCGCTCGCCCAGCATTTTCTAAAACAGTTCTCCAGAGAACACCGAAAGCCTCCGGTTACACTTTCTCCGGAAGCCGAAGGCGCGCTGCTGATGCATCCATGGCCCGGTAATGTTCGCGAACTAGAAAATTTAATTAGTCGGTCAGTGGTGCTGAGCCCGCGAACAGTCTTAAAACCGAGCGATTTAGGATTTGCGTTGGATCAAATCCCAACCGACGTCAACCTAAAGTTCGCGAAGAAAGCCATCGAGATGGATTTCGTCAAAAAGGCACTATCCCGCAACGGCGGCATTGTGAGCCGCGCCGCTCGCGAGCTCGGAATCAGCCGGGTAAATCTCTACGAGCTCATCGAGAAATACAACATTCGCCTTCAGGAATTTAAAATGCTGCGGGCCGCAGGAAAGAATCAAATCAAGACACGGGAGGTTTCCTAATTTGAACGCGCTCAAGGCTAGGCTCGAGAATCGCCAGGCGACGGCAGCCGTTATCGGTCTTGGCTACGTGGGTCTGCCATTGGCGATGGAGATCGCCGCAGCGGGCTTTAACGTGGTCGGCGTCGATCTCGATAGGAACAAAATCGCCGCACTCAAACAAGGCAAATCGTATATCCTAGATGTCGCCGAAAAACTCATTGCCGATACCGTTGGGTCGGGTAAATTCATGCCGACCTCGGATTTCAACGCCCTGGCTAAGGCGGATACCGTCAGCATCTGCGTGCCAACGCCGTTGAGCAAGAGCCGGGACCCAGATATTTCATTCATTCTTTCGGCGACGGAAGAAATTCGTAAATGCTTACACCCGGGTCAACTAATTGTCCTGGAAAGCACGACCTACCCAGGAACCACGGATGAACTCATCGTGCCTGAACTCGAAAGCTCCGGCCTTAAGGTGGGAAGCGACTTCTTTGTTGCTTTTTCTCCCGAAAGGATCGATCCCGGTAACGCCACTTTCCACACGCGCAACACACCGAAAATCGTCGGCGGTATTACGGCACAATGCACGGAAATCGCACGGCTGTTTTATTCGCAGTTTATCGATCGCGTGATCCCCGTCAGCAGCACCAAATGCGCCGAAATGGTTAAACTCTTGGAGAATACATTTCGCAGCGTCAACATCGGCATGGTAAATGAACTTGCCCTGATGTGTGATCTGTTGGGCGTCGACGTCTACGAGGTGATCGATGCGGCTGCGAGCAAGCCGTTCGGCTTCATTCCATTTTATCCGGGCCCCGGGCTTGGCGGGCACTGCATACCCATCGATCCGCACTATTTGGCGTGGAAACTCAAAGCGCTCAACTTCCAGGCGCGATTCATTGGCCTGGCGGCGGAGATCAATGGCATGATGCCTTCGGTCGTGGCCACGCTGGTCAGCGATGGGCTCAACCGAGTGTCGAAGAGTATCCGCGGCTCCAAGATCATGGTTCTTGGTGTCGCCTACAAAAAAAATGTCAGTGACTGTCGCGAATCGCCGGCGCTCGATGTGATGCGCCTGCTCGCCGACAAGGGCGCGATTCTTTCCTACAACGACCCGCTTGTCCCCACATTACGGCTGGGCGGAAGCGCACTTAAGTCAATCGACCCCTCGCCGGCTGAAATCGCTAAACATGATTGTATTATCATTCTCACCGACCACAGCGTTTATGACTTCCGAAAGATCGTCGAGGCGGCAACTCTGGTGATCGATACCAGAAATGCCACCAAGGATTTACACGTATTCAAAGACCGAATCATCAAATTGGGCGCTGGCAATAGCGTCCCATCGAACTCCCATATCGAACATACAAGCGAGTTGAGAGCCGGAGAGGTGGAGGCTCACGAAACAAGTTTACTTGGGACTTGAGCAAACCTCCTGGGGTTGACCGGTTAGCTGATTCGCAATTTCCGCCCAGCAAATTCGATGCGCAAAGACGTGCCAGTGTTCGCCCAATGAAAATCGCTCACTGCAAAAGTGCAACTTTGATGTGGAGAACGGCGTCACGCCTTTGGATCTCCCGAGAGGAAGTCTAACGGGAGAACAGTCTTTACTTACCATGGCAGCGCTTGTATTTCTTGCCGCTGCCACATGGGCATGGATCGTTTCGACCGACCTTTTCCCCTTCCCGTTTTGCCGGGCCACTGGAACGTGCCGCGATCGGCTCATCTCCGTGGCTTAACACCATTCTTTGCGGCCGCGGTTGCTGTAATTCGACTTCCGGGGCAACGCTCTCCCTTGCTAACTCCACCGTGAACAACTTTTGTACGACATCTTCTTGAATGCGACGCTTCATGTCTTCGAACATGTCGAACCCTTCCTTTTGGTATTCTTGTAGAGGGTTCTTCTGTCCGTAACCGCGCAGGCCGATGCCTTCCTTCAGGTGATCCATGTTGAGAAGATGGTCTTTCCAAAGGGTGTCGATGGTTTGCAGCATGATAATCTTTTCCAGCTGGCGCAGCATCGGCGCGCCGAATCGTTTTTCTTTGTCTTCGTACACGTCGACGACTCTCTGGTTCGTGATCTGGCGGAGCTTGTCCTCTGTGAGCTCTTCCTCTTGTTCCGGATTAAGTTCCAGTCGCAGGTTGAACTGATGATAGATGCCTTCGCATAAGCCATTCAGATCCCATTCCGATGGATGAAGCTCGCTGTCGGCGTATCGACCGATGACGTCTTCGACCAGCCCTTCGGCCATATCAAGGACCTGCTCTTTAAGGGCCTCACCTTTGAGTACGTCGCGTCGATAAGTGTAAATCACTTCGCGCTGCTTGTTCAGAACGTCATCGTACTCCAGCAGATGCTTACGAATATCAAAATTATGTCCTTCGACTTTCTTCTGCGCGTTCTCGATGGCGCGCGTCACCAGACCATGTTCGATCGGAACGCCCTCTTCCATACCGAGCCGGCTCATAATCCCTTGAATCCGGTCCGCGCCGAAAATGCGCATCAAATCATCTTCCAAGGAGAGATAAAAACGAGACGATCCTGGATCTCCTTGGCGCCCGGCACGGCCGCGTAATTGGTTGTCGATGCGCCGACTTTCGTGGCGCTCCGTGCCCAGGATGTGCAAGCCGCCGGCGGCGATGACTTTTTCTTTCTCGTGAGCGCAGACTTCATTGTACTCGGCTAGGATTTCGTCGAATCGATGGCGGAACTCCTCCGGCGCCTTGTCCAACTGCTCGCGTATCTGCTCCACCATCTGGAGGTATTCCTGCCGCTTGGTTTCGTAGCTCTGCTGCGCTTGTTGCACGGCCTGCTCGTACGGCACACGAATCTCGTCACAGCTCACCTCGGCTTCCTCGAACGCGCGGTGCGCCTTCTCGTACTCCGTCACCATCTCCGCGTGCTCGCCACGAGCCAAAACCGCCCGGGCGTTTTCAAATTCGAGGTCGATGAGCTGCTGCTCGTAGAGGCGGCGCCGTTCATCCAAAGCCTCCATCAAGCCTTGCCGTTCGCCACCATTTTGCTGCCAGCGCTCCAACGCCGCACTAAAGTCTTGTCTTGCCTCCTCGAAATCCTTTGGCATTTCCCCTGCGTCGCCATTGCGTGAATTTAAGATAGCGGCCTCAAGTGCTTGCTTCGCTCTAAGGTAGGCATCGGGAATCGGCCGCATATGATGCAACGCGTCAATCAATTCGGTGGCTGAAAGATCTTCGTAGCGCTCGCGTGCGTCACGGAAGGGTGAGATCGCGCGGATCTCGCGTTGCAGGTCCGTGGTCCGCTTCAAAGCCTCGCCGCGCTTTTGCTCGAACATCTCTCCGTCCTGAACATACTTTTTCTCTGCCTTCTGAACCTCTTCTTCGTAATTCTCTCTCAGCTGCCTCAAGGCATCTTCATATCGTGCGGCGCCCTGCGTCGGCAGCTTCGTCGCGCGGCTGATCCATTCGTTTTCCATATCTGAGCGCGCCAGAAACTCCGGATTGCCGCCCAGCAAGATATCGGTGCCGCGACCGGCCATGTTGGTCGCGATGGTCACGGCATTGAACCGACCCGCCTGGGCGATGATGCTAGCCTCGGCTTCATGGTTGACCGCATTCAGTACGTTGTGCTTGATCCCTTTTTTCTTGAGCATGCGCGAGAGGCGCTCAGACTTTGCCACCGAAGTCGTGCCGACCAAGATGGGTTGACCGTTTTTGTTGCGCTCTTCGATCTCCTGGACGACTGCGTCATACTTTTCATTGTCGCTGCGATAGACGACATCGGGGAGATCGTCCCTAACCATCGTGCGATGGGTCGGGATTACCATAACGTCCAATTTATAGATTTTCTTAAATTCGGGAGCCTCGGTATCAGCGGTTCCGGTCATTCCCGCCAGTTTCTTGTACATCCGAAAATAGTTCTGGATCGTGATTGTCGCGAGCGTCTGGTTTTCCTCGCGAATATGCACGCGTTCCTTGGCTTCGACCGCTTGATGCAACCCGTCCGACCAGCGTCGTCCCGGCATTAGTCGGCCGGTGAATTCGTCGACGATGATCACTTCACCATCTTTCACGACATAATCGACGTCGCGCTTGAAAATCGCGTGGGCTTTAAGCGCCTGCTGCACGTGGTGCAGGGTATCGATCTGGCGCGGGTCGTAGAGATTGTGGACCCCGAGCAAACGCTCGACTTTTGCCACGCCGCCTTCGGTCAACGTCACCGAGCGACTCTTTTCATCCACGGTGTAATCACCCTTCGCGTCGATCGCTGCGCGATCCTCCTGCGACGGATCGCCTTGGATGACAGCGCCTCTTTGCAGCTTGGGAATGACGCGGTCGATGTTGTAATACTTATCGGTCGATTCCTCCGCCGGGCCTGAAATGATCAGCGGCGTCCTCGCCTCATCGATGAGGATGTTGTCAACCTCGTCGACCACGGCGTAGTTTAGCTCCCGCTGTACATATTCCTCCAAGGAGAATTTCATATTGTCGCGGAGGTAATCGAAACCAAACTCGTTGTTAGTGCCATAGGTAATATCGGCGAGATAGGCTTCCTGGCGCGTGATCGGCCGCAAATTGAGATACCGATAGTCTTTCGTGAGATAAGTCGGATCAAAGAGGTAACTTACCTCGTGAACGATCGACGCAGTGCCTAGACCCAACTTGTGGTAGATCGGTCCCATCCACTGCACATCCCGGCGTGCTAAATAATCATTGACGGTGATCAGATGGACACCGCGCCCTGTGAGCGCGTTCAAGTACAGTGGCAGCGTCGCCACAAGGGTTTTGCCTTCGCCCGTTTTCATTTCGGCTATCTTGCCCTCGTGCAGCACCGCCCCGCCGATCATTTGAACATCGAAATGACGCAACCCGATCGTGCGCCTCGACGCTTCACGCACGGCCGCGAACGCCTCCGGCAGTAGTTCTTCAAGAACTTCGGATTCTTTTTGGCGCAACTCCTTGTCCAATTCTTCGACGCTATTTTTAAGCTCTTCGCGCTGATCCGGCTCCCCCGTCACGGCTTCGTTGCGCGCCTCTTCCAGGTCTTTATTCAGACTTGCAGTTGCTTCCGCTATGCGTTTCTTAAATTGATCGGTTTTCCCCTTGAGCTCGGCGTCGCTGAGCCGCTGATATTCGGGCTCCAATTCGTTAATTTTCTCAACGTAAGGACGAATCCGCTTGATCTCGCGGTCGTTCTTAGTGCCGATGAGCCTCTTTATCCAATCCATAATGCGATGATTTCTCTCCCTGCTTTTAGAAATCGCGGAGACTTTTTTGAATCAAGTAGATATTATAAAATACCTGATTCGGGAGGCAACTTAAAGCCGTTCTTCAGCAACGTGCAGAGGCCGGTCAGCGTTCGATGCGCACCGCCGATTCGACCTTTTCGCCGAGAAAGCGCCGACCCACTTTAATAAAACGATCAGGCGCGTCTGTGACGAAGAAGCTGTGTCCCCCTTTTCCGGTCTTTCTGGCGATCGCTTTCGTTTTGAGTATAGAGGCGACTTCTTTGGCCGTCTCCTCGGCGGAATCGACCAGGTGGACGTCGTTACCGATAAATTTTTTAATCGCTTTTTTTAGCAAAGGATAATGCGTGCAGCCAAGAATCAAGGTGTCGATGCCACTTTGCTTGAGACTTCCGAGATAGGCTTTCACGGTCATCTCGACGACTTCGTTGTCCGTCCAGCCCTCTTCAACAAGCGGCACGAACAGCGGGCACGCCCTGCTATAGATTTCGATCTCCGGGTCCGCCGCTTTGAGCGCGCGAGTATAAGCGCCGCTCTGAATCGTCGCCTCCGTGCCGATAACACCAACTTTTTTACTTTTTGTGCTCTTGATTGCGCCCCGTACCCCCGGCTCGATTACGCCGATCACTGGAAGCGACAATTTAACTTTCAATTGGTCGAGGGCGATAGCCGTCGATGTATTGCAGGCAACAACCATGAGTTTGACGTCTTTTTCGACGAGAAATCGGCAATTTTCAAAAGAATAACTCAGCACCGTCTCCACGGATTTCGTACCGTAAGGTGCCCGCGCCGTATCGCCCAGGTAAACGGTATTCTCCTTCGGTAAGGCCTCGATAATTTGATGCAAGACCGTGAGACCGCCAATGCCGGAGTCAAACACGCCTATCGCGCTGTCGTTACCTGTCATGAGCAAGCTGTGGGACGGCCGGCGCGATTTGATTGCCAAGCTCCTTTTCACAGGCCGGGGCGAAACCAAACACCTGCTGCCAGACTTCGCGTGATTCCATGCAAAGATAGATTTTCACGGTCGGCGCCGTTCGACGAATCCAGTGAACCATCTTGCGATACATTTCAACTCGCAAAGGATGGAAATAACGCAACTTGCCATCCGGGCAAAGGACCTGCTCGCCGGTCACAAGCTGCGTTCGGGGAAAGCGCTCGCGCATGGTCCGTTTGAGACCGGACGTGGTGCGCAGCACGCCCAGGCTGAGCCACGCCAGGCGGCGCCAATCGATGGCGGCAAAAATCTCGTCGATCATGGCTTGGTAATCGACGTCCCAACCGGAATACTCGATGATGGGATCGAAGTGAAAGCCTAAGCGATATCCCGCCTCTTGACAGCGGCGCGCGGCATTGAGCCTTTCGCCGAGTGATGCCGTGCCGTGCTCATCGCGATCGATTACGCTTTGAGGGTTCATCGACCAGGCGACCACTACTCGCTCCTTTGGGTCGAAATGAAGCAAGCTATCGACGCAATCGCTTTTCGTCTTAAGCTCCAATAGCACGTTAGGTTGTTCAGCAAAGTACGGGATCAGTTCGCCTACCATTCCCGTGTACGGCTCGAGCGCTAAGCTGTCCGTGATCTCGCCGGTGCCGATGCGGAAAAAGACGCCGGGGTGCTTTTTCAGTGTCCGATCGGCTTCGTCGATCAAATCACCGACGTTGCTGAAAACCTTGAGCGCCGAATTGTCCGCCAGATAATCCTGCAAGTAGCAATAGCTGCAATCCATCGGGCAGTTGCTGGCGAAGTTGATGACGAAGTAGTTGCAACAAACCTGCCCATCGCTCCCGGGACATTTCTTAAAGAACTCCCCTTTGTGCTTGGTCAAATAAAGTTTCCGTTTCGCCGCGCCGAAGCCGTCATTGAGTGGTGGTCCGTTCCGGTTGGGCGTGGATAAAGCGTCAACATACATGAAAGGAACTTGCGGCAAGGTCCGGCGCAGATTATGAAAGATCGGACTCGACTCGGAGCCGCGCTCGACAATCACTTCCGCTGGCGCGAACGGTTTCATTTAGGTGACCTGGCGAATTAAGATCGCTTCTGCGTCGCCATCTGGCCGGAAAGAAGATCGAAGATTTCCGGGAGAATACTATTTTCTTTCGCTTTCGTTAGTTTCGCGATGAGCCGCTTCAGTTCTTCATGATTTGTCGCACTGAACTCCACCCGAAGTCTTCCTTCTTCGAGACCCGGGGGTACGCTGAGGCGAATCTCAGGATGGAGCATCAGCGCCTGGATCTTGGCTCGGATCGCATCTTCGGTCTCCGCCAGCCGCGGAAATCTCGACCGCCTGAGCTGTTCTTTGATGCGTTTAAGCTTATCGGCCCGGCCAAGCCGCGGGTCGGTTTTTATATCGGTAATCGCCTTGCTACCGAGGACGTCACAAACTCTCGATCGATCGCGCAAGGCAATTTCTTCGAGCCAATCCATTATGTCGCGCAGGTGGTTTTCACCCATCTTGAAAATTTGAGCGATCTCAGCCAGGGCGTCCCGGTCCGCTTGCTCCCAGCTAAGCCACCGCTCCAGCGTCTTGGGATGAAAGCCCCTCTCCTTTGCGTAATCGCGAATCTCCATCTCCGACATCTACACTCCCCCAGGTCAAACTCCGCCGCGATGGCGTCATAATCCTTGGCCTCTCGTTCCTTTCCACGTTTACGCGCGCCTTGTGCGAGAATCGCAACTTTGGAGCGCATGATTTCCAGCGCCGCCGCTTTCCGCCTACCGTGCAAGCCCGCTCGCAACAACTTCTGCAGTGCCAAAACCCGATAGCGGTCCATGCCCCACATGGAACGTGACAACTGATCAGCGTGGCCGCCCCGCTTCACCACCAGAGGTTCAGAGACCAGCGCTACCGAATGCTCAACGGCAATACGTAACCAAAGCTCATAATCTTCGCACACCGGGAACGATTCATCGAAGCCGCCGACCTGCTCGAACAACGTCTTCGTCATCATCACTGCCGACGGACTCACCAAACAAAGGTCGAGGCTACGGAAAAATATGTCGCCCGAAAATTTTTGGTGCTTTGCCCTTGGATTGACTCTGATGCCATTACGAATCCAAATTTCTTCGCTTTGGCAGATCTGAATTTCCGGATGTTGTCTCATGAAACCGGTTTGAACTTCTAGCTTTTTGGGCCGCCAAAGGTCGTCGGAATCGAGAAAGGCGATATAGCTGCCAAGCGCCCGGCTCACGCCGAAATTGCGCGCGGCAGCCACGCCTTCTCTGGCTTTAGCGAATAATCGTAGCCGAGAACCAAACTTTGCCAATTCTTCCTGTGTCTCATCCGTCGAACCGTCGTCGACGACGACGAGCTCGAAGTTAGCATAGCTCTGTGCCAAGACCGATTCGACGGCTTCGCCGACTAAGGGCCAGCGGTTGAAAGTGGGAATGACGACGCTTACGATGGGCGACACGACGCTACTCGAGCGCTCGATATATCGTGACAAATGACAAAAGAGAATCGACGCCGTTTGTCTTTCGCAGCATCAGACAAAAGCTCCCATCTTTTTAAAAAACTGCTCGACCATCATCTTGGCGACCCCGTTTAGCATTCGCTGCCCAATGCTGGCAATGAGCCCGCCAATTCTGGCGTCGGTACTGTATTTGAGCACAGTCTTACCGTCTTGTTCCTCCAAATCGATAGCGACGTCGCCCTGCATGAAACCAGGGCCACCCGATCCTTCGCCGCTCAAGACATAATGGGATGGGGCCTGCTTGTCTTTGATCGAAACCTTTCCCTTATACGTGCCTTTCACCGAAGCGACACCCACTTTCATAACCGCCTCGAATTGATCCGGTGCCACTTCGTTCATACTTTCACAGCCGGGCATGCACTGAGACATGATTTTTGGATCGAGCAAAACCTGCCATACGCGGTCCCGTGGCGCGTTAAATATATAGCTCCCTTCAATTTTCAAACCCGTCACCTCCCGCTAGAATCTGATCCAGCGCTAGTGCCCGCGTGCTTCTTCGATTGCCAAAAACCATAACGTTCATCAGTGCAAAAAACAACTCTGCCAGTCGATGTCGAATAACGGCGTCATTCGCGACATTCACGGAAGAGAATCGCGACTCGATTGAATCCCAAGACTAGCTTGGTTAAACTTTGCGAAAGAAAATGGCCAATCGGGCTCGCATACTTCTGTTGGTGTCAATTTTTGCCGGTTTTCCTCAGCCGCTATTTCCGCAGACCGGCGATCACGGTGAAACTTTTGCCAAAGCCTATGCGCTCTATTCCAGCGACAATCTCGCCCAAGCGAAAGAACTCTTTCAAAAAACCCTCGAACCAAAGTTTCGTCTCGCAGACTACAGTCTGTACTATCTCGCGGCGATCGCCTTGAGTGAGGCGAACGTGGACCAGGCTCGCCAGTTGGTGGCGCAGCTGCGACAGCGTTTTCCGCAGAGCATTTGGTTACCCGCCGCCGCGCTTCTACGAGCGAAGACCGACATCGTCGAGAAGCATTATGCCAGCGCCGTCGACGGGCTGCGCCAACTCCGCGCGGACAAATCGCTGAAACGGGAAATCGCCGAAGAAGCCCTGTACCTACAAGCGCAGGCTCTGGAAGCGCAAGGCGATCCGAGTCGTGCCCATTCCCTTTACAATGAGTTACGCAACACATCGCCCAATTCGCGCTGGACGGCCCCCGCGAGAAAGGCCCAAGCCCGGTTGCGCGAGAAATTTCCGGACCTTTTTCCGTTTTACACGATTGATTCTCTGGCCGACGAAGCCGATCGCCTGACCCGCGAACGGCAAAGTAATGAAGCTGAGATTCTCTACAAGAAGCTGCTGAATAATGTCTCCGAGCCGGAGCTGCGGCTCCGTTATCTGACCAAGCTAGCTGCGCTCCATTTTGCCAATCGTAGTCGAAACGAAGCGATTCCCGTGT
Source organism: Binatia bacterium (assembly GCA_036000865.1). Lineage (GTDB taxonomy): Bacteria > Desulfobacterota > Binatia > UBA9968 > UBA9968 > DP-20. Next base: position 27,834 of record DASYUV010000099.1, on the reverse strand, counting down.
TGGAACAGATCGCCCGCGATTTTCCGGATAGCGCCGAAGCTCCCAAAGCGCTTTACCAAATCGGCCAAATTCTCTGGAATCGGCACGACAATATCCAGGCGCTCGAATACTTCAAACTTTTAGTGGAAAAATATCCGACGAGTGCCGATGTCGACCGCGCGCGCTATGCTTCCGCTGACATCCACGAGTACTTCGGGCGAAAGGAAGAGGCGATCCAGCTTTACACCACCGTCCAAAAGCAGTTTCCCAAGAGCGAAGTTCGCGACGATGCCGCCTGGCGACTCGCTTGGCTTTACTACCGCAGCGGCGAGTTACAGTCGGCATCGGCTGCTTTTCGTGAGTTAGTTGCCCAGAGCAAAGACGGTCCGTTCGCGACCGCTGCATACTATTGGCAGGCGCGGATTGCCGAGCGATTGGGAGATGCAGAGACCGCCAAGCAGATTCACCGGCAAATTGTCAACGGCGGCGAGGAATCCTACTACCAGGCGCTCGCCCTGCGCGGCCTCGAGCGGTTAGGAAGCCCGGTTGAAGACAATAAACCGACAAAACTGAACGCCGTCATGGAGTCGGACCCAGCAGTCGGCCCGGAGATGACCTTCCACCTTTCTCGGGCGCGGGCGCTCACCGCGCTATCGCTGCACCAACTCGCGGTTGTCGAGCTGGACGAGGTCAATCGACGGAGCAAGCCGAATGGCCACGTGCGCGCCCTATTGATGCGCGAATATTTTCACAGCCGTGCCTATGGCCGCAGCCTCACCCTTGCCAATCAGTTGCCGATCTCTCAAGGCGAGCGCGACCTCTATCGCTATCCGCTCGCCTATTGGGAATTGATCCAACAGAAGGCGCAGGAACGCGGGCTCGACCCTTATCTGGTTTTGGCTTTGATCCGCCAAGAAAGTCTCTTCGACACGCGTGCGAGGTCGCCGGCTGCGGCGCTCGGGTTGATGCAAATGATTCCCCCTACGGCAGCGCGAGTCGCCAAACAACTAGGACTCCCCACTCCTTCCCCGGAAACGCTGTTTCAACCAGAAGTCAATGTCGCGCTCGGCACTCAATATCTCAAAGATTTGCTGCAACGTTACTCCAACAACTGGTTCAAAGCTCTTGCTGCTTACAATGCCGGCGAGGCGGCAGTCGACCGCTGGGAGAAAGAAATCGCCACCGAGGACATCGAAGAATTTGTCGAGCGTATACCCTATGTCGAAACACGAGGTTATGTTAAACTTGTGCTGCGTAATCATCGAATTTACAAACGGCTCTACGAACCGCAAAAATGAGGCGTGGCTCTCCCCCGCTCATCGGCATCACTGCCGACCTTTCAAGCAATTCCGGCAATCGAAGCCATGTTCAAAGCGAACCGACCTTGTTCCTTCCCCTGCGTTATGTCAGGGCCGTTGAACGAGCCGGCGCCATATCGCTGATTTTGCCGGCTATTCACTCGAGCCGTGGGCTGCGCCGTTACATGAATCTGCTCGACGGCCTCGTGATCAGCGGCGGCAACTTCGACATTCACCCGCGTTACTATGGAGAGAAGCCCATCAACCAGCTCGGCATTATCAAACCCCAACGAACTGAATTTGAGCTCGAGCTCGCGACATCGGCGCTAAGGCGCGATCTGCCGGTCCTGGGAATTTGCGGCGGCGCCCAAGCGATCAACGTCGTGTTAGGGGGCTCGCTGTATCAAGACATCGCGGCTCAGCTGCCGGGCGCCGTCGAGCATCAACAGGGCGCCAGAAAGATGGTCGGCGGCCATCGGGTTCAAGTGCAAGATGGCACACAGCTCCACGAAATCGTTCGACGACAAAGTCTAGAGGTCAACACAACCCATCACCAGGCGATCAAGAAGCTCGGGCGAGGTCTGGTCGTCAATGCTGTCGCTGAAGACGGTGTCATTGAAGGAATCGAAAGCACCCAACATGAGTTCGTGCTTGGCCTGCAGTGGCACCCGGAAGTATTGGCGCCGCGACAGATGCACCAGCGGCGCATTTTTTCAGCCTTCGCCGCAGTCTGCCAAAAACGCAAGGGCAACTAATCGCCACGCGCGTAGCCGATGAGTGCCGAGCTTCTCAATCCCGCCAACTACCGAACCAGTTTGTTCGCCCTGCCGACGCTTCTGACGGCAAGTACCATGCTGGCGCTCGGGCTGATGGTTGTCGTTCGTGAACACTACTCGCGCGTCAGCATTGCCTTTTTCATTATGACCGCCGCGGCAGCGATCTGGCTATCCGGTTATTCGTTGATGTACTGCGCCTCGACCGCACCAGTGGCGGCGGCCTGGAGCGTCATCGGACATATCGGGATAGTGTTCATTCCCGCATCGGTTTATCACTTCACTGTCGCCTCACTGCAGCTCTACAACCGCTACAAGCGCCGCGTCTGGTTGGTGTGGGAAGTTTCCGCCGTCTTTCTGATCACGACTTTCTCGGGTGAGGCCTTTCTTGCCGGGGTTCGCCCCTACTGGTGGGGCTACTACCCGATCTACAACTGGATGGCTGCTCTCTTTGTTAGTTTCTTTTTCGGGCTCATGGCGCTGAGCCTGCATCACTATTGGACTGCCGTTCGGTCCGCGGTTCCCGGCACCGGTAAGCTACGAAACCGAGGTTTGCTTGCCGCTTTTGCCATCGCGTATGTTGGATCAGTCGACTACTTGCCGGCGTTCGGAGTGCCCCTCTATCCGTTCGGCTATGCCCCAGTGCTCGGTTTCATCATCCTTGTCGATCGCACGATTCGGCGCTACCGCCTGGTTGACATCACGCCCGAATTCGCCGCGAGAGAGATTATTAATGCCATGGACGACGCCCTTTTGCTCCTGGACAACGACGGTTTCGTGCGCGTCGCCAATCGCAGCGCTTGCCGCATGTTTGGGCGCACGGAAACGGAGCTTGAAGGCACCCCGTGTTCCACCCTCGCGCGGGTGTTTGACGCCGATGGCGACGAGCTCGCCGGGCAAATTCTTAACGGCTCTTTGCACGAGCAAGAATGCCTGACCGATGGCGGGGCAGGTGTGGTGAGCCTCTCATCGTTCGTCATGCGCGATGCCGGCAAATTTCCTATTGCCACGGTATGCATCATCCGCGATATCACCAAGGACAAGGCTGCGCAGCAGCAAATCAAGCGCCACACTGACCGACAAGCCGCTCTTTACGAGCTCAACATCGCGGCCACCTCGACACTCGAATTGCGTGCGGTACTAGGCGTTCTCTTAGAGCGACTCACGGGCTTGGTTCCACGAACGGCCACGACCGTGATGTTGCTGGACTCAGTCACGCATCAGCTGCGCCGAGTCGCTTGCCGCGGCATCGATGAAATCACTTGGCAGTCCGAACCCTCTGGTGCCAGCGAGTCGACGCATCCCGTTCTCCAGTCGAAGGACGCCATTTCGATATCGGATATACAGCTTGCCGACGCCGGCCTCGACAGTGCATTTTTTATCCGTCAAGGATTTCAATCCTATCTGGGTCTGCCGCTCGTCGCCAAAAATCAGGTGGTTGGAATACTCTCATTTTATGCGCAAGAGAAACACCACTTCAGCGACGAAGAAATCAATTTTCTTCGGAGTCTCGCGGGACACGCCGCCGCCGCCATCTATAATTCTCAGCTCTATGAGCAAACCAGCCGGCAGGCGATCGCACTAGAAAAGGCCAACCGAGTCAGAGAGGACTTTTTAAGCGTCATGTCCCACGAACTGAGGACACCGCTAAACGTAATCACGGGCTACGCCAAACTCGTTCAGGAAGGCGTGATGGGCGAGATCAACGCGGAACAAAGTAAGGCCCTGGACAAAATCGGCCACCACGCCGATGAGCTGCTATTCATGGTCAACAGCATCATGAATGCGACCAAGATCGAGGTTGGGGCATTGTCCCTCGACTGCGAGGAATTCCCGCTAGTGAAGCTATTCGATGAGATCAAACTGCTCTACGATTATCCGTTCGGAAAAGAAATTCGCGTCGAGTGGGACTATCCTGCCAATCTTCCTTTGTTGCATAGCGATCGCGATAAACTCAAGCATATCCTGCAAAACCTCATCAACAATGCCCTTAAGTTTACCGACGAGGGCACGGTGACCGTGACGGCTCGCCAACTTCCCGGCAATACTCATGTCGAGCTCGCCGTGAGGGACACCGGCATCGGCATTCCTGCCGAAGAACTGCCTGTGATTTTCGACCGCTTTCGACAACTCGATAGCTCAAGAACTCGCGCTTACGGCGGCGTCGGCCTCGGTCTGCACATTGTGAAGACGTTTACCGAGCTTCTTGGTGGAACCGTAAAGGCGGCCAGTAAACCCGGCCGTGGATCGACCTTCACAATCACTCTACCTTGCGTCTGTCGCGAGGCTGAGGAGACGAATCCACCCCCTCGTTCGTCGCCTTTTCGCCCCGACGTCTAGAGTTGGCCCGATTACCGCACCCGTGTGGCGCTTCTCTCCCGGGCCCATAGGTATCTTAGTGTTGAAATCTCGCCGCGCCTGGGGCAAACAAGAGAACAAATCCATTCGTCCAACGCTGAGGGAGTATCAATTATGGCAAACCAAACCGGCGGCGATGTGTTCAACCGAGAACAGTCCGAAAAACTGCTCTTCCCGGCTAGAGGATTAGCCGGTGGCGGGCAGCTGGAAGTCCGCATGGAAGTTTCACCGGACCATCCGGATCCGGACATCCGAGGTGTGGCGCGGCGAGTTAAATTTTTCAATCTCGAGAGTTGGCACAAAGAGTGGACGGAGGTCGCGAAGAAAAATGAGGAGCTGGCGGCAGGCTTCGAACAGGAGAACCGCAAGCAAACCGCGCATGAGTTTTACCTACGCGCCGCCGACTTTTACCGTCGGGCCGTGGTCTACATGGCGGAGAGCGATCCACGCATGCTGCTGACATTCAAAAAGCTCGAAGACAATTTTAATAAAGCCTGGAGTCAGGTGACTCCACCATTCGAACGCGTGGAAATTCCCTACGAAGGACACAAACTGCCTGCCCTTTTCTGGGTCGGGCGCGGGAAACCGGAAACAAAGCTACCGGTCGTCCATAACTACGGCGGCGCCGATGGAATTCTTTTACGCGGCGAAGACGGTGGTGCCGGCCAGTACGTGCGCCGGGGCATGTCGTTTATCGACGTCGATGGTCCGGGACACGGCGGAACGCTGCGCTACCATAAACTTTACGCGCCGGCCGATTCGGAGCGGGTTGCCAAAGCCGTGGTCGATTATCTGGTGACTCGTCCCGACGTCGATGCCGAGCGTATCGGCTTGCATGGGTCCAGCATGGGCGGCTACTCCGGGCCGCGCTGCGCCACAGCGGAAAAAAGAATTAAAGCGGTCGCGGTATGGAGCGGCGCATACAATCTCGTCGAGGATATCTTCGACTATTTCCCGCCAATTCAAGAACGTCTGCGCTGGCTGATGGGTGCCAGAGATCTCAAGGATGCGCGTGAGAAGATCAAAGAGTTCACGCTTGCCGGCAGAGTGAACAAAATCGAATGCCCTTTGCTCGTAGGTTATAGCATCGACGACCGGGTCATGGACCCACGCGGCGCCCTCAATCTCTACGAGAATGCAGTGAACTCGCCTGACCGCTCGATGCTCGACGGCGTCGGCCACGGCCAAAAGAGATTCGATCGCAGAACTTACATTGCCGACTGGTTTATGAAGCAGTTGAAAGCCGGATAGTCTCGTTATCCATTACCTCGGAGGATCCCATGGCAATAGCAGAATCGCTGGATCATTTTGTTGTTCCCGTCGACGACATCATCGTTGCCGAAGAGTTTTACGTCGGAGTCTTTGGCGGCGTCATTACCAAACGCAACGGCCTGAACACCCGCCAACGCAAGCGCGGCGCAGTGCCGCATACATTCATTCAAATCGGGGGGAAGCGCATGGGCGTCTATTTACAAAGTGAAGAACGACCCGCGCCCAGCCGCGCGCGCGGATTGCCAACCTATTCGTTCACGACAACGGCGCAAGGGCTCCAAGCCGTCGCGGCAGAGCTGAACGAGTCAGGCGCTCGTTTCGACGGGCCGGTCAAGAACGCATATCCCTTCGCGCATCAATCGCTCTTCATGACCGATCCAGCCGGGAATCACTACGCGATCTACACGCCGAGTGATTCGACGAAAAATTCAGCCAGCTCGAACGGGCGCATGACTGGCGTCGGCTACATCGAACTGGAAGCGCCTAATGTGAATGACTCGGTCGATTTTTATGAGAAGGTCCTCGGCTTCGAGGTTCAAAACCGAACCGAGGACAACGGCCAAGCGACGTTGAGAATGGCCAGCGGCCAGACCTTGATTTTGACCGAAGCGCCATTTTCCCCCAAAGGTTTGGTCATGAGCCGCAAGGTTCCTGGGCCACACATCGCATTCTATATTCCCGCGGCGAAATGGAGCGCGGCACTGGCGCATCTTGATGAATTAAAAATCGCCAACGGCGATCGCGGCGCCGCCAAGGAGCGCCATGACGGACAAGGCGGCACCTACATGGACGATCCGGCCGGCTACGTGATCCAATTCATCACCGACGGCATGGAATAGAAGATTAGTTTACAGAAATGACCGACCAACAGAAACGCGCTCACCTGCGTGAAATTCTTGCTGCCAGCAAAGGCGCCATCGCGCCGGGCGTGACCGACGCTCTGTTCGCCCGCCTGGTGCAAGACTGCGGCTACTCTGCGGCGCATCTTTCCGGCAACGCGATTCACAAAAACTTTTGCCTGCCGGATCGCAATCTCCTCACGATCACGCAAATCGCCCAGCGCGTCGGACAGATCTCAGAAGCAAGTGACATTCCGCTGATCGTCGACTGCGGCACCATTTGTCTCGAGAGGGCGGCGCTGACGCGGACGGTAAAATCCTACGAGCGCGCCGGCGCGGCGGCGATTCGCTTCGAGGACAGCCTCGTCAACGAATACGGCGCGCCGGCGGAGGACCTCGCCGTCGCGCCCCTGCTTGTAGTCGTCGATCGGATCAAGGCCGCGGCCGACGGCGAACCGACTCATCCCTTGTTCTGATTGCGCGCTGCGACTCCCGCCCGAAAGAATCTCTCGATCAGGTCCGCGAACGTCTAGCGGCATACGCCGAGGCCGGCGCCGATGCGATCGGCGTGCAGCTTGCCAATCCAGACGACTTCCGTCACATTGGCGCCCACGCACCGGCACCATTAGTCAGTTTATGGCCCAAGGCGCATATGAACGCGTTTGAGTTTTTGCAAATGGGATTTCGCATTGCGCTGATGCCGTCTAGCCTCTCGCTCGCGGCATTAGGCGGCGCGAGAGACTTGCTTCTCGAGCTTAAACAGACCGGCAATGATCGCGAATATTTCGCCAAGCGAAACAGTTCCGCCGAAACGGAAGTCTGGTATAAGACACTGGGGTCTACCCCAAAGGTAGTCTAACTGGAGCATTGCATGTTAAGAGAACTCCCACTGCCGCAGGCCTACCGCGTTACACCGACAGGACTTTACTTGATCTCCACCGCTTTCCAGGGCAAGCGCAACGTCCAGTTCGCGTTCCGCGCCCTGGGTCTCTCTGACGAGCCTCCCCTGCTGGTGATCGGCATCCAGGACAAAAATTTCAGCCGCGAAATGATCCAGAAGAGCGGCGAGTTCGTGTTGAACGTTTGTTCGAAGAATCAGCTTCACGCCGTGGACAAAAGTCGCGATCTCACCGGGCGCACAACCGAGGACAAATTTGTTGCCCTGGGCTTGGACACATCGCCCGCCAGCCATGTCCAAGCTCCGTTGGTCGCCGGTTGTCACGCCAATGTGGAATGCCGGGTTGTTCACGAGTTCGCGGTGGACGGACTGTTTCTCTTCGTCGGCCAGGCGCTCGCCTCATACGTCGATGATCAGACGCCGCCCGTCGGACGGCTCGCGGGAAAAACTTTTCGCCTGGACGGGCCGATTTAGCGCGAACTCTCGCCAAGGAGGTATACCATGCTTCGCCAGTGGCAAATTTCCGTATGGATGCTTTTTATTTCGGCCGTGCTTTTTGTCTATCCATCAAATGTTCAAGCCGCCACTGCCGATGAAACGCTGGCCAAGATCAATCGCCTCGCGCCGGTTGAACGACAAGCGGCGCTGGTTCGCGAAGCCAAGAACGAGCGCAGCGTCGTCTGGTACGCGCCGATGAATCGCGAGGATCTGCGCCAATTCACCAGCGCGTTTGAAGCGGAATATGCTTTTCTCAAAGTAGAAATCTTGACCGGCGGACCACAGAGTTTGCTCAATCGGATTCTGACCGAGCATCGCGCCGGCAAGTTCAATTACGACATACTCAACATCCGCAGCTCCGCGCTCTATACCCTCAAGAAAGCCAACGCCATCGGCCGCCATGACTCACCGTATCGACGCGGCCTGCGCGCGGGATTCTACGATAAAGACGGTTACTTCAACGGTATCTGGGCCTCGCTCATGGTCTACCTTTTCAATTCCAAACAAGTTGATCGCGCGCAGGCGCCGAAATCGATCGCCGATCTCTTGCAACCGAAGTGGAAGGGGAAAATGGGCATGGATCAAGACGCCGACGATTGGCTGGCCGCGGTGCTGGAATATTACGGCGATGAAAAGGGCAAACAAATCGCGCGCAACCTGGGAGCGCAGCAATTAAATATCCGCAAAGGGCGCACTCTGGTTTCGCAACTGGTCGCGGCCGGTGAGTTTCCCTTACAGATCGATGCGCACCATCACGAGGCGGTCGCCCTGCGTAAAGCCGGCGCGCCCATCGACTATGTTTTTCCCGAGCCTTTTGTTCCGGTGAAATCGGTGTCGTCTCTCGCGATCTCTTCCCAGCCACCCCATCCGCACGCCGCCGCTCTCCTGGTGGATTTCATGCTGTCCAAAAAGGGACAAGAGATCGCCTTCAAGCAGCGCCGCTGGCCGGCGCTGAAAGAACTCGCCACGGGCGGTCCTGACGACGTCGGCAACCGCAACACCCTCGTCCCCGACTCGGAAAAGTGGGGCAGTCGATATGAAGAATTGGTGCAGCTAACGGCGCTGCTGGGACGGTAACACTGCCAACCCCACCCGAATAGAGACATAAATCTACAGGTTACACCCGGAGGAAACTGCTCAAGCAGCACCTGTGATAACGCGCACGGCCGGCACGACATCAATCAAGCCGACCGTGTGATCGTTAAATTGTTTTACGACGGCACAGGAGCTATGGACGTGCGCTCGGATCGTTGATTTGGACCTAGTTCATGAGCCTAACACACTCGCGCGGCGCGTTGCCGAGCAAACACACAAACTAGCTACGGGGATTTACATCCGATGATCGAATCAAAACCAACAGCCAACCCGAGAGCCCAGCTATCTGTCTTCGTTCAATCGAACGATCGCCGCCTTGACACTGGAACGCATGCGTTCGAACGAACGCGATAATTCGCCGAACTCGCCAGCGTCATTGACGCCAAGCGAAGGAATGTCAAGTTCACCCTCGCTGATACGGCGGGCGGTCCTTACCAATCGTACTATCGGCCGGGTGATTCGCCAAACCAGGAAAATCGCCAGCAGGATTCCGCCGCAAACAACCAGCACAACGAGTTTCACAATCGGGACTACCGTTTTGCTGATTTCAGCGTCGACGTCATTCTTCCAAATGCCGACCCGCACGGCGCCCATTTGGCCCTCCAAAATCGGCACGCGCACCTCGTATACCATGCCGTCTCCTAGTCGAAATAGACTCTGCCTCTCGGTTTGCGGACGATCGATTGGCACCGTGTTCTGAACCTGTTGCGGTAGCACGGCAAAGCTATGGGAGAGAATCTCACCTTGCCGATCTTCGATGAGCACGTACGCCATCCCAGGCCGATTGGCATACGTGCGCAGAAATTCACGCAGACGTATAGCGTCTTTCTTGAAGAGATGAGAGGGGGCACCATCACTTACGTTGACGGCGGTGACTCTAGCCCGTTGAATCCACTGCTTCGTCAGCGAAGATTTGAGCGTGAAATAAACCAGCGCCAGCGTCAGCGCGCCAAATGCAGCAATAATCGCCGTGAACGTAAAAATCATTTTGCCGGTCAAACCGTGACCGTAGGAGAGCACACGCGACCAGGCACGAGTTGGGAGAAGATGTGCCAAGTGAGACCGTCGCGCAATAGACGGAGAGTCAGCCGCGGTCTCCGGCGTTGAACCAAACTGGGTGGCACGCAGTGGCTTTACTTCCATCGGCCTCGCTTCCGCTTCATTGATCAAATTGTAACCCGCATGATCTCGCGACCGCAGCAAGCGTTCTGCTCGACTGATTCTCACAGCCGAAACGATCGCTCTGAATGCCAATAGGATTCCACAGGCGGCCAACACGACATAAAAAATTAAATCCACCCCTAAATTTGGCAACCACGATTGCGCCAGCTGCTTCACGGTCTCATTTGCTCCGCCGACCCGAGAGTGTTGCGACGCAAGGTCAGCGAGCGTCACGGAATTGTCAGTTCTTGAATTCGAGAGAACCAGACCCAGAAACACACAACCAAGAGAAACAAGTAAAGCAAAACCCAAAATCCGGTTTCTCATCGATCAGTTTCCCAAAATTCGGCGCTTGCTAAGTCCGTTTGGGTCGCGGATTTCAAGCTCAGAAGCAACCCCGTCGACTCTCATCAATCATCCCCAAATGCTGCCGATATAACAAATACTTGCCAAAACCGGCGACAAGTTTCAATCGCCAGTCAAATTGGCAACCGAAGTCACCAACCGACAACGGGCGGCGGAATGAACGCGGGAAGGTGTAGTGTGACGGGCGACAAACTCTTATCCGACTAAGCCTTTCCTTCGCTTCGTTCGCGGCTGCGAGGGCCTGGAATTCGATCGATATGTGGGCAACGAGCAATTCGATAAAATTTGGCCACGCTGACTCCGAAGATTATTTCGTTGCCGCCTGAAGCGGTTAGTCGTGATCACGCTGCAGCGCTTCCAACGCCTTTTGCACTAGCTGGCGTCGAATCCCTTTTTCTTCATCAACAGAGACCTTGGCATCTCCCACGACATGCACGATTCCATTGCCGAGCACGAGGCGATTAGCACCTACCATCTCCGCGATGGGCATAGCCGAGGTGATTTGCACCGTCGGAATACCAGCCTTTTCGAGTTCCGTCGTAATCGCAGCGCCGCTGCGCGTACTGGTCCCTCACGTCGAAGTGAGGATGATCGCGTCGATGCCAAGCCGTTTGGCCTTCTCGGCCATTTCCCGTCCCATCCGGCGGGTATTCGATAGCGGATTGGCCAGTCCGGATGTTGAAATAAACTCATCATACAGCTCGCCGATGACTCCTTCCTGTTCCAGCTCGCGCATCGCATCGAGCGGCACGAGGCGGTTGGGGTCCTGCCGGACAAACTGCGGGTCGTAGCCGCCATGGGAAATCTCGTAATCTTCGGCTCTGAGATCGGCGCAGTCCTTGATACTATACGAGCCCCAGCGCGTCGCCGCCGAACTTTGAATCCTGTCAGGATTGCCCTTCGGCACAAGTCCACCGTCTGTAATCAGCATCAATTTTGCTTTCTTGAGATCCCTCACGCCGGGGGGCATCGGCACTGGCGCGAACACGGTCGGTATCATCTCCGATTCAAAGGGTTCGTCCTTGGCCTTTGCCAACACCATTTCGACGAGCCTCTCTGCCGCGGTCTTCTCAACGAAATGGTCGCGAATCAAGCCGCGCGGAATATAACCTTCTTCTTTCGGCAGTCCGACGGCTTCCTTGGCGAGGAGTTTTTTTGCGAGGGTTGCCATCCGGTTCAGCACATCGCGCATCTTCGCGGCGTTGTCACCGGAATCAATGATGAAGAGCGTTTCGCGATAGAGATCGGCGCCCGGATTTTCCTGTGCCATGCCGGTAATGACGGGAATCCCGAGTTTCGCCTGCACGGCCGAGCACAGGGCTCCAGCCGCCATACCGTATCTTCCTGCTTGAAAGCATGGACCCGCTACGAACAAATCGGCGTTGCCTTCACGAACTTTTTCTAGAACCGCCGCGATGATCGACTGCTGATTCTCCACGGCATAGTTATCGCCGCTCACCAACGTCATGACGACCTGTGCGCCGTCACCGAGCAATTGCTCGAGCAGCTTGCCCGGACCAACGGCGCCCTCATGCGCTTCGAATAATGCGCCCGCCTTTTCCTCGCCACCCAATCCGGCGAAGAACTGATTCAGGTAGTGAACGACTCGCATAATCAAGCTCCTTGTGGTCGCCGGCGTGGGTAGGGGCACGGCATGCCGTGCCCCTACGATTACCGCCTAATAAACCATTGAACGCAAACGCGATGCTCCCTGCTGATTGGCCACGCCGACCACGTTGAGCGATTCGATCTCGAAGGGACCGGCGAGCATTTCCGCCAAGCCGCTGTTCGCAGCGATCACCCGCGCAACCGGAGGGACTTTCCATTTTGTACTGTTCCCGCCGATGCAAACAATAGCGTTGATCTCGGGAAAATTAAACAGCACCGCCGATTCGACCCGCCGATCGCGCGCGAGATCGGTAACCTGCACTGCGGTTTTAATGCCTTCGCATTCCAATAAGCGCGCGGTTTCAGCCAAATCCGAGTGCGGCACACCGCCGCCAAACTTAGTGAGCACGGCTGCATCGGCCTTCAGCGCCCACTTGACGAGATGAGCGGCAAAACGGGTATTCCGTTCTCGATCGAAATTATCGGCGGAAGCAATCGTTGCCACGGTGCCGGCAAAGTTCAACTCGCGCGCCTGATGACGCCGGTAAAGCTCAGCGATGACCGGATGATTTTGATAGAAGTAAGTCTCCGCTCCGCCGAGGGATGTGTGATATGAAGGCACGAGCGCACCGTCCAGCCACTCGTTGGGATGAAGCAAGGTGGGCAGCATACCGTCTGTGTCGGTGCCGTAGAGTATCTGTTCGTCGGCTTCAGGTCTTCTTTGCCGTGAAAAAATTTGCCCGACATAGGCGACGCGCGGTAATGCGGTGCGGCTTTCAGCCGCAGAGAGATCGAATTTTTGCGTCCGTTCGGGTGTTACATCCAGCGCCGCACGCGCCAAATGTACGGCAATTTGCAATTGCGCCAGCCGATAAGCCTTTTGCTGTGCGTGCACGGTTAGGCTCGGTTTGCTATGCGGAATGACAATTAGGTGAGTGAGCTTTGCGTAATGCGAAGCTGATGCGGCCTCACCGCTCATTTCCAAGACAAAACCTGTCACACCGCGCGATTCGCTGGGCGATTCCTCTCGTAGTAAAGTCACCGCTACGCCATTGAGAACGTGAGTCGTGCCGCTGCCGGCAGTCTGAGGTGCGCCCAGAATACCCGGCCAATCGGGGCTTCCGCCCGGTGCCTTGGCGCGCGGCTCGACGATGTCGAAGATCGGACCGGCTCGACAACTTTCGCCGGGATGGACGATCTCGAAGTCGACAGACTCGATACCAGGAACTTGCGAAGCGAGCCGGCGCAACTCGTCTTTGACGGTTACGAGAACGGTTCCGTCCAATCGCGTGTTCTCGCCAAATCGAATTTCCGTGATCGGGTGAACGGCAAGTATAAGTTGCATACGAAAGCCAGCGACGATTCAGCTCGATCACCGAATTTAATTCCGGAGGCACCAACTTGTCAATTCGCTGGAATCAGCTTGACATCATGCCTTCAGCAGCATTACGCTCCCATTATAATCAGGAGTTGTCATGGCGAAAAGCGGATTTAAAGTTTTCGACAGCGACATGCATATCATGGAGCCGCCCGATCTCTGGGAACGTTATATCGATCCCGAGTTTCGTTCCCAAGCGCCGCGCGGCAGGACCTCGGAGAATGTGCGCGATCTCGGCACAATTTTTCCGAACGTGCCGCAGGACACGCGGCGCACCGGCGGCACACCCCATCGCGGCCGGAACTTTAACAAGAACCAAGAAATTTACCGAAACCACGCCGAGCGTGGTTGGACCGGCGAGGTGCAGCTCGAAGCGATGGACACCGAAGGCATCGACACCGCGGTGCTGTTTCCGACCCGCGGCTTGGGCATCCTCACATTTCCGAATCAAGACCCGCGCTTCGCCGCCGCGTTGGCGCGCGCCTACAATGACTGGCTGCACGATTTCTGCAAAGCCGATCCCAATCGCTTGCTCGGCGCCGGCATGATTTCGGTCTACGACATCGACGACGCTCTGAGCGAAACACGCCGGGTGGCGGAAGAATATGGCTTCCGCTCGGTGTTCCTGCGCTCCAATATCGTCAACGGCAAAAATTGGTACGATCCCTACTACGAGCCTTTGTGGAACTTGCTCGAAGAGCTCAATCTGCCGCAGGGCTTTCATGAAGCCTCGGCGTCGCGCTCGCGCCAGTGCGCGGAAAATTTTGAGCCCAACTTCGGCTTGCGCCGCGTCTACGCCCAGCCCTTCGAACAAATGCTTGGGTTGGGCAGCTTTCTCGGCGGCGGTATCCTCGAGCGTCATCCGAAAATGAAAGTCGCCTTTCTCGAAGCCAACTGCTCCTGGCTTCCTTGGCTCCTGTGGCGACTAGATGAGGGCTACGAGCGCGAAGGCGATATTTTCATGCAAGACTTGACGATGGCGCCGAGCGATTATTTCAAACGCCAATGCTATATTTCCATCGAGCCCGACGAAGCACCGGCGCGCTATACGATCGAAGAAGTCGGCTGCGATCAATTGGTATTTTCCACGGACTATCCGCATGGCGATTCCAAATATCCCCACGCGGTGGAAAGTTTCCTCAAACTGAATTTGTCCGATGATAACAAGCGTAAAATACTCTGGGAGAATTGCGCGCGTTTTTACGGCGCCGCCGACACGTCGGATAAAAGTAAATCCGAAAACGATAAAAATATAGTGCAACCGCTGCACCAATAAGGAGGAATATGGAAACTCACACTGAGACGCAGCCAGAAACTCAGACGCTAAGCGAGAATGCTATGGAGCGCTTCGTCCGCAAGACGCGCGCGCTTTTTGCTAAAGAAACCGACCTCGACAAGCGCTGGAATTCCTTGCGGCCGATTCTGGCGGAATTGCTGGCTGATCCGGACGTCATCGCAGCATCGAAGCAGTGGCCCGATTGCGTACCCGCTGAGGGACGAGCGGAAAATCTACTTTTTTACGAAGATCCGGATTATGGCTTCGCAATCAACGGACTTACCAAAGGCGAAGCCCGCCAAGGTCAGCGCGCGCGAATTCACGATCACGCGCATATCTATACACTCTACGGCGTGCTCGACGGCCGTGAACGGGTCGTGCGCTATGATCGTCTGGATGATCGCTCAAAACCTGACTACGCGGAAATCCGCGAGAGTAGCGACGTACTCGTCGGTCCTGGGGAAATCGATCTGGTAAAACCGTATGAGATTCATACGGAACTTACCGTCGGTCAACGGACCGTAGCCGTGATCATCCGCAGTCAGAAGGGCGGCGAATTCAACCAGGGCCGCTACATCCCCGAGAAGAACGAGTACTACGAGAGCTTGGGACCGCGACAGACGCCTTGTGAAATGCTTCCGAAGAGGTAAAGTTTAAGTCGAGAAGCGCTAACTAAAGCTACGGAGAATTTCTATGTCACGACCCGAGCGAGTCGACGAATCCTTGCCAGCCCTCGAAGCCTTCCTTAACTATTCGGTCGATACGGGCGAGAAGCCCGCAAGCTACGGCGGCATCAGCTCCGCCGAAGCCGACAAAAAGCGCACAGGAAAGTACCAAGAACATAAGATGGCGATACATGATGGCCGGGCCGTCGCCGACAAACTCTCGCTGGAGAGAGAGGGGTTTATCTTGCTTCGCCATGAAACCAAAGTGAAAGATTTCTACGACGAGACCGAGGTACGCTCGGTTTACTATCCTGAAATCGAGCAGCTCGTAAAGGAAACTTCCGGCGCCAAGCGCGTTCTGGTCTTTGATCACACGCTCCGTTCCGCGGACAGCGCGATGCGCGAAGCGAAACAAATCAGCGGTCCGGTGCGCAACGCGCACAATGATTACACGGAATGGTCCGGGCCGCAGCGCGTGCGCGATTTGCTACCCAACGAGGCCGAAGAGTTGCTCAAGCGCCGGTTCGCTGTCGTTCAGGTGTGGCGCCCCATTCGCCATGCGGTCCAACGAGAGCCATTGGCGATTGCCGATGCAAGGAGCATTGGCACGCGCGAGCTTTTTCCCAGCTCGCGCGTTTACCCGGACCGCGTCGGTGAAGTGTATCACTGCGGCTTCAATCCTCAGCATCGTTGGTATTACTTTCCGCGCATGCAACGCAACGAGGCGGTCGTTTTCAAAACTTTTGACTCAAGCAAAGATGGCCGGGCGCGTTGGACCGCTCACACCGCTTTCGACGATCCCACCAGCCCACCGGACGCACCGCCGCGCGAAAGTATCGAAATGCGGACGTTAGCGTTTTTCTAGAGTTCATTACTCTGCAGAAACGAAAAAGGCCTGCGTTAAAGCAGGCCCTCCGTGTTTTCATTCGGCTAATCGGCTCCCCAAATCCGATTATTTGTTGTTCTGTTTCTTTTTTGGCCGTTTTCGGCAAGTCAAGCAGTCAATTTTTGCAGCCATCTCATCCTCCATTTAGCATGCTCATGCATATCACGCGCTAATTAGACGTCAACTGAAGCAGATTGCCTGCACGGTCGAAAACCAGGTATTTTTCTCAATATTTTCGGCCACTTTAAAAAATA
The DNA here is from genome assembly GCA_036000865.1 of Binatia bacterium. Lineage (GTDB taxonomy): Bacteria > Desulfobacterota > Binatia > UBA9968 > UBA9968 > DP-20. The sequence goes on along the minus strand of DASYUV010000099.1, from coordinate 11,230 downwards.
TTTGCAGGCTAAACATCACACTTAGCGAGATATGTATGAACGACAAATTTAGAAAGCCTACGGTATGTCCCAGAAATCGCGGGATTTCGTCCCCGGCGAAACAGGGTGCTGAAACTCGTCAGTCATTAGTGGAGCCTGAACGACTAGGGTACAATCGGGGGGTGCTTCCTCTCCATTGGTGAACCGACAGGGTACCTCCACGGTCAGCGAATATGTCAAGACAGTTGCGCGAGCGCTTGCGCGACGCGGCTTACATCCTGTAAATTTAGCACCAAGACACGCTGATTGCTCGGCACTACTTTTGAGGAGGTACAGATGGGGAAAATTAGCAAAATTACCGTTGTGGACGCCGAAAAACAGGCCCAGTGGGGAAAGCCTACTGGACGTAACTACGTTCGTCCGACGCAAACCGATCGTTGCCACATCGCGTTGAACTGCTACGAGCCAGGGGTCAACGATGAGTTGCATTGTCATCCCGGCTCCGATCACACGTTTTTTGTGGTCCAGGGCGAGTGCACGATGAAGGGCCTCAAAGAGGGCGAGGAGTATCATTTGAAGCAGCATCAGGCGGTGCATGTTCCCCCCGGCTTCTTTTATCAGCTCAACAATACCGGCAGTGAGCGTTTAATTCTCTATCAGGTTAGCACCGAACCTAATCCGAGACCGAAGATAGGCAAAGTGATTTATGGCGTCCACACCGGCCTGAAAGAGCATCTCCTCAATCCGATCGATGCGAAAGTAGAGCGCTCATGACTTTTGCAGACGTGCTCGATTGGTGCCGAAAAAACCGCGCCGATGTTCGCGGCGTTTACCGCGGCAAGGATATTTCTATTTCGCACAAGGATACCCAACTTCCCAACGCTTTGCCGTCAATCGGCGAGATTTTTCACTGGGATCTCGAGATGGCTGATCTGAATCATTACGTAAGCGGTTCGGACTTCGAGCGCATAGTGACCGGTAAGCTGACCATTGATGGCTTCAAAAGTACACTGCGCGGACGAGAATAAGCACTAGAAGATCGGCGGATTTCTTCAAGTGTCCGCGCCCAAATTGAAGCTTTAGGAATTTAAACTTGCTGGCATAGAACAAACTTAGTATTCGACAAAACAATCGCCACCCGCAGCCGCAATCGCGGGTGGCGATTTTGTTCTTGGACAGTCAACCTGTTTAAGCAGGTAGGTTCGGGTTTTTGACTTCCGGCGAGCTCCACTTCAGGTGGCGCTCCAAAAAATCCGCAACCAAGGGCCACGAAAGATCAGCAGCGTGAGCATTATACCCCGGCGCTCCTGGGTCAACATAGCCGTGCCCCCCGAACGGGAAGAAGTGCCATTCCAGCGGCTGGCCGTTCTCTTTGAATGCTTGCCACATCTGTTCCTGCACCGGCACCACGGTGGTCACATCGTCGGCGCCGTACAGATTAATTGAAGGGCAGCGAATCTTCCTCGCACTGACCGAAGGATGGACCGGTCGGAGAGGTGAATCGGGCTCCGCGCGGACGGTAGGATAATAGCCGACGAAGGCGCGCACTTCCGGAGTTGCCGCGACGAAATGAATGGCAATGCGCCCGCCCATGCAATAGCCGCAAACTGCCACACGATTTTTGTTGACGTTCGGTTGTTTGAGCAAGAACCTCCACCCATCCGTTAGCACACGGGTAAATTCTGGGTCTGCGGTCTTGGCTTGAATTTGCGAGCCCGTAACAATGTGGGTCGGCTCGGGATAACCCAGCTGTTCGAACACGTTAATGGCGAAAGTCGTGTAACCGAGTTTGGCGAATTTCCGCGTCTCGGTTTTAATGTACTCGCCAAGGCCGCCCTTAGGGTGAATCAAGAATAGCGCTGGACCGGGCTCGGGGCGCTCCGGATAGGATAAGAATCCAGCGATGCCATGCTCTTTAGCCGCGAATGATTTTTCAATGATGCGCATTAATGACTCCTCGAAATATTGATTATCCGACCCGAAAACCTAGCACGATCTACGGAGATGGGTAAAGGGGCCGACAAGAGTCAATGGCGCTTTGATACCCGCCTAAAAGTAATTGATGCAAGTCACATGATGCCAAATTTATTTGTCAGCGACTCTTATCGGCCGCGCGGTCGATTTTCTTCTCGATGTCGTGGCCGGCCAGTAACATTCAAAGGTTTCACCGCCACAAGGGATCAAAGCCATACCAAAACAGGATCTCGTCAGATGATGCAGCAAAGTGCTTCCCTCGCGAATTTAACCAAGCCGGGGGCGGGTTAGAGATCAAACGTCAAGATGATTCAAGCCATTCGCAAAGATTGTGAATATGCGAGCAATAATTCGCCTAAAGCTAACCGGCTTCGCCGCTTCCTCACAGGAAAAATCGCATGCAGGCTTACCAGATGGACTTCCATAACGCGCGTCAAACTGAACACTATTGGCCACTTTGTTTGTACCGGCTGTCCCAACGCCCGATCTCGCAAGAATATAGTCGAATGTTTTCAATCACTTATAGAAAATACGGAAGGCATTGCCCAATGGAATACGAATTGCTCCAAAAGCTAACGGCGCTTCGGCCCGGGATATCGTATGAAATGGGAGTCTCAGCTCAATGCAAAATGATCGATCGGCACGGGTTCCTACTCCACTGAATAAGACCTACAAGGCCCGAACGGAGTTAATGGCGCTTCCTGCGACTCCATCTTTCTCCCTTGCCGAGGCCGATACGATAGTCGACATTGAAGTCCAGGCAAACCAACTTCTCGATTACATTAACAAGCTCACTTCGCTCGCCGATCGAGCCTGCAACACGGCGATCCTCCAGACGGAGACAGTTCAGCTCATCGAAGAGAATCGAAACGCTGAGATCACCAACTTACGTAATCAACTGGAGCAGCAGAGCGGGCAATTTCGCGAACAGCAGCTCGCTATGGTCCGTCTTGAGGAGGGGTCAAAGGCACAAATCGCGACGCTCGAGATTCAGTTGCGCCAGACCGAAATTCAGCGGAACGAGGAGAAGGAACTAAGAATATTGCGCCGCAAAAATGCAGGTCTCATTTCTCGCCTCGACGAAGCTGAGGAAATCGCGAAGCAGACCGAGGGGCGCATTCACGAGCAGCTCGCACCGCTCAATCAAGAAGTCGCCGAGCTCAGGCTCCAGCTCGCAAACCGAGACAAGACGATCCAGACCAAAAACAACATGATCAAGACAATCGAGCTCGACTTTCGCGCCAAGATCGTCGAGCTTGAACAGCGCCTGCGTGACAGCGAAACTAAACTACACGAACTGCAAACGACAATAAAAGAAAAAGACGCCCTGATTCAGGCCACTGCCGGCAAAGAAGCAGAGATCGGCAAATTGATCAAGCGGCTATCCACGGAGTGTGACAGACTCAACACAGAACTCCAAGAAAAGAGCCGCTTACCGGCGCAACTGGAACCCAAAAAAGCGCCATCAGTCACCGACAGCAAAATTTGGCGCCAGGTGATCGGCCGCTTCCAAGAAGAATCGAGTTAACTCAAATCATTTCGCACTCAGCCCGTTCATCTTCCGTTCAGCCAACGTCCTCGCCATCATAGTAGCCAACGGAGCCTCCCTCAAAGGCGCGGAATCGAACCCAATCACCGCCTCTAAGTGCCGCTTCCATGCTGGGTGCAGCCATTGCCAAAACATACGAATCGAATGTGCCAGTGGTGCGTGAAAACAACGTTGTCTGATCCTGCCGGATTAAACAATGCTGAGCATCCGCTCGATCGGAACCCTCGCCCTGGCCGCGAGCTCGGGATCAACGCTGATCTCATAAACACCGTCGCGCAATGAGTGATAAAGTTTGCGCAGCGTGTTTTGTTTCATGTAGGCGCAAACGGCTTCCGGGCTAGCGGGGATCACGGTCTTGTCGGGCGCGGCTTTCGACAGTGGATAGATGTTACCGACCTCAGTCGCCATGATCACAATCTTATGTGGAGTTTCACGGACGAACTGGGCCATCCCTTGCGTGGAGCGGAACTGCATCATGTTGGCCGGCGCCGTACCTTGAGACATCTGACGCATACAGGCGCTCGTGCAGCCACATTCCGGATGGACGACGACAGCCGCCTCCGGATACAGCTGTCGCTGCTTTTCGACGTGATAGGGTCGAATTCGGTCATGGACGTGGCACGCGCCCATCATGAGCCACAAGCGATCGACGGATTGATTCTGCTGCTCGAGGAGCTTTGCCGCGTAGAAGCCTAGATAGACGTCCGGGAGAAAGAGGATTGGCTGTGCCGGATGGGAATTGTCAAGCACGTGAAGGATGACTTTCGCGGCATTTGCCGATGCGCAGCAATAGTCGCTCTCGGCTTTGACGTCCAAATATGTATTGACGTAGCTGATCACGATTCCGCCCGGGTGCTCGCTTTTCCACTGGCGAACCTTTTTCGCATCAGCATGCGCAGCCAACGAGCACAGCGCACCAAGATCCGGCGCGAGCACCCGCTGATGCGGCTTTTTCATGATCGCAAGAATCTGATTCATGAACAGCACCGAGGCTTCCAACAGAATTTCGGCGTCCGATTCCGCGCCCTTCTGCGCTAGATAGAGCGAATCGCCGACCGCATCGGCGACGTCCTGAATATCCCGCGGTGTATAGTTATGGGCCAGGATGTAGGCGTTGCGCTCTTTCTTGAGTCGAGCAATTTCCGACAGCAACCAACGGTGTTCTTCTGCAGGCACGTTGTCGGGCTCGGCCTCAGGCGGAACCGGCGGTATCTCGATCGGCACGGATAGATCGACTCGGTCGATCATGCCGATCGCCTCCTTCGCAAGGAGGATTTCGCCAGAGATTGGTTGATCCATCTCGCACCTCAACGTGATCAGAATTCAATACAATACTAGCATGGCCAACCGCCCCGCTAAATCACCCACCGCTACAGCAATTAAAGGGATCAGTGATGAAGTCGCCAAAAGCAGCGCTACGTTAGGTTAGGCGAAATATTTGACACTGAAACGGCCGTTCCATACCCCGAGTCATTATTCGCAACACGCTGATGGAGTGCGTTCTCAGAAGCAAATTGGCGGGTGGGATGTTATGTTAAGTCGATTCATGAAGCAATTGCAACCATCGGTTCATTTACTGTTTCTGTTGGGATGGGTCTGATCCGCATCGCCACCGCTTCGCCATCGCTGAGCTACTTGCCGATTTACACCGCGGTAAAGAAGGGATTTTTTGCCATGCGCCGCTCTGCACAAGGGGATCGCTGATGCCGCCATCATCTCCGCTCCCCTGAATTTGAAAGGCGAAGAGATGGGCTTGAGCGGCTCCTGCACATGGGAACGATTTTGCAGATTCCTCAAGCCGGGCTTGTCACCACGGATAACAAAATTAAAACCAAACGCATCAATACAACTCCCCTTCGCCTTTTCGCTCTTCGCGCGGGCGCCAGCGGAGTAGATAAGCTTCTGCGCGATTGATCGCTTCGTTGCACACGACGACAACGAGAGCGAGAATCAAAATACCACCCAGCGCGCCGGTCGTCGAAAAAAGCGACGTGTTGTAGTTAATCAAATAGCCGAGACCCTTGCTTGCGGCGATGAATTCACCGACGACAGCGGCGACGATCGCATAGGGCAGGCTGATCTTTAAGCCCGTAGCGATCCACGGCACGATCGCCGGCAGCGTGATTTTCATGAGAACCTGGCGCTCCGTCGCGCCCATGATGCGCAGGACGTTTTTTAGCTCCGCATCGACACCCTTGACGCCGGCAAAGGTATTGAAGAAGGTTAAGAAAAATACCACGCTCACCACGAGTATGACCTTCGAGGTGGGACCGATACCAAACCAGATAATGAATAACGGCGCCAGCGCGATGCGCGGAATACCGTTAAAGGCGACGACGTAGGGGTCCAAAATGTCCGCCAGGACTTCTTTCCTCCCGAGAACAAAGCCGATGCCGATGCCGAAAATCGAGCCGATGAAAAAACCGCTGAAGGTCTCGTAAAGCGTGATCGCCAGATGGCCGAAGATCGATCCGTCGGCGAATACTTCATAGAGATACAAGAAAACCTTGGATGGACTCGATACCCAAAAGGGATCGATCAATCTGCCGGAGCTCAACTCCCAAAATGCCAGCAGGACGAGACCGAAAATTAGCCGGTATAAAAACAGACGTCCGCGGCCGATCATTTCATTAAAAATTCATTGGTCACAAGCTCGGCGTAGGGCGAGCGTTTTTTCAAGATTCCCGCCTGTTCGAGAATGTCCTGAGTGACCTGAAAGCTTCGTTCGCTGGTGCGGCCATCCGGGCTCAGCGCAGGGAGTACCGAATTGACGCCGGCCAATAACAGATCTGGCGGCGTTTTGCCCAATGCCGGCTTCAGCGCGTCAGCGACTTGTTCTGGCGTGCTTTTGAGCGCCCATTGATTTGCCTTCGTTAGCGCGCGCACCATTCTGCGCACCAGGTCGGGATCTTTTACCACCGTCTCGGGCCGGACGATCAAATTTTCCATCAGAAACTCCGGGATCGACGGATCATCGCCTTTGGCGTTGTTGATGAACATGATCGCGAACCCACGACTTATCGCCGTCTCCGGCACTGGCGGCGCTGTCAGAGCAACATCCACTTTGCGATTCTCCAGGGCGGCGAGCCAAGTGGGACCGGCGCCGATTGGAATGATCTGCACGTCTTGTTGAGGGTTATACCCTGCTTTGCGAATGACGAAGGCGGCGAGGTGCGCCGTCAGAGCTCCGGGATTCGTGACGCCGACAGTCAGGCCCTTGAGCGCCTTGATTTTCTCGGCCAGTGGCATCGACTCGGTAACACCCTTCGTCTTGGCGCTCTCCTTGTGCATCGCCCAATTGATGAAGACTCTATTGAGGCCACTCATGACCATCATGAGCTTCTTACCTTCTTGATGCGCCAGAATAACATTGTCACCAGTCGTGAAACTGAATTCTACGTCGCCGGCGATCAGCGCACGGATGTCGGGGCCTCCGCCGCCTGTAGAGGTGATATCTAGATCAAGTTTTTCATCGGCAAAGAAACCTTTGCTCTGGGCAATGTAAACCGGCGTCATGGAGTGCGCTACGACCGGGATCGTCATTTTGACTTTTCTCGGCGTCTGCGCGCCCACCGGCAGAGTCGACCAGCCAAAACACCAAAGCGCTGCGAAAAAAATTGCCGTCAACGGCTTCATAGGAAAATCTCCTTATCTACGCTTCTGCCAACTTTACTTCAGGACGCAATTCTTGCCACAGCCTTTCATACGTGGCACGGAACTCTTGGCTCTCATGAATCCTGAATACATCCCGGGGCCGCGGAATCTTGACGTTCTCGATGGATTTGATCCTGCCGGGCCGGGAGCTCATCAGCACGACACGGTCGGCCAGCGTGATCGCCTCGATCAAATCATGAGTGATGAAGACAATTGTTTTCTTGGACGCGGACCAAAGCTTTAGAAGCTGATCTTGCAAAACGATCCTTGTCTGCGCATCGAGCGGGCCGAAGGGTTCGTCCATTAAGATCAATTCCGGATCGTAAATCAGCGTACGAATAATATTGGCGCGCTGGCGCATGCCGCCCGACAGCTCGTGCGGATAATGCTCCTCAAAGCCGCTCAGGCCGACTCGATCGATCAATTCCCGCGCTCGCGCGCGCCGGGCGTTTTTTTCGATCCCTTTAAGCTCCAATGCGATCTCGACGTTTGCGACCAACGTACGCCAGGGCAGAAGATTGTCTTTTTGCGTCACGTAGCCGATTTTCGTGCAGATGCCGTCGATGAGTGCGCCGCGAAAAACCACGCGCCCCATGCTCGAACGCAACAGCCCAACGATCAGATTAAGCAGCGTCGATTTGCCGCAACCGGACGGGCCGACGATGGTGACGAACTCCCCCTCGGCGATCGTCAGATCCACCGAGTCCAAGGCCAAAACCTTCTTGCCCCGGACTTGATATTCTTTGCGCACGCCTTCGATGGAGAGCAAGGCCACGACGATTCCTACGGGCTAATCTGTGCAATAGAGGCGCCGATGCCGTCCAGCGCGCCTTTGCCATTGGCATCCAAGTTATCGCGCCGTGGCGTATCATAATTTGCGATATAAGCGGTGCTGCCGACAAAGACTATCGCAGCAGGAAACTCCAGCGGACCGCTGCTGCCATTCTTCGCGATCTCCTGCACCTGCCCGTCGGGCGCAACCGTCACGATGGCATTGCGCTCATTCGCCGCGACCCAAAGCTTGCCAGTGCGATCGAAGGCGAGGCCGTCCGCGCCTTCGAGCAATGGACTCTGCGCCAATAGCGCCGGCTTGCCGCCTTTGCCGTCGGCGCCAATCGCAACTTGCCAAATCGCACCGCGCGCCGTATCGGCGACATAAAGCCTGATGCGCACGACTTCGCTGAACGGTCCGACCGCGGTGAATAGATCGCCTTGTGGGTTAAATGCGCTGCCGGATGGATCTGCGTTGACTTTTTTTCCTTTGATTTCTCGCGCGTCGATCCGGCCGACCACCACCGATTTGGGTGCCTTCGTATCGACGCGAAGAATGTTTCCCGTGACCCGATCCGGCAAATAGAGTCGCCCCTCTTTGTCGGCGGTAATGCTTTCGACGATCACGGTGCGGTCGGCGCTGGCGGGATCGAGGTCGACTAGAATGGATACCGCCGGACTTCGGCTTTGCATCGTAGCGCAGGCGCCGAGAAAAAGTGCCAGAACCGCCATCAATATCACTTGCACATCGATCTCCTCTCGGGATTCGGCCGCGTCAAAATATCCGCCACTTCAATGGTTACAGGACCGGATGCCTTATCGCGTTACTATCAAAGATTCAAGGCTCGCGCCGCGTTGTCCCCGAGGATTTTTTCCCGTTCGCCATTGGCAAGATCGAGCTGTTTCACCTTACTTACCGACTCGAAATCGCCCATCGCCATCGGATAGTCCGTGCCAACGACGACCCGGTCCGCGCCGACGACTTGAATTAGATACTGCAAAGCGGTGACGGAATGAACGATCGAATCGAAGTAAAGTTTGCTGAGATACTCGGACGGTCTACGAGGAATAGTCTTCCGCAGCTCAGGCCGTAATTGATACGAATGGTCGAGGCGCCAGATATTAAAGGCCAGCAATCCTCCGCCATGTGATAAGCAGAGCCGCAGGTTTGGATACTTCTCGAACATACCTTTGAGAATCATCCGCTCGATCATCAACGTCGTGCGAAAAGTAAACTGGAGAACGTTACCGAGGATTCCGGAAAGCGGATCGTCGGCGTCCACGCCGCCTTCGAGCGGATGCACGAACAGCAAAAGATCGAGCGCCTGCACGGCATCGAAAAACGGCTCGAAGAATGGATCGTCGAGCGGCTTGTCACCCACCGCATTGCCGATCTCCAACCCCTTGAGTCCCATTGCTTTTGCTTCTTTGGCGATCGCAATAGCATCGGCAATACTCTGCAGCGGCACGCTGCCGAAACCGACGAAGCGGTCAGGGTGTTTTTGCATGACCGATTGAATCGCTTCGTTTTGCCTGCGCGAGAAGTAGGCCGCCACAGCCGGCTCTTCCCAATAGAACAACAAGATCGGCGATGGCGAGATCACCTGCACATCGATTCTCATCTCGTCCAACGCCTTCATACGGGCCACAGGATCGTACGCTCCGGCAGCGAGCCCCGCCCGCGCACCGATTTGTGACGTGACGGATAACTTGCCCTTGTCCAAGACGATCTTTGGCGCCCGGTGTTCGTATTTGCCGGGATTTTGCAACGCCTCAACAGGAAAGAAATGAGAGTGAAGATCCACGATCATGCCACGATCACCTCGTACCATGTGATTTTGTTATGTTGAGGGACAATTTATACACCAAGTGTCGATCATCGACTAGCGAAACCTCGCGCTCTCGAGGTGACTTGCTCGCGCAGGGTATTCCTCAAAGCTCTCGGTCGACGGTAGTACAGCAATTCTAATGCTTCCTGAATAGCCCGTTTCGGATGTGAGTGATTTTCCAACTAGTTAGAAAAAACCAGACGTCTGAAGCTTCAATATCGCCAGCATCGAGCAAAATTGTTTCGCCAAATCAAGCAAACTCATCGAAGGTACATCTTTTGCGACCCGACAATTCCAAAAGGGGAACCCTGGGACCGAAAAGCATATCGGTTAAAAAACAGGCGGACGACCAAATAGGAGGTATCTATGAAGCGTTATCTCGGCTTAGGAATAATTGTGCTCTGCTTCCTGGCAACTGGACTGGCAAGCGGGGCTTCTGGATGGGAACGCTTGGGCGAGCGTGAAGTCGACTTCAGAGGCGACCACGATCGGATCGAAGTCGGGCGCAACGAAGGTAGATACAAGCAGCTGCAGATCAAGGTTAAAGACGCGCCGATCGAAATTTCCAACATGGTGGTAACCTTCGGTAATAACCAGAAATTCAGCCCAAAACTACGTCACCGGTTTGCCGAAGGATCAGGTAGTCAGACGATAGATCTTCCTGGCGAACGGAGAGTGATTAAGCAAATCGATTTCAAGTATCGCAGCATCAACCGTCGAGAGGGTAAAGGCATCGTGGAAATTTACGGACGGTGAGATAAAGCGCCCGAGATTAGAGGCTCAAATGGGGTAGCCGCGTTTGCCGCGGCGCCCCGTTTGCAATCCGCCACCAAATTTCCATCACAAGAACCCAATGAATTCGCTATGTCTGAACGGTCATCTCCAGCCCAACTCTTTCAGTGCCTGTTTTAGGTAACTCTGATCGACGTATTTTTCCGGTCCGGGAGTGAGCCCTTTCATGCCGGTCTGTTCCGCGTAAATATCGACCACGGTTTTCAATCCGTCCATCTCGATCTCCAGCTCGGGATGCCAGGCCTGATTTGTCAAGTAGTAGTCAAGACCTTTCTCGGCTAGGGTCGGTGTAAGTTGAAACTCCTTGGCAAGAAATTCGACAGCGGCTTTCTTATCCTGCTCGAACCATTTCTTGGCCTGCAGCACGGCCTTTAGGAAACGCACGACTCGCGGACGGTTCTTTTCCGCCCAGCGCCGCCGCACGGAATAGGCCGACAGAAGATAGGTGGGGAAAACGTCGGCCATGCGTCCAATCACGTTAAATCCTGCGTCTTGCGCCTGGAAGGCATTGGGGACTGCGAGCAAGGCTGCGGCGATCTGCCCGGCGCCCATGGCGGCGAAAGATGATGTGGTGCCGCCGACGCTAAGCAGTTTGTAATCGCGCGGATATTCGAGCCCTTTGATCTTGAGCGCGCGCCGAAGAACGAACGCCGTACCCGAAGTCAGCGTCGAAGAGCCGATG
>DASYUV010000098.1:0-12165 GCA_036000865.1 Binatia bacterium | reverse complement strand
TCACAACCATTACGTTGTTGGTGGAATGCAAATCGATGGCACCGTAAAGTTTCATCTCGTCTCCTCCTTTGAGTTGTTGGGGTTGGCTCATCGCCAACCTTAGTGCCTCTCGGAGAAGCCTGCTAGATGATTATCAGGCCTTTTGTTGACAGTTTGCTGCCCAATGAAAACGAGGACCCCGCATGCACGACAACTCGTTACACGTATCATCAGGAGGTTTATTTGACATAGGCAACTAGGACAACTATTATACTTGCTACAATCAGGGGGGAGGTGACTGAACATGACAGAGAAAATTTCGACTTTGGAAGTTCGCCAGCGACTCGGCGACATTCTGAATCGGGTGGCGCTTCGGAACGATCAATTTATTATCGAGCGCAAGGGTAAACCCCTTGCTGCCGTCGTACCTGTAGAACGGCTCGAACAGATGCGCCGGGCGGCGCGAATGCACCTGCTGCAAGTTCTCGAACGCCAGCAAGGAAAAACGTCCGAGGCGGAAGCCGAACGGGTCGCGGACGAAGCGAAGCACCGCACGCGCAAAGCTCGGCGCAGGTAAACTGTGCTCCGAGCCGTCCTTGATGCCAATGTAATCATCAGCGCACTGATCCAGCCCAAAGGCGCGTCCGGGCAGATTTTGACTAGTTTGCTCGATGCGAATTCGTTTGAGCTGATCGTCTCCCCTGCCATTTTGGCAGAACTACGACGCTCTCTCTCGTATCCAAAAGTTCGCAAGTACATCAAATGTTCGGACGAGGATCTAGATCTGTGGGTTGCGTCGATCGAACTCATCGCTCAACCGGTGGACGGCAATATACGCATTCATGCAGTAGCCGAAGATCCCGATGATGACAAGTACATCGAAGCCGCTGTCGAAGGTCTTGCACAGTTCGTGGTAACAGGAGACAAACATCTTCTGTCTCTTAAGTCCTATGAAAATATTCGTATTGTAACTCCGCGGGTGTTCCGGGATCTGCTTTAGGCAATTCCGGGGACAGTGTACAAGCAATTTACGAGGGAAGCAGCATGGGGTCTTTTGGTTCTAGCCAATCTTGGCAATTCCTTATTGCTCCGCCGGGAAGAATCATGTTGTTGTTGACTGGAACTACTTGGGTAGCTGGCGAGAGCCCGCGCAAAGCGCCGAAACGCGATGGCCACGCCAGCAAGGAAACAGGCTACTTTTTCATTGAAACGACGAAGCGCCGCTAACTTAGTACCGAGAATTGCGCGACAAGGGTACGGTGGCGACGCCTATCTCAGCAGAACCGCGGCCGTCGTCATTCGTCTTCAATACCCTGGAGCGTTATCGCCTCAGGAAGCGAACTGATTGCCGTACCCTGCCATTCTCTCGCTTCTCGAAGTAACTCACTTCCGTTGTCCCGCGACGAGTTTCGAATCAGCACGGAATGCAGGCCGACTTTAGCAGCACCGGCTAGTTCGTGGTTTTCTCCGTCGGCAATGTAGAGGCAACGTTCTGGCATGACACCGAGACGTTCGCATGCGAGCTGATAGATGCGAGGGTCCGGTTTCATCAAGCGCGCTCGGCAAGAGAAAACGGCGGTATCGATTAGATCGGCGAATAGTGTTTCCGGCCAAACAATTGGTATCTCGACTGAGCAATTGCTGAGCAGTCCGATTTTGTAGCCCTCGTCTTTCAGTCGCGCGAGTGTCGCTACTGCATTCGGTCTCGGCTCGAGCGCTCGCCTTGCTTGCTCCAATCGAATTTCAACGGCCTTCGTCATTTCCTCGGCACCGACTCGCAAACCCATAATGCCGCAAACATGTTCGATGCCGGCTTCCACAGTCTGAAATGTTCCATCTGATCGCATCTTCGTGGTTTCTCTCCAAACCGGCATGAATTGCTCAATGGGTACCTGGAGAGCCTTGGCCAGCTCTGTATAGGTTTGGCCAACCGACGTCGCGAAGTCGTCCACCAATGTCCCGAATAAATCGAAGATGATCGCTTCAAAGTTCACGATGTGTGTGCTTAGCAGGGTTCATCTACTTAAAGAGGCAATGCGTCAAAGTGCGCTTGGAACGAACCCGTCGTTTGCTCGCGTTGGAACCGAAGCTTAAGCTGCTGTCTTGGCAGCCCGCTCAAGCAGTTCATGGATGAGAGTTTGATAGGGTTTTTGTCGCTTAGCGGCGAGATCTCTGAGTTTCTTTAGCAAAAAGGGGTCGATCCTGATCGCGATCAGTTGGCGCTGTGGCCTACCCGTCTTTGGGCGACCCACCCTTCGGGCTCTTCTCAATTCCTCGTCAGTGGATTCCGGTATATCGGAGAAATCAATCTGACTATCCGGAATAGGCTTGCCGCTCTTTACGGCTCGCGGGCCGCGCGCTGATGATGCGGATCGTTTCTTTGCCATCTTGGGACCTCCGTATTGTATAAATGCGTATTTCGCTCAATTGATAAACCGATTCGCTTGTATCGGTTCTCGTGTTTGGAGTGCGTTAAATCTTCCCAGTCCAAGCCTTCCGGATCCGCGAAAATCGTTGCCGCCTCCTCGAACGATACCCGATGCTTTTCGAAGTTGGCGATCGCCTTTCGAGGATCCCACGAGAACATTTAATGTATATACGCTAATTGGGCCGTTCAATCTAGAGCTTGTGGTCCTAGGCGACCAGCGCCTCTTCCCACTACCTCGTGATAGACCGCATACGGAACAGCGATTTCATCCGCAAGCTAATGGAGTAGTTGCAAACGGCCAATCCTGGCCAAAGTAATGAGAGCACTGGCATCGACAACAAAAATCACTTGGCTGGATCCGTCTTTGTTCGCAGAGTTTGGAGATCCTTCTCAAGTTCTTTCTCTGAATAATCAAACCAAGGGATGCGGTATTGGGCTAGCAAGGAGGGCAGATCCCACAACGACAGTTGCAAAAGTTCAGCGGCCTTTGCTCTTGAAATTTTTCCCTTACGGACGAGGTCCAGCACTAAGGCGATTTTAGCCTCCTGCTTAGCATCCTCTTCCGTCCCTAGGAGCCGTACCAATTCCGCCGGAATCTCTATGGTCACAGTCATAAATTGCCCTCTTGGCCGCGAGCATCTTTGCAATGATGTTAGCAGAATTTGCAAGAAACCAATAACAATAGCACGGTGGAGTAGCGCAGACCGCAACCGACAGAAACTACATGATCGCCTTCATTTAGTTCGACTTGCTCGATCAAAAGACGCAGATGGTTTTCAGGCTCCGCCCTCTCAAGCCAAGCCTTTGCTCGCGTGAGAAATTCCGTTGCTCTTTTGTGCCGAACGACCCTCACAGATTCTCTTTTCGGGTGTCCTTTTTAGAAGTCCCGTCATGCCGGTGAAAACCGGCTTCCAGGAAGGGCGCATGCCATGCGCCCCTACTGAAATTCCTGGATTCCGGGTCGGGCTACCCCGGACTGTGATCCGGGGTTGCCCGGAATGACGAGTGAATGATGTCACGGACTTCTGAGGCGCCACTATAACAAATTCTCGATCGCCGCCGGCTCCACCGGATCGGCCAGTTCAAACCCGAACACTTTCGAATAGAAGTACAACTCCGCTTCAAGCACGCGCCGGATGTTTTCCGCTTTGCGAAAACCGTGTTGTTCACCCTCGAATGTGAGATAAGCAACCGGCAGCTTTTTCGAGCGCACGGCTTCGACCATTTTCCATGCTTGATTAGGTGGGACCACTTTGTCTTCCAAGCCCTGGAAGATAATCATCGGACAGGACAGGCGATCGGTGCAGTGAATCGGCGATCGTTCGACGTAAAGATCCCGCCGTTCGGGATAGGGACCAATCAAGCGATCGAGATAGCGCGACTCGAATTTGTGTGTGTCCTTGGCCAGCGCTTCCAAGTCGCTGATGCCGTAGTGGCTCGCGCCGGCCTTGAAGGCGTCGCGGAACGTTAACGCGCAGAGCGTCGTATAGCCACCCGCGCTGCCGCCGCGGATCGCAAGGCGATTGCCGTCCACTTCGCCGCGTTCAACGAGATAGCGCGCGCCGTTGACGCAATCGTCGACGTCGACGATGCCCCATTGGCCATTAAGCCGCTCTCGATACGCGCGGCCGTAGCCGGAGCTGCCGCCGTAATTCACATCGAGAACGGCGATACCGCGGCTAGTCCAGTATTGGATCGAATATTTCAGTGATGCCGAGCTTGACGAAGTAGGCCCGCCATGACTCATGACCAATAGCGGTGGCTTCTCACCAGCCAGGCCAGCGTAATCTCGATTCCGCGGCGGGTAAAAATGGCCATGCGCCATGAGACCGCCCTCGGTGGGAAACTCGATGGCTCGCGGCAGGGCGAGGTAACCATCATCGACGGCCGATTCTCGCGATCGGCGTAATACTTCCAAGGTACCGGTAGCCAAATCCAACGAAACGATAGAGCTTGTCTCGGTCGCAGACGCGCCAATGAAAACTACACGGTCGCCCGCGGCGCGAACGTGGGAGATCGTGGTGAAGGGAAGGTCGATCGGGTCGAGCGCTCTCGTCGCAGTGTCGAGCGTGGCCATGCAATCGCGACCGTTCTGGGTGTAGCTACAGACGATCCGTCTTTCGGATGCAAAATCGTAGAGACTGGTACCGAAAACCCACTGGGGTTGGCCGAACTCCGCTTCCATCGCGCACAGCGGCTCGACTTGGTTGTCTTGCCAACGATAGAGATTCCACCAGCCGGTGCGGTCGGAAACGAAATAGAGAATTCCATCAGGCGCCCACTCCGGCTGGAAAATGGATTCGTTCACGCCACCGGCGATTTTTTCTTTCTCGGTCACTACGCCGTCCTCGCTCAGGTTGCCGACCCAAAGTTCTGTGCCGTCCCAGGGCATGTTTGGATGGTTCCACGTAAGCCAAGCCAGTCGCGAGCCGTCGGGACTTAGGCGCGGCGAGGAGTAAAAATCATTTCCGGACACGACAATTTGTCCGGCGTCGCCGCCGTTGAGATCGACACGCACGATGGAATTGACAGCTTCGCCTGGCCCGGAATGATCCTGGCGCACGCAGTAGAAAAAATTTCTGCCCCGATCAAATTGGCCGTCGGCGTAACGCAGCGCAGCTTGCGTAGTGAGTGGCTTCGGCGCGGTGCCGAGCTCTTGGAGATAGAGCTGCTGATCGGTGAAATTTGAAAAAATTACTCTGCCATTCAAGACTGCATAATCGCCGCCGCCGTACTCGTGCACCCGCGTTCGCGCATTGAACTCTGCTGGCGTGATATCGGTCACTCTCCCGTCGCTTGAGCCGCGGACGATAACTTTTCTTCCGCCCTCGTGGGCGCGGCGCTCGATCCAATAGATGTCGTCGCCGTCGAGTCTGACCTGTTCGAGTCCGACCTCGCCGCCAGCAACCAGCTCAGCGGTGATCGGCGACTTCCACGAGCCATAAGGAGAGATGATCGGCGTTACCACCATGTTCCTAACCGAACTAGAATTCCAAGTTATCGCTACTTCTTCTGACTGGTGATCCAAGTATTCATCTTTATTTCCAAGTGGTCCAGCGGCAGGGCGCCGTCTTTAAGCAACTCGTCGTGGAAATCACGGATGTCAAATTTGTCGCCGAGAATTTGTTTTGCTTTGGCTCGGAGCTCGGAGATCTTGAGCTGGCCGATCTTGTAAGCGAGCGCTTGGCCGGGCCAGACGATGTAGCGGTCGATTTCATTGACCACGTCTACTTCCTGTCTCGCGGTATTCTCCATCATAAAGTCGATGGCCTTCTGTCGCTCCCAACGGAGGTAATGCATGCCGGTATCAACGACTAGACGGCTGGCGCGCCAGATCTCGTACATGAGCTGTCCAAACTTCGAATAGGGATCGTCGTAAAGACCCATCTCGTCGCCAAGCGATTCAGCGTAAAGTCCCCATCCCTCGATAAACGCCGTGTAGCCGCCATAGCGCCGAAAGTTGGGGATGCCTTGTTGCTCCATCGCGATGGCGATCTGCAGGTGGTGGCCGGGCACTCCCTCGTGCAGCGACAGCGCCATCATTTCGTACTTCGGCCTGATTCTGGTTTGAACGTTTCACGTTGATTATGCCGGCGCGGGAACCGTCTGCGGCGGGTCCGCGATAAAGTCCGGTTGGACTGTCGGGAGCGATATTTGCCGGCACAGGCTCGATGCCGTAGGGCATGCGCGGCAGCTTGCGAAAAACCTTCACGAGCAACGGATCGATGCGCCGGCTCAATGCGCGATAAGCGTCGAGTAACTCATTCTCGCTTTTGAAATAAAATTTCGCATCGCTGCGCAGAAACTTCGCGAACTCGGCGAAAGAACCTCGAAAGCCCAATTTGTCGATGATAGCCTGCATCTCCGCCAGGATGCGCTTTACTTCTTTTAAACCGATCTCGTGAATTTCCTGCGGCGTCAGGTCGGTGGTTGTATTTTCGCGGATGGCATAGGCGTACATCGTCGCGTCATTGGGAAGCTGCCATACTCCGACTTGTTCCCATGCCGCCGGCACATAGTCGTCAATGATGAATTCTTTCAACTTGCGATAGGCCGGAACTACGGCGGCAGCGATCGCCTCTTGCGCGGCCTCAGCGAGACGGGCTCGGTCCGCTTCAGTGATAGATGAAGAGAATTTTGTGAAAGGTTTGTACAGAGGACTGGCTTTCGGATCGCCGACAATTTGATGATCGATCTGGGCTGGAACTCGCTGCAAGACAATCTTCGGATGGATGATTCGCTCTTTGATCCCTAGGCGCATCAGAGCGATCGTCTGATCGATGCGCAAGGGGAGCGCTCTTAGACGTGCAAGCCAGTCCTCGTAGTCTTTGAGAGTTTCGAAACGTAGCGCGTCGGTTAGCCTATTTACCGTGTGTACGCCATCAAGCTGATTGAGTGGCAGAAGATACCAGCGATGCTGAAAACCCTCGATCTCAGTTTCATAATTTCTCTTAAAGAGGTCGCAGTTCAGCTGATCCGCGGACGCCAGCGCGGCGCGGTCGATCTTCGTTAGTTTGGCCAACGTCTCGATATCGTGATCATGCCGTTTCAATATCGCCTCTAGACTGATGTCGCTCCAACGGTCGTTCCAACGCCGGTCTCCCAAGCTGGAAGCCCAGGTTGGATGCTGCTCCATTTGGTATTCCCATTCAGCGGCGAACAGCTCGTGTAACTTCTTGGCCGCGCCATTAGCACGCGACTCCTGCGCAAGTGATCCGGCGCAGGACAGAAACAGCAAGATAATTACGCGCGCAGCGCATAGAATTGATCGTTGCATTGGACCCTTTTCGCTCCGGTTAGATTGCTCAGGCGCTGCCCGGAATCCTTAACAGCTTACGCGCGTTTCCGTGTGCGCAGGCCGTATGCCCCCCATTTTATCGCTTCCGAGGACCCACTCCGGATGCATGATCATCAGCACGTCCAATTCTTGGACCTTAGCCCAGAACGGATCAAAGTCTCTGCTGTCGAAATATTTGCCGACGACGTTGGAAGCGATGGTGACGCCGGACATCTTAAGATCTCGAATGGCGTGTTCCAGTACACGGGCCGCGCGCGGTGGCTCTTGCAACGGTACCGTGGCGATGCCGGCAAAACGGTGGGGATGGCGCTTGACTAAATTCATAATCGCTTCGTTGTAAAGTTTCGACCAAGATTCGCCGCGGTTGCCGTCTAGCTCGTAGCCAACGCAGGCGGTGTGCACTTCGACCGTGGCGATGCCGATGTTACCTTTGGTCATGACGTCGAGGCGGTTATTCACTTCGGCCATGCGCGGATCCGGGTTGAGCCGGTTGCCATTGGGAAATCGGATCTGGAATGGATTGTCTTTGGCGTCCTTGGGCGGAAAGTATTCGACGCCGAGCGTTTTGCCGTTGCGTTTGACCTCGTCGATCAGCTCCAGCGGAATATAGTGATGATGAATGTCGATGGCGGATGCTGTCGTGCGACTCGTCGTTGAAGATGTCGCGCAAGCCGCTAACAAGCCGGATGACACCGCGGCAGTCTTGGCGGTGAACTTTAGAAAATCACGGTGAGACATACTTGAAGTTTCGTTAGCCATAGATTGTCTCCATTGTAGGGGCGGGTTTGAAACCCGCCACTACGCCCGAATAAATTCCCTGATGGCTCTGTGCGCGGCCGACGGGTTCGTTGCTAAGTAATGATGGCCTTCGCCTTTTAGCACGACGAGCTTGGCATAGGGAATCTGCTGCGCCAGATGGTGCGCTGCGTCCCAGTGGGTGCGGTCCGCGGCGCCATGACGCTCGTCGTCGCCGACGAGCACCAGCGTCGGCACGCGAATCTCTTTCAGGCGACCGGTATGATCGTGTTCCTGGCGTGCCAGGATGAAATGGAGATAGTTCTCGAGTGGTGCGATGCTGGCCATTCTCACTTCAAGAAATTTTTCGATTACTTCCGGATGCGCGGTGACGAATTCTTTCGTCCAGCCTGTTTCAATGGTGTGCTCGCGAATGTACCCTTCAAATCCTTTCCGCACCATGTCGCGGCACATGGCGAGCGGAATGCCGTGCGCGCCCGGATGCGCTGCGCCACTGGAAGCGAGGATGAGTTTCTTGACTTTCCGAGGATAGTCCAGCGCCAACAGCTGCGCGACAACGCCGCCCATGGAGTGGCCGCAGACGATAGCTTGCTCGACGTTCAAATGGTCGAGCAGCGCCGCGGCGTCATCGGTGAACATTTTGATCGAGTATTTCTGCACGCTCTTACTCGAATTGCCAGTGCCGCGGTAGTCGAAAACAATCACGCGATGATCGCGAGAGAATTCCGGGATTTGATGAAACTTCCAGGCTTGATGGTCGAGGCCGGTGACGCTGCAAAACAAGAGCGGCGGCCCGTCACCGTGAACCTCGTAGTAGATCTCCGTATCTTCCAGCTTAAGGTAGGGCATTTCTCTAACCCCTTTCGTCGGGCACGGCATGCCGTGTCCCTACCTCTATTTTAGACTCGCGCCGTAGTTCGCGTACATCTTGTCGATGAAGCCGCTTTCGTCAAGTCTGCGCATCAGACGACTGTCGATGACATCTTCGACTTTGATCTCGCCGATTTTCGGGGTGCGGATTTTCAACATGCGTTGCACATTGCGCAAGCCATCGAGCGAGGGATACGGTTTTCGGTCGACGCCTTTGAGCAGATCTTGATAACCTTCTTCGGCCCCTGCGGCATCGGTCTTGAGTCGTTTCATCAGCGTTTTTAGCACTGCCGGTTTATTCTTTGGCGCGAGCGCGAAGGCCAAGGCTTCGATCTCAGCCTTGAGGTAACTTTCGACAATATCCGCCCGCTGGGTAAGGAACGAATGCGGCACGACCATCGCCTGTCCAACGATGCGTTGTTTCAAATCGGAGTACTCGCCGAGCAGGGTGAAGCCTTTCTGTTTCAATCTTTTGCTAAACACCCCGTCGAGCCCGGCAGCGTCGGCGATGCCGGTTTCGACGGCTTGCATCTGCACGCTTTGATCGCCGAGGACTTGCAGCAGGATATTGTCGCGCTGTTGATCCAAGCCGAAGTGCTCGAGCCAAAGCAGCACGCCCATCCATGTCGTGCCACCGATGCTGGTGACCGCGATCTTCTTGCCGCGCAAATCCTCGGCGCGTTTAATACTGGGGCGCGCGATTAAATCGTAGGAGTTGCGGCTGGAGAAAGTCGCGACGATTTTGAAATCATGGCCGGCGCCGATGGCTGCCAGTGTGGCGCTGCCGCCACTGCGGCCGAGTTGGATATCGCCCGAGGCCAGGCCGGCGACTAGAGTGGGCGCGCCGCGCAAATAAACTTGCTCGACTTGCAGACCGTACTTGGCCAAATAGCCTTGTTCCTCGCTGATCCACAGCGGCGCGACCCGCCCGTTGATGGCGGCGTAGCCGACGATGAGTTTATACGGCGCAGAGGCGCTATGGGAGTGAGTATTGCAGGTCAGAAGAATCGAAGCAGAAACGATGATTGCCAAAATCCAAGTCATTGATACTTTCCTCGCTTCACGCCGTATTTCGCATAGATCCGGTCGAAGTTGCCGCTCTTGTCTAACGTATGCATGACGGAATCGTCAATGAGTCTGTGAGCTGGACGTGTAAGCATAATCCGCGGTCCAAACATCATGCTAGGATTTTTCAATTCTTAAACTGCGCCAGCCACTGATATACGATCTCGACGATTTCCGCCGTGTGGCGATGGTAAAAATGATTGGCGCCGTCGACCAACTTGCAAGTGCCGTGCGGCGCCGCGCCAGCGGCGATTTCCTGCGCGTATTCGTAGAAGAACTTGGGCTCGGCGCTACCGACGATGGCGAGCAGCGGACAGCCAATCAGCTTGGCGTACGGCCGGCAGTCGTTTCGATCATCTTTACCATATTTGTTCAAGTGACTGCGGGCGCTGAAAATTCCCGGCGTGGCGCCGACGGAGATCGACATAAGTTCTTCGCCTCTGCCTTCGGCGACCATTGCCTCGGCTTGCTCGATGAGCTCGCGAAATTGCGGCTGACGCGCGATGCGCTCTGAATAGAATTGCTTGGGCGCCGAACATGAAACGATGCCAACCACATCCGCTCGTTGGCGCGTGCCTTGATAGATAATCGACTTGATGGCGCCGAGGCTGTGGCCGATCAGAACAAAGCGCCGGTAACCCTGCTGCTGCAGATAATCGAGGGCGCCGTCGAGATCGGGAAGACAGTCTTCGAGGTTTTCATATGCCGAGCCGCCGAACTTGCTCAGATTGCCCGCACGCGAGATCCAGTCATGTCCGCGTGTATTGATGATGAAGCTGTGATGGCCGCGTTGGCTGAGTTCTTGGCCGAAGTTAAACAGCGGCGGCAAGTAAAAATTCATCGCCACGCCATGAACGAAGATCAGCGCCGTGTCTGATTTCTTATTTGGCGGCGTCAGCAGCGCGCCATGGAGCCGTTCGTTGTGAGCGGTCGTGAATGTGAGAATTTGGGTTTGGTAGTTCATAACTAATTTCAGCGATTCTATGATATGGGAGATGACGACTGTCAAGGTGATGGGCGCTGCCGGGCGCTAAGTTGACACCAAAACGTTCTACTTGTTCGCTTTGCGGGAATCGGCAGTCGTTGCCCCCGGATTACACGCTCGTGGACGAAGTTTTGCCTTCAGCATTTCCCGATATTAATATCAGCAAGCATGGTTCCGTATATTATTAGTTAGCCTCAATCGCCGGGGTGGCACACAAGCAAGGTTTGCAGTAATATCTGGAGCGAGGTCCAGCCCATGGAATACACTTCAATTCCCGAACCACCGGGGTTTAGCAATCTTTCAAAAGCGGAGCAGGTCCGTTATCTGCAAGCGCTTTGGGATCGTATCGCGGAAAATCCAAGTGAAGTTCCGGTCCCAGAGACCCACCTCGAAGTTGCCGAGCAACGCCTTGCGGAGTATCGGCGCAATCCAGACCAGGCTGGCTCGGCCTACGACGTCCTCGACCGCTTGGGTAAGAAGACTCGGTGACCAATTACCGATTGGTTTCGGAGCCACAGGCCGATCTCGATATCGAGGCGGCTTTCCAGTGGTACGAAAAGGAACAGTCTGGTCTCGGGTTGGAGTTCCTCGATGAACTACGGGCCGCTTACAACCGGATTGTTGAGGGACCTTTTAAGTATCCGCATCTCAGGTCAGGTGTCCGGCGAGCACTCGTCAGACGTTTCCCGTATGTCGTCTATTTCGCGCTGGAGCCCACAGTGATTGTTGTGCTTGCCGTGCTTCATGCCAGTCGCGACCCCGCGGAGTGGCAGCGACGGATAGGCTAACTATTCGCTTCAGCCCGATCGCTTACCAGCGACGGCTGAGCTTGGCGTTAAACTGACTCGCAATCCGCAAAAAACTTTGCGATCTGTACGTGGCCTACCCGAACAATTGATCGGATTTTGGATTGTGCTTCGGTTTGAATTAAAGGCCGAATGACCACTTTTACTTACCAGGAATCGGACGTACATCGGCGATACGACCTCGGTCGCGCTCTTACGTCTGAAGCGACTGATGCGTTGGTGGAATTGCTTCGAGGTTATGTAACGTGCCCGGTCAATCTCATCGTTGATCTCGGTTCTGGCACTGGCCGATTCACGACTGCGTTATCAGAGGCGTTTGCGGCGCAGGTGCTCGGCCTTGAACCAGCGGCTAACATGCGTGCGACAGCTGAAGCCAAATCTCATTCCCCATTCGTGCGCTTTGTTCAGGGCGAAGCTGAAAACATACCACTAGACGATGGTGCGGCAGACATCGTCTTTATGTCCCAAGTATTGCACC
>DASYUV010000097.1:0-27714 GCA_036000865.1 Binatia bacterium | reverse complement strand
TATCGGAGCGGCAAGGTTTCTTGGATCGGCACCGGAATCTTGTCCGGATACTGGATCGTCATCGGCCGGCGCATGAGGTGCGAAAAGGTGATCGACATCCCCTCGAACGTGGATGCAATCGCCTGGCAGATATCTTTTGCGTAGCTTACGACGTTCATAATGCCTCAATGGTTAAATATGCGGTTTCCAATACAACTCCGGCCTGGCGTGACGAATCTGAAACGCCACCCGGAGAAAGAAAACGATCGCGACGGCAATGGCAAATCCCAAAGTCGCCGCGCTGATGATGCGGCGCACATCATCCGGCACAAACATGAAGCCGATGGTTCCCACCATGCAGAGGAACGCCAGCGGCACCATGTACTTCCAACACAGCGCCATCAGCTGATCGACACGCACGCGCGGCAGCGTCGCGCGCACCCACATGGCGACGAACACCCACAGATAAGCTTTCAAGAAAAACGTGATGAACTGCGCGACGCCCAGCAGCACCGGACTGTTCTCGAAGATGGGCAACGGAGGAACTTGCCAGCCGCCGAGGAACAATGTCGTGGCCACCGAGCCAATGACGTAGAGATTGCCCCACTCGGCAAAGAAGAAGAACAGAAAACGCATGCCACTGTATTCGGTCACGTAGCCGGCGACCAGCTCCGATTCTGCCTCCGGAATATCGAAAGGCGTTCGATTTCCCTCGGCGAGCGCGGCCGTGAAATAGAGAAAAAACGCCATGAATGTGAACGGATTATGGAACAGAAACCAGTCCCATGGGCCCCAGCCCTGGGCTTTGATAATTCCCTGCATGCTCATCGTGCCGGCCAAGAAGACAATCGTGAGTATGGCAAGGCCCGCGGGAATTTCGTAGCTGACGATCTGCGCCGCAGAGCGCATGCCGCCGAGGAGCGACCATTTGTTGTTGGACGCCCAGCCCGCCATGAGAATCCCGACCACCACGAGCGAGGTGACCCCTAGAATGTAAAAAATACCGATATTGAGATCAGCGACAATCAGATTGCCGCCGAAGGGAATGACGACAAAGGCGCAAAGAAAGCCCATGAAAACGACATAGGGCGCCAGAGAGAAAAGTTTCGCGTCCGCCGCCGACGGAATCAGATCTTCTTTAAGCAGGTTTTTGATACCGTCGGCCAGCCACTGAAGAATTCCCTGCGGCCCGACCCGGTTGGGTCCGACGCGGGACTGCATGCGAGCCCATACGCGTCGCTCCAGCCAACTGGTCACTCCGGCCAGCGGCGCAACGAACACGGAAAGCACCACGAACGCGGCGAGTACCATGGCGATGGCGTACACAAGTTCTCTGGGCACGCCGGCGAAGGCGCCGTCTTTAATGAGTTGATCGAGATAGGCTTGCATGATTGTCGTAACCGCGAGTTAACGGTCGATCTCCGGCGCGTCGACATCGAGGCTGCCGATCAAAGCAATCAGGTCGGCGAGCATGATTCCTTTGCTCAGTTTGTCGATGATGGCCATGGCGGTAAACGAACCGGTGCGAATTCTGACGCGATAAGGATACTCGCTGCCGTCGCTGACGACGTAAAAGCCCATGTCACCGCGCGGCGCTTCGACGCGGGCATAACACTCGCCTGCCGGCGGTCTAAATTTGCGCGGCACCTTCGCGATTGCCGGGCCTTGGGGCATCATTTTGAGACACTGGCGCAAAATCTTGCAGCTCTCCTGCATCTCGCGAATGCGCACCCAGAAACGGTCGAAGCTATCGCCGAGCTTTCCCACATGCGCCGTGCCGATGGGAACGTCAAACTCCAATTCAGGATAGATCGAGTAAGGGATATCGCGACGAATATCCCACTTCACTCCCGAAGCGCGCAGATTAGGCCCGACCAGATTATAGGAGAACGCCTCTTCTTTGGAGACGACTGCTACCCCAGCGAGTCGTTCGATGAAAATCTTGTTCCCGGAGAGTAGACGATTAAACTCATCGACAATCGGTTCGAAGTGGTCTAAGAATTCGACGATTTTCGTGCAGGTCTCAGGAAGAATATCGTAGCCCACGCCGCCGATGCGAATATAGTTGTAGGTCAGCCGCGCGCCGCAAATCTCTTCCATGAGATTATTGATGGTTTCGCGCTCGCGCAGCGCGTGCACGAACGGCGTCATGGCGCCGATATCTTGACCGAAGGTACCGACGGAAATCAGATGGCTGGCGATGCGGTTGAGCTCGCACGCGATCACGCGACAGAATTCGCCACGACGGGTGACTTCGGTTTTCGCCAACTTTTCCGCCGCCAGGCAGAAAGCCTGATTGGCGAACATTGCGGCTAGGTAGTCGGCGCGATCGGTATAGGGCACATAGCCATGATAGGTCACTTTCTCGCCGATCTTTTCGATCGAACGATGGAGGTACCCGACGTCGGGAATCGCCTCATTAATCACTTCGCCGTCGGTTTTGACCACGAAGCGCAGCACGCCATGCGTGCTCGGGTGTTGCGGCCCCACGCTGATAGTCATCTCTTCGGCGAAAAAACCGGTTTCGGCTTGAGCGGGCTCGTTCATGACCATCCTATCGCAGCAGTTTTTCCACCAGCGGCGCGCGCTGCGTGCTGATGCCGTCGTATTCTTCTTCCTCGACGTAGTCCTTGCGCAACGGGTATCCTACCCAATCTTCCGGCAGCATGATGCGTCTCAGATCGCTATGACCCTCGAAAATGACACCGAACAGATCGTAAACCTCGCGCTCGAACCAGTTCGCGACCTTCCACGCGCCTTCGACCGTAGCGATTTTTGGATTGGCGCGCGGCAGATCGACCTTGAGGACAATTTGATGATTATGCGAATAGGAGAACAGATGGTAAACAACTTGGATTTTCTCTTCCTTCGGCCAATCGAGCGCGGTCAAATCCGACAACACTGCGAAATTCAGCCCAGCACTGTCACGCAGATATCGGCAGACCTCGACGATGGACGCACCATCCACCGACAAATAGGGCTCTAAAACCTCTCCCTTGAAATCGCTTACTTTGCCGGGGAATTGCTCCTCCAGAGCCGCGTAAATTTCTTTCGCGTCCATCTTTGGTTTAGGCTCGGGCCGCTTCCTCCACGGCACGCGACGGCTTAACCAGCCAACGCTCACGCATCATCTTATCTTGAATTCGCAGTAACCCTTCGGTGAGCGCCTCGGGACGTGGCGGGCAGCCAGGGACGTAGACATCGACGGGAACGATTTTATCGACGCCCTTGCAAACCGAATAAGCCAACTGGAAGAGCCCACCGCAATTGGCACAGCTGCCCATGGAAATAACGTACTTTGGGTCGGGCATCTGATCGTACAGCAGTTTGGTCCGCTTGGCCATTTTGTAAGTAAGTGTGCCGGCGACGATCATCAGATCGGATTGCCGGGGCGTAGCTCGCGGCACGGCGCCGAAGCGATCCAAATCGGCTCGCGGCCCGCCGGTTTGCATCAGCTCGATGGCGCAGCAGGCCAAGCCGAAAAGCATGTACCACTGTGAGGAGGCTCGGCCCCAGTTCAAAATATCGTCCACTTTGGTCGTGAAAACTGTTTCGGGTAATGAATTTATTAAAGGTTTCATTGCATATCTCCTAACCGCATTAGGCCTTAACTTTTTTTACCCATTCCAAATCACCTTTGGCCCATGCGTAAATCAAGCCAAGAAAGAGAATGCCGACGAAAACCAGCACCTCGATCAGAGCAAAAACCCCCACCCCGCCGTCGACCCAACGGCGGAAAACCGTAGCCACGGGAAAGATGAAAGCAATTTCAACCTCGAAAATGATAAAAATTAGCGCCACGATGTAAAAACGAATGTTGAAATTCACCCATGCGCTGCCCATTGAAGGCTCGCCGCACTCATAAGTGGACAGTTTTCGGGCCTGAGGATTCGCCGGTCGGAGCAGTTTTCCGATCAACAGATTGACCCCCACAAACCCAAGTCCTAATGCCGTAAACACTAGGACATTAGCAAAGTCAAATAACATCGTAATTTTCCGTAATTACGGTAGAAGAAGGCTCTGTTTTCTTATAAACATAAAAGGACTATTTAATCAACCAGCAGTCGCGTAAGCACGGGCCGACTTGGTTTGCCAATCCGCGCTTTTTTGCATAAAGTCAGCGCCAATTCCCGAGCCCGATTCCAGCTCCGTAGCAAGAGCCGACAAGCTTACGTACATGCACGGAAATAAAGGGCATTCTTCAGGCAACAAGTAGATCGAAGACAAATCTGTCGACGACAGATTTGTCCGTACCCGTTAGATCGACGGCCCGGAGGGGGAGCCATGGCGATGAGAATAGAAACCGAGCGTAAAATGAAACGCTGGCGCGAACAGCGTTGGATTCTAGATCAAGTGATTCAGACCCGCGGCATCGACTGGGATCAGGGGCGAACCGGAAAGATTCTCCGCAATTGCGGTCCCGGCGTGCAAAGCGATCTGCAGGAAGTTTGCCGGCGCATTCAGAAATTCGTCGACATCCCCCGCGAGTTCTCGCGCGCCGCCGCGAGGCGCGAACAGCAGGGCCGCGAAGCCGAAGCGGCCGGCCATTTTCCCGAGGCGCGCGATCATTACTACATCGCCTCGTGTTTTTACACCAATGCCATGTGGGCGATCTACGAAGACGGTAATCCTCAGCGCATTTACTGGCAGGAACAAAAACGCGTCTGCTACGACAAGTTCATTCAATATGCCGGCCGTCCCATCGAGCGGGTCGAGCTGCCCTACGAGGGAAAAAAGATCCAAGCGATTTTACATCTTCCGCCGAGCCGGAAAGCAGCGGAGAAAGTTCCCTGCGTCATGTACATCCCCGGCATGGACGGAGTGAAAGAAGACAACCCGGCGACCGGCGATCCGTTCATCGAGCGCGGCTTCGCGGTGCTCGCGATCGACGGCCCCGGGCAAGGCGAGACCCGCGAAGGCGGCGTCAAATGCACCGCGTCGAACTACGCCGACGCCGGCAAACTCGCCTGCGATTATTTGGTCAAACGCCCGGACATCGATGCGAATCGCCTCGGCATCATGGGCTCGAGCATGGGCTCCTATTGGGCGCCGCGCGTGGTCGCCGAAGAAACGCGTTTCAAAGCCTGCGCCGTCAGCGGCGTTTGCATGGAACCGGGCCAGTACGCGATCTTCAACATGTCCTCGCCGTCGTTTAAGTTGAATTACATGTATATGTCCGGCTATGACGACGAAGCCGCTTTCGATGAATTCACCAAGACGCTGAGTCTCAAAGGCGTCACTTCGAAGATCACTTGTCCCTACATGGTCGTCGCCGGCGAGGATGATGAGCATTGCGATATGAAGTTTGTCTATGAACTGATGGGCGAAATTCCCGCGCCCAAACTTCTCTATGTGTTCGAAGGAGAGCGCCATTCCATCCGAAATCCGCGTGCGCGCTCGTTGGTGATCAACTGGCTCATCGACACGCTCCTCGATAAGCCGTTCAAGGCGGAGATCGTCCGCGTCGAAACCAGCGGCAGGGAAACGCGTCGGGAATGGTAATCCAAGCGAAGGTCGAGGATAGATGATGGAGGATCGAGGATCGCGACCCTTGAACTTCGATTCTCTATCCTCGATCCTCCATCCTCGGTTGTTTTGCCGAAGGCATGCCTAGCCACAATGAAAATAGCCTACGGCGACCTAATCGGTGGAGTGAGCGGCGACATGTTCGTCGCTGCGCTCCTCGATCTCGGCTTGTCGCTAAATACGCTTAAAACCGAACTTGGAAAAATCCCGACTCTCAAGTTCGATCTTAAGGCCTCGAAGAAAACGGTTCACTCAGTTCGCGCCTGTCAATTCCACGTGATTTGCGCCGGCAATGAATCGCCACGGTCGTGGAAACAAATTCGCGACTTGCTCAAACGCAGCAAGCTCGAGCCGG
This sequence comes from Binatia bacterium, assembly GCA_036000865.1. GTDB lineage: Bacteria > Desulfobacterota > Binatia > UBA9968 > UBA9968 > DP-20. The sequence goes on along the minus strand of DASYUV010000097.1, from coordinate 21,854 downwards.
AGACAAAAAAAATCGGCATCGATATCTTCGCTCGCCTGGCCGAAGCCGAGGCAAAAATCCACGGCGTTGCCGTCGACAAAGTGCACTTTCACGAAATCGGCGCAACCGATTCCATCGTCGATATCATGGCCGCCGCAATCGGGGTTCATGAGCTGGGAATCGACTCCTTTTACTTCTCGCCCATTCCTTTAGGCCGCGGCGCCACCCGTTCCATGCACGGACCGCTGCCCGTTCCAGGTCCAGCCACACTCGAGCTGCTCAAAGGACTTCCCGTTTTCGGCGTCGATCTGGAGAGCGAAAATTTAACGCCCACCGGCGCAGCGATTGTGCGGACATTGGGCAAAGATTTCGGGCCGCAGCCCAACATGATCATCGAAAGAATCGGCTATGGCACCGGGCAAAAGGAGTTCGCCAACCGACCGAACCTTTTCCGGCTAATCCTGGGCGCGGACAATGCGGCATGGCAGCAGGAAGAGATGCAGGTGATAGAAACCAACATCGACGACATGAACCCGCAACTCTACGATCATGTCATGGATCGGCTCTTTGAAGCTGGCGCGCGGGATGTTTTTCTTTCGTCCATACAGATGAAAAAGAATCGGCCTGCGACTCTACTCACGGTAATCTGCGCGCCATCGAGCCGCGACAGCCTCGCCAAGATTATTTTTGAAGAAACCTCGACCATCGGCATTCGCTCGTACCCGGTGACCCGGATGATTCTCAAACGAGAAACGAAAAGAGTGAAAACCCGCTTCGGTGAAGTCATGGTCAAGATCGTCGAGCAGCCGGACGGCAGCACGAGAGCAATGCCCGAATACGACGATCTCAAGCGCATCGCCACGGCCAAGAAGCTTCCATTCAAGGTCATTCACAACGAAATCATGCGAATCGTCGGCAAATGAACAATCTCGCAGCAAACAGCGGAGTATCAGGAGGTTCTTGGTCCATTAGGTTGTCACCCCCGAATGTCTTAATCGGGGGTCCAGTCTAAAATTCGCCTGTGGTGAGCCGAGTCGAACCACCGCTTAAAAACGTGCGGGAATGACGGACTCTGTTAGAGCTACTACCTCGACCCAGCAAGCTGCGGAAAATTCACCTAAACAGAGATTAAAGCTGAGCCCATTCCCCCATGTCCGACGCTTCGTCCGGCAACAACGCTCAGCCCGCCTCGCTTCGGCCCTGGGCCTCGCTGCGCTATCGCGATTATAGTTTTCTATTTTTGCTTTCGCTTTTTGCCACGACCGCGCAGCAGATGCGCCTGACGCAGAATCTTTATCAAGTCTACGACTTGTCCGGATCGGCATTTCTGTTGGGTCTTACGGGGCTGGCTCAGGGAGTGCCGATTTTCGCCCTTGGATTATTCGGCGGCATGCTGGCGGACTTTCTTGATCGAAAGAAAATACTCCTCATCACGACCTTCGGTAATCTGTTGGTCGCCGTCACGCTCGGCATCTTGACGCTGACTGGATTGATTCAGGTCTGGCATATTCTGGCGGCTACGGCGCTCACTTCAGCGCTGAACATCATCCTCAACCCGACTCGCATGGCGCTGATCTCCCATCTCGTGCCGCGCTCGCATCTGACGAACGCCGTGGCGCTCAACTCCAGTGTTTCCCAAGGATCGCATTTCATCGGACCCATGTTTGGAGGGCTGAGCCTGGCGTGGATGAGCACGGGGAATGCCTATTTGTTCAATGCGTTGTTTTACTTCCCCGCTGCCCTCGCCATCATCCTGCTCAAAACTCCCGCAATCGACAGCACGACGCGCGAGCAGTTTTCCATGGCGAGCTTTTTGGGCGGCGTCAGATTTCTCTTCTCCGAGCCAATTATTCTCACGCTGGTCATGTTGGATTTCATCGTGATCGGCGTCGGCTACTACCGCCCGCTGTTACCGATTTTCGCCAAAGATATACTCTTCGTCGGACCCGCTGGCTTCGGCATGCTCTCATCCGCTCCGGCGGTCGGCGGCATCATCGGCACCATTACACTGCTCACGATCGGCGACATGAAAAGCATAGGATTGCTCGTGCTCTGGTCCCTTCTGGCCTACGCGGTGGCGCTGGGAATTTTCGCGATATCGACCAGCTTCTGGCTCTCGTTGTTGCTACTCGGCATGATGGGCTTGGCGAATTCTCTTCAAGCCGTCATGCGGCAAACCAGCTTTCATCTTCTCACACCGGACCACGTGCGGGGCCGCGCCTTCTCGGTGTTCAACATGTTCTCTCAAGGCGCCAATTCCGTCGGCGCCACCGAAGTCGGCTTTCTGGCGGCATTGCTCGGCGCCCCAGCCTCGCTTCTGTTAGGCTGCGCGGTCGGCGGACTATTGACGCTGGCCTGTTGGATCATGATGCCGGGCTTAAGAAGTTTCGGAACCGAAATGCGCCGTCGTTGACGAACCAGTCCGGCCGATAACTCGCCTGCGGCCACTACGCCAGACCGATATCTTGCTTACGGATTTGCGCAATGGATCGTTATGTTAGCCGCCCAGTTTGGTCCGCCCCCCCCAAGTACTCCCCGGTTTTTCCCGATGCTGGCTATTGGATCATTGACATATAATTCTTGACTTAAAATTGCCTACTTGATAACCGCCGGTCTAGCACTAACACGTGAGGTCATAGCTTATGCTGACACATGAGGAAAATGAGCTGCTGACCCGGACTGGACCCGGTACTCCGATGGGAGAACTGATGCGGCGTTACTGGCTTCCGGCGGCGCTGTCCTGCGAGCTTCCGGAACCCGACTGCCCGCCGGTGCGGGTGAAACTTTTGGGAGAACCACTGGTGATGTTCCGCGACACTCAGAACCGCATCGGCCTGCTGGACGAGTTCTGCGCCCATCGCGGGACGTCTCTGTGGTTGGGAAGGAACGAGCAGGCCGGGCTGCGCTGTGTGTGGCATGGCTGGAAATACGACGTTACCGGTCAATGCGTCGATCAGTTGAACGAGCGGGGCGGCTCGAGCTTCGCCCAAAAGATCCGGATCAAATCCTATCCCACGGTGGAGTTGGGAGGAGTCATCTGGACCTATATGGGACTGCCCGAGAAAAAACCACCAGACCCTCGGTTCGGCTGGACTCAAGTCCCCGCGACTCACCGGCACGTTTCGAAGGTGATACAAGAGTGCAATTGGCTGCAAGGGCTCGAAGGTGGGCTGGACCAATCTCACGTCGGGATATTGCACAGCGCGTTCCGCGTGGATCCGAACAATCCTGGAAGTGGCCCCGCATCATTCAACGCGCGCGGCGGCGCCCCGATATTCGACATAGAAGCGACGAAGTTCGGCCATCGATACGTTGCCATCAGGCCGCTGGAAGGAAAGCAAAGTTACGTTCGCGGTTACAACTTTATCATGCCATTCACCCAGATCCGGCCCTACAGCCCGAAGAGCGAAGCGGAAGCGGGGAAAAAATTTAATCCTGGCCACATGTGGGTTCCCATAGACGACGAGAGCTGCATGGTTTGGAACTGGAAGTATACCTGGGGAGAAGAGCCGCTGACCGACGAAGACCGCCTGGATCGGGACCTTGCGAACGGGCCCAATGACGTAGATCAGAAAACCTTTCGCGCGTTTCGCAACAAGAACAATGACTGGCTGATCGACCGCCAAGCCCAGCGCAGCCAAAACTTCACCGGCATCGTTGGGGTCAACACCCAGGACCGCGCAGTTCAAGAGCTGCAAGGCCGCATCGCGGACAGAAGCAAAGAGCACCTGGGGCCGGCGGATAAGGCCATCATCGCCGCGCGCCAAGTGCTTCTCCAGGCTGTCCATGCCGTACAGACAGGCAAAGACCCGCCGGGCACAGACACGAGCTACTACCGCGCCCGCAGCGCGGTAAAGATCCTACCGGCAGAGGCTTCTTGGCGCGAGGCCATCCTTTCGGAGATGTACCCCGAAGAGTCAGAAGGGGCGCGGTAACTTTGTCCGAGAGCTTGCTCGGTAACAACTGTTTTCGGCACTCGAGCTCGTCATCCCGAATGCTTCTCTCGGAAATCCACAGAACATCATGAGCCGACCCGCGATGAAAATATTCGCACTCTCCTAGCGCGGGTACGCCGTAACCAAAGGGGCGAAGAAAATTTACCGCAAAGAACGCAAAGGTCGCAAAATAGACAATCGAGGCAAGGGCATCAGCTCTCGCAAAAGTTGCGCGTTGTCATTTCGACCGAAGGGAGAAATCTTTCTCCGCTGGCTCGCATTTCGGATGATGTTAGATTACAGAGAAATTTGCGCAAACGGAGCAAACTTTCAATCACAGTAAATACAAATGTGTTTTGGCTATCCTGTCGGCTTGCTGCGGGAGATTTTATTCTAGCGAGAGCAGAGAGGAGCGAGCAAAGATGTTTGCCGGTTACCAGAGAATCGCGTTCCTTTTGTTGCCCGCGCTCATTACGCTGATTCCTTGCAGGCTCTCGGCCCAAGAGAAACAGGTCACGATAGGCTTTACGAACCCGACCGGTACCGCTGCCCTGCCCTACATCATGGCGGACAAAAAAGGTTTCTTTAAGAAAGAAGGCGTGAACGCGGTCATCGTCATTATGCAGAACCAGGTGGTGGTGAACGGAGTGCTGAGCAGGAGCTTGGATTACGGCGCGACTATTGCCAATTTTATTGGCGCCGCAAAGGGCGGCCTGCCGGTCCGCGTTGTCATGGCAATCATGGACGGCCTGGACCATGTACTCGTTGCCGCCCCGAACGTTAGGAGAGTGGAAGATCTCAAAGGAAAGGTTGTGGGCATCAGTAGTTTCGGCGGGGCGCCCCACAACCAAGTCGTGATGATTCTCAGAAAATACGGCATGAATCCCGATAAAGACGTGACGTTCTTGCAGATTGGCGGTGGCGCCACCCGCTACACCGCTTTGGAAAGCGGCTCGATCCACGCCACGATGCTGGTCCCGCCAATGAATAAAGTCGCGCGCGAAAAAGGCTTCAACGAGCTCCTCTATTTTAACGAAATTATGAAGGTGCCCCTTTCAGGCTTATCTGTTCATATCGACAAGATGAAGGAATCGCCCGAAGAAATCGTGAAGGTGATCAAGGCGCTGCTGACGAGCGTCGATTTCATCCGCGCCAACAAAGGGGAAATCCTCGGGTTCCTCGACAAAACCTGGAGCATAAAAAATCCCGCGGTCCGGGAAGGGTTCTATGCGGATATGCTCGGACTGTATAGCCGCACCGGGATCGTTTCCGATGAGACGATCGCCAACGTGGTCCGCTTCACTCAAGCCACCCGCAAAAGTCAGGAAAATATCTCGGTGTCCGATATCACCGATTGGTCGTTCGCAAAAAAAGCCAACGAGGAATTGAAACGATAGATCGACAAAAAAACAGCGCAAGTAACAAGAGTTGATAGAATTGGCCAAGGCTGACACCCGTTTCCGACCCTGGGCCCGCGCAACCTTTGCATACAGGCATCGGCCCTTACACTCGCATTATTAGCGCTGCAACACGCGCGCCGTTCGCCGCTTGGATTGCCGACGCGTACAGTCCAACTTGCCGTCGATAAGCCGGTTCATTCCCGCCGAACTCTTCGTCGGTCTTGAAATCTATGACCGTCCAGCCTCCCGCTTGCTCAAAGGCCAGATCGATTACACCCTCGATCAGCAGGCCATTGGTATCGCGCCACGCGATCGGCACTTCACGACGACACTGCCCTTGTTGCGCAGCGTTGCGCGCATGATTCAAAAGCGGATGCGCGAGCGCGGTCTGCACGGTTTCCGAGGCGGAAGCGATCTCTTCTGCGCCAGCGCCGAGTATTCGGCCGTGAATGGTTGCGAGACGTTGGATTACGTTCAAATCGGCATCTAACGGGACGCTCGCAAGAACCGCGTGTACGAGCGCGCCGAAGCGAGCACCCGACGGCCGGCTGGCCACACGCGCGAGCTCGACGATTTCCACAGGCGGAAGCTTCAAGTTTAGCGATTCTTCGCCGACTGTTTTCGCCCACCGCGTTACCGTGTCCACCGCAAGTGAGCTCTGACTGCCAGCTGCACGGGCCTGCTGCCGTCGCTCGCGCCAGGAATTGTAAGCGGCAAGACCTGCTTCGACAATAGCCGGCGCGACGTCCTTCACAATCAGCTCTGGCCGGCGGATGCCGAGCGGCGCCTCGGCGCCCAGTTTCAGACTGCGTGGATCCCACCAGACAACGGAAAATTCGGTGCCCCCACGTCTTTTCTCCCCCGCGCCGCGCGGGGGAGGAGAAGCACCGGGTCGACGTATGTGCAGACCAGGACAAACCGTGCTCGTTCCCGCCGCGCTGCCGCCAGGCCGGACCAACACCGAATCTTTCGATTTGAACTCCACACAGCCGGGCGCGTGAATCTGTTGGCGCCTCGCTTCCATTGGCGGATAGACCGCTAAGTTCAGCGGCTGGATCCAGCCTTCCCTCTGCTCATCGCCCACCGCGGGGACCACAAGCAGGTCCCGCGCGCGTTGCGGCGACGTACGCCACGCGTTTGCCCTCCGCCTCGTCGCGCAGCAATTCCTCGTCTTCGTGCTGCAGCAAATCCGACGGCGCGCATCCGCCCAGACGGATCGCGCACACGCGGCGCTCGGAATCGATGGTGCGGCTTGCGACGGACGCGCGCAGTTTCGCCGTCATGTCCGCAAGGATCACGATGGGGAATTCGAGCCCTTTGGCTTTATGGACCGTCATCAGCCGCACGCCGTCGCTGCCTTCCTCGAGGATCGGCGCTTCCCCGGCTTCGCCGCTCTCGGCCTGCTCTCGCAACTCGTCGATAAATCCGCGAAACGAAATACCGCCTTCGGCCTCATAGCGGCGCGCTAAATCAACGACGTGCGCAACATTGGCGAGCACCTGCTCGCCGCCATGCTCGAGCGCGAAGCCGACGTGCGCGCGGGTCGATTCGAGCAACGACGCAATCGTCGTCGCCACCGGCACCCGATTACGCGAGCGATGGAGTGCTTGCAGCAGTTGCAAAGCCCCGACAATGGGAGCGAGGTTTGTCGGAAATTCACTCGGGATGCGAAATGGATGAAACCGGCCGATCCTATGGCGATATTCCAGCAGCTCTTCGTCACTGATCGCAAACAGCGACCCGCGCAAAGTTGCAAATACCGACAGCTCGTCTTCCGGCCATTCGATGGCGGCAAGCGCGGCGCGCAAGGTCTCGATCTCTGCGCGATTATGAAAAGATCGGCCACCGACCAGCAGATGGGAAATCCCACGCGCCTCGAGAGCTTCGACGTACGGCCGCGTCATGTCCTCTTGGTAGCTGATGAAGCGGCGGAAGAGCAGGCAGATGTGGCGCGCCTGAATCGGCACGAGATGCTCGGTCTCGTCGGGCCTGAAGCCGCGCGCCGCCGTTGGCGCCAGCGACGCTTCCACCGGCGAATTAACTCTTACTTCCCCCTTTGAAAAAGCATGCCCTGAGCCTAGCCGAAGGGGGGGATCGAGAGGGATTTTACTGGGGGACCAAGCGCGATTTGCAGCCGGCCGTTCGGCAACTTTCCAGCCGCTCTCGTTGATGAGCCAATCGATAAAAGCGCCGACGGCATCGGGAAGCGACTTCTCAATCGCGACGTTGGAGAGTCTCCGATAGCCGTACGGCTCGGGCACGGGAAGCACGACAACCGACGACTGTTCTTGGAAGTCGTTCCGAAACGGCTCGAGCGGCACGTACGCTGCTTGCAGCATTTCAGAATCGCCGGTCATCACCGGCTCGAAGGCGGTGTTGATTGCGCGCTGGATATTTGGGCGCGCGCGAAAACTAGTGCGCAAGGTCACGCGTCTAGCGCCAGCCGCCTGCAGCATCTCGTACACGCTGCGATAAATGCCGACATCGGCGCGCCGGAAACGATAGATGGACTGCTTCGGGTCCCCGACCAAAAAGAGCTTGCCGCGAACCGGGCGAGTTTCGCGCCAGTTCGTCCGAGCCGGATCGTCGGCAGCCAGCAGCAGCAGGATCTCGGCCTGCAGCGGATCGGTGTCCTGGAACTCATCGACGAAGATGCGTTTGAAACGCTGTTGAAAGCTCGACCGCACCCTTGGGTTATCGCGGATGAGATCTCTGGTCTTGAGCAGGAGATCGAGAAAATCGAGGGCGCCTGCCTTGGCTTTTTCTGCTTCATACGCGCTCACGCAACCGCGAAGTTCGTGGCGCAGCACGCCAGCAAGGTCCGCATTGGCGTCCTCCTGGAAACCCATCAGAGCGTCCTGCAGGTTTTCGCGCGCGTGCCAAACGTCCTCGCGCAGGACGCCGCTGCGGTAATTCCTGCCGCTTCCTTTGCGCGCGTCTTTCAAGTTCCGATTGTGGCTGAGCTCGATGAGGCCTGCCTCGAGCCGATCGTAGTCGCGCGGCGCGACCGATTCGGTGCGCCGGATTTCTTCCGAGAGCTTCCTCGCCGCCCAGCTATCCGTGTACAGAGTGTCATTGGCAGAGCCGGCCGGTTCTAACAACTCGGTGAAGGCATTCAAGAGCTGAACCAACTCGTCGACACGCGACGAGCGGTCGAACGGCGGGCGCTGCCAGTCTCCGTCGAAATCACGCCATTGGAGCAGCTCCCAGCCTGCCCGCCGCAATCGATCGATGGGGCCATCGCCACGGTCCGCCTGAGCGCCATAACCGCCGAACGTCGGGCGGCGGAGCGAGCGCTTGACGCCTTCTGATGGGTCGGCAAGCTGGCTTTCGAGCCAGCGGTGAAACGCTTCATCATACATGCGCGCCGCCTGCGCTTCGGTCAGCACTGTAAATAACGGATCAATCCGCGCTTCGACGGGACGCTCCCGAAGAAGATCCGCGCAAAAGCCGTGGATGGTGCTGACCTGTGCTTCCTCGAGGCGGCCGAGCGCGCGGTCGAGCCGGTCACGCTCCGCGGATCCGCTTACAGATCCTCCTCTTGCTTCTTCGAGCGCCTCGCGCAGGCGGAGCTTCAGCTCGCCGGCGGCCTTTTCCGTGAAGGTCACGGCGACGATCCCGGTCACTTCGGCGCGGCCGGTTTCAATGACACGCACGATGCGCCGCACCAGTTCGGTAGTTTTGCCCGTGCCGGCCGCGGCTTCCACGACGAGCGTGTCGTCGAGCGCCGTCGCGATCTGATCGCGATCGGTTTGATCAGCAAGTACCGGCCGCGTCATAGTCGTGCTCTCAGCTCGATGAGATCGGCGATCTGCTCGCGCGACTTGCGACGGGCGCGGCGCTCCTGATTCGGAGCGCACACCGGCAGGAAGTCACAGAAGCCGCACGCCTTCTCGGCCGGCGCGGGCGGCAGCCTGCCGAGCTCGACGGCCCGGTCGATGATCTCCAACGCTTCGATGCCCATGCCGCGCGTCCGGTCGTTGATGGGAACGTGATGTTCGGTGAATCCACCCGCGGTCGTACAGTACGAGAAGCACGCGGTTTCTACGGTGCATCCGGTTGCCGCCTCGACTGCGAGACTATAGATCACCGGCTGGAGTTGCTGGCCATGGCCGATGATCGCGCCGCGCTCCGAGCGGTTCTTCGACGTCTTGTGGTCGGTGACTCTCAGAATGTTGGTGCCGGGCTTCCGCTCGATCAGATCGATTGCGCCGCGCAGAATGAATCGGCCGTCGATCGTGACTGGCTCGCGCCGGCTGTTCGGATCGCGCCCGGGCGCATCCGGCAGGCCGAAGGCAAACTCGAACAACCAGGGTTCCCATCCCGTGCTCGCGGCGAGGTCGCGCGCCCAGATGTGCAAATCGGTGCGGATGCCGGCGATTTCGTCCTGCCACACGCGATCCACCGCCGGCGCGAGCCGCTCTGCGTAGTTTCCTGCGACCCGCGTTAGCGTGGCGTCGAGAACCTCGAGCACCGCATCCACCGACTTTGTCGCGATCGTCATTTTCCGCTGCTGCAGGGCGCGAAAGAACTCAGCCAACACCTCATGAAACAAGCTCCCCTTTGTAAGCGGATCCAGGCGCTCAAGCGGCTCAGGTTCTTCCATCGCTTCGAGGTGATACATCGCCGATAACAGGAATCGATAAGGACAGTACGCGTAATTCTGCAGCGCCGAGACGGAGTATGGGCGCGCGCCCAGCCGCTGCGACTGGAGAAATGGTTTCGTCGCATCCGTGACCCGGACGAGCCCGTCGTAAGGCGACCATGGAGTCCTTGCGCGCGCCCACCGCTCGCTGGCCGAGCGCCGCACGTTGTCGTTCAGCCGGAGCATGTAATGCGCGTGGCCTTTTACGTCCGCTTCGCTGCGCATCAAAATGCGCAGCACCGAGAGATCGTGCTCGAAATCATCGATGGCGTCTTCGGGGCGCTGAGGCGCCGGCCACGCCAGGCTCGCGTTGGCTTCTTCCGAAGCCTCAAGCTCGAGCTGTTGATGGTCCGGAATGCGGCCGGTCACGGCGCGCATGACTTCGAGCGCGTAGAACGACGGGACCCGCGCGCGCGCCTCCGCCGTTTCGATCCGCGGGAACGAGACATACAACCGCTCGGTCGCCACGCCGAGCGCGAGGCGGAGCAAGAGCCGTTCATGCTCAGCCCGATCCTCTTGCAGGACTAGCTCACCACCAATCTCACGCCGGAGATCGTCCAAGAGGAGCGGATCCTCGCGTACCTTTTGCGGAAAGAGTCGCTCGGCCAAGCCAGGCACGAACGCGACGCGGAACACGCGGCCGCGGACTTGATCGGGGCTGCAAACGAACACCCGGCCGTATCGATGCGCGGGCGGCTCCACTTCCAGCGCCCTCAGGCGATCGGCAAGCACGTCGCGCACTTCGGCCAGGGTCACCGGCCCGACCGCCGCCATGGGACGGAGATCGGCAAGCACGCGCAGCACGAACTCGCGGCGCCGGAGCACGCGCGGCGCAAATTGTTCGAGGCGCCCAATCCAATCGCCCCACGTGGCCTCCCTTGGCCAGGCGGACATCTCTTCGATGAGTGGTAGCGCGAAAGCGCGGAGGTGCGCCATATTCTGCCGCTCGCGCTGGAGCCGCGCGATGCGCGGCGAGTCGGGCTGCTCGGATGTCAGCTCGCGAATCTTTAAGTCGTATTCCGCCGCCAGGCCGTTAAGCCGTCGCGCCCAGCGCTCGCTGCCGCCGATGACAGCGGATTCAACGAGTAAGCTTTCCCATTTCCACGGCGCTCTGAGCGTGCCGGCCACCACAGCCTGATCGCCATTGAGGTCGGTGGCGGATCGCGGATCATCGTCGCTATCGCTATCACGACCGTCGGTTTCCTCGGGTGCGCGCTCGGAGAGTACGCCGAAGATGTCGTCGCGTGAGGCCACCCAGATTGAATTGGCGGATCCCGCCGGAGCCTTGCCAGCATCGTCCAGCGAAGGCACCTGGGCGAGCGAAAGATATTCGGCAAAGCGTTTGGCGGAGAAATTCTCGGTTGCACAACTCAGGATCGCGAGAAAGGCGACCCGTAGGATCCGGACGACGCGTGCCGCGCTCGAAGTACGCGGGGACTCCGGAGCGTGTAAGGGCATGCTCCAGCACGCCAGTATATTGCTGCGTCGAGCGAATGACGATTGCCATCTCGTCGAAGCGGACACCGCGATTGGCTTCTTTCAGGATCCGGCGCGCGATCTCGACGCATTCGCGGCCTTCGCCGGGCGCCGAAAACCAGACCAGCTCACCCGTGCGCGTTCGCTCGGGCGGCGGCTCTTTTGAAAACAGGTAACGGGCAAGCTGGGTTAGATCATTCCGCCCGGCATCATCTACGATCTGAACGCGCACGCCGCGCGTCTCCAGTTGGCTCACGGCAGAGGCGTCGGCTGCTGGCACCGTAATCATCACGTGCGGCGACTGCTGGACGAGCGCCCAAAGAAACTGCGCTTCGATTTCCGATTCGAAAGGTACATCGAGCAACAACAGCGGCATCGGCGGCCACCCAGTCTCCGGCGAGCCCAGCGCCTTGGTTGCGGTCTCGAACAATGAAGCACGATCGCTGGCGCCGGCTTCGTTCAGGAGGATGTCAACGCGATCCAGCAAGGCGGCAAGGTCACTTCCGCTACGCGGCAGTCGGACCAAATCACCGCTAGCTACAGCAGTCAGTCGCAAGTCCAGCAAAGTACGCGCCAGCGCCTTTGGAAACCCTGGAGTCTGGGAGACAGGCGAGAAATACTGAAGCGTATCATCGCGGCGCGCCTCGAACGCCGCGCGCGTCGCGACCGCTTCGTGTCCTAGCGTAGTCGCGGGAGCACGTTCGCGAGCCGCCAGTTCCATGACGGCCAGCCGCGCCGCAAGCTGCGTGAAAGAGAGCCGATGCAGTCCGAACGTCGCGCCCCTTTCCAGCGAAATCGTGCGAGCGAGATCGTCGACCGAGCCGCGTGATGCGCCGAGGAGAAGCACCTCCGCACCGGGTTCGAACTGCTCCAGAAACCGCCGCGCCTCGCGAAGGCGAACCGCTGCCGACCCTGATTGAACAGCGGTAATAATAGAATTGCTAGTCCGCATCATTCATAGCCCGAGGACGACGTGCGACAGACTATAAGACCAGATAAGCCGGGCATAAATGAGTTCAGAAAATTCAAATCGTTCAATCCCCCTTCTTAATAATCCTCCCCCGCGTCGCGGGGGAGGAAACAGGTGGGGGCTGGAACCGACTGGAATCGTTGGAACGAATGACTTTTCATAATGTAGTCCCGCCAGAGGCTCCGGTTTCGCTGGTCTGCGCCAACGAATAACTGGTGCTCCGGCCGCCAGCAGTGTCCTTGGCGAGAATGGCCTGATTAACGAGGTCGAGGATGTCACGTAACGCCGTGTCCTGTGAGCATTTTGCAATCTTCGCCCATTTGGATGAAGTCAGTTTTCCTTCAAACCCGTCCAGCAGCTTGTTGAGCATTAGGCGCTGACGGTCGTTCAATTGCGCGGCAGCATGGACTTCCCAGAAGCGAGCTTTTTGCAAAACGCTGCCCAGCGTTTTTTCCGTGCCGTCAAAGGCACGATCAAGGCAACCGAGAAACCACTCCAGCCACGGGGTAACATCGAGGCCGCCTTTCTGCGTCTTCTCGAGCATTTCGTAATAAGTCTTTCGTTCTGTCCTGATCTGCGCGGACATGCTGTAAAAGCGCTGGGAGCTCTGTTCAGAACGGGCGAGCGCCATATCGGCGATCGCGCGCGCAATGCGCCCGTTTCCATCGTCAAAAGGGTGAATCGTGACAAACCACAAATGAGCGAGCCCCGCCCGCAGGACCGGATCTGTTTGATCTGTTCCATTGAACCATTTTAGAAACGCCGCCATTTCTTTCTTGAGGCGCTTTGCCGGCGGCGCTTCATAATGCACACGCTCCCGTCCAACGGCACCGGACACAACCTGCATCGGTCCCTTGGAATCAGCACGCCACCGGCCAATGGCGATTTTCCTCATGCCGCTATACCCTGTCGGGAACAGCGCAGCATGCCAGCCGAATAGTTGTTCGACGGTGAGCGGCGCGCTGTAACTCTGCGTGGCATCCAGCATCATTTCGACCACGCCTTCGACGTTTCGATCAGCAGGCGTCAGTCCGCCGATGTCTATACCGAGACGCCGGGCGATAGAGGACCGCACCTGATTCCGGTCCAGAATCTCGCCCTCGATTTCGGAAGATTTGAGAACGTCCAGAGTAAGGGTTTGCAACGTCGCTTCCGCCCGCAAGGAAAAGCCCAGCGTTTCCATGCGGCCGACCAAGCGTCCCTGGCGGTGACGCAACACTGCCAACGGTACCGCCAGCTTTTTTTGGTCCCATTGGAAATGCGGCCAATCCGCCAGTTCGTAAATGTAGCGCCTCATTCTCCGCACCTCATGCGGAGAATGTAGCAAGCAATCACCGCACAGTCAACACTATTCACCGCTCAATTTGCGGAGAAAACGGCTCTAATCGCCGCACTATGCCGGTTATTCCGGCCGACCTGTGTACAGGCCCAAGAGTTCCTAGCCGGCTCCAGCTAAAGACCCTTTCCCCCGGATTCTCATTTGCTCATTTCGATATTTCGGGAATTCTCGAAATGCCGAATTGTCCCGGAAACGGCTCTTCCATCGAAATCGCGCGCGCGACATCGTCCATCGAAAAGTAGTGGGGTCACATCTTTACTTTTGACATTCAACGTCGATGACTGGCTCCAGCTGGACACCCCGGTGAATCAGTGCAGTCGCAACTCCTTTTGCACTTCCCGTAGGAGCGTGAGGTCGCGCACTTGCGAAAGCGGAATCGGCTTAGCTGTTCGCACAGTCGCTTTGCGTGACTCGATCGCGAACTCGAAGGTCTTGTCTGCGGTGCTGCCGTCAACACTGAACGACGGGAGAATCGAGTCGTAGGAATCGTTCGCCACGTCCGTACTTTGATTTAACCACCGACTCATAATCTGAATCATATCCTCTTTGCGCTCATGCATGAACCGTAGCCCGCGCAAGACCGCGCGCAAAACTTTTTTTGTTTCGTCGCGATTGCTCTTGAGCCGTGAGTCCGTAACCGCGACGGCGGAAATCGGACTGCCGATTTTCAGATCTTTCGGGCCGCCGAGAACGTTGTATCCTCCCCGTGCGAGACGCACGGGGCCGGGCGGCACAGTGCAAATGGCGTCGACAAGGCCCTTTTTTAGAATTTCCACGCGCACCGGTTCATCTCCTGCGAGAGTGACGAACTGAACGTCTTTCAGATCGAGCCCTTTGGCTTGAAGGATCGCTTCCGCCGCAAGATGGTCGGAGCCGCCGATTCTTTGCGTGCCGATTCGCTTGCCGCGCAAGTCATTGATGGTTTTTATTTCGGGTCGAGCGACGAGGCTGTGCAGTGGTTTATCGGTTAAAACCGCGAGAATCTTGAACGGCATCCCTTGCATGGCGCCGGCAATTATGTTGCCGAAGCTCAAGGTATAATTCACTTCGCCGCTCAGCAACGCCGGCACGGTCACCTGGCTGCGCATTTGAATCAGCAGCGGCTCCAAATTCTCATCTTTGAAGAATCCTTTTGCCGCCGCCACCTGCGCCGACAAGAATGCGTAGCTCCGGCTGCTATACGATATGACGACTTTGTCGGCGGCACAAATCAAACTGTTCACGCCAAAATAGACAATCGCGGCAACGATCGCAATCAAGGCTCCAATTTTCATACGCGCTTTCAGTTACCTCGCAGTCATGCGCGTCGTGTCACTGGCGTAGCAGGGCTGGCACAATCGTTCGAAGGTCGAATTCCACTTCGAACAGATCCAAAGGAAAAGTCTCTCCTGCCTGCGCCGTTTCAATAAATGGCAATTCGCCGAAGCATTGAACTCCGGTCAAGCCGGACAAGACCTCGCGATTGGTCTCGGCGGCAAGCGAACTTTCGTTTGAGATGCGATTGAGCACGTAGCCGAGCACGCTCAAACCTTTGCAGCTTGCGTGCTCCAAAGTGAGCAGCAGATGATTGATAGCTCCGAGTTTATTCGCCGCTACCACAATGACGGGAAGATTCAATACGCCGGCGAAGTCGGCGTAGGTGTAGCCCGGCAAAAGTGGCACCATTAAACCGCCCGCTCCTTCGACCAGCGTAATCTCGTGCTTCCCACTGATTTCATCGTAAACTGCGAGCAAATGGTCGATGTCGATCCTGACACCAGCTCTTTCAGCGGCGATGCTCGGCGCCAGCGGCTGTGACAATCGGTATGGGCAAATCTTTTCAATCGGTTCGGCGCTGCCGGAAGCTTCCTTCAGACGAACCGCGTCTTTCGGTATCAGCTTCCCATCTCTTTGTTCGCAACCGGTTTCCACCGGCTTCATCACGCCGACGCGGTAGCCAACGTCGCGGAGCAGCGCGGCCAAGCTTGCAGTGACGACGGTCTTGCCAACGCCGGTATCCGTGCCGGTGATAAGAATACCGCCACCCATCAAAACCCCAACCCCGACAATCGAAGGTCGAGGATCGAAGATCGAGAATGGAGGATCGATGCGCCATTCTCAATCATCAATTCTCCATGCTCTATCCTCGAAGACCAAGAACGCAGTCCATTTTAGTCAATCCCCCGTCACCGTACGGATGCAGTTAAGAGTGACATCGAGCAGCACTGCGAGCTCATCGTCGGAAATGCTCAATGGCGGCATGAGAACAATGACATCGCCCAGCGGTCGAATCATGACGCTGTGATTGCGCGCTTCACGAATCACTTTGTGACCCATCCTTAGCTCCGGCGCGTAGGCCTTGCGCCGGTTTTTGTCCTGGACTAATTCGATGCCGATCATGTATCCCCACTGGCGTACGTCACTCACGTGCGGATGCGTAAGAAAATCTTTGTGCAGTCGTTTCTTCAAGTACTCGATTCGCGACTGCATCTTTTCCAGGATATTTTCCTTTTCAAACAGCTCCAGGTTCGCGATTGCCGCAGCGCAACCGAGCGGATTGCCGGTGTAGGTGTGGCCGTGGAAAAAAGTTTTGAATTCTTTGTACTCGCCCAGGAACGCGGAAAATATTTCTGCTGTCGTTAATGTCGCCGCCAGCGGCAAATATCCGCCGGTGATGCCCTTGGCTAGGCAAAGAATGTCCGGCGTCACGCCCGCGTGTTCGCAAGCAAACATTTTGCCCGTGCGGCCGAAACCCGTCGCCACTTCATCGAGAATGAAAAGAATATCGTGCCGCCGGCAGATTTCGCCGAGCGCGTGGACGTAGCCCGCCGGCTGCGCCCACATCCCCGCTGCGCCTTGCATCAGCGGTTCCATGACCAGGGCGGCTAGATTATTTTCATTCTGGGAAAGTTTCTCCTGTGCATCCTTGATGGCCGCTTCAAGAGCCTGATCTTCGCTCATTCCCTGGTAATAGCGGAATACATGAGGCGGCGTGATTCGCAGTACGGAAAAAAGCAGATTCTTGTAAAATCGGTGAAAAGTTTCGGAATAGCCCATGCTCATCGAGCCCACGGTGTCGCCGTGGTACGATTCCGCGAGTGAAGCGATCTTCGTCCGTCTATCTTCGCCCTTGAGCTGCCAATATTGAATCGCCATTTTCAGGGCGATCTCGACCGCGGTCGCGCCATTGTCCGAATAGAAAACCCGCTTCAACCTTTTGGGCGCGATCTCAATCAATTTTTGCGCGAGTTGAATACCAGGCACATGGCTGACTCCGAGAAAAGTCGAATGAGCGATGCGGTCCAGCTGTTCTTTGATCGCGTCATCAATTTCTTTTTTTCGATGTCCGTGGACATTGCACCAGAGCGACGAAACACCGTCCAAGTACTTCCGGCCCTGGACATCGATCAAGTAATGGCCGTCGCCCCGGCTGATGATGCATGGCTCTTCGCCCATCCACTCCTGCATCTGCGTGAACGGGTGCCAGAGATAACTGTGGTCGAGCTGCTTGAGCTTATCATGGTACGTGGTCATGACTTTTTTGCTTCCATGCAAACCTTCAGTTGCAGCTCGATCTATACTCGGTATGATTCATGCTCTAGACCTTAAGATTATTTTCCCAAAGGTTGTCACCCCCGAATGTTTCTATCGGGGGTCCAGCTCCGGTCTCACCTGGATTCCCGATAAAAGCATTCGGGAATGACGGACTGTGACGAACCCAGCGAGCTGCGCGAGATTGACCAAGCGTGAAGTCACAATCACGGCCCTTTCACGTCCCGGAACACATTTAAAGCGCGATCAATGTGCTCGCGCGTATGTGTCGCCATTAAAGTAATTCTCAATCGCGACGTGCCGGCCGGCACCGTCGGCGGCCGAATGCCCTGGGCAAAAATTCCTTGCGTCAACAGGCGCTCGGAGAACTGCATGCACTTCGCGGCGTCGCCGATAATGAGCGGCAAAATTGGGCTCTCGCTTGCGCCAGGCGTAAAGCCCAACTTTCGCAATCCCTCTTTGAGCGTTCGACAGTTATTCCATAGCGTTTCACGTCGCCCGGGTTCGCGTTCTACCAAATCGATCGCCGCAATCGCCATCGCCATGATCGCCGGCGGCAAAGACGTCGTAAAGATGAAACTGCGGCAGCGGTTGATCAAAAGCTCGCGCACTGTGCGGCTGCCTGCGACATAAGCGCCGAATCCGCCGAGCGCTTTACCCAATGTGCCCATCTGCACCGCCACCCGCTCGCCCAAGCCTAACTTGGCGACGACACCCGCGCCATTGGTTCCGAAAATGCCGGTCGCGTGTGCCTCATCGACCATCACCATCGCGTCATATTTCTCGGCGAGCTCGACAATTGCAATCAACGGAGCTTCGTCACCGTCCATGCTGAAGATCGACTCGGTAACAATCAACTTGCGCCGAGCGTTGGTTACCTGCTTAAGCCCGTCTTCAAGCTGATCGAGATCGCCATGGGCATAAACAATCGTCTTGGCGCGCGACAAGCGACATCCGTCGATGATGCTGGCGTGATTGAGCGCGTCGCTAAGAATCGCATCGCCATCGCCGCTTAACGTCGAGAGAATTCCCGTGTTCGCCTGGAAGCCGGAATTGAATACTAGCGCAGCTTCCGTCCCCTTGAATGCAGCGAGCCGGTTTTCCAATTCCTCATGTAAGGTCATGTTGCCGGAGATCAGACGAGAGGCGCCCGAGCCACAGCCATAGCGGTCGATAGCCTTCTTTGCGGCCTCGGCGAGCGCCGGATGATTGGCGATGCCGAGATAATTATTCGACGAAAAGTTGATGACCTCTCGGCCATCGAGCATTACAGTCGGTCCCTGATCATTTTCTACAAGCCGCAAGCGGCGATACAGGGATGCCTGCTTTATAGCTTGCAACTCATCGTGGATAGTATCGACGGCCATTTGTCGACTTACTTAGATAATATAGGGGCGGCGGTGGCGCAACTCGGCGGGAACGCTGCGTCAATAGTGCCGTAAGATTCTGGTTGAGGCGGAATGAACAACCAGCAAACTGCTGGATTATCACGCGGCCATCGGGAACTTTCCCCCAAGTGTCACCCCCGAATGTTTTTATCGGGGGTCCAGTCCGAAATTCGCCTGTGGTGAACCCCGTCGAACCACCGCTAGAAGCGTGCGGGATGACAGACTCGGCCAGAGCTACCAACCACCAATGTAACAAGCTGCAAGGAACTGACGCCAAAGAGAGTAACTTCAAGCAGCTGCGAGGCTGCGCAGCTTGCGCTGCACTGCTTTCATTTCGGCCACGAACCGACGATATTCTTTTTCTTGTTCGTCTTTCTCGCGCAACCTGTAGATCGACGAGGGATGGATGGTGATAAAGACCGCGGCACCCGAGTCACCGTCGAGAAACTTCCCCCGTTCTTGCGTAATGCGAACGATTCGTCCCATCATCGATTGAGCCGCGGTGGCGCCCAGGCAGACGACCACCTTCGGGTGAATGATTTGGATCTCCGCCTCAAGCCAAGGCTTGCAGGCTACCACCTGCCGGATCAGCGGCTTTTGGTGCAAGCGTCGCTTGCCACGCTGGATCCATTTAAAATGCTTCACGGCGTTGGTGATGTAAACGTTGTCGCGCGGAATACGCGCTTCAGCGAGGGCTTTGTCCAGGAGACGACCTGCCGGTCCGACGAACGGATGGCCCTGGCGATCTTCCATGTCGCCTGGCTGTTCACCGACGAGCATGACGCTCGCGTCTTTCGGCCCCTCGCCGAAAACCGTCTGGGTCGCGTTCTTGTACAGATCGCAACCTTTGCAAGAACGTGCAGCGGCCCGCAAGCTCTCGAGAGTATGCCGCTTGGGCAGGAATGCGGCAGCCGACGTTTTTTGTAAGGTCGCCATAAATAAAAATTAGCACTCCCATGGACCCACAGCTAGATCGGCCGAGCGCGATGAATCGCGCGATCCCGCTATGGTCTTACCACGAAGTGATTCATGATCTTACGCTCGCCCACAGAGGATGAAAACGGAACCCTCTTCCTAAACCCTGGGTTGACCTCCAACGTATATCTCTCCCTCTACGCCACGCCATACCAACTCGTCACCCCCGAACGTTTTAATCGGGGGTCCAGTCCGAAAATTTCCCCTGGATTCCCGCTAAAAGCATGCGGGAATGACGAAATCTAGGACTGCCACGCCCCACCCAATTTTCGAAGGAGGTCACGAAGCGCACGAAGTTTAAATATTTAAAAATCATAACATCCGAATCCTTCGTGACCTTCGTGTGCTTTGTGTTGAAAAGTCTGGTTCTTCTTTGGTTGCGCTTGCGAGTTCGAACCGGTCCTGGTTAAAGTGACCGGAATCACGCGCGCGTCAAGAGCAATGGCCAAAGCAAAAACTATTTTCGCCTGTCAGAGTTGTGGCTACCAGTCGCCCAAGTGGCTCGGCAAGTGCCCTGACTGCGGTCAGTGGAACACATTCGCCGAAGAGCGCTTTGAAAAAGCATCGACACCGCGCGGCGAGCTCAGTCTTGGGACTAAAGAAGAACCGGCTCCGATCCACGAGATCGATACCGCTGAAGAAGGCCGCGTGCTTTGCGGCATCGGCGAATTTGATCGCGTGCTCGGCGGCGGACTCGTGCCCGGCTCGGTGATTCTCATCGGCGGCGATCCCGGCATCGGCAAATCTACCCTGCTCCTTCAGGCTTTCGCCGCAGTGAGCCAAAAAGGGCTTACTTGCCTCTACGTGTCGGGCGAAGAATCGCCGCGTCAAATCAAAATGCGCGCGGAGCGGCTCGACATTAATGCGCCGAATTTGCTCGTGCTCAGCGAAACTTCGCTCGAACGTATTCTCGATCACATCAAGAAGATCAAACCCGGCTTATTGGTCATTGATTCGGTTCAGACAATTTTTTCGTCGGCAATTCCTTCCGCGCCCGGAAGCATCGCCCAAGTCAGAGAAGCCTCCGGCGCGATCATCGTGTTAGCCAAAAAAACCAGGCTTACGACGTTTTTGATCGGCCACGTCACCAAAGACGGCGCCATCGCGGGGCCGAGGCTGCTCGAGCATATGGTCGACACCGTGCTTTATTTCGAAGGCGAGCGCGGCCATAGTTTTCGCATTCTTCGCGCGGTGAAAAACCGATTCGGTTCGACGAACGAGATCGGCGTCTTCGAAATGAAGGAAGCCGGGCTAAAAGAAGTTAGCAATCCCTCGGAAATCTTTCTCATGGAACGCCCGCTCCAGGTCCCCGGCTCGGCAGTCGTTTGCAGTATGGAAGGTACGCGGCCGATCTTGGTGGAGCTCCAGGCGCTGGTCAGCCGGTCATTCTTGGCCGTGCCGCGTCGAACGACAATCGGCGTCGATCATAACCGCGTCGCCTTGCTTGTCGCGGTCTTGGAAAAGAAGATGGGCGCCAAATTTTTTGACCAGGATATATTCGTCAACGTCGCCGGCGGCGTCCACGTCGACGAGCCCGCGGTCGATCTCGGCATTGTTGCGGCGGTGGCGTCCAGCAGCCGGGAAGAAGCGCTCGATCCCAGGACGGTGTTTTTTGGCGAAGTCGGCCTGGCCGGAGAGATTCGCGGCATCTCACAAGCCGAGGCGCGTGTCAAAGAAGCGGGAAAACTCGGCTTCGAGCGCTGCATCCTGCCGTCGAGCAATACCGCGCAATTGAAGCATATCAAGCATCCTCAGCTGTGCGGCGTCGCCTCATTGAATGAATGCTGGAAGTTGCTCTTTAATTAGGTGCCGAGCTCTCTTGAATCCGACTCAGCTGTTCGTTATCAATTAAATCTCCCGTGCCGGAGTGGTGGAATGGCAGACGCGCCGGACTCAAAATCCGGTGGGGTTAACCCCCGTGAGGGTTCAAGTCCCTCCTCCGGCACCAACTAGATCCCGTCGCTTTTACTCAAGTCCTTTTTGAACCACTCTTCGATCATGCGTAATCGAAGAGAGAACAAAAGCCCGCGAATCAGCCGGCCAACCGTCGACCTTTCACCAACGAGTCAAAGATAGTGGACACATCCACGAATGACGGGAGAGCGATTTTCTGCTCTCTAAAGTACCGATTCAGACCTGCCTGCGGTGAGTAGACCGGTTTCTCCGAGCGTTTCAGGTTGACGTTTGTCTTCTCTGTTGCCGTCTGGTTTCCCGAC
>DASYUV010000096.1:0-38612 GCA_036000865.1 Binatia bacterium | reverse complement strand
AGGCAACGAATGCCGCGCCAAGAGAGTTCGATGGCCAATGCAAGACCAACGGGCCCAGCGCCGGCGATAAGAACGGGATAATGCTTTGGTGTCATAGAACCGCTGATTGATTCCATTCTATTCTTGACTCCCTCGCCCATTCCGATGGGAGAGAAGGATAAGGTGAGGGGAGGGGAGAAGGAGCATCCGCTCGTGCGGTTCGAAAATTGTACTTCGGAATGAGAAACTTAAGTTACCCTCCTTGCGCCTTTCTTTTCTTTGCGCCTCTAATCGAGCTCAGCGCGTCGACCGCGACGATGCGTCCGATAGGACCCGTGGCGAAGCAGGCTTGAGTCACTTTCTTGTCCGAGTCGATGATGAAACTGGTCGCATGAATAATCTTGCGTCGGTCTTCCCAATAAGCGCCTACTTTGTCGGCGTCTTCGGGGACTTTCAGTCCGTAGCCGATCGGGAACGTGGCGCCGGTTTTTTCCATAATCTCTTTGGCTTTATCGAGCGGGTCTACGGACAGCGCGATCACGTCGGCGTTTTCTTGCTTGAACTCTTCAATATGCGCCTGATAGTCGGCTAACTGCCGAACGCAGTAGGGTCACCAGACGCCGCGGTAAAAGATAACGACCGCGTATTCACCCGTCAAATCTGCCGGGATGTTTATCGTTCGCCCATCTGTGGTCGGAACCGTGTAGTTCGGAAACCTATCTCCGGGGCCAAGTTGTTTTGCCATTCTGACTATGTCCTTTTCAATCACTGTGGGTTTGATTTCCCGCAGCTTACTGCGTAAGGAGCTATTGCCGCCGTCTTAAGAGTCCGTCATTCCCGAATGCTTCTATCGGGAATCCAGGCAAGACCGGAACTGGACCCCCGATTAAAACATTCGGGGGTGACGCCACCGAAATGGTTGCGCTCGCTTCGGTCAGCCTGCCAGCCCCAGCAGTTTTGCCGCGGTGCCACCGAGAATCTTCTGTTTGTCTGCGTCTGCTATTTTCAATTGATGCACTACGTCCACCGAGCGTTTCAACGGTATCGGCACCGGGGGAAAGTCGCTGCCGTAAACCACGTGGTCGACGCCGACGGTGTCGACGGCGCATTGGACCGCAGGCGGATGGAGCGAAACGGTGTCGAGATACAGTTGTGCGATGTAACTCGCCGGCGTGCGAGTCATGACATCCGGTTCCCATGGGCCGAAGCTCATGTCCTTTCTGAGCTCGTAGCCGAATCCATAGCGTCCTGGCAGCATCGGCAGCGCGCCACCGACGTGCGCGCAAACCATTTTAAGCTTGGGAAACTTTTCAAAGCCGCCGGTAAAGATGAAACGCGTCAGCGATAGCGTGGTGTCGAAAGGCCTACCGAGCATCTCGGGCAGCCGGAATATCTCCATCTTTTCGTTGCCGATGGTGAATTTGGGCGGATGAACAAAGATCGGCACATCGAGATCGCTGACTAATTCGAAAAACGGTGTTGCCCTTGGCGAGTCGAGATATTCGCCTTCGACGCTCGAGTTGATCATGATACCTTTGAGCTTGTAGTCACGAACCGCGCGCTCGGTTTCTTTGAGAATCTTGTCGTTATCAAAAGGCACCGAGCAGGCGAGGCCGAGCAAGCGCTTCGGATGCTTCGCCGTCAATTCGGCCGCGTGCTCGTTGAATTCCTGGACGACCCTCAGCGCGTCGTAACCGTCCGGCGAGCGAATCCAGTTATTACCAAAAACGGTGATATCCACCCCGGATTCGTCATGTTGCTTGAACAAGCCATCGAGGTCAAAAATCGACTTCGGCGACTTCGGGTGATGCCAACTTTGCGGGACTAAATGAGCGTGACAATCGATAATCATGAATCAAATACCTCTCAGTGCGCGAACATGACTGATGTGTTGGAGAAATATCAAATTATCCTGCGTAAGAGAAATCCTTCGCAGGAAAATTTGGTCGAGCGGTTTTTGACCGTACAAAAAATGAAATGCCCGGTAACAACATTTGCAGGGACCCAAATTTCCAGGGGTTACGAAACACAGAGCTTAGTTGCTGTTGATTGATGGGTTAGCTGAACCACGCATTCTTCGACGGATGAAGGGGCACCGCAAGAGAATCGTCCAATCCCCGATCGTTGCGTCTCTTACCTCTTATACAACTTGTCGATGTAGCCGCTGTCGTCGAGCTCTTTGATGAAACGGAGATCGACAAAGTCTTCGGCCTTCGCTCCCTTCGCTTTCGGCTCGCTCGCCAAGATCGTCTTCAAGCCCTCTAGGGTCGGGTACTGCTTCGCCGGCAGTTTATGCTCGGCGATCGCGCCGTCGTACGTTCTATCGAGCAACTCTTTGTCGGACAGAGCTAGGGACTTGGCCAGTACTTTCATCGACGTTTCGCGGTCGGTCTTGAAACGATGCACGGCTTCGATATGCGCTTTAATGTAGCGGCGGACAACGTCGGTTCGCTCACGAATGAATTTTCGCGTTGTCGCGACGCCGGTCGCCTGATACGGCAGACCAAGAGCAGCGACGTCGGCTAGTATATTGAAGCCGCGCTTCTGCGCCTGATACATCGCCGGCGGCGCCAGGACGGTGGCCTGCACGCGCTTGGTTTCCATCGCCGCGAGACGTTCGGTCAGTGAACCGACTTGCAATATCGCAACATCCTTCACAGGAGTTAACCCCAGCCGCTGCAACGCGTAACGGACGATGAAGTCGGACGCCGAGCCGAAGCGGCTGATCGCGACTGCGCCGCCCTTGAGCTGCTCCGGCGTCTTGATTTCGGGACGGCTGAGCATCCAGTAATCCAGTGTCACGTTGCCACCCGCGATCATCACGGCATCGGCTCCGTTCATCGTCGCATTGATGACGCCGGGCCCGGCCGTTTGTGAGATCGGTGTGTCACCGGTGATCAATGCGGTCACCGCCGTGCTGCCGCTGTTGAAATAGATCAGCTGCACGTCCAGCCCGTTCCTCGCGTAAATGCCGGTATCGCGCGCGATGAACGCCGCCGCGTTGTCCGACGTGATGCCGACATAGCCGACGTTGAGCTTGGTGAGTTGTGCGAACGCATCCGCTTTGACACACAATGCGGCAAAAACAAATATGGCCGCGATACGAATCAATGGCATCTGAATCTTTCGGTTCGAACGGCTTGAACGATTTGAACGTCTGGAACGATTGGAACTTTATTATTGTATCCCGTAAAACCGCGCCGGGTTGTCCTCCAAGATCTTCTTAGCGAGTTCGGGCCTCACCTTTCCGCTCTGCGAAAGGGAGCGCAGCGCGTCGATTTCAACGGACATATCGACGTGCCCGAAGTCCGTCCCAGTCATGAGCGTATTCTCGCCGGAGTACTGAGCGATGTATTCGATATCGTCGGTGCTGCTGTAGCAGGAGACATACAACCGGTAGGTCTCGAACAAGTTTTCCGGCAGTTTCCTGCCTTCCGCGCGGCGCCGGATATCTTTTACCACCCACGGGATCCATTGGGCCGAAGACTCAATGAACCCGATCCGCAGTTGCGGAAACAGCTCTGGGAGCTTGCTCGTGATAACCGCGTGGCAGGCGCCAACCGTGTTCGTACACATGCCCCAGAAGCCGGCACCGAAGCCGATGCGCTGACGAGTATCGTCTAGGTTGGAAGGATTTGCGTTGCCGATATGCATGCCAACGGGAATGTCGAGCTTGCTCATCGCCTCGTACAACGGGTAGAAGTACGGGTCCTGGATGAGCCGAGTCCCTTCGATGGGGCGCATGAGAACAGCGACCGCACCATGTTCCTTGCACCAAGGCAACATATCCAACGCGTCGGGCATGCTTAGGAGTGGCAGAGCACAGACCCAGCGTAGCCGGCCCTGACTCTGCTTCCAGATATCGGCCAGCCAGCGGTTATAGGACTTGCAGATGGGGACCTCGAACTCCGGTTTATCGGCGATCTGTTGGACGAAGATCGTCGGGTACATTACCTGGATGTCCACTCCGGTCTCGTCCATATGGCGAATACGCGCCTGCACGTCTTCTAAGTGCTGGGCCTCTGGCGAAACCACCATTTCTCGGCCGCTGGCCTCGGCCAGCGCTTGAAAATCCTTGGGTTTGACGACGTGGCGCACGTGCCCGCGGATCTTGCCGTCGATGAGCCAGAACTGACGATCCGCCTCGGGGCCTGGATTTAAGAGGACAGGCATGAACTTACGCTCCGACGGATCGCAGTACTCCCAAGTCTGAGGGCCTTCCATCACGTGAGCATCGCCGTCAATCGTTGGCATCGCAATACCTCCTGCAGGATCTACCGAGAACTCGTTGTTGCCGATTTTGCCCCCAGATAATCTCGAAACGGGCCGTTCAAACTCAGAATTTGAATTTCAACCGTTGACAGCGATCTAACATCACAATTAAATGGTTTGCAATGAAATCACTCTTGAGAAAGCGCAAGTCAATTATGCCTCTGCTACTGAGGGAAACTCGGCTCTTAACAGGACAGCTCGAACGCGCTGCTCTTGCAGCACGGAGGGCTGTCGGAGCTCTGTAGAGCAGTCAAAAGTATTTACGGAAAGGAAGCAACAAAATGGAAGCAATCTCGGAGGCGACAAGTAGCCGAACCTTAGGCCAACTCGAAAATTATTTCTCGAGCTACGGCGATCTGCCACGAGAAATTATCTTGAAGCACGACTTGCTTCGTGTCGGCCACTGGTTCACCAACGCGGCCCTGGAGTTGGCTTCCCAGGCGCTGGTGAAATCCTATCGGCTGTTTTCATACGATTTGATGCCAATGAAGGATATGAAAAGGAAAGAGCATCGGAAGATACCCGAGTGGTTCACGATCCGCAGAGGCATGTACGGCCTCAGGCCGGTGAGCATTCAGACCACGCTCGATTCCAGTTCGCCATACGTCATCGATGTGGTGGATGGTCGGCCTAAGCTCTTTCTCGAAGGAAACGAGATTTGCGAAGTCTATTTTCCCAAGCCACTGAAATACTACACGCGTAAATTCCCGGACGGCACCGCATATCATGAGATCATCGCCTTCGGCTACTTCGTGACCGCCTTTCGCAACTGCCAGTACTGGGGTCCCGACGAAGAATGCCGCTTCTGCGATATCAATATTAACGCGCGCCAGATGAAGGAGTCGAAAGACTTTACCTTTAATGCACCGGTGAAGCCGGTCGAGTACATGGTCGAAGTCGCGCGCTCCATCGAGCAGGACGCCACCGAAGAAGTCGGCTTCACGCCGCCGATGGATTTTCTGATCACTGGCGGGACGATCTTGAAGACGCTGCACGGCAAAGACGAGCTGAGTTTTTATTCCGAATATGTCTCGGCGCTCAAGTGGGGCGGCCGGCGACGCTTCGTGAACCTGCAAACCAATGGCCAGGATAAAGAAACCATGAAGCGTTACCGGGCTGCGGGCGTGGATTGTCATCACTCGAACATGGAGGTGTGGGACAAGCGGCTGTTTGAATGGATCAACCCGGGCAAAAACCGGCGCGTGGGTTGGGACGGTTGGGTCCGAAGCCTGATCGATGAGGTGGACGTTTTCGGCGAAGGCAACGTGCGGCCGAATTTCGTTGGCGGCGTCGAGATGGCGAAACCCTACGGTTTTGAGACAGTCAGCGAAGCCGTGAAGTCGACATCGGACGGCGTAGACTTCATGATGAGCCACGGCATCATCCCGCGCTTCAACCAATGGCGCCGCGAGCCGGGTTCCAACTTGGTCTCTCAACACGATCAACCGGCGATCCCGCTGGAATATTATCTTCAGTTGATGGGCAACTATTACAACAGCTGGAAGAAATACAATCTGCCCATGCCGCGCCGCGAGTGCGTCCACCCCGAACGGCGCATCGGCTCGGGCCACGGCACTTACGACGACATTCTTCTGCTCAACGAGTTACCGGATTACGAAGAAGCGTGGGACCGGGGATTCACTGAAGGGCTGAAGGGCTGCGTGACAAGGCAGTAAAAAAATACTGTTCCAACGGTTCCAATCGTTCCACGAGTTCCAATTGTTTAATTCGGTCTGATGATTCCCTCGCCCGCCATGCGATCATGATCGGTAGGGGAACGCTGAGCAGAAACATCGCGGGCTATCTGGCGCGAACCGCACTTTTTCATATTATTTAGCCGTCGCCACCGTAATTGCCTGGGCCGTATCGTAGAACTCGAAGAACTCGTAGATTTTTCCGTCGCGAAATTTGTGGAAGTCGGCTTTGGGAGTTTCGAGGACTTTACCGGTGCGTTTATTTTTGAAGGAGACGTGGCCGAGAGCGACGACGCGGTCGCCTTGGGCGATGTATTCGTCGATTCTGTAATAGATCATTTCCCAGTCGGTGGTGAGTCCGGCGAAATAATGTTTGACGTCGTCTTTGCAACTTGACGTGCGGGTGAATTCCATAGTCTTGGCCCCTTCGGCGAGGGAACGAAAATTCACGTCGTCCGTCATGAGATGTAGCCAATGATCAACGCTTCCGGCTTTAGTCTCGTGCCAGCGACGGTAAGCGTCTTTTAAAATTTCGATATTTATGCTCTCGTCGCTCATAATGATTCTCCTCCAACCGATGAAATCTTATCGATTCAGCGGGTTATCCATATCGCGTGCAAGGATCGATTCCAAGCTGCCAAGTTTGCTAATGGGATAGCCAGCGCATTTGATCTCGCTTTCTCGTTGATTGCCGCCGTGCGGCGTAATTCGCACTCCGGCTTCTCTGACGGCGGGCTTTACATCGCCTTCGTAGTAGTCGAACAGGACGTAACGGTAGTCTTCGTTGTCGAATGTTATTTCTGTGCGTTGTACCTGAGCACGGAAATATTTGGCATAGCGGAAAACTCG
Source organism: Binatia bacterium (assembly GCA_036000865.1). Classification (GTDB taxonomy): domain Bacteria; phylum Desulfobacterota; class Binatia; order UBA9968; family UBA9968; genus DP-20. The sequence continues at coordinate 31,818 of DASYUV010000096.1, read as the reverse complement.
CTGCGTGTTGGCGCGCTCGCGTGGAAATTGCAGCTCCACCGCGCCGGTTTGGCCAAACCGATATTGAATGTAGCCGCGCCTGGAATCAATTGTCTTAGAGCCGCAGAGCGAAACTGCCTTCACTGACGCCGCGATCGGACAGCTAAAGAATATTTGCTCTTCGCTCCGGCAAAGTGAATTTGCTGGAGAATCGCTTTGGGCTGCAGCGGCGGACGCCGTTGAATAGTTTGCCGCCAGGAGGATAGCCAACATCAAACTCATAACTGAACGGCACGCCATGCCATGCTTACTCCATCAATTACTTGAGTGAATACAGAGCGCCCCACGCGATGAGCTGCCACGTTCAATCGGCGAGACTCGCTATCAATACATTCGTTCATGCCATTCGTGACCTCCTCGGCAACGCGTTAATATGAAACGGGCTGCGCCTATTTACCTCAAAAAATGTAATTGGGTAAAGATTTTTCAATTGAGACAAACCGCCGGTGACAGCATGCCTCGGCGGCTTTGGTAACGTCTGATTCATCGTGTTACAAAACGATCATGACATTTTCCAAAGATGCACTGGCGAGACTCGTTGGCGGCGCGATGGGAGAAATTAAAGCCGATCTCATTATCACCGGCGGCCGAGTCATCAATGTCTATTCGGGAGAAATTCTCGATGGGATGGAGATCGCGGTTCTCGACGGTCGGATATGTTACGTCGGGCCGAGTGCGCGGCATACAAAAGGCATCGTAACGGAGATTCGAGATGCATCGGGAAGCTTCGTTTCTCCCGGGTTTATTGATGGCCATACCCACATCGGCCATTATGCGAGACCGTTCGAAAACCTCCAGTCGCTCTTGCCGCACGGCACGACCGCAGTGGTGGCTTCGTGCGACGAGTTGTCGAGCGTATTCGGGTTTCGCGGTCTGAAACTTTTTCTCGATGAAGTCGAGAAACATCCGTTGCGAGTTTACACCCTGGTGTCGATGGCCGCGCCTCGAAATTATGCGCGGTGGCGGCAGCGGGAATTTCGTCGTGCCACGAGCCGATTCGCTTCGAAGACGCGCTCGAGCGTTTACGCCTGGGTTACTGGACGATGCTGCGTGAAGGTTCCTTGCGCCAAGACTTAGCAACAACGCTCCCTCGCTTCATCTCCGAGGGCATCAGCCTGCAACGGCTGATTCTTGTGACGGACAGCATGTCGCCGGACGATGTCGAAGAGTACGGCCACATGGACCACGTGGTTCGCAGCGCGATCGCGTTGGGACTTTCACCGCTACAGGCGATTCAGTCGGTAACTTTGAATCCAGCAGCCTATTCCGGTTTGGAGCAAGATATCGGCGGCATTGCTCCGGGCCGCTTCGCAGATATCGTTTTGATCGATGACTTGGAACAGTGCCATGTGCGCGAGGTTATGATCGCTGGGAAAGTCGTCGCCCGAAAGGGCGTGTCGGAAGTGAAATCCAATGCCATCGAGCTACCCGCGAACATGATGCATTCGCTTCGGTTGGGATTGTCGATTACGCCGGAGACGTTCAAGATTTCGAGCCCCAGGATGACTGTCAAAATCAGAGTCATGGAACTGCTCAATCAAACTATTACCGCGGAACGGGTTGTCGAGGTCGGTGTGCCGTCAGGAGTCGTCCAGGCAAATCTTTACGATGATTTATTGAAGGTCGCGATGTTCGATCGGCACCAAGGCTCGGCAAAGGTTTCGTTTGGTATTCTTAAAGGATTTGGCGCCAAGCTGGGCGCCATGGGACTAACGACGAACCTCGATGAAAACACGTTGATGGTCGTTGGCAGCGATGATCACGACATGGCGTGTTGCGCCAATGTGCTGCTCGAAGCGGGCGGCGGTATCGCAATTGTCGACGAAGGGAACATCTCGGAAAAAATCGAGTTTCCCTTCGGTGGAATTTTTTCGTTACATCCGTGGCAGGAGGTGGGGAACGAGCTGAGAAGAATTCAGACCCGATTAAAAGAAATGGGCTCATCTTTCGATAAGCCCATTTTCGCTTTGGTCTTTTTGCCCTTCGTCACGCTGCCCGCGCTACGGATAACGGCGCGCGGTTTGATCGACGTGAAGGCGAGAAAGATTGCTCCACTCTTTGCGGATTGAGCGATCTACAAAGCGCTCTCTTTCTTTGGCTCTTGACGGAGCGGCAGGACTCGGCCTTCACTTTTTTTCATCGAGACATGGCCTTCGAGAACCGCGCCGTCGCCGATCACCAAACTTTGTGTGGTCACGTCGCCTATGACCGAACCCGGCGGCTGCACTTCGAGTTTCTTTTCCGCCACGACGTCAGCCATAACCTTACCCTGAACGAGGATGGATGCGGCGGAAATTTTGCCCTTCACGGTGGCTTGCTGCCCCACCGTCACGTGGGCCTGGCCGACGATTTCTCCTTCAACCTCGCCGTCGATGGTGGCTTGGCCATCGAACTGCAGTTTTCCATTGATCTTTGTGCCGGGGCCGAGATAAGCGCCTAAATCCGCCGGCAAGCCGCTAGGTCTGTTGATTTCTGCCATAAAAGTCCCCCCTTTGGTCGCTACCTCTGAAAAGAAAATATAAATCACTGGGTAAATTTTGTCCACAGTTTTTCACCGGCGCATTTTCCCGAGTTAACTATCGAAATTGTTTTGCCTTCAAGCACTTAGGTCTGATATAAATGATTACGATTTAAACGATCGGTCTGCTTGCCATTCCGCCAAACTTTTATCCGGCCAGATTGAGGAGCTTATGCTATGCAAATTGATGATCTAAGGGATTTTCTCGAAATCCTGGAAGAGTACCAGGAGGTGCAACGGATCGATGCCGAGGTGGATTGGAATCTCGAAATGGGTGCCATTACCCGCAGGGTATACGATCTTGGCGCCCCCGCGGCTCTGTTCGAAAATGTGAAAGGCTATTCCAAAGGTTTTCGTGCGCTCGGCGCCCCATTAGGAGCGAGCAAACATCCGGGTCATGGTCTTTTCGCGCGCACAGCCCTCGCTATGCACATGGCGCCGAGTTCCTCGCCCCAGGACATTATGTCGAGCTACCTGAAGCGCAAAGAAAAACTCATTCCGCCCATTTTGGTGAAGACTGGACCATGCAAAGAAAACATCGATTTAGGCGATGCAGTCGATGTGCTCAAGTTTCCGATTCCGCTGATTCACGGCGGTGACGGCGGTCGCTATATCGGAACCTGGCACACAGTAATCACCAAGGACCCAGACAGCTCTTGGGTAAACTGGGGAATGTACCGATTGATGGTGCACGATCGCAACACGCTGGGCTGTTTGTTTCCGGCGCAACAACATATCGGGCAGATGTATCAAAAGTATGAAGCGATGAATAAACCCATGCCGGTGGCGGTGGCGATCGGCGGGCAACCGGTGATTCCTCTTGTCAGCTGCGTGATGCTGCCGCCGTATGTAAACGAAGTCGAGGTCGCCGGAGCTCTGCAAGGCGCGCCGATACCTCTGGTCAAGTGTGAAACTGTCGATTTGGAGGTTCCAGCGTCGGCTGAGATCGTTATTGAGGGAGAGGTGCTCCCGCATGAGCGCCGCGTCGAAGGTCCGTTCGGCGAGTATATGGGTTACGAAGCCGGGAAATCGTCGCCGAAGCCGATTTTAAAAATTAAGGCCATTACATACCGCAATAATCCCATCCTGCCATTTTCCAACATGGGAATGCCGATTCACGAAGGACAGACTGCAACCGCTTTGATCAAAGGAGCCGAGATTTATACGGAACTCAAAAAGCTGGGTTTGCCCGTGAAAGGTGTATTCTGCCCCCCATTCGGCGTTGGGCACATGTGCGTGGTCTCCACGGAAGTTCCGTTCGTCAATTTCGCACGCCGGGTAGCCCACGCGGTGTGGGCGACTAAACCTGGACTATTTGTTTATTACATGGTTATCGTTGAGCCCGATGTCGATCCCACCAATATGGATGAAGTGATGCACGCCATGACGACCAAATGCCACCCGGTCAGCGGTATTCATCAGGTTCCGCATATTCCAGGCTTCCCAGTATTGTTGCCGTTCTTGCCGCCAAAAGAACGGCTGATCGGCGATGCCGCCGGCGTCATATTTGACTGCACTTGGCCAAAGGATTGGCCACAGGAGAGCATACCCGTGAAGGCCAGTTTCGAAAACCTTTGGCCCGCCGATCTTCAAGAGAGGGTGCTAAAAAACTGGGAGGCCTACGGTTTCAGCAAGCCTGACTCCAAAAGGTCGGTTAAGTAACTCCTACCGCGAGCAATAATTTGGATCGAGACTAATCTTGCTAGGAAACCGCGCGGAGAACCTCTGCCCTAGCCTAGTCTAGTGGCGCGATCGTTCGATCCCGCGCCTACAGGTGACCCATTAAACAACTTATACAACCCATGCGCCAAAATGACGCATTTCCCTCGGAAAATTCGGCGGCGCCTACTGCGGGCAGCGTGCCGCTAAAGTCCACCGTAGTTCTTATCCGCTGGCCCGTCGTGCTGATCAGCTCTTCGCTGATTTTGTATCGAACCGACGGATTGCCGATGCCGCCTTTTTTGGATGTGTTCGTTATTTTTTACGCGCTTTCGAACGCGGGATTGTATTTCGTCGATGAATCGGCGTTTCGTAATTTCAAGTTCAACGTCTCGCTGGTAGTGGTTGACACACTCGTTCTGACCGCTTCTCTGATTATTAACGGACAAGTCGAACCGAGCTTTTATCTTGCTTACTTTTTACTCATAATCATTTGTTCTATTTTCGAGAACCCAAGGATGATCGCAATTGTCTCTCTAGCCGCGCCGCTTGCGTATGCTGGCTTCTTTTTCCAGTCTACGGATTATCATCCCGGCAATTATCTCCAGCTCGCTTTCCTGTTCGTGGTCGGACTTTTCTATGGCCATTTCTCACAGCTAGTTCGCACTCAGCGCGTGCTAGCGGAGCGGGCTGAACAGAAAAATCTAGCGAAGACCGAGCTGCTGAACATCCTTTCTCACGAGCTCAAAACCCCGCTCACGGTAATCGCCAGCTATACGCAGGCTCTGAAAAGCGCGGCGCTCGGCGAGATCAATCGAGACCAAGAAGAAGCGTTGTCCAAGGTACTGCGGCAGACGGAGAATCTGGAAAATATCGTCAACGTGATCTTGGATTCGGCGAGCGTCGAAACCGGCGCTGTCGCGGTCCGTATTGAGGAGCTTGTTTTATCTGAGTTTCTCGAGGAAATGAAGCAAATCTATGAAGGCATTGTCGTAGATCCCAACGTGACTTTGGTATGGGACTATCCGGCGTCGATGCCGGTGGTGATGTCTGATCCTGGAAAACTTAAGATCATTCTGCAGAACTTGATCAACAATGCAGTAAAATTTACCGACGCCGGCGAGATTCGCGTCGCCGCGCGGCTCGACCCGCAACGCCAACGAATGGAGTTCACCGTCTCGGATACGGGTATTGGTATTCCTTCCGACCAGCTGCCGTTCGTATTCGATAAATTTTGGCAGGTTGACGCGGCGCGGACGCGCACACAGAGCGGTATTGGTATGGGGCTCTACATCGTCAAGGCTTTCACTGAATTGCTGCGCGGAACAATAACCGTCAATAGCACTCCGGGCCTGGGATCTGAATTTAGAGTCGAGCTGCCGAGCGTCTAGCGGGCGATCTACTTTACTGTGGTTCGCGTCTGCCCTAATCGTGGTGTTGCGCGTTTTTTCTTCGTCGATATCTTGCCGATTCTCCACGGTACATGGACGAGCCAATCATTAAGGGCGGCTGCCGGCCTTGGTGGACACATCAAATAACCCTGAGCGGCGTCGCAATTGAGAGTTGCGAGTTTTTGCCAAATCCCTCGAGTTTCAACGATTAGGCCGAAGGGCATGCAGTGCCCTTTTGCCACTGCTTGGTTTAAGTGTTCGGTGAACCGGCGACGATTTGGTAGCTCCGTCAGCAAATCCGGTGAGCCCACTCCGGAACTATCAGGTCCGCTTTGCTGAGTTTTTTGTCTGCGAGCCGCTTTCATTAGTCATCCTATACTCGCACGCAATTCAACGAAATGCGCGCCCGGGTTTTGCCGCAGCAGCTGTCGCAATAGCCGCATGCATTCGATGACGGCGGCGGGTCAATTAGCTAAACAGAATGGAAAAGCCCGTGACGGATTCCTCTATCAAGTGACGAGGGAGCTATGCGGGTATCGGGCGGAACGATCGCCCGTCGACTTAAGATTAAGAGGGAAGCAAGTGTTCATTAATGGAGTCAGTTTAATTTGCCATTCCAATTTGAAATTTTTCTAGGATTGAGAAGCCTAGCCGGCTTTCGGAGTAGTATTTTCCTCCTCTTGTACCCACTCCTGGAAGCGGCTTTCAAGGATCCGCCATTGGCCGCCGACCTTGAACGCGGGAATCTGACGATTTTGAATCATTCGGTGCAAAGTTCTTTTGGAAATTTTTAGGATACTCGCCGCCTCGGCTAGCGTTAAGAGTTTTATGGAGGTATCGGTTTTTTTCATAGTTTTGGTGCTCCTAAAAGGGGCGAAAAAGAGCAAGTCATATGCCACTCTAGGCCAAAACTATAACTATTTGAAATTTCAAAATTAGCGAGGAAAAAAGCACGCAAACAAACTGTGTTTTCGGTCAAAAATCGACAGATCCGAACTCGATGTGACAATAATGGCGTTGCAAACAGGTAAAATCGACTTTCAGATTGGAACAAAATTGAGACGAAGGTAGCGCGATGATCGCAACGGAATTTGCGCTTGAACGCCTTAATTCGGCCCACAAAAGCCGGCATCTGACATGATTGCCGAAGAAGATGTCGCATGGGCGAACTCCGGCCTCGATTATCGGGTGCACTTTGTCGCCTGTCCGCACGCATCCTGTGCCTTCATCAAACAGGATGGTGTCAAGTACGCCAGGGAATTGAGTTGGTGCGAGGAGGGGGATTTGAACCCCCACGCCATTTCTGGCACTAGCCCCTCAAACTAGCGCGTCTGCCGATTCCGCCACCCTCGCGGCCCATGAACTAAGGCGTCCCAGTTTTTTCCGGTGGATTTTTTTCTGGTGTAGTTGGTGCTGTAGGTTGAGCACTACCCGGAGCCGTTTGTTGTTGCTGAGGTGCTTGTGACGGCATCGGCGCTCGAGGTTCCGCCGCCGGCGTGCGAGTGTCAAAAATAGTCGCCGACGGTTTTCGTCCGGCAAAATAGCCGAGTGTCAACGAGGTCATCATGAACACGATCGCCATACCTGTAGTTAAACGAGTCAAAAAATTGCCGGCGCCGCTGCTGCCAAAGATTGTCGAACTTGAGCCACCGAACACCGCTCCCACTTCGGCGCCTTTTCCGGTTTGCAATAATACCACAAGGATCAAACCCACACTGACAATTACGTGAATAATGGTTATTGCGAGGATCATAAGATTATCGATTTTTTTGAAAACGCGCGTGCGATTGGCAAAAACGACTCCGCTTGTAAGCTGGCACCGCCGACTAATAGGCCGTTGACGCCATCAATCCCGGCTATCATCGCAGCATTGTCGGGCTTAACGCTGCCTCCATAGAGTATCCGCATGCCATGCCCGTTTGATCTGCCGAACGAGGCACCGACAAGATGTCGAATATGTGCGTGAACTTCGCGGATTTGGTCTGGAGTTGCGTTGTGCCCCGTGCCGATTGCCCATACAGGCTCATACGCGATTTCGATCTTGTCTATAGCATCATTGCCGAGCCCCTTCAACGCAGACTCAAGCTGCTGTGCGATGATTTCAAAGGTTTGTTCACGCTGTCGTTCCTCGAGCGTTTCGCCGACACACACAATCGGCCGCATACCCTGCGCAATAACCGGCGCAACCTTTTTGCCGATCATGTCGTCGCTTTCATAAAAGATATGCCGTCTTTCGGAATGGCCAAGTATCACGAATTCGCAGCCGAGCTCTTTTAGCATTGACGGACTGACTTCACCGGTGAAGGCGCCGTTCAGCTGCCAGTGGCAGTTTTGCGCGGCCAATTGAACTTTGCTGTCGTGCAGCGCCTTGCCGACTGCCGCCAGTGCCGTGAACGGCGGCGCCACAACGACTTGGACAGGCGCTGGTTTTGATTTGACATCTCGGGCGACCTGCCGAGCCAGATGGAGGCAGTCGGCTTGGCTCCCATTCATTTTCCAGTTTCCCACCACTAAAGGCGGTGTCATTGATCGTCCTCCAATGCTGTGATCCCGGGAAGCTCTCTGCCTTCGAGAAACTCGAGAGTTGCCCCACCGCCCGTAGATAAATGCGTAATTTTCGCTTCTACCCCAGAGGCGGTCACCGCAGCCACGGTATCTCCGCCGGCAATGATGCTAATGACACGCGGATGATTTTCCGCCAACGTTTTGGCTAACGTGCGGCTGCCTTGATCGTACGGCGGGACTTCAAAAAGGCCGACGGGTCCGTTCCACAGGACCATTCTTGCCTTGCGAATCTCATCGGCAAAAAGTTTGGCCGTCTTTGGGCCAATATCGAGGCCCATTCGCTCCGCGGGAATCTGGCCTTGGCATGTTTCGGGGTTTCTTTTCTCGGCGTCGCCCGTCACGTGATCGGCGGGCAGAAGAATTTTGACGCTGCGACCAGCCGCTTCCTTTAATATGTCCGCGGCGAGACCGATTTTATCTTGTTCAACCAACGATCTACCGATCTCTAATCCCTGGCCTCTGAGAAATGTGTACGCCATACCGCCGCCGATTAAGAGCGCACTGACTTTCGGCAGCAAATTCCTGATCACTCCGATCTTGTCAGAAACTTTCGCACCGCCCAAAATTGTCACGAACGGCTTTTCCGGGCTCGATAGAATAGGAGTAAGGTAGTCCAATTCCTTTTGCATCAGTAGACCGGCTGCCTTGTCGTTGAAAAAGGCCGCAATTCCAGCGATCGAGGCGTGCGCGCGGTGAGCTGCACCGAACGCGTCGTTCACGTAAACATCGGCAAGAGATGCCAGCGCCTGAGAAAAGCCGCGATCGTTTTTTTCTTCTTCTTTATGAAAACGCAGGTTTTCAAGCAAAACGATTCGGTTTGCATCGTCCCGGACGATGCTTTCCACTTCCGTGCCGATACAGTCTGACGCTAGAATCACCGGCTGTTTCAGTGCATGCTCCAAGTGCTCTCGGATCGGAGCAAGGCTATACTTCGGCGCGACCTTGCCGTCGGGACGGCCCAAGTGCGAAGCGATCACTATTGTTCTTGCCTGTTCCAGAATTAAACGTATGGTCGGCAGCGCGCTATTGATTCGGTGCGGCTCAGTGATCTTACCGTGATCGATTGGCACATTAAAGTCGACGCGCAGGAAAACACTCTTGTCGCGGAGGTCCAAGTCAGCGAGTTTTCGAATCATGATGATTTTCCGTTTCTATGACTGCACGACAAAATTGTGATTCTGAATTGACTAATTACAAGGCTTGTAATACTTTTTCAATTAGCTCCTCAAAAACGCGTGATGTCTTCTCTTTGGTCGCTCCAATTACGGGTGCAAGAAGGGCTTTCTACACCGCAACAACACGGCATCCTCGATCTCGTTCGTGGGTCAGGGTTGGTCGTCCAAGCGATCCTCTATTTGTTGGTTCTATTTTCCGTCGTCAGTTGGGGGATCATCGCTCAGAAATATCGGCAAATCCGGCGCGCCAAACGGGAATCAGAAAAGTTCATCGAAATATTTTGGGAACGGCGTAATCTTTCATCGATTCACGACGCGAGCCGCGAGCTGAGCGCCAGTCCGGTTGGCCAAGTCTTTCGCTCCGGATATGAAGAGCTTGTCAGAGTCTCCCGTTCAAAAAAAGAGTCGTCCGCGGGGGAAAACCTGACGACGGAATTGGGCGGGGTGGAGAACGTGTCGCGCGCAATGAAACGAGCGACCAGCGTTGAGATCACCAAATTGGAAAAGAACTGCTCATTCCTGGCAACCACCGCCAGTTCCGCGCCGTTTATCGGGCTATTCGGCACGGTTTGGGGTATCATGAACGCGTTTCGGGGATTGAGTGTCACGCATTCGTCCAGCATTCAAGCCGTCGCGCCGGGCATCGCCGAAGCATTGATCGCAACCGCGGTTGGGCTGGCCGCAGCGATTCCGGCGCTCATGGCGTACAACTATTTCGTCCAGCAGATCAAAGTACTCGCGGTCGAAATGGATAACTTCTCCCATGAATTTCTCAATATCGCGGAGCGTCACTTCTTCAAGTAATAAAATAACAGAGTATAATCGGATTGCTGGGGCTTCCGTTGCCGGGCGCGAAGGTGTCGCGCCATAAACAGGTGATCGCGTTTATATGAGGCGTCGGGCACGGTAAACAGTAATTAGTCTTCGGCGTGAATGTCGAGCGGGGAATGAGGTCGCGATCTATTAATCTCCAAACCACGAGGTCTGCATGGCCATGGATTCCTCGTCGCCACGTGATGCGACGACCATATCACAGATCAATGTAACTCCGCTGGTCGACGTAATGTTGGTGCTGCTGGTCATATTTATGGTTACGGCACCGATCATTCAACAGGGTGTGCAAGTTAATCTGCCTCAGGCCAAAACCAGTGCCATTCCCGGGACGGAAGAATACTTAATCGTTACCGTCGCTAAGAATGGTAATATCTATCTCAATGATAACGCCATGTCGCTTCGGGAATTGGGCGACAAGCTTCGGGCGATTAAAAAATTACAGGCGGACAAGCAAGTGTATCTGCGCGCGGATCAAGACGTCCGTTATGGCACAGTGATGAAAGCCATTGCGGAGATTAAACAGGCCGGCATTGAGCGACTAGGCATGGTAACACGCCCGCCGTCCGAAGAGGGATAATCATTCATGGCCGGGGAAATGCCATCGCCAACAATCAGTTTACGGGAACGATCGTTTCCGCTCGTCGGCGCGGAAGAACGGCTACCGAGGTGGCTGGTTTTTTCATTTCTACTGCATGTGGCGCTTATTGCATGCTTTTTTCTTGCGCCGATGTTGCCAGCCCCCACCGGTCCAGTGCATCCGGTCTATGTTGTCGATCTTATCGGCGGAGAAAAAATTGGCGCGACGAATCTTGGTACCGAGCTAACGCGGACGCCGAAGCAATCGTCTAAAGCGCCACAGGCGGAAAAGACGCCGGTGATCCCCGAAACGAAAAAAGAAATCAAGAAAGAAACGCCGGAAAAAACCAAGCCGGTCGAGAAAAAGGCTCCTCAGGAAGAAAAAATAGCCCTCAAAGAAAAAACCAAAACCGAACCGGTAAAGAAAGAACCGGTTAAAGAAACAAAAGAGGAGACTAAGACTGAGTCGGCGTCCGCCGATAGCGTGCGCGAGAGGCTGCTTCAATCGGCAGTGGAACGGGCAAAAGCAAGGGGTGAAAGCGCGCAAAAAACAGCCAAAGGCGAAGTGCTGAGCTCTGGGTCTGGGGAAGGTGAAGGCGCTGCGGCAATCGGTGCTGGCGGCCGCGGCGGCCCCGGTATCGTAAAGGGAATGGATTTCGTTATCTATCAAAACCGCCTCTGGCGAATGATTCAGGACAATTGGGTTTGGGTGGGACAACGCAGCAATCTAAAGGTAGTCGTTCATTTCGGTATCAAAGACAACGGCGAAGTGATTGGTCTGAAGATCGTCCAGCCGTCAGGCGATCTGTCCTACGATGAATCGGTCCTGCGAGCAGTGAGAAAATCGAGCCCGCTTCCGGCGCCACCGGAAAGCTACCGCAAAGATTTTGCTGATGTCGAACTGACTGTTAGACCGAAAGATTTGGGAGCTTAAATCAATGGTGTTTAGACTCATCCTGGTTAGCATTTTCTTTTTCGTCCAACCCCAGGCTGTTCTGACAGCTGTTACCGGCGAAATCGTGGGTCCGGGTGGGCAGCGATTTCCCGTCGCCGTGTCGCCGCTGAAAAACTTGGGCGCGAATACAGCGGATTCTGCTCGCTTGTCCACAGGTATCGCGGACGCGATGGTACACGATCTTGAGCTTTCCGGCTGGTTTAAAGTATTGGACCGGTCGGCTTATATCGAAAATCCGCAGTCGAGCGGCATTACACTCGGCACTTTCGATTTCAAAGACTGGGCGACTATCGGCGCCGAAGGATTGGTCAAAGGCGGCTTTACCGTCCGGGGCGACGAAGTTGCCGTTGAGCTGCGTCTGTTCGATGTTTATCAAAACAAAGAACGGATCGGTAAGCGCTATACGGGTGGAGTGAAAGAGTACCGGCGCATCGCGCACAAATTCGTCGATGAGATCATCAACCAATTCACCGGCATACCTGGCATCTTCAACACGAGGATCGCGTACGTGTCCAACAGCGGCGGGCGCTTCAAGGAAATTTATCTGTCGCACTTAGACGGCAGCGAGAAATTTCAAGTCACGGACAATCACACGATCAATCTCTCACCGGATTGGAGTCCAGACGGTCGTTCCATTCTTTATTCTTCGTTCAAAGACCGCAGTCAGACTCTATTCCTGTTTGATCTTGACAGTGGAAAAGAGGTTAAGTTCACGCCGCGGGGGGGTGGGAGATATCTCGGCGGCAAATTTTCGCCGGACGGTCAGACGATAGTGGCGACCTTGGAGTTGGGAGGGAATACCAATCTTTATCTTCTCGATCGTAGCGGCAATGTCATCCGCCGACTGACCGAAAACCCCGGGATCGAAGTCTCGCCGTCGTGGTCGCCCGACGGTAAGCAAATTGTATTCGTTTCGGATCGAAGCGGTTCGCCGCAATTGTATATTCTGGATTTGCAAGGCGGCAAGACGCGCAGGCTGACGTACAGCGGCAACTACAATACGTCGCCGGAGTGGTCACCCAAAGGCGACCGGGTTGTCTATACCGGTCGAGTTGGTAGTCGCTTCGCGGTGTTTACCATCTCAGCGGATGGCGGCGAGCCGCGCAAACTCACAGCGGAATCGTCCGATAGCGAGGATCCGACATGGTCACCAGACGGCAGGTTTATCGCGTTCTCGTCGAATCGCGCAGGTAAATACCATCTCTATGTTATGCAGGCGAGCGGCGACAACCAGCGAAGATTGACAGGTTCTGGGGGGGATGATACAAAACCAAGTTGGTCCCCTCGATTAAATTAGTTTCTTCGTAATTCCATGTCAGTGCTGCTGAAAAATTAAATCAAACGCAAGGAGGCAACCATGACGGCCAGCTTTAGAATGGCGTGCTACATTTTCATGGCTGGTATCACCTTGATCGGGGGAGCCTGCGCTCCGTCGGCGACGGGGAAAACCGACAGCGCGGCGTCCGGAGCGGCCGGTGCGCGCCAGCCTGGAGGGGATCAGCGTGCGGGTGAGGGTCAGCGGGGAAAGACAGGGGAGTCGGATACGGACAAGTCCAGCTTGAAACAATTACAAGAGGGAAAATCAACGGCAACCGCGGGTTCGAGCCCGTTGAAAGACGTGTTCTTCGAATTTGACCGGTATGATTTGACATCCGATGCGCGCACAACCCTGCGTGCCAACGCCGACTGGCTCAAAAGTAATTCTTCAACGCGGGTGGAGATTGAAGGCCACTGCGATGAGCGCGGCACCAATGAATACAATCTGGCGCTGGGCGCCAAACGAGCTCAAGCCGCTCGTGAATTTTTATCGACGCTCGGGATTCCAGCCGACCGGCTTTCGACGATAAGCTACGGTGAGGAGATTCCTGTCTGCAGAGAGCAAAGCGAATCTTGTTGGAAGCAGAACCGTCGCGCGCGCTTCGTGATTGTTCAGGGCCGTTCGACTTCATAAATTTGGATTGCGCTGTGAAGCTTTCGACACCCGTCTCCAAGCTATTGACAGGCTTGATGCTCGTGAATGCAGTCTGGCTATTCTCCTGCGTCAACCCGCAGCAGGTTGAGCTACTCGAGAGGGAGCAGCGCCGACTGCGCGGCGACATGAATACTTTACATACTGATGTCGAGGGTTTCCGCGCCACCCTGGCCGACACGCGGGCAAATATTCAGCAGATGCAAAGAGAGTTGAGCGCGATCAAGGAGCGGATCGATGAAACGCGGGTTCAGGTGGGACGGCAGCTTGGCCAAAGCAATCGCGACGACAATCAACGGGTCAAGAACCTAGAATCGCGTTTGGCAAAGCTCGAAGAGGACGCCAAGGCTCAGGCAGAAGCGCTGAAGAACCGCGAAGAAGAATTAAAGCAGGTGCGTGAATCTATGGCACAAGCGCAGCAAAAGCCCTCGAGTGACGGCTTTGCCGATCTCTCCATGGCGGAGTCGGAGGGCGTCCGGAGGGATTTCGAGAGCGCTTGGCGCCTGTTCGAGAATAAAGATTACAAAACCGCAATTGTCCGTTTCAAAGACTTTCTCAAAAAAAATTCCAAGAGCAGGTTGGCTCCGAGCGCACAATATTGGATCGGCGAAAGCCATTTTGCTTTGCGCGAATTCGACAAAGCCATCGTTGAATATGACGAGGTGCGGAGACGCTATCCACAGACTGAAAAGGTTCCGGCAGCGCTCTTACGGCAAGGTTCCGCCTTTGCCGAACTAGGGGAGAAGCTCAACGCCCGTCTGGTTTTGCAAGAATTGGTCGAAAAGTATCCGCAATCACCCGAGGCTGCGAGAGCGAAGCAGAGATTGAAAACTCTCGAATAAAGAGCCGGTTGCCCGCACTTGAATTTCGACTTTCCCACTGAAGCTGGTGTAGTCAACTCGCCAGTCTGCGCGGATTTATAAACTCTAGTCGTCGGTTTATGCAGATTTATCGCCACATCGGTGACCCAGGTCTGACGCTCCAGGAATCAGTCATAACACTGGGCAACTTCGATGGAATTCATGTTGGGCACCAAGCTCTGATTGGGGGCACGGTAGCTGAGGCCAAGGAGCGGGGAGTCCCAGCCGTGGTTCTCACCTTCGAACCGCACCCGCTGAAAGTTCTCGCGCCGGATCGCGCGCCGAAAATGCTCCTGGCTCACAAAGACAAGATGCAGTTGTTGCAAAACTTAGGCGTTGACATCGTGGTGGTGCAGCATTTTGACCTATCGTTCGCCAAAGTGAGTGCCGACGAGTTTGTGCGCGAGCTTCTCCTCGGCCGTCTCAAGGCGAAAAAGATTTGGGTCGGCAGGGATCTGCGCTTTGGCCAAGGCAGAAAGGGCAGCGTCGATGATCTTGTCCGGTGGAGCGCCGAATTGGGTTTCCAGGTGGCGGTCGTCGAGCCGATCTTGGTCCATGGCGTCAGAGTGAGTAGTTCCCACATACGCCAGTTGATCATCGATGGACGCGTCGACGATGTCGAGCCGATGTTGGGCCGTTATCATTTCGTTTCCGGGCGTGTTACCGGCGGTCATCGCCGGGGTAGAGACCTCGGATTTCCTACCGCCAATATCTCCCCGCGTACGGAAGTCCTGCCGCTGGACGGGATCTACGCCACACTCTTTCACCTCGGCAAAGCAAAATTTCTCAGCGTCAGCAGCGTGGGACTCAATCCTACTTTCGGTAAAGGGCCTAGAACGATCGAGAGTTTTGTATTGAATTTCAAGGACGATATCTACGGTGAAGCTGTCAAGCTTTCGTTCGTTAAGAGGATCCGCGACGAAATAAAGTTTACGTCAGTCGAAGCCCTTGTTAAACAAATCCGCGCGGACGTGGAATCTGCCGAGACCATGTTTCGCGACCTAAGTTTGTATGCCTAGCCAATATTAGCTTGGTTATTTTGATGTCGGCGCAACAACTAGTCATCGATCGAGGTTCGGCCGGGATGCGGCTGGACTTGTATTTGGCGCGTCATTCGATTGGGAATGCCCGGCCATGGCCTGCGCTTAGCCGAGCGGCAGTCCAAAAATTGATTGCCGAAGGTCAGATAACGCTTAATGGCGTTCCGGTAAAGGCGAGCATACGCCTTAAACTCAATGATCGCGTGCATGTTCAAACATTGCCACCGCACCCATCGAAGCTCATGTCCGAAGCGCTACCTCTGGAGATTCTGTATGAAGATGCGGATTGCATTGTGATTAACAAAGCTCCCGGAATCGTGGTTCACCCGGCTGCGGGTCGGCTTACCGGAACCCTCGTCAATGCACTTCTGCACCACTGTCCGGATTTGGATGGAATCGGCGGCGAGCGCCGACCCGGAATCGTTCACCGATTAGACAAGGACACTTCCGGTGTCATGATCGTCGCGAAGAATATGGTGGCGTTGCAAAAGCTCTTAGCACAGTTCAAAAATCGCACGGTCCAAAAAGAATACGTCGGTCTGGTTTGGGGAAGGATTGAACCGGAGGAAGGGATCATCGACCGCCCGATCGGCCGCCATCGCTCGGATCGGAAACGGATGTCGAGTGTTCATTTTTTACACAAACATAGAGAAGCAGTTACCGAGTGGCAGGTTGAAGAACAATTTGCAGTCGACGCGGGTGCAAATTCGCGTCGCTGGGTAACGCTGTTGAGACTGCGCCCGCGGACCGGGCGCACGCATCAAATTCGGGTGCATCTTGCCGATCTGGGATATCCATTGGTGGGGGATAGGGTTTACGGCCATAAACGCAAAAAGGCTATAGCAACAAAGCCGCCCGCCGCGTCGATGGTCGACGAGTTTCCGCGCCAGGCTCTGCATGCCGAGAAATTGCTGATCGATCACGTGCGAACCGACCACCGGATGGAGTTTTGTGCAGCTCTTCCGAAAGACCTACAAGATCTCCTTGGTTTTTTGCGGGATGGGAAGAATAGCGTGGGACTTCGGTCAAAAAGAATATCGACGAAACGGGGTTGACAAGAATGGGGCTTTAAAATAAGATTAGTCCAGGTCAACAATTTTCTTTGAGTCAATCCCCGCACGAATAACAAATTCACTCGACGTTTAATCGTTCAGAACTTGATTCGTTTTTCAAAAGAGAATTTTCCATCTGCGTTATACATCCTGTCGCACTGACATGTCTGTGCCCGAAACAGCGTCAAGCATACGCTCTTTTTCACTGGGCTACTGCGAAAACGACGGCGCATTTTTGGGTACGGTAGCAGCGTGATTTGATAGATTTCACCAACAATCGCACGTAATGCTCTAGCCGTGAGGCACTGCTCTACGGCGACGAAAGGAGAGTTATAGTTTATGGTTCGTGGTAGAACTCGAGCCGCCGAGCCGGAGGGCGTGGAGGATAACGGGCTGAATCTTAAAGCTCTGAAAGAGAAAAAGATCAGCGATCTGGCGTTGATCGGTAAGAATTTTAACATCGAGGGCGCCGCCAATATGCGCAAGCAAGAGCTGATCTTTGCAATCTTGCAAGCCCAGACGGAGCAAAACGGCCATATTTATGGTGAGGGAGTATTGGAAACACTGCCGGATGGTTTCGGCTTCCTCAGAGCGCCGGACTACAATTACCTTCCGGGACCTGACGACATTTATGTCTCGCCAAGTCAGATTCGCCGTTTCAACTTGCGAACTGGCGATATCATATCAGGTCACATACGGCCGCCCAAGGAAGGGGAACGCTATTTCGCGCTGCTCAAAGTCGAGACGATCAATTACGAGGATCCCGAAAAGGCCCGAGAAAAAATTCTCTTTGATAACCTCACGCCGCTCTATCCGAACGAACGGGCGCGACTGGAATACCAGCCGGACGACTATACGACCCGCATCGTTGATTTGCTGACTCCCATCGGCAAGGGACAGCGCGGTCTCATCGTGGCCGCGCCGCGTACCGGCAAGACGATGATGCTGCAACACATCGCTAAGGCGATCGCCCATAACCACAACGAGGTTATTCTCATTGTGCTCTTAATCGATGAGCGGCCGGAAGAAGTGACCGATATGCAACGCTCGGTGGACGGAGAAGTGATCAGCTCAACGTTTGACGAACCCGCGACCCGGCACGTTCAAGTCGCCGAAATGGTCATCGAAAAAGCGAAGCGCTTGGTGGAGCATGGGAAAGACGTCGTGATTCTGCTCGATAGTATCACGCGGTTGGCGCGCGCTTATAACACCGTCGTGCCCCCCAGCGGAAAAATACTCTCCGGCGGCGTCGATTCCAATGCATTGCATAAGCCGAAAAAGTTCTTCGGCGCGGCGCGCAATATTGAGGATGGCGGAAGCCTGACCATCATCGCGACGGCGCTGATCGATACCGGCAGCCGGATGGACGAAGTCATTTTCGAAGAGTTTAAGGGTACGGGGAACATGGAAGTGCATCTGGACCGCCGCTTGATGGACAAGCGCGTTTTCCCGGCCATCGACATCAACAAGTCAGGAACCCGCAAAGAGGAGTTGTTGATCGCCAGAGAGGACCTCAACCGCATCTGGATTTTGCGCAAAGTCCTGTCACAACTGAGCGTGGTCGAAGCTATGGAATTCTTGCTTGACAAAATGCATGGGACCAAGACGAACAAAGAGTTTCTCGAGTCCATGAACCAGTAAGCTTACCCGTTTTCCCCACAATCTTGCGTCGTCCTCCGAACTCTGTTAAAAACGCAAGAATATCACAACCCTTAACCGATTTTTTGGATTCGGGGGTGGCAACGTGGCTGTACCCACTGAGCAAACCCCGCGACACTAGTAATATTTCACACCCTTTCCGATCCCCATCGCGGTGCCGTCCACGGTACGGTGGTGGAAATGACGAAAGGGGAGGTCAAAACTAAAGGAGAAAAGCATGGGTGATATTTCGATGAAACAGTTGCTCGAAGCGGGCGTCCACTTCGGACACCAGACGAGCCGCTGGAATCCCAAGATGAAGCCATATATTTTCGGCGCTCGCAACGGCATTCACATTATCGACTTGCAACAAACCGTGACGATGTTCAAAGACTTGGAGGCGGTGGTGCGAGATTTGGCGGCCTCAGGCGGGCATATTCTTTTTGTCGGGACCAAGAAACAGGCCCAAGACGCGATCAAAGAGGAAGCCGAGCGCTGCGGCATGTATTACGTGCACAATCGCTGGTTGGGCGGTACGCTCACCAACTTTACGACCATTCGTCAAAGTATCGAACGCCTGCGCAAGCTTGAAGAAATGGAAAACGACCCGAAGATCGTCGACGCATTGACGAAAAAGGAAATGCTCGGGCTGAAGCGGGAAAAAGCCAAACTTGAGCAATCCCTTGGCGGCATCAAGGCAATGCGCAAGCTTCCGGATGCCATATTTGTGATCGATCCTAAGCAGGAAGAGATCGCTGTCAAGGAAGCCCGCAAGCTCGGTATCCCGGTGATCGCCGTAATCGATAGCAATTGCGATCCCGACATGGTGGACTATAAGGTGCCGGGGAACGACGATGCGATTCGTGCCATTCGTCTCTTCTGCGCGGCCATTGCCGCCGCGATTGTCGATGGCAAAACCATATACGAACAATCTCTGATCAAGGGCAAAGAAGAACACAAACCCGCGGCTGAGGCAGGAATTGGAGCGGCTGAAATTTCCGCTGCGGGAGGGGTCTAAGAGCAATGGACGTGAGTGCCAGCGTAGTGAAAGAGCTCCGCGAAAAAACCGGAGCGGGCATGATGGATTGCAAGAAAGCTCTCGCCGAGACCGCGGGCGACGTGCAGAAAGCGGTTGACTACCTGCGTCAGAAAGGACTGGCGGCGGCGACGAAGAAAGCGGATCGCGTGGCGGCTGACGGAGCCGTCGCGGCATACGTTCACGCCGGGGGAAAATTGGGCGCGCTCGTGGAGATCAATTGCGAAACAGACTTTGTTGCCCGGACGACGGAGTTTCAAGCCCTGCTAAAAGACATTGCGATGCAGGTGGCGGCAGCGAACCCCCGCTATGTTCGGCGTGAAGAAATTCCCGAAGCGGAGTTAGATAAAGAAAAAGCGATTTACCGCCAGCAGGCTCTGGAATCGGGTAAACCAGAAAAAATCGTCGATAAAATCGTCGAGGGGAAAATGGAGCGTTTTTATTCTGAAATCTGCTTGCTCGAACAGTCGTTCATCAAGGATCAGGACAAGAAAGTTTCAGAGATTATTAATGACGCAATCGCACGGCTTGGTGAGAACATCCAGATCCGGCGATTTGCGCGCTATCATCTCGGCGAAGGAGTCACGAAAGATTAGACTTGTAACAGGTCATGGATAACGGCACGCCGAAGTACAAACGCATCATTCTCAAAGTTACCGGCGAAATTTTCGCCGGGCCCCAGAATTTTGGCATCGATGGCAACACGGTTAGGGCGTTCGCTCAAGAGATCAAAGAAGTTAAGGAATTTGGTTGCGAGTTGGCGCTCGTGATTGGTGGCGGCAACATCTTCCGCGGCGCGATCGCGAGCGAAATCGGGATGGATCGTGCCAGTGCAGATACGATGGGCATGTTGGCGACTGTGATCAACAGTCTCGCGTTGCAGGATGCGCTCGAAAAACTGGGAGTTTCGACGCGGGTGTTATCAGCGATCGAAATGCGTCAGGTGGCGGAACCTTACATCCGGCGACGCGCCACGCGGCACTTGGAGAAGGGGAGAGTGGTGATCTTCGCAGGCGGGACTGGCAACCCGTATTTTACAACGGACACGACCGCGAGTTTGCGTGCCATGGAAGTCGGTGCGGAAGTTATTCTGAAAGCGACCAAAGTCGATGGTGTATACGACGCCGACCCAGTCAAGAATGAGGGCGCTCGGAAGTTCGCAGAGTTGAGCTATATCGAAGTCTTGAACCGCGAGCTTAAAGTTATGGATTCTACCGCGATTTCTCTCTGCATGGATAATAATTTGCCGATTATCGTTTTCAATTTGATGGAGAAAGGAAATATCAAGCGAGTCGTTTCCGGTGAGCCGATCGGCACTCTGGTTTGCGGAGGAAAGCGATGAACGAAGCAATTTTTACACACACGCAAAAAGAAATGGACGGTTCTGTGGGCGCGCTGCGTAAGGAGCTCACCAAGCTCCGGACCGGACGGGCCTCAACCGCTCTGCTCGAACATATCATGGTGGATTATTACGGTGCGTCGACGCCGCTGAACCAACTTGCGACGTTGAGCGCGCCGGAACCGAGGCTGCTCGTGATTCAACCGTTCGATCGCAGCGCGATGGCGGAGATCGAGAAAGCCATTCTCAAATCCGATCTCGGCCTGACACCGAACAATGATGGCAAAATCATCCGCATTCCGATTCCTCAGCTGACCGAGGATCGGCGCAAGGAACTGGTCAAGCACGTCAAGAAAATCGCCGAAGAATATCGCGTTTCGGTGCGCAATCACCGGCGCCTCGCCATCGAGCAGCTTAAGGAGGCGGAAAAGAAAAAGGAAATAACCGCGGATGACGTCAAGCACGGTCAGGACCGCGTGCAGAAGATCACCGATGAATTCATCGCCCGGATTGACAAGGTCATTAAGGCCAAAGAAGATGAAGTCATGGAAGTCTAACTCCCGGCGGCTTCGGACTCGGAGTTGCCAGTCTCCCCAATGGCCTGAATGTTCTTAAACTCGTTCCCACCCTTTGATTCTCTCATCCGCGAAATTGCATCGGCCTAGGTAGCAATGGAGCTAGACGGCTTAGATCAGACCCGACTGCCCCAGCATGTCGCCATCATTATGGACGGCAACGGTCGTTGGGCGAAGCGACGGGGTAAGAGCCGAATCGAAGGACACCGACGGGGTAAGACGTCGGTGCGCGTCATCGTCGAAATGAGCCGCAGGATCGGCATTCGTTACCTGACGCTATACGCGTTTTCCATGGAAAATTGGTTTCGGCCACACGATGAGGTCGACGCGCTCATGGGGTTACTGGAGCATTATCTAGCGGCAGAGCAGACGAAGATGATGCGCTATAGTATTCGCCTCGTTGCCGTGGGTGATAGATCCCGCCTGCCGCCGAATGTCCGTACGATCTTAGAGAAAGTCATCGATTTGACGAGCAACAATACGAGGATGACGGTTATCCTCGCGCTTAGTTACAGCGGTCGCGACGAGATCGTGAGAATGGTTCGGGGCTTGGCTCGCGCGGCGCGCGAGGGAAAATGCGACCCGGAGCAAATCGACGAACGGGCGGTTGCCGCAGAGCTTGACACCCGAGGTGTGCCGGACCCCGATCTCCTGATCCGTACCAGTGGCGAGATGCGTATCAGTAACTTTTACCTGTGGCAGATCGCCTACAGCGAGTTATACGTGACGGCGACGTTATGGCCCGATTTCCGCGAAAAAGAATACCTGCAGGCGCTGCTCGAATACCAGCGGCGTCGCCGGCGATTCGGCCGGACCGACGAACAGCTCGAAGAATTATTGAAGCCGTCGGTGGAGGCTGGTGGACGCCGATCTTAGCTCGCGCTTAGCAACGGCAGTGGTTGGCATCCCGTTGCTGGTCTTTCTGGTCGGCTGGAGCCCGCCGTGGTTGTTCTCCTGCGTTTTTTTTCTTCTCACCGTGGCCGCGCTGCACGAGTACTTCGCCATGGCGTTCCCACAACGCTGGCAAGACCAAGTGATGGGCATCGGCTTTGGAATTGCCGTGTCCTGCGCCGTTTTTCTGAACCAGGATGTCGAACCTAGCGCTTGGCTGAGCATCGTTTTGCTGATCGGGTTTGCGGCTTATCTTTTTACCGCCAGCACAGTGATTGAACGATTGAACCCCCTTCTATTCACCTTGTTGGGCGGGTTTTACATCGGTTATCTTTTCCCGCAATGGGTTCTGTTATTTCGCCAACCTTATGGACGAGCATGGGTGTTTTGGGTTTTGTTGGTCATCATGGTTGGTGATACCGTGGCATACTTCGTCGGCCGGCGTTTTGGCACCACTAAACTCGCGCCGGAAATCAGTCCGGGAAAGACCGTCGAAGGCGCATGGAGCTATATTGGGGGCGCAGTCCTGGCAGGTCTTGTGAGTGCGACCTTTTTGTTTGAGCAGATTTCTTGGCTCGAAGTCCTCGGCTTGTCATTGGCGATCAGCATCTTAGGACAGATCGGTGATCTCTTCGAATCGTGGCTTAAAAGGGCCTTCGCTGTCAAGGATTCGGGAAGTCTTCTGCCAGGCCATGGTGGTTTGCTGGACCGGCTCGATAGCCTGATCTTTCCAGCGGTCTTTACGACGACCTATCTAAGGGTATTTCATTCGTGAAAACGATCGCCTTACTTGGTTCCACGGGTTCCATTGGCGTGAGCACGCTCGCTTTGGTGCGCGAGTTTCCCGACCGGTTTCGGGTTCACGGAATGGTGGCCGGACGAAATTTGACGCGCTTAGCGCAACAGGTGAAAGAGTTTGCTCCCGAATGCGTGGCGATTCAGCATGAAACGGATGTGCCACGGCTGCGCCAGCTGCTTGGCCGCAGAAAAGTAGAGATCCTCTGGGGCGAATCAGGCGCGTCGACCGTCGCGACCGCCCCGGAAGTCGACGTTGTGCTCGCGGCCATTGTTGGCGGGGCGGGATTGATCCCCTCTCTCGCAGGTCTTCTCGCCGGCAAAGAGATTGCTTTAGCCAATAAAGAGGCGCTCGTCATGGCTGGTGAAATTTTTGTCGATGCGGCCAAAAAAAAAGGCGTTCGCCTATTGCCTGTCGACAGCGAGCATAGCGCGATCTTTCAATGCTTACAGGGCAACCAGCGTGCCGAGGTCGATAAAATTATTCTCACCGCGTCCGGCGGACCATTCCGGCAAACGCCACTCAGCCGGTTGGCCAAGGTGAGTGTCGAGCAAGCGTTGATGCATCCGAATTGGAAGATGGGGCCGAAAATCACCATTGACTCGGCGACGATGATGAATAAGGGATTGGAAGTGATCGAAGCGCGATGGGAATTCGATATGGATCCAGGCGAGATTGAAGTCGTCATCCATCCGGAAAGCGTAATTCATTCCATGGTGCGGTATCAAGATGGATCGATTATCGCGCAGATGGGCATCGCGGATATGCGCATACCGATTGCGTATGCCTTGTCTTTTCCGCACCGGCTTAAAGGCAGCTGGCGCCCTCTGGATCTTACCCGGCGTGGCAAGCTAAACTTTCTCCCAGTGGAGAAAAAGCGTTTTCCTGGGTTGTCATTGGCATACGACGCCTTGCGCGAAGGCGGCACGATGCCAACCGTGCTTAACGGCGCCAATGAAATAGCCGTGGCGGCATTTTTGGGCCGCAGGATAGGATTTCGCGAAATTCATCGTATAATTGATAAGACGATGCAGCAGCATGCTAGCAGGCGCGCACGAGAAGTGGGCGAGGTCTTGGAAGTGGATCGTTGGGCGAGAGACCGAGCATCGTCGTTTATTCACTAGTCATCACCTAAGGAGAAATGGATGGAAAATTTCGTCTATTCAATTGCGGCCGCGGTCATCGGACTGGGCTTATTGATTGTTTTTCACGAGTTCGGTCACTTCTTGTTAGCGAAGTTATCCGGCGTCGGAGTTTTGACCTTCTCCGTCGGTTTCGGGCCTAAGCTTTGGGTTAAGAAAAAGGGAGAAACGGAATATGCAATCAGCGCATTTCCCCTCGGCGGCTATGTCAAGATGGTGGGCGAAGATCCCGACGAGGAAGTGCAACAAGCAGATATAGAGAAATCCTTCGCGCATAAGAGCTTGCTCAAGCGGATCGCGATCGTCGTCGCCGGACCCGGATTCAATCTTTTACTGGCGGTATTTTTGTTCATGGTGGTTTTTACCTTTTATGGCGTGCCCGTGATGTCGACGCAGGTGAGCGGAGTAGAAAAAGGCTCTCCTGCAGAACGAGCGGGTATCGCCAAAGGGGATCGCATCCTCGCCATCGACGGAGACGCGGTAAAAGAATGGGAAGAGCTTTCGAAGAAAATCAAAGGGAGCGGTGGCAGAGCTCTCAATTTGCAGATACGGCGTGGCGAGGAAACTAAAAATATTGCGGTGCAACCGACCCAAAAAGAAGGCCGTAACATTTTTGGCGAACGCAAAGACGATTGGATCATCGGTATCGGCAGTCAAGTTTCCATTGAAAAGGGCAACCCCGGTTTAGCCGTTGTCAAAGCGGTCTATCACACCTACGACTACGCGAAGTTGACGTTGATGGCGTTTTACAAAATGCTTTTAGGCGACGTCTCGCCGCGCAATATTGGCGGGCCGATCCTGATCGCCCAAATGGCGGGACAGCAAGCCCAGGAAGGGTTGGGTAGTTTTCTCGCGTTCTTGGCCGTTTTGAGCATCAATCTGGGGGTGCTCAATCTGCTGCCCGTGCCCGTGCTCGATGGCGGCCATTTGCTATTTTTCCTGGTCGAAGCGGTAATTCGAAAACCGGTGGCTGTGAAGTATCGTGAAGTGGCCCAGCAAGTGGGTATTTGTCTGCTCGCGCTGCTCATGGTCTACGCGTTTTATAACGACATCGTGAGATTTTTTGAGAAACAGGTTGGAGGATGAGAATCCTTGGGATCGACACGGCAACCGCGGCTGCGAGCGTCGCCCTTACTCAAGATGGTAAGTTGGTCGCTGAAGAAATCCAAAGCAAAACCGGTAAATCGTCGGATGGGGAGATAGCCCCGCCACGCGGCAATCATGCCGAGATTGTCCTTCCGCTCATCCAAGCGCTTTTAGCCAAAGCACGAACGGCGGCGGCGGATTTGTCCGGCATCGCTATATCGATCGGTCCAGGTTCCTTCACCGGACTGCGCATCGGTCTGGCGACCGCGAAGGGTATCGCGTACGCATGCGGTCTGCCGCTTGTCGGTGTGTCGACATTGCACGCCAATGCGGCGAGGGTCACAGGCTTCGACGGCATCGTTTGTTCTTTGCTCGACGCGCGTAAGAGCGAAGTATACTTTGCACTCTTTCACCGCAACGGTGCGGATTTTGAGCGACTCACCGAAGATGCGATGACCTCGATTGACAGCGCATTGGATCAAGTCCGGAATTGCGCATCCGGTTCCTCTTTGCGCTTTATTGGCGACGGTGCGAGAGCTTACGAGAACATACTCACACGCCATTTCGGGGCGTTCACGAAGATCTATGCCGGCTACGGTTGTTCCTCGGTGGCAGCACAAGTGGCGGGCCTCGCCGAGGGCAGATTCCGCGCCCAGAAGACCGACGATTTAGCCATGTTGCTGCCCGTTTATTTGCGCCCATCTGAGGCCGAAACCAAGCGCCGCCAATGTGCTCTAACTTGTTGAAAGTATATGTAGAAACCCACGTTGACAAAGAAAACATCGTAAGTTAGATTGAGGTCCGCCGAAAAATTTTAAGTTGCAAAAAGGAGGCTGCCGTATGGAAATGAAAGAAGAGCAGGCGATTGTCTCCCTTCTGGACAGGGATCCGGAGCTTAAAAAGTTTTACGAAGAACATCGGGAGCTTGAAAAAAAGCTCGCCGAATATCAACACAAACATCATCTCACGCCGGATGAAGAGGTGGAGATGAAGAAGATTCAGAAACTGAAGCTCGTTGGCAAAGACCGCATGATGGAGATCCTGGGAAGACATCGGCAGAACGGCGGGGTCCAGTAGGGAGCCGACAGAATGAAGATGACCGGGGCTGAAATTTTTTGTGAGTCGCTGAGACGCGAAGGAGTCAAAACTGTTTTTGGCTTGCCCGGCGGTGTGGTGCTAAAAATTTTCGATGTCCTTTGCCAGCAGAGGGACATCGATTTGGTCCTCACGCGGCACGAGCAGGGCGCCGCTCACATGGCCGAGGGATACGCCAAGGCGACCGGAAAAGCCGGCGTTGTATTGGTGACCTCGGGTCCGGGCATGACCAACATCGTCACGGGTTTGGCCGACGCTTACATGGACTCGGTTCCGCTCGTGGCATTTACGGGTCAGGTATCGACTGATCTCATCGGCAATGACGCGTTTCAGGAGGCGGATAACGTCGGTATTAGTCGCCCGTGCACGAAGCACAATGTGCTCGTCAAAGATGTGAACGAGTTGGCGCAGACGATCAAGGAAGCTTTTTACATTGCCACCAGCGGCAGGCCGGGGCCAGTTTTAGTCGATATTCCGAAGGACGTGAGCATCGCGAAGGCCGAATTTAAATACCCGGACAAAGTCAACTTGCGCGGTTACAATCCCACGGTTAACGGAAACAAAAACCAGGTTAAGCAAGCCGCTGAAGAGATCGTGAAGGCGAAAAAGCCGATGATCTACGTCGGTGGCGGGGCGGTGTTCGCTGACGCGGCCGATGAAATTCGGGAGCTGGCGGAACTCACCCAAATCCCTGTCACGATGACGCTCATGGGGTTGGGAAGTTTCCCAGGCACGCATGCGCTATCGCTCGGCATGCTCGGCATGCATGGCGGATATTGGACCAACATGGGGATGCATCATGCCGATCTACTGATCGCTGTGGGCGCGCGTTTTGACGACCGCGTCACGGGTAAGCTTTCCGAATTTTGTCCGGAAGCGCGCGTCATTCATATCGACATCGATCCGACGTCGATCAAAAAAACCTTCCATGCGCATATTCCGATCGTTGGCGATGTGAAGGCGGTCCTGCGCCAACTGAACGTCATACTACGTTCGATGGATGGGAATCCGGCGCAGATCAAGGCGCTGAGAGCGCCGTGGATCAAGCAAATCGATGAATGGAAGAAGACGCACCCGCTGACTTATAAGCAGGACGACAAGATTATTAAACCGCAATTCGTCATCGAAAAACTCTACGAGCTCACCAAGCATAACGCGATCGTTGCCACCGATGTTGGCCAACACCAGATGTTTGCGGCACAGTACTTTAAAGGCAGTAAACCGCGCACTTGGTTGACCTCGGGAGGCCTCGGTACGATGGGATTTGGTTTTCCTGCGGCGATTGGCGCGCAGGTCGCATTTCCCGATCGCCTTGTGCTGTGTATCACCAGCGAAGGCAGCTTCCAAATGAACTTGCAGGAATTGGTCGTCGCCGCCGAACGTAAATTGCCGGTGAAAATCATCGTGCTCAATAATGGGGTTCACGGCATGGTGCGCCAGTGGCAGGATCTCTTCTACGAAGGCCGCTACTCGGCGAGCATTTTGGGGAAGCTGCCGGATTTCGTGAAATTGGCGGATGCCTACGGCATCGCCGGTTTGCGCGCGCTCAAGCCCAGTGAAGTGGAGCCGGCGCTAAAGGAAGGCCTGAAGCACAAAGGTCCGGTTTTGATCGATGTCCATACCGATCCCTACGAGAACTGTTACCCGATGATTCCCGCCGGGGGCGCGCACCATCAGATGATGCTCGAGGATCCGCCCGAGCTTAAGCTCGCGAGAAAAGGCGGAGGACACAAGAGAAAAGTGGAGGAGGGGGAGGGCGTTCTTCCTGCCTGATTTTTTCGCGGATGGAACATATCATATCGGTTCTTGTTGAGAACAAATTCGGTGTTCTAGCCAGGGTTGCGGGTCTCTTTAGCGCTAGAGGCTATAATATAGAAAGTTTGTCGGTTGCGCCGACGTTGGATCCGACGACGTCGATGATCACCATCGTCACCGCGGGCGATGACCCGATTATCGAGCAGATCATGAAGCAACTCAATAAGGTCGTCGAGGTGCTCAAGGTTGTCGATCTAACCGAAACCCATTTTCTCGATCGGGAAACCGCGCTGATCAAGGTCCACACTAAACCCGAGCACCGCGACGAGGCGATACGTCTGGCGGATATATTCCGCGCCAAGATCGTCGACTCCTCGCCGAACACCTACACCATTGAAATCACCGGCGACATCGAAAAAGTCGAAGCGATGATTCACATGCTCAAGCCGCTCGGTATTAAGGAATTGATTCGCACCGGCCGGATCGCGATCTCGCGCGAAACCACCCACACCGCCTCGCCGCGACGCGAGCCGGCATTGCTGAAAACCTAGAGTCGCCGAGCGCGGATCAGTGTCTATGATTCGTGCGACCGTAATGGGTATTTCCCGTAGTTCATTTTTTTCTCAGAAACGCCAGCATCCGCGTTGGTTCCACTGCCTGGCTGAAATTTCCCCGACAGCTGGGCGCGGCTCACGAATCAAAGCGATCGTTGCTCAATGCAAACGGCGAAGAAGCAGTTTCAAGCCAGCGTTCTTGGTGAATCGTTGTGCGAGGATTTTACTTTTTGTCTTCTTTCATCTTGTCCACGGCTTCGGACACACTTTCTTTGGCTTTTTGACCGGCCTCTTTCATGGCCTCGCCCGCCTTCGTCATCGCTTCGCCGGCTTTTTCTGTGGCTTGGTCAATTGCCTTCCCCAAGGTTGCTCCGGCCTTTTCTGCGGGACCTTCGGTTTTTTGTTCCGATTTGCCACAACCTCCAGCCGATAAAAGCAACGCGAGTGCGACCGCTCCCAAGGAAATATTCGTAAGCTGTTTCATGGCAATTTAACCTCCTTCGTTTGACAGCATACTTTACCTGATAACAGACGGTGGCAGGGATTCAAGCACATGCTTTTATCCCGCGAAGTGTGCCGTTCTTATAATTGAACACTGTTTTGCAAGCTGGTATGTGAATTCATCACACAGGCGAGGTTTGTATGCGATTGCTTTCGGCGTTCGGAATGGGTGCGATTGTCATCGCGGGTTGTGCGAGTCAACGGCCGATGTTGTATCCGAACGATTACACCCGGCGTGTCGGCAGCCTCGCCGCCGATCGCGATATTGATGACTGTATGCGTCGCGCCGAAGAATCCGCATCCGCCGGCGGCGCAAGTAGAACGGGGGCAGCGGCGGCTAGCGAAGCAGGAACGGGTGCATCCGTTGGGGTGCCCAGTAGTCCAGCCGCGGCGATATCCGGACTGTTCGGCAAGCCTGAACTATCTTCGATTCAAAAAGTTTTTGTCAACAAATGCTTGCGTGACAAAGGTTACGATCCCATCGGTTGGAACTAACTTTTATATCAGCGCGAGCGGACGCGCCGAATATCGATGGTGGGCGAGCAATAGTCTTTGTCTTACGGCTACTTGCCGTTGACTTGCCACTGCCCAATCGGCATAGTAAAGTTTCTTAAGGGAGAAATCCGATGCAAGTGTACTATGATCGTGACGCCGATCTGAGCGTTCTAAAGGGCAAGAAAGTGGCTGTGCTTGGATACGGCAGTCAAGGGCATGCTCATGCAAATAACCTGCGGGACTCCGGAGTTGAAGTGGTCGTCGGCCTGAGGCGCAGCAGTAATTCGTGGCAGAAGGCAGAGAACGCCGGACTCAAAGTTGCTGAAACAGCAGATGCGGCAGCAGCTGCCGACATTGTCATGATTTTACTGCCCGACGAGCTGCAAGGCGATGCATACGAAAAGGAAATTAAACCGGGTTTAAAGAACGGCAACTATCTAGCGTTTGGCCACGGCTTCAACATTCATTTCAAACGCATCGTGCCGCCGGAAGGCGTGAACGTGTTTATGGTCGCGCCGAAAGGGCCGGGGCACCTCGTGCGGAGCGAATATCAAAAGGGGCGTGGCGTACCGTGCTTATTAGCGCTCCATCAAGATCCCTCCGGTAATACCAAACACGTTGGACTCGCCTACGCCAGCGCGATTGGCGGAGCGAGAGCGGCAGTGATTGAAACCACATTTAAGGACGAAACCGAAACGGATCTGTTCGGCGAGCAATCGGTGTTGTGCGGCGGTTTGTGCGCTCTGATCCAAGCCGGTTACGAAACGTTGGTCAATGCCGGTTATCCACCGGAGATGGCCTATTTCGAGTGTGTGCA
Organism: Binatia bacterium; assembly: GCA_036000865.1. Taxonomy (GTDB): domain Bacteria; phylum Desulfobacterota; class Binatia; order UBA9968; family UBA9968; genus DP-20. The sequence goes on along the minus strand of DASYUV010000096.1, from coordinate 1,465 downwards.
TGAAGTGAAGCTGATTGTGGATTTGATTTATGAGGGCGGCTTGACCAACATGCGTTATTCGATCAGCAACACGGCGGAGTACGGTGATCTGACTCGCGGCAAAAGAGTCATCGGACCGGAAGTGCGTCAAGCGATGGAACAGATTCTCAAAGACATTCAGTCGGGAAAGTTTGCCGAAGAGTGGATCAACGAATACAAATGCGGTATGCCCCACTTTACAGAGCTGCGCAAGGAAGCATCGAATCATCCGCTTGAAAGAGTCGGCGAGGGGCTGCGCGCGATGATGCCGTGGCTGGCGCAGAACCGCTTGGTCGATAAGAGTAGAAACTAAGCCGTCGATCTTTTCGTTCGCTGCGAGTCAAGGCTGTGGAAACGGATGAGAATCGCAAAGGAAGGTTATCCACTCATCCTTACCGCTGCGGCTCTGACGATTCTTGCATTTCTGACCGCTTGGCAAGGAGTCGGCACTGTCCTTGGTCTGGCCACGCTGGCGGTCGCGGCTTTCTTTCGCGATCCAGAGCGAAATGTTCCGACGGGTGAAGGACTGATCGTATCTCCTGCCGATGGCAGGGTTGTGCATGTCGCCGAAGCCCAAGGCGATCCGGCGTTTGGCGATGCGGTAACGCTTGTGAGCATCTTTCTCTCGCCACTCGATGTTCATATTAACCGAATGCCGGTGGCAGGAAGGATTGACGACGTACGCTATCAAGCGGGAAAATTTCTCGCGGCGTACAAGGAGGAAGCATCGCAGCGCAATGAACAGAACGCTCTCAAGATCGTTGACGACCAGGGACGTTGCTTGGGAGTTGTCCAGGTTGCCGGTGTGTTGGCGCGCCGCATCGTCTGCCGCGTAAGGCGCGGCGATAGTTTAGCGCGAGGTGATCGCTTTGGTCTGATCATGTTTGGTTCGAGGACCGATCTCTATCTGCCGAAAGGCTGCCGTATCCAGGTCGTAGAAGGGCAGAAGGTCAAAGGTGGAGAAACCATATTGGGGAGTTTTGTATGAGCGCGATGAATGCCCAAGAACCCGAAGAGTTTGCCGAGAACGGTAAGGTTCGACTCCTGCGCCGTCGCAGCAAGCCACGTGTTTCGCTCCGGCATCGCATGCCTGCGGAGAAGCTCAGACGGGGAGTCTACCTGATTCCGAGCTTGTTTACCGCGGGGAATCTCATGTGTGGATTTTTCTCGATCATAGCGACCTTCAACGGCGAATTCATTGAGGCAGCGCTGTTTATTATCTTGGCAAATATTCTCGACGGGATCGACGGTTACGCCGCCAGACTAACCAAGACCGTGAGCCGATTCGGTGTGGAGTTCGATTCCTTGGCAGATGTGGTTTCGTTCGGTGTAGCGCCGGCGGTTTTGGTTTATCTATGGGCGCTGGTGCCGTGGCAGACTTGGGGATGGTTGGCGGCTTGCACCTACGTGGTCTGTGGCGCGCTTAGATTGTCCCGCTTCAACGTGC
>DASYUV010000095.1:0-20309 GCA_036000865.1 Binatia bacterium | reverse complement strand
CTTCCTCACCGAAAAAGCCGGGTTCGCGTTTAGCCCGGTTTTCGCTGGCGCTCTCCAGCTTCGCAAAGGACGAGCTGAGCCGGCCATGGTGGGAATTATTCATGGACTGGTGGCGAACGAGGGTGACGCCTGGGGTTACACTCAGGACAGTCTAGCCCAGTACTTCGATGAAATCGTCGCCCGTCAGCCGGATGCCAAGGAGGCGGCGCTCACACCGCGCCCGTTAGTCGAACTGGCTGACGAAGAGATCCCAGAATTCGCCCGCGACGCCCTCGGTTCTTTCTTGTCTTCGATGATGCTGCTGGGCCAGCGCACCGGAGAACTACATCGGGCTCTGGCATCCGATGTGAAGAGCGCCGCCTTCGCGCCGGAACCTTTCACGGCGCTTTATCGCCGGTCACTCTACCAGAGCATGCGCGCCCTGGCCGACCAGTCGTTGAATTTGCTCGGCAAACGGCTGAAGGAAGTACCCGAACCGATCCGTGCTAATGCCGATAAGCTCTTGAAGCTCAAAAACGTTATTTTGGCTCGCTTCCGCCAATTGTTGGACGTCAATAGCACGGCCATGCGCATCCGCTGTCACGGCGATTTTCATTTAGGACAAGTGCTTTTCACTGGGAAAGACTTCGTCATCATCGATTTTGAAGGCGAGCCGACGCGCCCGCTCGGCGAGCGGCGCATAAAACGCTCGTCGCTGCGCGACGTCGCCGGCATGCTGCGATCCTTCAATTACGCCGTGATGGTGAAACTAAAGAGCGAGACTGCCCGGACTGATGATCCAGCGCTATTGCGATCATGGGCGCGCTTTTGGAACCGTTGGGTGTCGGTCGCCTATTTACGCGGCTATCTGGACGCCACGGCGCAAGCGGCATTCTTGCCGACAACGCGCGACGAGCTGGCTTTCCTTTTGGATATCCACTTGCTCGAAAAAGCCACCTACGAGTTGGCCTACGAGCTCAATAACCGCCCCGATTTCGTTGACGTTCCAATCATGGGCATTCTCGATATTTTGCATTCGAGCGACACGGCTTGATGCCAATTCAAGCGATCGACGGCCATGCGAATACATCGCATGAAGTCAGTGATTCGTTCAGAGGAGTGAGAGCGATGGGACTTAGACAACCGGCAGCGTCCGATTTTACGATTCTTGGCGATCACGATATTTATTTGTTTAACGAAGGAAGTCACTTTCGGCTCTATGATAAGCTCGGCGCCCATGCGTACCGTGTCAATGACGTCAATGGAACCTATTTCGCTGTTTGGGCCCCCGACGCCGAGCAAGTTTCGGTGCTGGGAAATTTCAACAGTTGGGACAATGCCAGTCATCCGCTCTCTCCCAGAGGAACGTCGGGAATTTGGGAAGGGTTTTTGCCGGGTGTAGGCAAAGGCGACCTTTATAAGTTTCACATTCGCTCCCGCTTCAAAGGTTACCGCGTCAACAAGACGGATCCCTTTTCAATCTTTAACGAAGTCCCGCCTAAGACCGCATCGATCGTCTGGGATTTGAACTACACGTGGAACGATCAGGAATGGATCGATCGACGGCCCGAGCGCAATGGCCTGGACAAGCCGATGGCGATTTATGAAATCCACTTGGGTTCGTGGCGGCGCCGCCCTGAGCAAGGCAATCGCTCCCTCTCCTATCGCGAACTGGCGGAAGAACTGCCTCAGTACGTGAGACAACTGGGATTCACCCACGTCGAATTTCTCCCGATTATGGATCATCCCTTTTTCGGTTCCTGGGGATACCAGACCACAGGATATTTTGCGCCTTCGGGTAATTACGGAACGCCGCAAGATCTTATGGCCTTGATCGATGCTTTGCATCAGCATGGTATCGGCGTGATTTTCGACTGGGTGCCGTCTCACTTTCCCAGCGACGAGCATGGACTGGCCTTTTTCGACGGCACGCATCTCTTCGAGCATGCCGATCCGCGCCAGGGCATCCACCAGGAGTGGAAAAGCTTTATTTTCAATTATGGCCGCAATGAAATCCGCAGCTTTCTCATCAGCAGCGGGCTTTTCTGGCTGGAAAAATATCATGGCGACGGCCTCAGGGTCGACGCGGTCGCATCGATGCTTTATCTCGACTACGCCCGCAATGCAGGCGAATGGATACCGAATAAATACGGCGGCCGAGAGAACATTGAAGCGATCGGCTTTCTGCGCCGCTTCAACGAGGAAGTCTACAAAAATTTCCCCTCAGCCCAGACCATTGCCGAAGAATCGACGGCGTGGCCGATGGTCTCCCGGCCCAACTATGTCGGCGGGCTGGGCTTTGGTCTGAAATGGGACATGGGCTGGATGCACGACATGTTGGAGTATGCGTCGCAAGATCCGGTATTTCGAAAGTATCATCACAACAAGCTCACCTTTCGCATGCTCTATGCTTTTCAGGAAAACTTTGTGCTGCCCCTTTCGCACGATGAAGTGGTGTACGGCAAGCGCTCGCTGCTCAGCAAGATGCCGGGCGATGACTGGCAGAAATTCGCCAACCTGCGGCTGTTGCTGGGATATATGTACGCGCAACCAGGCAAGAAACTCTTGTTCATGGGCGGCGAGTTCGGTCAATGGCGCGAATGGACGCATGACTCGAGCCTCGATTGGCAGTTGTTGGGTTTGGCGCCCCATGCCGGCCTTCAGCGTTGGCTTGCCGACCTCAATCGTTTTTATCGAAACGAACCGGCACTGTTTGAAACCGATTGCGATGCGACCGGCTTCGAGTGGATCGACTGTAGCGACGCGGAAGCGAGCGTTTTTAGCCTGCTACGAAAAGACAAATCCGCCACGGCTTCCGTCATCGTCGTCAGCAACTTTACCCCGGTTCCTCGATACAATTACCGGATCGGCGCACCCAGAGGAGGATTTTGGCGGGAAGCTTTGAACAGCGATGCGACACTGTACGGCGGCAGCGGTCATGGTAACCTCGGCGGCATCGAAGCGAGCCCGGTGACTTTGCATGGTCGTCCCCACTCGCTGACGCTCACTTTACCGCCGCTGGGCCTGCTCTTTTTAAAGCACGAAAGTGAATGACGATGGATGTTCTCCGTCGTAGTCTAGGCACGACGCATCTCGCCGACGGGAGATGCCAATTTTGCGTCTGGGCGCCCCATGTCGAAGGGATAGAAGTCGAACTCATTTCGCCCAGGGTCGAGCGCGTGGCGCTACAGAAAGATCACATGGGCTATCACCTTGGCGCGAGCGAAAACGCGGGCCCGGGAAGCCGGTATGTCTATCGCTTGGATGGAGGCACACAACGCCCCGACCCGGCGTCGCGTTTTCAACCCGAAGGCGTGCATGGTCCCTCGGAAGTCGCTGATGCCAAATTCCCGTGGGAAGACGAGGGCTGGAACGGTCTCGCTCTGCATGACGTCGTCATCTATGAGCTTCATGTCGGCGTGTACACCAAAGAAGGCACCTTCGACGCGGTCGTTCCCTATCTTCAAGAGCTAAAAGACCTGGGTGTCACCGCCGTGGAAATCATGCCCGTGGGGCAATTTCCCGGCAACAGAAATTGGGGCTACGACGGCGTCTATCCGTTTGCCGCGCAAAATTCCTACGGCGGCCCACAAGGGTTGAAGCGACTGGTCAATGCCTGCCACCGAATCGGCTTGGCGGTCATTCTCGATGTCGTCTATAACCATCTCGGCCCGGAAGGAAATTATTTCGCCGACTTCGCACCGTATTTCACGGAAAGATATAAGACGCCGTGGGGGCCGGCGCTCAATTTCGACGGGCCCCACAGCGACGAGGTCAGACACTATTTCATTGAGAACGCGCGCTACTGGATCGCCGACTGCCACATCGATGCTCTTCGTCTCGATGCCGTGCACGCGATTCTCGATCACTCGCCGCGGCCGTTTCTCGAAGAGCTCGGCGCCGAAGTGCACAAGCTCGCAGCGGAGCTAGATCGTCGAGTCCTGTTGATGCCCGAGAGTGCGGCCAACGACGCGCGGCTGATTCGTTCGCGGGAGCGCGGCGGCTACGGCCTGGATGCGGTATGGAGCGATGATTTTCATCACGCTTTGCGCACCCTCTTGACCGGTGAGCAAAGTGGTTATTATCAAGACTATGGCGAGCTCACGCATCTCGTTGATGCTTACCGGGAAGGGTTCGCCTATTCCGGCGCCTACTCTCGATTTCGTAAGCGCCGGCACGGTCGCTCCGCCAAAGGCATCCCGGCTAAACGTTTCATCGTGTTTTCGCAAAATCATGATCAGGTGGGAAATCGCCCGCGTGGAGATCGTTTGACCGACAGTGTCTGTTTCGAAGCGCTCAAGCTTGCCGCCGCAACCGTAATCCTGTCGCCCTTTATTCCACTGATTTTTATGGGCGAAGAGTACGGCGAGACCGCGCCTTTTCCATTTTTCATCAGCCATTCGGACGCCGACCTGGTCGAGGCGGTGCGCCGCGGCCGGCGCGCGGAATTTGCCGCCTTCCATTGGCAAGGCGAGATTCCCGATCCGCAAGACGAGAGGACATTTTTGCAAGCGAAGCTGCATCATGAGGCGAGTCACGCGGAGCGCCATCGAGTCTTGTACGAGTTTTATCGGGAGTTGTTCCGGCTGCGCAAAGCAGTTCCTCCGTTGGCCGATTTGAACAAGGATTCCATGAATGTGCGCGGCTACGAGAACGAGCAGGTGCTGTTCGTCCATCGCTGGAATGAAGTCGGTCAAGTGATCCTCGTCGAAAGCTTCGGCCACGCCGACATATCCATCACTCTACCCATTCCGTCCGGCTCCTGGCGAAAGATGCTCGATTCAACGGATGAGAAATGGGCCGGCAACGGTAGCTCGGTCCCTCAGGAATTGCATTGTGCGGCAGCGATCAACCTTTCCCTCACGCCGCGATCAGCCGTCGTCTTCACCCACGCCGAATGAGGAATCACCCACGGGAACGCGAATGAAAATATGGCCGGGAAAACCCTATCCCCTCGGCGCCACATGGGACGGCGCCGGTGTGAACTTTTCATTGTTCTCGGAGAACGCGACGAAAGTCGAGTTGTGCTTGTTCGAAGGCGCAAACGCCAATAAAGAAACCCGCATTCCAATCACCCAACAAACCCACCAAGTGTGGCACACGTATCTCCCGGAAGTTCGCCCGGGACAACTCTACGGCTATCGGGTGCATGGTCCCTATGAGCCCGCCGACGGGCTTCGTTCCAATCCAGCGAAGCTCCTATTGGATCCCTACTCCAAAGCCATTGCAGGCAGCATTCAGTGGAGCAATGCTCTGTTCGGTTATACGGTCGGAAATGCCAAAGCCGATCTTTCCATCAATGATCAGGATAGCGCCAGCGGGATGCCCAAGTGCGTCGTCATAGATCCGGCGTTTAGCTGGGGCAACGACACGCCGCCGAATACACCATGGCACAAGACGATCATCTATGAGTTGCATGTGAAAGGGTATACGAAGCTTCACCCAGAGGTGCCGCCCGAGCTGCGCGGCACCTACGCCGGTCTCAGCTGTCCGCCGATCATCGATTACCTCAAGTCCCTAGGCATCACGGCAGTTGAGGTGATGCCGGTGCATCAATTCGTCGCCGACCGGCATTTGAAAGACCACGGGCTCACTAACTATTGGGGATATAACACCATTGGCTTTTTTGCTCCGGAAGTCTCCTACGCGAGCAGCGGCATGTTAGGGCAGCAGGTGGTCGAGTTCAAAACCATGGTTAGGGCCCTGCACCGCGAAGGCATCGAAGTCATCCTGGACGTGGTTTACAACCACACCGGCGAAGGCAACCATCTCGGCCCGACACTCTGTTTCCGCGGCATCGATAACGCCTCGTATTATCGTCTCGTCGATAACGACCGCCGCTACTATATGGATTACACTGGCTGCGGCAACACGCTGGACATGACCCATCCGCGGGTTCTTCAGCTGATTATGGATAGCCTGCGTTACTGGGTATTGGAGATGCACGTGGATGGGTTTCGCTTTGATTTGGCGTCGACCCTCGCGCGCGAGCTCCACGATGTCGACCGGCTTGGCGCGTTCTTCGATATCATTCAGCAGGACCCGGTGATTTCCCAGGTGAAGCTCATCGCCGAGCCGTGGGATCTTGGCCCCGGGGGATATCAGGTCGGCAATTTTCCGGTTCTTTGGGCCGAGTGGAACGCCGCCTATCGGGACACGGTGCGCCGGTTCTGGAAGGGAGACGCAGGACAGGTGGGAGCTCTGGCTTTCCGCCTCACCGGCTCCAGCGATCTCTACGCGCGTAACGGCCGCCTGCCCTATGCAAGCATCAATTTCATAACCGCCCATGACGGATTTACGTTGCGCGATCTGGTGAGCTACAACGATAAACATAATGATGCCAACGGTGAAGAAAACCGCGACGGCCATAATGAAAATCTCAGTTGGAATTGTGGCGCCGAAGGGGAAACGGACGACGCAACAATCCTGGCTCTGCGCGAGCGTCAAAAGAGAAATTTCTTGGCGACTCTCTTATTATCGCAAGGTGTGCCTATGCTGCTTGCCGGCGATGAATTCGGCCGCACCCAGCGCGGTAACAACAATGCCTATTGCCAGGACAACGAAATGTCGTGGGTCGATTGGAATTGGGACAGACCGCGCCGAGAGCTGTTGGAATTTACCAGGCTACTCATCCAGCTTTTTCATCAACACCCGGTGCTGCGGCGCAGCCACTTTTTTCAAGGCCGCAAGATCCGCGGCTCGGAAGTCAAAGACCTCGCCTGGTTTCGTCCGGATGGCAAGGAGATGATCGACGAGGATTGGGCTAATCCTGAGATGAGGAGTTTTGGTTTGCGACTCGCCGGTGACGCGATCGAGGAGATGGATGCTCGGGGCAATCACATGGCGGATGATACCTTACTGATGCTTTTGAATGCCCATCATGAGACGGTACCGTTCGTGCTGCCGGCGCACCGCCGTAAGCTGCATTGGTGGGTGATTCTCGACACCAGTGAACCGATCACCCGGCGCGAGCAACGCCGGTTGCGCGGCGCCCGGCCGTATCCGCTGAACGGTCGCTCGCTGGCACTTCTGCGGCTGCCTCGTAACCACGAATCTGAGAAGGAAAATGGCGTGATCCATTCACTGTCACGCCGCCAGCGACAAAACGCAGAATTCCACCAGTGAGTATGCCCTCATGTTATGAGAATTCCACTCGCGACTTATCGAATCCAGTTTACCCCGGCGTTTGGCTTCTCAGCGGCCAAGGACATCGTGCCCTACCTTCACGGCCTCGGCGTTTCCGACATTTACGCGTCGCCCATTTTTCTAGCGAGAAAAGGCAGCACGCACGGTTACGACATCGTCGATCCGAATCAGTTAAATCCAGAGCTGGGCACGGTCGAAGAATTCGAAGCGTTGATCGAGGAAGTTCGACGCCGCGACATGGGATGGATTCAGGACATCGTGCCCAACCACATGGCCTACGATGGTCAAAATCGGATGCTCATGGACGTGCTGGAAAACGGGCCGGCCTCGGCCTACTTCGACTATTTCGATATCGACTGGAATCATCCATACGAAGGCATCAGGGGGAAAATCCTTGCGCCGTTTCTCGGCGGATTCTACGGCGAGTGTCTCGAAAACGCGGAGATAAGACTTCACTACGATTCGAACGGACTGAGCATCAGCTACTTCGACTTGAAGCTTCCGGTGACTATTGAGTCTTACAGTAACGTTTTTACGCACGGGTTGGGCGCGCTGCACAGAAAGCTCGGCGGCAAGCATCCCGACTTTGTCAAGTTGCTCGGGGTTTTGTTCGTGCTCAAGAACCTGCCGCCCAAAGAAGAAACTCGGGAGCGCGCCGACCAGGTGATTTTTACCAAAAGCATGCTGTGGGAACTCTACACGGGGAGCCCAGAGATCAAGGAGTTTATCGACGCGAACGTGGCCAGGTACAACGGCACGAAAGGCGACCCCGGAAGTTTCGATCTCTTGGATCAGCTTCTGTCAGAACAACTTTATCGTTTGTCTTTTTGGAAAGTCGCGGCGGAAGAGCTCGATTACCGGAGATTCTTCAACATCAATGAGCTAATCTCGTTAAAGATGGAAGACGAGAAAGTCTTTCGCCATACCCACGAGCTCATCTTCAAACTGGTCCGCGAGGAAAAATTCACCGGTCTTAGAATCGACCATATCGATGGGCTTTACGATCCGTTCAAATACGTGCAGCGACTACGCCAAGAGCTGGGCGATATTTACCTGGTGGTCGAAAAGATTCTCGACCTGGAGGAACACTTGCCGCCGGCATGGCCGGTGCAAGGCACCACTGGCTATGATTTCTTGAATTACGCCAACGGCATTTTCTGCGATCGCGGGCACGAAAAAAAATTTACTCAGACCTACGCACGATTCAGTGACATGGATACTCCTTGTCCGCAGATCGCGAGTGAGAAAAAACGGCTCATCATCGGCAAGTACATGGCCGGAGATATCGAAAGCCTGGCCCATCTGCTCAAGAGCATATCGAGTCGAGACCGCCATGGTGCGGACGTCACGCTTTACGGTTTGAAAAGAGCGCTCGTGGAGCTGCTGACATTTTTTCCCGTCTACCGGAGCTATGTCAGCGAGCAAAACTTCACCGCGCAGGATCGTTTGCTGTTACAAGAAGCTATCGACAAGGCCAGGCTGGCCAACCCCGGACTTCTTCTCGAAATTAACTTCATAGCCCGATTTCTGCTGCTCGAATTCGGCAATCATACCCCCGACGAGGAACAAAAGCGCTGGCTGCACTTCGTCATGCGCTTCCAGCAGCTGACTGCGCCGCTGATGGCCAAAGGCTTCGAGGATACCACTTTTTATGTCTACAACCGGCTCTTGTCGCTCAACAATGTCGGCGGCAATCCGGCCCGGTTCGGCATGTCACCGGACGAACTTCATCAATTCAATCGACAACGCCGCGACCGCTGGCCTCACGCGATGAACACCACAACGACCCACGACACCAAGCGCGGCGAAGATGCCTCGGCCAGGATCAACGTATTGTCGGAATTACCGGACGAATGGAAAAGAAGCATCGAGCTGTGGAGTAAGCTCAACCGATCGAAAAAAACCAAACTCAAGGGAATGGAAGCACCCGATCAAAACGATGAATATTTCCTCTATCAAACGCTGATCGGCGCTTTTCCCGTCGGCGCCGCACCGGAAACGGAATTTCTCGAACGACTTAAAGCCTATATCGTCAAGGCCGTTCGGGAGGCCAAGGTCCACACCGAATGGTTGAAGCCGGATTTAGCGTATGAAGACGCCTTCGCGAGCTTCATCGAGAAAATTTTAGACCGGTCGGAAACAAATCGCTTCTTGGAGAATCTTTCCAGCTTCGCTGCCAGAGTTGCGCACTACGGCATCCTCAATTCGCTATCGCAAACGCTAATCAAAATCGCCTCTCCCGGCGTGCCGGATTTCTACCGCGGAACCGAGCTATGGGACTTGAGTTTTGTCGACCCTGACAATCGCCGGCCCGTGGACTTTGAAACCCGAAAAAAACTATCTCGCGCGATCGCGAAGCACGCCGCGTGTGACCCGGACGCAGTCCTGACCGAACTGTTCACAAGAAAACACGACGGGTATGTGAAGTTGTTATTGGTTCAACGGGCGCTCGACGCGAGAAAGCGGAGCCCGGCGCTTTTTCAATCCGGCGAGTATATCCCTCTGGCGATTCGCGGCCATTGGAAAGATCACGTCATTGCGTTCGCGCGTCGCGAGCATAACAGCTGGGCCCTTGCAGTTGCGCCGCGCATGCTGACGCGCCTCGTCAATGACAAGCAATTTCCCCTCGGTGCGGAAGTCTGGAAAGATACCGAGATCTTGCTTCCAAAGGAAGCGCACTTTTCCTGGCGCGACGCTATCAGCGGTCATCTCCTTCAGAATGGCCACGCAATATCTCTCGCCAGCGCGCTTAAACATTTTCCGGTAGCCTTGCTTGTGTCAGAGGGCGCTCCGACAAATTAGTAAATCTGGATTCGCGCCTTGACACGATCGCAACGTCCAAGTAAGAATCGCCATCGAAACAAGTTCGCCTCCCTCTTCTGAGGAATTTCATGGACAAAGCTACCAGAATCGGTCCATTGTCCCATTATCGCGTGCTCGATCTTGCTGGACCGCTCGGTCTTCACTGCACGAAACTCTTGGCCGACATGGGTGCCGATGTGATCAAGATCGAACCGCCATCGGGTGATGAATCGCGGCGTATTCCGCCGTTTAAGGACGATACGCCCCATCCGGAAAAGAGTCTTTACTTTCTTCATTTCAACACCAACAAGCGAAGTATCACTCTCGATATCGAAAAGCCCGACGGCCGCGCCATCTTTCTCGAGCTCGTGAGCAGAGCCGATGTGGTGCTCGAAACCGCGCGCCCGGGCAAAATGGATGAGCTGGGACTCGGCTACGAAACCCTGCGCGAGCACAACGGTGGGCTTGTCTACGCGGCGATCACACCTTTCGGTCAGACCGGTCCTTGGCGCGATTACAAGGCCAACGACATGGCGGGCATCGCCCTCGGGAATTTGCTCTACCTAGCGGGTGAGCCCGGCGAACCGCCGCTGCAGCCGCCCGGCGAGATCGCCTACGGCATGGCATCCACCTACGGAGCGTTTGGAATTGCGGTCGCGCTTTATCACCGGCTCGACAGCGGCAATGGTCAATACATCGATGTGTCGATGCACGAGTGCGCGGGACATATCGCCGGCTATTTCATTCCGAATTACGGCTACACGGGCGCCAAGCCGGCGCGCGCCTCGCGCAAAGGCGAAGAGACCGATCTGTACGATCCTTATGCGACCAAGAATGGTTATGCGCGCATTTTCATTATCCCGGTCGAGCAATGGCGCCGGCTGATCGATTGGATGGGGCGTCCAGCGTCGATCTCCGGCCCCGAGTTCGAAAAGATGTCCTATCGACGCCAGCACCCCGACATCGTGGTGGGAGCGATCGCGGAATTTTGTAGCCGCTATACCAAAGAAGAGCTTTACGAAGAAGGACAAAGGCGCCGCATTGCCGTCACGCCGATCAATACCGCCGGCGAATTCATCGAGATGGAACAGACCAAGGCGCGCGAGCTCTTCGTCGATATGGAACATCCGGTGATCGGCAAGTACAAACAGTTCGGCGCTGTACCGCGCTTGATGGAAACGCCGGGAGGAATCTACCGGCCGGCCCCCCTACTCGGCGCCCATAACCAGGAGATCTATGTCGATGAGCTCGGCATGAGCAATGATGACCTCATGGCGCTCCGGGCGGAGGAAGTGATCTGACGCGACGCGCTTACACCATTGCCGGCTACCGAGTCCGCAACAGAGACGTCACCACGAAGGACACGAAGAGCACGAAGGAAAACGCCACTGGAATTATTATTCGATGAGCTATCAAAAAAGGTTCTTGGCTGTGCGATCCAAGTACATTCGCGAACTGGGACCTGGACTACTGGAGTCAACATATGAGCAATGTCTCGCCCACGAATTAAACCAGGCGAGAATTCCGTTTCGGCTGCAAGTAGAATTGCCAGTTGAATACAAACAGATCAAACTCGATTGTGGATATCGGATAGATCTCCTGATCGATGACCAGCTTATCGTAGAGTTGAAGTGTGTAGATCAATTAGCAAAAATTCACGAGGCTCAGATTTTAACTTACATGAAGCTTGCCAAAGTAAAGATTGGATTGTTGATAAACTTCAACGTGCCGTTGCTAAGAAAGGGAATAAAACGGTTTCTTCTATAATTGCTTCTTCGTGTCCTTCGTGATCTTCGTGGTGAATGGAGTCGTGCCAAATAAAGAAAGAAACATATGTCAAACCTACCTCTAGAGGGTATACGCGTTATCGAGCTCACCACTGGTGCAGCGGGGCCGACCGTCGCGCGGGTGCTTTGCGAGTTCGGCGCTGAAGTCATCCGCTGCGAAACACGTCTGCGCGGCGACGGCCATCGCGGTGAAGATCCCAAGCTGTGGAACAAAAAACCCGACTTCATGAAACTTCAGCGCGGCAAAAAATCTTTCACTGTCAATATGCAGACACCCAAGGGTCGAGAGCTAGTCAAAGAGCTGGTAAAAAAATCCGACGTGCTGGTGGAAAATTTTGGCTTGGGCATTTTGGAAAAATGGGGACTTGATTGGCCGCAGCTCAGGGAACTCAATCCGCGCATGATTTTAATTCGCGTCAAAGGGATGGGTTGCACCGGGCCGCACGCCGCGGATCTCACCTATGGTCCCAACGTCGGCAACACTATGGCGACGACTTATTTGTGGAATTATCCCGGCGCCACCACCGCAACCGCCGAACCACGAACCCAACACCCCGACTTCATGGGCGGCGTCACGGGAGCGTTCGCCGTCGTCTTGGCGTTGATCCAAAGAAAGAAGACCGGCTTCGGCCAATGGATCGATAGCGCGCAGCAGGAAATCGGCGCCTCACTGCTCGGGCCGAAGTATCTGGAATATACCGTCAATCATCGTGAGCCGCAGCCCGAAGGCAATCGCAGCTTGATTGCCGCGCCTTATGGCCCCTATCAGTGCAGGGGCGACGATCGCTGGTGCGTGATCGCCATTTACCACGATGACGAGTGGGAACGATTTGTCAGGCTGCTCGAAAAGTCGGGACTGAAGCGCGACCCACAGTTCTCAACGCATTTGCAGCGCGTGCGCCACAAAGAAGAATTGGATAAATGGGTGACGAGCTGGACGCTGCAGCAGGATGCCTACGAGGTGATGGAGACGCTGCAAAGCATCGGCGTTTGCGCGGCCGTCGTGCAAGACGTTGAAGACCAGTTCAAGCGCGATAAACAGTACGCGGCGACCGGCTATTTAGTGAACTTGACCGAGCCCGAAGCCGGCGACATCGTGACCGAAAACGTACCCATCCGCCTATCCGAGACACCCGGAAAAGTGCGCGGCGTCGCGCCGCTCATGGGCGAGCACACTTATGAGATCGCGAAAAACCTCTTGGATCTATCGGACGCAGAAATCAAAAAGCTGGATGAAGAGAAAGTATTGTATTAACTGGAGATCGGAAGTCAGAGATCGGAGATCGGATGTCAGCGTGCCCAAATACATGCGTGGAGATCTGACCTGGGACTTCTGACCTCTGATCTCCGACTTCTGAAACCAAGGAGGACCCATGACCGAACCGCAACCTTTATGTGTTTACGAAAAACGTGATCCGCATATCGCGATCATTCGCCTCAATCGTCCGGAGAAAAAGAACGCCATCAGCCGCGATCTCTACTGGGCGCTCGACGAGAGCTGGCAAAAAGCCAAAGCGGATGATGATGTTTGGTCGATCATTCTCACCGGCAGCGGGGACGCCTTTTGCGTCGGCGGCGATCTGAAAGAAAATCTCGCTTTTGCAAAGGGCGAGATGAAAGGACCACGCTCCGGCCCGCGTCCGTACTCGAACACGCGAGCTCTGCAAATGCATAAACCGATCATCGCCGCGATCAACGGCTACGCCGTCGGCGGTGGTTTTAGCTTGTCATTGGCGTGCCACATTCGCTATTGCGTGCCAGCCTCGAAGTTCGGCTGCTCCGAAGTGCGTTGGTCGCACATGGCGGCCTGGCCACATTACATCTGCCAATTACCAACAGGTTGGGCTTATTGGTTGGCGCTGACTGGTCAGATGATCGACTCGGATACTGCCTTTCGTCTGGGCCTCGTGCAAAAAGTCTGCGAGCCGGATAAGCTGCTCGACGATTGCGTCGAACTATGCACGACGATCAACCGCAACGGCCGCCTCATCGCCGCGCACACAATGGAGTACATCGAGGACAAACTTCTCTACGGAATCCAGGGCTGGGAAAAAGCCTTCGACATTCACCGCGAATTCTACGCCCACCTGCGCCAGAGCAAAGACTACGACGAAGGCTCCGCCGCCTTCTCCGAGAGGCGCAAACCGGAATTCACGCAAGAGTATTACGACGGCAAGACGAAACCCCCGGGCGTACCATAGGCAGCCAAATCGCCCTTTCCATTTCTTATCCTTTCGAAGCGGGCTTGAACGATTTGCCTGTTACTGACGTTCAAATCGTTCAAGCCGTTATTCTCGGTTCGCTTCCCACACCATTAGCTCTCAATATTCGATTGCCTTGAGCCACTGGCCCGTTTGAACGTTCGAATGCCTTAAAGCGTCGAACGGCTTTCACCCGATAATTGTCTGAGCGTACACATCTACGTTCCCGCCACTTCGCTGCCTTGCTTTTGTATTAAAGTCCAATATCCTTGAGGCCTTCTTGCCATGGAAAAATTTCTACATTGCCAATTCTTCGTCGGTGCGTGCCGAGGTAGAACACCATCGCGCGGTGGGGTTTCCCGTAGTACTCAGCAAAGCTATTAAGACCGCGGAGGTCGTTTGTACCGACGTTGCGGGATGCTTTTGATTCAATGGCCAACGTCTCCCCGTCACTAGTGATGATAAAATCCACCTCGGCGCCGTGTTCGGTCCTATAAGAGGAAAGATTCATCCGCTTGTCGCGTGCCAATGCGCTGTGAGCAATTTGGGTGAAAACCAACTCCTCGAAGAGGTTGCCGATTCGGTCGGGAGAAACTTTGAAGTTTCCCAAAAGGCCGTTCAATACGCCGGGGTCAAAGAAGTAGTATCTGGGGTGTTGCACCAGCCGGCGCCGAGCGCTTTTTGCGAAAGGCGGAAGCCGGTGAACGATTAAACAGTCCTCGAGAACTTCGAAGTAGCGCACCGCGGACTGGCGGGCAATCTGCGCATCGGCCGCGAGTTTTGCGAGATCCAAAAACTGTCCGGCATATTCGGCACACACAGACAGAAATCGCGCGAAGCCCTCCAGGTTACGCGTGAGCGCTTCGGCTTGTACCTCTTCTTTGAGATACGTGGCGGCATAAGAAGAGAGCGTTTTTTCTCTTACGTAGCGGTCAGGCTCGACTAGGATTCCCGGAAGCGTGCCGTGAGAAAGTGCCTGAGCGGTATCGATCTCGTAATCCAGCTCGCAGCTCGCGATGGGACCCAGCTGATAGACAAATATTCGCCCCGGAAGCAGATTGGCGTTACCGCGGCGGAGTTTTCTCGCGCTCGAACCGGTAAGCAAGAACCGGTAACGAGGAGAATGCGCGTCGAGCAGGGTTTGAATCGTATTAAGCAAGCTCGGTAAACGTTGGACCTCGTCAACAAAGACGGTTTGTTGCCTCTGCGCAGGCGGCAGTGCCGCCAATCGTTCATCGAGTTCTCTTGGGTTGCGGGCAAACTCCAGATAAGTGGCCTCGTGGGCGAGGTTTATCGAAAGATCGGGCTTGAGAGAGGACACCAGCGTCGACTTCCCAGTTTGACGCGGCCCCAGAAGAAGAAAGCTCTTTTTCGCGCCGGCCAAAGTCGCTGTCAGCGCTCTTTTTATCATGCGGTTAAAATACCGCGTAATTTAACCGCATGTCAACGAATGGCGTGTTCCCCAGGTATCAAGGCTCTTTAAATCAACCGGATTCACGCTAGCTTCAGCCTGATCCGCCTCTGGCGGAATCGTCATCAGCTTGGCCGGAACGACACCCGCGTTGTGATACTAATTGCTGCAATACACTAGCGCTGCGATCGAGAATCACGATTTACCAAGTGCCTGCTGAAAAACTCTGTCGCCTTCGGCCACGACAGAGCCGCCGCGTGCGGTCGATAGTTCGATGAACCCGTATTCACAAAAGCGTGCGCCGCGCCGCCATAGGAATGGAACTCGTGCGGCTTATTGTAGTGAGAAAGCTCGGCGTCGAGCTTGCGCATATCCTCAGGTGAAGGATTTTTGTCTTCTTCACCGAAATGGCCCTGGATCGGGCAGTGAATCTCGCTTGTGCGGTCGAACGGAGTCGGGCCTTCGCCGAACGGCAGCATCGTGCCGCTGCCGTAGAACATCACGCCGGCTTTCAAATCTTTGCTGGCAGCGGACATGAGATAAACGAGCCGCCCGCCCATGCAAAAACCGACGATGCCGAGCTTTCCGCCGTCGACTCTGGAATGGCTCTTTAGAAAGCCTATCGCACCTTCAATGTCCTTGATGATCGACGGGTCGCGCAAGCGCCCTTTGCGTGTCGGATTGTCATCTTTGCAGTCAGGACCGTCGCGGTGGTACAGGTTCGGAGCCACGGCAGCGTAACCTTGAAGCGCGAGCATGTGCGTCGTGTCTTTGATGAAATTTTCCAATCCCGACTGTCCATGAACAACCACGATACCGGGAACCGGTCCGCCGCTTTCTGGCACACTCACATAGAGGGGCATGCTGCTGTTATCAACTTTCACGCTTTCCCACGAGTTTGCCATCATTTACCTCCCGCTTGGAATTACTTTCGTTAGCGAGCGCCACCACATAATCATAGCTCGGCATCATCGGTCAACAATCGTCACGTGAGTGCGTCCATTGCCGCAAGCACGGCTTTGCTAACCTTGACGCCCGCTCCGCGCCAGGGATATAGATCAGTTTCAGGCCGATGTTTATAACCTTCAGACGATTTAGCCCATGCTTGTTGCTGATCATATGGGTGTCCACGGCAGGGGCGCAGGAAAAATCCAGCGCTCCGCGTAAATTGGAGTCCGTCACTCTCGGCCTCTCCGCGAAACATGTGCTCAATTTGCCGGTCTATCTGGCCCAACGACATGGGATCTTCGAGAGTGAAGGATTCGATTACAAACCGATTACGACCAAGACCAACACCGCGATCGCGGCGCTCGTCTCCGGGGATCTCGATTTTATTACCGCGTTCAATTCCGGTCTCGGCGCGGCGATCGGCGGCGCGCCCCTCATCGCAACTTATGTATCAACAGAAAAACCTCTTCTTTACCTGATCAGCCGGCCAGACATTAGGGATGCTAAAACATTGCGCGGCGGGATTATCGGCCACGGCGGTACGCGCGGCAGCCACTATCATGCCACTGTCGCGATGGTGAAGTACCTCGGTTTGGATGCGGAGAAAGACGTCAAGCTGATCTCGACGATCGATGTCACTCAAGGCATGACCGCGCTGTTTTCCGGCAGCGTTGCCGCAACGACCCTGTCGCCGCCGTACGACTCCATTGCGGTGCGCAAAGGTTACAACCGTTTGGTTCTCGGTCCAGAAATCTTGCCCAGATTCGTCGAGAATGGACTCGTCATGCGCCGCGTGAAACTACGCGACAACCCGGATCAAGTCCGCCGATTTCTCCGTGCGATGATTCGCGGCTTGTATTACGCCTTCGATCATCCCAGCGAGGCGGTCGGGCTCATTCAGAAGGAATGGAATCTAGATCGCGAAACTGCGCAAACCGCCTATAACACAGCGATGCCGACGTATAATTCGCGAGGCGAAGTCAGCGACGAGCTGATCGCCGCTTCGATCAAACGCGCCCAACAAGATGCCAAAATCGCACAGTCCAACTTCGCGCCTAAAGATTTTGTCGACTGGAGCATCGTCCGCGCGATCCAGCGCGAAGGAAAACGCTAACGAGGAGGACAAACCATGATTATCGATGCCGACGGCCACACGCAAATTCCTCAGGAAGTCTTCGATAACTATTTGGACAAAGAATTCTTCCGGAATCGACCGCGCTTCGTCACGTTCGACGACGGGCGCGGCTTCTATATTATCGAAGGGCGCGTCGTCACTAAGCCCTTCGGTTGGGGCCCCGGCACCCCGGGCAGCATCGCCAACAAAACACCGACGCTCCGGGTCAAAGATCTTGACCTAAGCAACGTGCCGGGCCGACTGGCGGATCTCGATCTCGAAGGCATCGATCTTCAGGTGATCTATCCAAACGTTCTCATGTCGATTAACAGCTTGGAGCACGCCGCGCTCGCCACTGCGATCGCGCGCGCTTATAACACTTGGATTTCCGAGCGCTGCGCGCAAGGAGGTGGACGGTTGCGCTTCGCCGCGATCGTCGCTCTGCAAGATCCCAAAGCGGCGGCGGAAGAGTTGACACGCGCGGTCAAATCGCTCGGCGCCGTCGGCGTCATGGTTACTGGAACCATCGGCACGCGCACCCTCGATCATCCCGAGCTCTATACATTTTGGCAAACAGTGGAACAGCTCGACATCGGCGTAGGAGTCCACACCGTGACGGGAATGTATCCCACGGTCGGTCAAGAATTATTCGACCATTTCTGGGGCGCCAAGGCCGTCTCGATGCCGCTCACGTTAACTACCGCGATGGTATCGCTCGTCGGCGGCGGCATTGTCGACCTGTTTCCAAAAATCCGCTTCGGCTTATTGGAAACCGGCTGCGGTTGGCTGCCTTATTGGGTTGAAAGAATGGACGAGATGCACGAGCGCGGCGAAAGAGACCCGCGCATGTACGACGGCGTCTTGAACCGCAAGCGACCGAAGAGCCGCATCAAGCCAAGCGAGCTTTTCGCCGAAGGCCGGATGGTTGTATCCTGCGAGCCGGGTGAAATCATGCTGCCCGCCGTGATCAACGCCGTCGGCGACAAATGCATCATGTACGCCTCCGACTATCCGCACGGCGACAGCAAGTGGCCCGAAACGGTATCACGCATCCGCAAAGCCGGATTCACAGACAAAACTCAGAATCGAATCTTGGGAGAAAACGCAGCGCGGCTGTACAATTTACAGGCGCCGCTGGGATAATAATGGATTCAATATTGTAGGGTGGGTCGAGGAGCGCACGACGAACTCGCTATTTTTTCTGTTTGACGCTGAAAAAGCGATGGGTATCGCTTGGCTCAACCCATCCTACGTTACTATACAATTTAGAATTGCCGCTCGGGTAATCGTGGATTGTAGGGTGGGTTAAGGAGCACAGCGACGAACCCACCGTTTTTTCGCCCATGTCGAAGTAATGGGTCTCGCGGAGCCAGTCCTGAGCCAGGCCGAAGGGCTCAACCCATCCTACAGGTATCAGTCTCTTCGTGAACTTCGCGTGCTTCGTGGTGCTCTCGGACGATGCGCGAGCGCACCCTACTTATAAGGGCACGACATGCCGTGCCCCTACTTTGCGACCTTTGCGTTCCTTCGACGGAGTTTATCCTGAGCCAGCCGAAGGGCTCAGGACAGGTCTTGGCGGCCAAAAATCCGAATCCATCTTCCCTGCTACGCCGCATCCAAATGAAAAAACTTCACCGCGTTGCCTGCTAACATCGCCTCTTTCTCATTCTCCGGCACGCCGGCGAATTGTTCTTCCATCAGCTCCAGCGACTTCGGCCAGCGCGTGACGATGTGCGGGAAGTCGGTCGACCACATGATCTTCTCCACCCCGACCATGTGACGCAGCTGGATGCCGATCGGGTCGTCGAAAACGCCCCACTGCGCGTGCTCACGCAGATACTCGCTTGGAAGTTTTTTTAGTTTGGGCAAACCCAGAAGCCGCTCGGCCCAGTGACAGTTCACTTTGTAGGTCTGGTCCATCTGCTGATAGAAGTACGGAAGCCACCCGACGTTGTTTTCCGCCCAGTAGATTTGCAGCTTCGGAAAGCGGTCGAATACGCCGGTGAAAATTAGCTGCGTCGCTTCCACGGCGCCACAGTGATAGATGCCCTGGCGCGCCAGGCGTTGGAGAAAATCAAAGGGCCGGTCTTCGCCCTGCGGATCTTTCGGATACTTCATGAGAAAAACATCGCGCTCGTCGGTTCGCCGCGGAAATGACGTATGGATCGTGATCGGCATGTTCAGATCTAACGCCGCAGCGTAAAACTTGTCGTCTTCGGGCGTTGGATAGCTCTTGCCGCTCGGGAACGTGTGCAGGCGAACCGCTTTGAAACCTTTTTCTTTGCAGCGCTTCATCTCGGCGATATTTTCCTGGGCGCCGATGTCCGGCATGACCGCGACACCGATCAAACGATGGGAATCGACGGCGCAGTACTCTTCGATGAAGTAATCGTTGAACGCCTTGATGATCGCCAAGAAGGCATCTCTGTCCTTGATCTTGGTGTTGCGCGCTTCGCTGGCGAACAGCAGCTCGCCATCGATACCGTCTGCGTCTTGCTCTTTGATCCTTTGTTGCGGCGAACCTGCGCCGACCGAGTTTTCAAAGTCCAAATGAACAGGGCTGAATGATTCGAGCGGCTTTCCGGCAAAAAGATTGGTACCGCGATATTCAAGCGGCTGTCCTTCCTCGATGATTGCGTCTCTGCCATCGGCAAGCTTGATTCGCCGCGGCGCCCGGTCGCGATATTTTGCTGCGACTCTGTGCGTCCAAGTTTCCGGTAACGACTCGAAGTGACTGTCGGCGGAAAAGTAGCGGTACTTACGAGCCATTACGATGGATCTCCGTTTCTTTCGCTGATCAACTTATCTCTAATCCGTGTGAATTTCTAACCGCCGACAGATCACTCGACGTCTAATCTCGTTTGGATTGGCACAGTCTCTACATGGCTTCATTGCGCCCTTGCGCGTAGGGGCGACCGGCC
>DASYUV010000094.1:0-45439 GCA_036000865.1 Binatia bacterium | reverse complement strand
CCTTGCCCCGAGCGCGGCGCGAGTGGTTTACGAATACTATACGGAACTATGCAATAGTAAGATTCCCGCCCAAGAAATACTTGCGTTTCTCGGGACGGAGAGAATGAAGCATCTGCTGCACGAGACCGATCGGATCGACGCCGGCAAGCTCGAAACGGAGGACGTGCTGGATCCGCAGGGCTACGTTTTGATTTCAATGACCACAGACGGCAAACACGCCGGGGACCGACCCTACTGGTTGAAAGTGATCGATCTTTTGCGCGACGCGACGCTGGAACAGATGCTCGAAGATCCCGAAGTGAAAAAACGCTGCCAACAAATCCGCGATGAGCAAGAAAAGCTTCGCAAGCTTTTGCTCCAACGCACGACGATGAAAGGCAACGTCATCTACTGCGATCTCCGCGGCATCAAAGAAATCCCCGACGGCAACCGTTTTTTGATCTTCACGCTTTTCCCCAAAGGCAACATTCAAGTCAAAGTCTCCGAAGACCCGCAGCGGGAAAATACCACGGCGATTTCGGTCGGCTACAATATCTTCAATCCCACATCTAACGTGAACGTCGGCGAGCTGCTCAAAAACTATGGCGGCGGCGGCCACAAAGTCGTCGGCTCGAGCCGCGTCCCCAACGACAAGGCCGAACAGGCGATTAAAGAGATCGTTGAAGCAGTCACCGAGAAGCCGTGAAGAGTGATGCGTAAGGCGTGATCAGGTGTAGGGGCACGGCATGCCGTGCCCCTACAGTCGCATGCAACATAGAAATTTAGTGAAGGCAGTAAAAATTACGCAGGTCCTCAGGCGTCTCAAAAAAATCAGCCCCGAGATTCGCTACGCTGACTGTTTCAAACAACCGCAATTCACCACCGGTCTCATTGTCTTTCGCCCGATCAAGAATTCCGACCCAAAGCAGATCAATCACAATGACAAGGACGTTGTCTGCCATGTGATCAAAGGCAACGGCAGACTACGGGTCAACGGGAAGCGCGTTCCCCTGCGACCGGGAACGATCTGCCACATCCCAAAAGGCACGCCGCACGACTTTGCGGCGGGGAAAAGCGGAGAGTTAGTCTTGTTTTACTCGTTAATTAAGGCCTGATGAATGGGAAGACTCTGCCGAGAACTTGTCGATAAATTTTACCGGTCGTTTCCTACCACCACTTCGCCTGTTCCCGCTTCGCTCTTAAGAACCCATCCCACACCGCTGACGCCGGTTTGGGCGTTTTGTCGCTGGTCTGCATACCGATAAAAGCCCAGATACGCGCGAGGTCGTTGAGCGGCGGGCGCAGTCGCGCCACAAGCCGATCAGAATCGGTGGTAGCGAAATAGACGACGAACTCGTAATTATCCCGCGCCGCGGTTTTGAGGAGTAGCTCGGTGAACTGCATCTGCTCGGTTTCGGAACCGTAGAGAACGGTATTGTACGACCTCAGCTCGATGTTGCGCGAGGTCATGCCGCTTTCCGACACAGCGACGCCCTTCTTGAAGCGGGTGGCAAACTCGAGAAAGTTCGCCGGAATGATCTTCGGCACATCATGGCTCATATAAGGATACAAACTCATGGCGAATAGGTCGCTGAAACGCATCAGGTCAGCGACCTCCTTCTCTTGATCCGCACCCTTGGCATCCGGCGTCAGCCGCTTGTAATGGAGCACCTCCGTTGTAAAAAACACCGGCAGTGACCTGTGGACTTTTTTGACGGCCATGTAAGTGTCGCGATGTAACTCTTTTAATTGGCGCCACTTCGACTGATCGCGGGACAAAAGCATGTTGGATTCAACGCCGATGGCAAGATAATCCGGCCGCATGTTTTCGACGGCACGAAGAACAAAATTCAAAAACGCTCTTTTCACTCGCGGACTATTGAGCGGTTCCTTGTCCCACGGTCGAGGCAGCGGCTGGTTATCGGTGTCGCCCCAGTAGGGAGCGAGATCACGCCGGTCTTTGTTCAGCGGCGAGATCGATAGAAAAAGTTTCTTGCCCGCCGGCGGTCGGTAATTCAAATTGTCTTGGACGTCTTTGGAAAACGGCTTACCGTCGAGCGCTTCAGGCCAAGGGATCCCACCGATAAACATCACCGAGACGATGTCGCCATGGGCGTGAGCATATTCTTTCGCAACTGCGACTCCCTCGTCGGTCAGATCGGCAGGCCACTGTGTGAATCCCATCAAAAAAGGGCGTGTCGCCGGGCCGCGATATTCCGGCAGCGGCGGAGGCACCGGCTTCGTTACCACAGGCGGTGGCGGCGGAGGTGCAGGCGCTGGGTGAGACGGTCCGAATAAACCACCTCCAGCACATCCCGATAAATAGAACGCCAACACCGCTGTGATTAGTAAGCGCCAGAAGCTGATCGTCATAGTTGCCAATTATTAGGGTTAAATGTTCGCTGGTCAAGCAGTGACCACTCCTTTCGATTCACTTGACTTACCATCAAATTCTCGGAAAATGGTTCAAACCACAGCCTGGAAACTACTCATTCTCACGTCAACGCCAGCTATTCGACTGAGTGAAAGAAGATTTTGCGATTCGAGCAAGCAAGAAAGCGGCTTTTTCTCGCTCCACTTTTCGGATTTGGGTTATTTTATATCGCCGCTTGCTCTTCGCGCATTGCCACACCCGAGGCGCGATATGCGCCCGCGGGCGACCTACTCGACATCGTCAAAGACTTTCAGCGCCTCGCCAGGGAAGACATCTATCGCTTTCCGATTCCGAAAGACATCACCGGGGTCAATATCATGAAGGCGACGCTCGTCCGGCTCGATGACTACGAGCGAAAAAATCGCGGTCAGTTTGCCGACGTCGTTCAGTTTAATAAAGCCCTGGCACTGGAGCGCTTGCGAGAATACGATCAGGCGGCGGCGCTCTATCGCAAAGTCGCCGAAACCGGGGGTCGGCTCGGCGCGGAAGCGGCGAAAAACGCCGAGGTTCTCGACACCTTTCTGCGGATTTTTGATCGAACGATACCGACAGACGATCCGTTCAAGTACATCGCCGGTCTCGATGAGAAAGTCGCGGCATGGAATGGGCTCATCAAAAAGCACCAGGGCACGCCGTACGAGTTTTTAGCCCGCGTGGAAGAAGAGCGCATCGATCGCGCCAAGGTCGCTTTCGTCGAGGCCAACCGTGGCCGCTTGAAAGAAGGTAATCAACTGACCATCGTCGGCTACAGTCAGCTGGTGACCAAACATCAGCAAAGCAAGAATCTCTATCGCTTTTTGCTCGACTTCGGCGACTTCTATTTGCTCCTTGCAAAAGAGTATGCATCCCAGTACGATCCGGAAGGTTTGGTTTTCGATTCCAAGGTCTTAGACCAATTCGTTAAATCCGCGCTTAAGCTTTATACGGAAGTGGCACAGGTCGACGGTACCGTGGAAAAAATCGAGGCCCAGGGCAAGATCGAAGCGACCCGCGGCTTTTTGGAAAAAATGACGAGGCTCAACCGATGAAGCGGAACACCACTGCCTGTTGCAGCGTCTTTTTGCTGCTCGCGTCCTTTGCGCTTCATGTCTCAACGTCTTTTTCTCAAACGCGGGAGTTGGAACTGGAAAAGATCCTCAACCCGATGCCCGACTACGATCCGTTCGAGAAGTCCGCCAGCACACCGCAGTACTTCCCCGACGACGTTGATAAGCGCGCCCGCGAATTGCTTATCGACGCGTTGACCAACCGTAAAGAGGTGCTCGAAGATCATTTGAAATCGCTCGGCGCCGAAGATGAACGGTTGCGCAAGCAGAACGGGACAGCCACCGGTTTGACCGAGCACGCCCGAGATCTCGTCAACAACACGATTCAAGACCGCGAGCGCTATCTCGCGGCGCAGAAAGACGCGCTAAGAAATGCCTCTACGCCGGAGCGAAAAAAATACTTAGAGGCGATTATCAATCATGACGATCTCAATCAGTCGGAACAACTGATGCGTCAGAGTTCGACTAATTTTTGGGGCGGTATGATGAACCGCCTGATAAGCTCCGTGGACCTCATCGGCGTGGCATCGGGCAACTATATCGGCGCCGTGGCGGAAACCACGATTAGCCAATTGTATGCGCTCATGGACCGCGACATGCCGATCGAAGAGCGCCGGGCCCTGGCGCGGAATCTGGATCACTTGAAGCGCTTCCCGGACGACCCGCGCAACGCAGCGATCATGAAAGAAGTCGAGACGCTGGACAAAAAGAAAAAGAGTGCGTTGATCCGCAAACAGATCGAAAAAGCCAAGGAAGCTCTGGCCAAGAGCGATTTTGACAAAGCGCTGTTTCATAGCGACGCGGCGACTTTTTTAGAACCTCAGTCGAAGGACGCAGACGATATTCGCGCGCAGGCGACAAAGTCGCTGCGGCAGCTCGAAGAAGCGAGGAAGACATCTTTGACCGCGCTACCCGAGCCTAAAAGCAGCGCCGAGCAGCAAGGCGACGTCAAGCAGTTACTACAAGCTCTGACGCTGCGCGACAGTAATCAGATCCAGCGCTTAGCCATCGACTTGGAAAAGAAATACACCGGCAAGCCTCTGGCCGACGCTGCGCGCGATGCCGAAGCCGTCGCGTTGGAAATGAAAGGATGGCGCGAAGCCGCCAAAAAGGCCGTCGATCAAATGGCCAAATCGTCTTCCCGCCCGGAGACCAAGCAACGCGCCGCGGCTCTCCTGCAAAGCCCCGAATACAATTTGCTTACGCCGTTTTACGATGCCCGTAGCGAAAGGCAATTGCAGTCTGTCAAATATGTTCTACTCGGTGAAGACTTTCTGAGAAAGAACTTACTTTTCGCCGCAGGGGCTATGGCTGCAGGCGGCCCTGCCGGCGCTGCGACTCTCGGTATGGCCAATGCCCTCATGGTGAGCAACAATCTTTATCAGGTATTGACCAACAATCCGGTATCCGCGCAGCCGGTGATCGACGCCGGCGTCGCCTATGTACGCAATCATCCCAATTCCGAGAACGCCGCGGAGATTTACCGGGTGCTCGGGGATGCATTCGAAGAGCGCGGTATGATCGACAAAGCGATCAGCTATCATGAGTTGGCCGGTTCACCCAAAGAAAAAATCGCCGCCCTGAACGACAAATCAGCGAAGGCCTTGCTGAATGCTGCGAGCAAAACCAGCGAGCGCGGCAGCCGGGAATATTATTTGGCCACGGTCGTCGATCAACATCCCGACACCCCTGCCGCGGCGGAAGCGATCAAGAAACTCGCCGAGCTCGCCAAGGAGGAAAACCAAGGTTTGCGCATGAGCAAGCAGTTCCTGCTGGAAAACCCCGAACTATATGGCCCGCGCGGTCTCGGTCTCAAAGCGACGTTATTCGACGGCGATGCGAGAAACATGGAAATCGCCGACCGCGGCATCAATCTGGTTAACGACAACGAAGTTCTCGTCTACTACCAGACGCCGTGGGGCGTACGCAGTCAAACTTACTTGCTGTCCAAGAACGCGACGGAACGCTTCTTCATCACTCTGCGCGAGAAAAACCAGCAAGTCGCGCTGGCCGACGTCAACCAGCGCGCCAAGGACAGCGTCGGCGGCATTAAGAATCTGCCTGGCTCCATTGTGCGGGCCGAGCGCGAGCGGCGCAGTGCGACGCCTGAAGAGCGCGACGACACGACATTCACATTGATCCGCGAAGCTGGCGGAACAGGCGGCAGTTTTCAAAGGGTTTTGGACTTCCAACTTCTCAGTGATAATGAGCGCGATCCGGGCAGCAAATACAAATTGCCGCCGATTCAGGGAAGCATATCAGCAAGCCGCTTCAGCATGACCGGCAATCTGCCGACCGGATTGTGGGGTAATCAACTCGCCATCGGCGGAGATCACCGAAGTCCCTTCGCCGGCGTTCAGCTGCCGATTCCCTTGCTGGAGGGCTTTATTCCGGTCGACTTCATGGTCCAAGGGCGGCCCGGCGGCGTGTCACTCTATCCGAGAATCCGCACCGGCGGCGACACAGGCGCCGACCCCGAACTGTATCGTTGACCTAGGAGGCTCGAGTTTTGCCGAGGAAAGAGCTTCTTCGCGGCTGCATCTCCATACTCGTCGGTTTGGTGATTTGGGAAATTCTCACACGGCTACTGCTTGAAAACGAGCTTTTGATCCCGCCGCCGACCAGCGTTATCCGCTCGTTTTGGAATCTGACATTTTCCGGGCAGCTCAACAAACATTTCGCCGCCACTCTGATCGAGTTTTCCTACGGCTTTACGACCGCCTGCATCGCCGGCATCGTGATCGAGAGCCAAGGAAGGCGCTTATCAAGGCAAGAAAATTCCGTCTGCCGCCGACTATGTCAACCCGACCCTAATAAACACAAGCAAATGGAATGATGAAACACGATCCGAAAGGCTTTGACTCATGAAACTGGCCTTCAAAATTTTGCTCACGTCAGCTTTCACGTTCACTTGCGCCGTAACTGCGGCTGAGGCCCAAACATTAAAAAAGATCCGCATCGGTTACCCTTCCTTGAGTTTTCGGCAATCGAACGTTTGGGTGGCCAAGGAAGCTGGGCTGTTCAATAAGTATGGTCTCGAGGTGGAACCTATTTTCTTGCGCGGCGGGCAGATTGCAACCCAGGCACTGGCAGGCGGGGATCCGCCCATCGTGAACATCGGCACCGTCGTGCAGGCGAACTTGACGGGTTTTAGTCTCGTCCTGGTGGCGGCCGTGGAGACCGCCTACGATCAGATCGTTTTCGCTCGCCCGGAGATCAAGACTCTCGAACAGTTGAAAGGCAAAAGGTTGGGTATCAGCGGCTTTGGCGCCGCGACCCACTACGCAACTATCATCCTGATGAGACACTTAAAGTTCGAGCCGAAGGATCTCCAACTGGTGCCAGCAGGCCCTGACGCGGAACGGTTGGCCGCCATGAGCGCGGGAAAAATCGACGCATCGCTATTTACTTCCTCGGCGGCCGCGCCGGCGCGTCGAGCCGGATTCGCCGAGCTGCTGCAGGTGGCCGATCTCGGCGTCGAGGTTCAAGGCAACGGCTTTGCGACCTCCCGCGCCTATGTGCAGAGCAATCGCGACGTGGTGAAAAATGCGCTCAAAGCGTTCGTCGAAGCGATTTATTTCATTTACGCCAACAAGAAAGAAGCTCAAAGAGTCTTTGCCAAATACATGCGCACCAACGATCCTGAGGTGCTCGAAGATTCTTACAACGGCTACGTTAAATCGATTCCAAAGAAACCCTACCCGACACTCAAGGGGATCCAGTTCATGCTCGACATGCTCGCCGAGAAAATGCCTCAGGCAAAGACCGCCAAGCCCGAGCAGTTCGTCGACTTGAGCTTCTTACAGGAACTCGAGAAAGAAAATTTTTTCAACGAGATGGCGAAAAGATATCCGACGAAGTTGAACAAACCCGGAGTAGTGGAGTGATGGAGTGTTGGTTCGAAACCCATTACTCCAGCACTCCAATACTCCAGAGATTCTAACCCACAGGAGGCCATCATGGCGCGAAAAGTCATTCAACCAAAAACTCTGAACGATCCACGGCCACGGTATTCGCAAGCCGTTCTTACGACCGGCCGCACGCTGCTATTCATCGCCGGGCAGACCGCTTCCGATAAAGACGGCAACGTCGTCGGCAAGGGCGACATCAAAGCGCAGACGGAACAGGTCTTCAAAAACATCAAAGCGGTCTTGAAAGAAGCGGGCGCGACGATCGATAATTTGGTCATGACGACCACCTACATTGTCGACCGAGAGTACCGCGAAGGCTACAACGAAGTGCGCCGTGAGCAATATAAAAAATACTCGCCCACGAGCACGTTGGTGATCGTCAAAGGCCTGGCTCATCCCGATTATCTGATCGAGATCGCCGGCATCGCCGTCCTCTAGCAATGAAAGTCACGGTGCTCGACGACTATCAGCGCGCATTTGATTCTACGGACGCGATCAAGCGCCTAAGGCACAAGGTCGAAGTCGAGATTTTCACCGAAAAGCTACCGACGGAAGATGCGATCGTCGGCGCACTGAGAGGCTCGCAGGCGATCATTCCCATCCGTGAGCGTACCAAATTCACTGCGTCCTTGCTCCGAGGTCTTCCCGACCTCGAATTTATTTCGCAGACCGGCAATCACGTCTATCACGTCGACATGGAGGCCGCGACGAAGCAGGGAATCGTCGTGAGCTTGGCGCCCGGAGGTAATAGCACGACAGAATTGACGTTCGGCTTGATGCTCGCGCTCATGCGCCGCATACCACAGAGCGACCGCGCCATGCGGCGTGGCGAATGGCCGCTGGTTTTGGGCTACGTTCTCAAGGGCAAAACCCTCGGCGTACTTGGCCTGGGAAAGATCGGCACTCAGGTTGCCACCGTCGCGCGAGCCTTCGGCATGAAAGTCACTGCCTGGGGACCGACGCTGACGGCAGAGCGAGCGGCAAAGTCTGACGCGGCGTTTCTGCCGCTCGAGGAAGTCTTGAAGACGGCTGATGTCGTCTCCATTCATCTCACTCTGTCCGAGAAAAGCAAGAATCTTTTGAATGAACCGCGCCTTCGTCTAATGAAGAAATCGGCCTATCTCGTCAACACCGCGCGCGGCGCGATCGTCGATGAAATGGCGCTTGTAAAGATTCTTAAAGACAAAGACATCGCTGGCGCCGCCCTCGATGTCTTTGTCGAAGAGCCGTTGCCGAAAAATCATCCATTGCTTGAGCTGGACAATGTCGTGCTCACGCCCCACCTCGGCTGGCCCACCGACGCCGGCTTCGAAGGCTTTGCCGAAAATGCCGCGACGAATATTCTCGATTACCTGGAAGGCAAGCTCACCCGCGCGCTCAATCCCGAAGCCTTACAACACCGCAAGCCGAATTGACCAGGACTCGAACGCTCCATTAGCTCCAGCACTCCCAAAAAACCGCCAGGCTCTCGTTGTTCTATGTGCCGATCCGTTCAGCGCGCAGTGATTGTTGTACTTTGGAAAACTTGGTTGTCCTGGTCAATGAATTCCACCAGGGCATTGCTCGGATCCTTTTTGGGATCGACGGTGATCTTTGCGAAGTTGAAATTTTCCGCTAAGAAAAATTCGAAGCGCCCGGCGGTTCCGTTTGTTACTCGGTTCAGGGGCGCGGCGAGCGGTCCTGCAGTGATGTCTCTGAGTCCATTGCCTCTGGGGATTTTGGTGATCGCCGCGTAGTGCATGTCGGCGCTCAGGAAAACCACACCGCGAATTTTCTTACTGCTTATGTGGCGCAAGATCTTTTCCCGCTCATCCGGATAGCCATCCCACCGATCGCTGCCGCCGCCGGCCATCGGCACGGTGGTGGCGATAAACTTAAACGTGGCCTGCGACTCGGCGATGCTGTCGAAGAACCATTCCTTCTGCGCTTTGCCCAGCATGGATCCTCGTTTCGGATCGCGATACTGCCGCGCGTCGAGTATAAAAAGCTCCGCCGACTTGCCCCAGCGAAAAGAACGAAAGATTCGCTCGGGTTCGCCGGACGGACACCGGATTGGCCAATAATCGAGAAAAGCTTTTCGACCGATAGGCGCGAGCGGATTACCTGGCTGATAGTCATCTGCCACTTCATGGTCGTCCCAGACGGCGTATACGCTGGTGTCCCTGAAACAATATTGCGAGGCAGCGTCGTCTCGGTTAGCGCGATATTTCGACCAAAAGTCCTGCAGTTGCCGAGCCGTGCCGTTGCGATCGGCGTAAATTGTGTCGCCCAGGTGTAAAAAAAAGTCCGGTTGTTGCGCGCGAATGGCGCTCATGATGGTAAATGGTTTGTAGCTTTCCCTCGTATCGCCGCTGAAGCAAAAGGTCACTCGGGCTTCATCATCTGGGCGAGGCGCGGTGACAAAGCTGGCGATCGGTCCGGGAGTTTTGCCGGCCACCGCGGCGCGGTAGTAATAACGTGTTGCCGCCTGCAATTTATCGAGGGCAATTTTCGCCGTAAAATCGGCATCGGGCCGCACCGAAAACGGTCCGGTAAGGGAGAATTGCCGGAAGCCGGAATCGCTACTGTACTGCAGGGCGACCTCGCTCCTTGGTTCGGTGCGCAGCCAAATCAAAGCGCTTTCGTGGGTTACCTCGCCGGCCACGTAACCGAGAGAAAGCCCGCTATCGGCATCGCTCCGGATAAGCGCGGGAGCGCATCCAGACTTCCCCAATAAAGCGGACGCCGTGAGACCGGCGCCACCCAAAACACGTAAAAATCCTCGGCGATTCATCAACTGCTTAGCTTAGACGTGCAATCTATCCCAAACCAGCTCGCACAACCAGCCGGCGACGAGAGGGAATAGAAAACTGACGGCAATCCGTATAGCTACCACCTTGGGGCCCAAGAACGGGATTTCCCACATAATAACGCGTTGCAGGCCAAAGAGCGACCAAGCGCTAAGGTAGGCAACCAAAGGGCCGATTCCCACGCCCATTTTAAAGAGTGAAGCGATCACCGGGAAATGCGTCATCGGTCCACCCGGGGTAATCCCCCCCAGTGACATACCGATCAAGATTCCCCTGAGGCCGGAGCCATGCCCCATCCAACGCACGATCAATTCTTCAGGCACGATCACTTGGAACAATCCCGCCAACGTGAATGCCGCGATCATGCGCGGGGTGATTTCAAGGATCAGCGACCCGGTGGCGGTAAGCCCCTTCTGGGCCGCCTCCGGCGATTTAATGTAAATGGCGGCAAGCGCAAGCACCGCTGCGACCATCATGACGACCGTCGATGTGTCCATAGATCTCCTAAGCGCGACGCTTAGATTTATTCTGGGAGGCATGGATTGAGTGCGGCTTGCAACGAATTATTAAGCGGAGACTGTAAATAACGGCCAGACAATTTTCAAGGCGAACCTATAGCGAAGGACCTCGATGGCTCTCGACACCGCTGTAGCAAACAAAACATAACTCAAATCGACAGAGATGAACTAGCACTAGCGCAACTCGGTTGTGATATCGTTCCCGTCATTCCGGCGGAAGCCGGAATCCAGGCGGTTTTTGAACTTGAATTAAAAACGAATCTGGATGCCGGCGCGAGTTTATCCTGAGCCCCATCGAAGGACCGACATGACGAACTTTCACTTTGCGTGAAGGCGACGGATTTAGACCATCCCCGACAGGGACATCAACCGTTCGGCTCGTTAGGGCTTGATGATGAGCGAAGACTGCTCTTCTTCCACACTTTCCTGCGACATGAAAAAAGCAAAGCTCTTCTGCATGAGCCCGGTTAGGAACGAAACATCCAACGGTCCCGGATCGCCTTCGCCAACCTGGAGCGCCACGGCGAGAGAAAGTTTGGCGAGGTCTGTTCGGTTCGTCTCAGCGAAATAAAGTGCCATATCTTCCATGCGTCGTTTGAATGCTTGGCCGTTTTCGCCGGAACAAAGCGCCCTCACGGCTTCGCGGACGATGGCGGCGAAGCGCTCTTCCTTCTGTAAAGGATTAAGCACGAGACGGCTGGTCTGCGCTTCTTGAAGTTGCGCCACGAATGCTTGCACCCAGTCGTCCGTCAAAATCCAGTAACGCAGTTCCGGCTCGTCCAGTAGACGCCGCGACTGTTCGCGCCAAGCGCCATCGCGGACTTGTGCCGCATCGAGTTGCCGATAGACCGGATGCAATTGTTCTTTGGGTTTGGCCGTAGCAATCATCGAGCGCAGTTCGTGAAAGTTTTCCAATCCGCTCTGGCCGCGCGCTTTGGCCTTCTCGTAGCCTTGGTAAATCATCTGATCGGCAAACTCCCAAGGAATCGAGATCATGCCCACGTCATGTTGCTCCCTGATGTCCTGGGCCATTTTGCGCAGCTCCTTGCGACGCATATGCATCCCGCCGATTCGCAGCAGGCCGTCCCGATCCTGAAGCATCGCTTGGATGACCTGCAAACCATGATTGGGTTGCGGCTTGGCGATCCAAACCAAGCGCCCGCCCCCGCCGTCAACGGCAGACATGTAGGCTTCGATGTCCGTAGCGCGACTAAAAACCGCCGCTGCGGGGTTATTCTCGCCGGACTCTTCGTGCGGTATGGTCAGCCCCCTTTGTCCCAGTTTAAAAAATGATCGCCTGATCTCTTTCCTGATTTCCTTATCGGATGTTTGCTTGTCGATTTCGACGAGCGCTTCGACGGCCGTCGAATGCAGAATTCTACCGAGAGCAAAAGCCACTGCCAGGTCAATCTCTTTTTCTTTGCCAAAATGACTTTTCAAGCGAGGAACAAGATCCACGGAAGCGTCGACCGCTAGCCCTGCCTCCCGCAGCCTGTCGAACCCCTTCCGAATCTGTTCGTCATGGGACTTATTTTTTGCCAACGTTATCGTCCTTTACCGCGCAAAGGGGCACAGCATGCTCCCTTCAAACGTTATTGCCGGCCGCAATGGCATCGCATGCCGTGCCCTTATAATTTACAATTTGGCAAGGTCAGTCATCTTCCCCTGCCGGCCAGCGAACGCGAAGTTCGGCCATTCTTCCACCTGCGCGTCACGATGGTTGTCGCGATACCATTTCGCGATTTCGCCCGCCGGTGCGAACCAGACTTTGCCGTGGCTCTTGGCATAGCGGATGAATTCCCGCAACAAGAGCGCCCGGAACGGCCGCCCGCCGACAAACGGGTGATTGCCCCACATCATAAACTTTGGATCGGTCTCGCCTTCCTCGTAAAGGCAATCAAAGCAATCCTTCCACATCTGCAACAGATCTCGCGGTGTCCTACCGGCTCGCTGATAGCTCGAATAGTCGTTCAAATCCTGGAAATAGGATAGCACCGTCAATTCCTTGCTTTTGATTTGAAGCGTATAAGGCGTCTCCTGATGTTGCGGGTCCATCCAATAGGTGTAGCCTAGCTCCAAAATGATCTCCGGAGTCCACGCGCTCGGTGCCACCCCGGTGGAAAGATAGCCGACCGGCGCCTTGCCGACGACTTTCTTCACGGCTTCCACGGTTTTCTGAAGATCTTTCTTTTCCTTGTCACGCTTCTTCATGTAGCTGTAATCATGAATCCAAGTTTCCGTGCCAATCTCGTGACCTTGTTCGGCGGCTTCTTTAAAAATTTTCGGATAATTCTGCACGGTGATTCCCGTTGGAAAAAAGCTCGTGTGAATTTTTTCCTTCTCGAAGATTTCGAGCATCCGATAGATGCCCACTCGTTCGCCGAACTCGCGATCCGTGATGATAGCCAGGTTTCTCTTAGTGACTGCGTTCTTTGGGAAACTGCGCCGATTTTCTTGTTGCAGGGTATTGGGCCCGCCGAGGTCTTCCGGCCAGGTCTCAAAGGCGACGCACGGCGTGATCGCGATGCGCGCGCCATCGGGCCATTTGATCGGTTTTCGCTTCGGTTTGACTCTCATACTGCCTCCTGGATGTAAAGTTTGACTAGTCATGCCACAGTTCAAAATTGTTTCCAAACAGTTCCGCGCTCTTGAATACAATCGGAGCGCTTTGGCTTGTCGTCTTGCACATTCGTCTCCAGCGAAATTATTCGCGACACGCGACGCGAGTCTCAAGATGCCGCCTTGACTTGCGACGGGATGCCAGCTAATTGAATTTATTGAGTCTGACAGAGGAGGCTGCGTTATGGCTGATGCGAAAATGATCGAATACCGCGTCGATAACGGCGTTGCGGTACTGGAAATCAATCGCCCACCGGTGAACAGTTACACCACGGAGTTGCTAAAAGAATTGGACGGGTCGATTCTCGAGGCTCGGTTTGACGACAACGTACATGCCATCGTGCTCACCGGCAAGGTAGAAAAATTCTTTTCTGCCGGCGCCGACATCAACATGCTCTCCAGTAAGTCCCTCGGTTTTAAGAACAATTTCGCTCTCCACGGCCACGAAGTGCTGATGCGATTGGAAAACACGCCGAAGATTATTATCGCCGCGATAAACGGCCACGCTGTCGGCGGCGGTCTCGAGATTGCCATGGCGTGCGATATCCGGATCGCCAAGAAAGAAGGCGGCCGCGTCGGGCTCGCCGAAATCAATCTCGGCGTCATGCCGGGCATGGGCGGCACCCAGCGCTTGCCGCGCTTGGTTGGCAAGGCGCGCGCTTTGGAGCTCTGCGCGACGGGCAAAACCATCGCCTTCGAAGAAGCCCTTGAGATGGGACTCGTTCATTACATCTATGAGAAAGAGAATTTTATGCAGGAAGTCATGGACTATGTCCGCCAGTTCATCGTGCCGAACAAGAGCAGCCTCGCTGTTGGCAAAGTGAAACGCGCGATACAAACCGGTCTCGAACTGTCCTTGCCCGACGGTTTGGCCTTCGAAAGAGAACTCCTGGCGCAAACCTTTGCCAGCGAAGACGGTCAGGAAGGCGTCAAGGCCTATCTTGAGAAAAGAACCGCGCAATTCAAAGGAAAATAATAATCCCTTGTTCGTTTAAACGTTCTCATCCGAGTTGACGATTGGAACGGCTTGAACGATTTGAACGATTGGAACTTTTTTAATTTAATGGAGGTTAGCTGATGGCCAAGATGCTTATCGGCGGCGAATCTGTCGACGCAGTAACCAAAAACACAACCGAAGTGCGCAACCCCGCAACCGGTGCGAGCGTCGATACGGTGCCGCAAGGTAACGATAAAGACGTGCAACAGGCAGTTCAGGCGGCGGAGGATGCGTTTAAGGTCTGGTCCGATGTCACACCGGAAGATCGTGGTAACGCGCTCTTGAACGCTTCGGAATTGATAAAAAAGAACACTGGCGAAATCGCTCAATTACTCACGCAAGAGCAGGGCAAGACGCTCTTCGAAGCGGGCCTGGAAATTCACCATCTGGTTCACGGTTTGGAATTCTACGCGGGCTTGGCGTCGAAAGTGCGCGGCTCCCATGTGCCGTTGCCGCAGAAGGGCGCCTACGGCATGGTCGTACGCCAGCCGATCGGAGTCTGCGGTGGGATCGTGCCGTGGAATTTTCCGCTGACGTTAATGGGCACTAAGCTCGGCCCGGCATTGGCGGCAGGCAACACGATCATCATCAAACCGGCGAGCACGACTCCTTTAGCTACGATCAAAGTTATCGAAATCATCGCCCAAGCGACTTTCGGCGAAGGCAAAGCACAAAAGACGCTGCCTAAAGGCGCGGTCAACGTTGTCACCGGCCCGGGAGGCAGCGTCGGCGAAGAGTTGCTGCGCAATCCGCGCATCCGCCGTATCGCTTTTACTGGTTCTACGCCGGTGGGACGCCACGTTATGGAAGTTGCCGGGCGCGAAATTAAGCGCGTCACGCTGGAACTCGGCGGCAGCGACCCAATGATCGTGATGGAAGATGCTAATCTCGACTTGGCAGTGAAGATGGCCGACGTCGGCCGCTATTTTAATTGCGGACAGATGTGCCTAGGCGTAAAGCGGCTATTTCTCCAAGAATCCATCGCCGATAACTTCGTCGGCGGGCTGGTCGAAATCCTCAAAAAGAAAACCGTCGGCAATGGCATAAGCAAGGAAACCCGCATGGGTCCGATCCATCTCGGCTCGCAACGCCAGGAAGTCGAAGAGCAAGTGGAAGACGCCAAATCGCGCGGCGCCAAGGTGCTCTTCGGCGGCGAGCGGCCCAAAGGCGGCGATTTCGACAAGGGCTTTTTCTATCTTCCAACATTGATGAGCAACGTGCCCGACGACGCGCGCATGACCAAAGAAGAAGTCTTCGGCCCCGCCCTACCGGTTTATACCTTCAAGACTCTCGACGAAGCGCTCGAAAAATCTAACGCCTCCGAATTTGGTCTAGGTTCGTCGATCTGGACGCGGAATCTATTGCACGCCAACAAAGCAATCGACAAGCTCCAAGCCGGCAACGTTTGGGTGAATTCCCTCCATTACGGCTACGACGAGCTTCCCTTCGGCGGCGTCAAATCCAGTGGCCTCGGTCGCGAGCACGGCCCCGAAGCCTTGGACTACTACCTCGAGCCCAAGGGCGTGGTTATAGTAAACGTGTGACCACAGTTACGTTGAAAACGGTGTAGGGGCAGACCCCTGTGTCTGCCCGCTCGGACGGGCGACCACACAGGGTCGCCCCTACAGAATTTCGGTACGCTGAACGGATCGTTTCTCCACTATTCGTTTGACAACCCTCGACCCCTTCAACTACTTTAACGTTATCTCTAACGGGCAAAGGAGCTCACCATGTTTGCACAAATGAGACATATGGCCATCGTCACCAGCAATGCGAACAATGAAGGCGATTTTTATCAAGACGTATTCGGCATGAGGCGCTCCACTTTGCAGCGCGCCGGCGGAGCGGTGGTCGTCGGCGACGGTTACGTCGGTTTGAATCTCAACCCGCGGGCGCCGGGCCGCCAGGCGGGCTTCGATCACTTCGGTTTTGAAGTACAGGATGTCGAAGTCGTTTTTGCTCGCCTCAAGGAAAAGTACCCGAAGATAGAAGTGCTCAGACGCCCCAGCAATCGCCCCTTCGCCGGCATCAGCATGCACGATCCGGCGGGAAATGTTTTCGATCTGTCGCAGCTGAACATGGAAAACCGCCGCGACCTCTACACCGACAAAGTCGAGGAGCGCAAACGCCGGATCGGCCACTTCGGTCTGCGCTGCGTCGAGCCCGAGCAATGCGCTGAATTCTATCGCGATGTTTTTGAATTGACCGAACTGGAGAAACCGGCCGGCGATTCAAATCACTATCTGTCGGACGGCAAAGTCACCCTGGCTGTCATGCCGTGGAAGATCTCCGACTTCTACGGATCAGGCATCGAACGGCCGGCGCTCGACCACATCGGCTTTAAAGTTGAGAGCCTGTCCGCATTCAAAGCGGATCTGGAAAAGAACTCCCACCTGTTTACTCCGGAGGATCGTCCGGAGAAAAACCCGGAGCGCGAAGTGAGGCAAAAACTTTTGGCCGCTTGCTGCTTCGGCCAATTTCAAATGGCCGATCCGGACGGCGTGTTGATCGACGTGTCGGAGAATTAGCCGGTAACCAGCGGGGAAAATTTCTTGTAATCACAAAGACCACACAGGTCACAAAAGTGAGGGCAGGTTTTTACCTGCCCTCACTTTTGGTAGTGGTTCAGTTAGCTCAAGATCTCTCACTTCGTTCGAGATGACAATTGGTTTGCTGTCATTCCGAGCGGAAGCGAGGAATCTTTCTCGACCTGAAGATTCGTAGCGTACTCTAACTGAACCACTACCTCTTTTTTTGTGCACTAAATGTTCTTTGTAGTGAATGTCCGTCCGGGCTCGTCGGCGCGGCTACGGATCGCTCATACGCCCTTCTTTCTTAGCTTACTCCACCTGCCGGCGCCCAACCCCAGCACAATGATGGCGAGGAAATAACTCAATGCCGGCATCATCGCTTTTGCCGGCGGTTCGATACCTGCGACTGGAGTGACTTGCTCATTTCGAATCGACGGAACGCCGGGAACATTCGCGACCGCAGCGACTCTGTAATCGGCACCGTCGGGAAATTGAAACTTCATCGAGAACTGACCGTCCACAGGAAGCTTCTCGACGCCAAACACAACTTTGCCCTTTTCTAAGTGGGTGATTGTCAGGGTGAGGAACGCTGTCGATTTCTCGCCGGCTGAGTCACCGTCGAGCCGCCACTGTACGAGAGTTGGCGTACCTACCTTGGCCGGCTCTATGTTCAGGGACGCAGTGTGGATCGGTTTCGTGAGTCCCTGAGCGAAACTAACTTCCGCCGATCCTGAAAGCCATGTGACTGTGATCAATAAAGCTATGCGGGATCGACTTTGGGTAAAAATTCTCCCGGCGACGAGGCCGAGAAGAAACAGGCCGACGGAAAATGCGCCGAGAATGAACCATTTTTGTTCATTCTCCCGGACCCTGAAATCAAAAACCTTGCTCGCTTTCTTGCCGTCGAGCGTGATCGCGTCGACCGCCAATCGATACTCGCCGCGGATCGGCAAGAGATAGTTCCAATTGGCTCGACCTTGGCGCAGAGCAAGGCGCATTTCGCTCAAACGACTTCCCTCGATAAAAGGAAAATCAGTGGAGA
This sequence comes from Binatia bacterium, assembly GCA_036000865.1. Classification (GTDB taxonomy): domain Bacteria; phylum Desulfobacterota; class Binatia; order UBA9968; family UBA9968; genus DP-20. Next base: position 27,573 of record DASYUV010000094.1, on the reverse strand, counting down.
AAAAGCGACCCGCCTTGGGTGCGTCCAAGCGGATCTCCACGAATCCTTGATTTATCGGCCTGCCATCAGCCCCGGTGATGAGCAGGGACATAGTGACCGGGTCTGCAAAGGGGCGAAGCAATTCCGGCCGCGGCGAGGTTTTGAAGTAGATATTGAGCTCTTCCGCCCGGACTGGCGAGCCAAGCACCAATAATACGGTGAGAACAATGGGCGCAGTGCAGCTGATCAGTGACAAGGAACCACGGCTAGCGCATGGCGAACATTGTGCAGCGTGTCATGGACGGCAGGGTAACTCGCCGCTAACGCGACGAACAGAGTAGCTCCACAAATGGAAAGAAAAATTCCCGACCTAATGAGAAATGAAGTTTGCTCGGATATCGATAATCGCGACCAGGTGACAAATATTCTTTCCATGAGCATCATCTCCCACTTCAGATGGATGTTATTCTCATACTAACCGACGCGTCCTGTCAAGCGAATCGCCCCTGGCGGTTTTCTCTGATCGTGCTTCAAGTCTCGCCGGCGAGTTCCGGTTTGTCGTTGACCGGCCTTTCATGTAAGAAAACGGCAAGCCAGCCGCACAAACTTAAATGCCTCAATCCGTAAAGCGAGACTTTCTACTACCGTTTCGCCATCGCGATTTTCGCTTGTTCTGGACCGGCTCCATGCTGTCGGGAATCGGTAGCCAGTTCACCACGGTCGCGATGGCGTGGCAAATATACGAATTGACGGACTCAGCGTTGCAAATCGGATTACTCGGCTTGGCTCGAGCGGTGCCGCAAATGATTTTGCTTTTGTTCGCCGGGCTGCTCGCCGACGCGATCAACCGACGCAAACTCATGATGTTCACGCAGAGCGGTCTTTGTTGCGTTTCCGCGACGTTGGCGATCTTGACGTTTGCCGGCCAAGCGTCGCCGCACATGCTTTATGTCGCAACCATTTTCCTGGCTCTGTTTACTTCGCTGGAGCAGCCGTCGCGCCAATCGTTGATTCCCAACCTCGTGCCGCGCGAGCACTTGGCACAGGCCCTGGCTCTGCAAGGCACCCAGCGCTACGTTCCGGTTATCGCTGGGCCTTCCATAGCCGGCGTGGTGCTGGCGGCGTTCGGTCCGGCGGCCTGTTACGCGGTGGACGCACTCTCGTGGCTCGCCATGCTCTCGGCGTTGACGCTCTTGCGAACCCCGATATCGGAAGGCGGCGGCTGGAAAACCGTCTCCCTGAGCTCGTTGCGCGAAGGGCTCGGCTTTGTCTGGGGACACGGCGTTATTTTTCCACTGATGCTTTTGGATTTCGGCGCCACTTTTTTTGGCAACGTCCGCAGTCTTTTTCCCATCTACGCGCGCGACATCCTAATGGTCGGACCCAGAGGTCTCGGTTTGCTCTATGCGTCGCGCGCCGTGGGTTCTCTTTGCGCGGCCGCGATTGTCAGCGTCACGGGGCCCGTGCGCCCCGCCGGCACTTGGATCCTTATCGGCGTCGCGCTCTACGGCGTTTCTACGGCAGTCTTCGCCTATTCTCAGGTTTTTTGGATATCTGTTATGATGCTTGCGCTCTGCGGCGCTGGGGACACGATCAGTTCGATTCTTCGAGCGACGATCAATCAGATGAGCACGCCGGATGAATTGCGCGGACGAATGTCGTCGATCAATAGTATTTTCACGAGCAACGGCCCACAACTCGGCCAATTCGAGTCCGGTCTCGTTGCCGCGTGGCTGGGAGCACAATTGTCCGCGTTGACCGGCGGGCTGGCCACTCTCGGCATCGTCGCGCTGGTGGCGATCGGCTTTCCGCAGGTCCAGCGATCACGCATTTCGCAACGTTAAATTGATTACGGAGTTATGCTATGACCGATCGATCCAAAAGCAAAAATGTGAGAATAGCATGCTTGTTCGACCGACTCGCGCTGGCGCTGGCGGTGGTAATTTTTTTCACGCTCTCTCCATGGATCGTCTGCGCAGCGGCGCTGGAAAGAGTGAACGCGAGCTACGGCGCAATCTCCGGTTCCATGGCGCAGACGTGGGTCGCCAAAGAAGCGCGGTTGTACGAGAAATACGGCCTCGATCTGAATCTGGTTTACATCTCCGGCGGACCGCGCAGCATCATGTCGCTTATCGGCGGCAGCGTGCAATTCGTCAATCACTCCGGCATGCCGGCCCTGGAAGCTTACCAGCGTGGCGCCGACACGGCGTTGATCGCGTCGCCTTTGAATCAGCTTGAACATTCGCTGGTGGTCCAGAAAACCATCGCGAGTGCAGAGCAATTGCGCGGTAAGGTCTTGGGCATGAGCACGGCAGGTTCGTTGACCGACATTCTGCTGCGCGAAGGACTCCGTCTCAACGGCATCTCTGAGAAAGATGTCACGATCTTACCAATAGGCGATCTCGGCGCGCGCTTGAGCGGGCTCCAGACCGGTCGCGTGCATGGCGTCATCATCGCCGGCATCCAAACTTTAACCGCCTCGAAGATGGGTTTTAAGACGCTCATCGACTACTCCAAGCTGCCCCTTGAAATTGCCGGCTCCGGTATACTTGTGCGCCGTTCTTACGTCGGCAAAAATCCCGACATCACGATTAGATTTCTTAAAGCGTGGATCGAAGGGCTCTATCTGTTCAAAGCAAAGCCCGATTTTTCCCTCAGCGTGCTAAAAAAATACGTGGCGACTCAGGACAGCGAAGTGCTCAGTACGATCTACGGCCTTTACAAGGAAAGACTCATGAACAAGCCGACGCCGACCGCGAGAGTGGCCAAATCGATGCTCTATTTATTGTCCCGATCGAGTCCGGAAGTGGCAGGCGTCAGTGCCGAAGGCTTCATCGAGCCACGCTTCATCAACGAATTGGAAAGCTCGGGCTTCTTCGACGAGATGAACCGCCGTACGGCAAGTGACGCGGCTTTGAGCCTGGAGAACATATAGAAGGAGCGAGCATGAGCACACTCGATCAACCCATTCTCATCGCCAACAGCAACTACCACGTCGGTCACCAGATCGCGATCTTCGTCGCCGAAGAGCAAGGTTTTTTCAGCGACGAAGGACTAAAAGAATTTGAGTACGACTCGCGCGGGCTGATCCCCGGTCCCATCGAGCGCGAAGGTTTGGCCATGGCGATCAAGAACCATGGGGTGGACATCGCCCCCGCTGTTGACGTCGAAGCGGCGATCTACCAGCGATCTTTGGGCGCCGATGTCTATATCGTCGGCGGGTGGCGCTACACGCCCTTTCTCAAATGGTATGGCGCCAAGCATCTCACCGATATGAGCAAATTGCTCGGCGGCAGGATCGGCATGCGCGAGAAAGAGGGATTAGTCGAAGTATTCATCAGGGACGCGCTGCGCCAGGCCGGCGTCGATCCGTACAAAGAGGTTCAATGGGTCTACGATCCGGTCTTTGGTTATCGCAACAACCCGTCGCATATGGAGATGCTGCGCTCGGGAAAAATCGATGCCATTACTTCGCAGCCGCCGTTCGCCGATCAGCTCGAACGCGAAGGCTATCCGATGATTCTCGATCCGAACAAGATTTTTCCCCGTCGACCCGGCAAGCTAACCATAGCGACAGGACAGATGATCGAAAAGCGCAGTGACGAGCTGAAAGCCTATTTTCGCGCGATCATCAGAGCCTTCTGGTTCATGCGCGACGTGAAAAACTTTGAGTATCTGAAGGACCTGGAAGCGCGGCTCAGGAGAACCAACACGCACAACGAAGACGAGCATGGCGTTGTTGCGATCGTGACCTCGCCCGACCGCGTCGAGAGCTGGGCGCTGCCCATCGACGGCGGCGTCGCCCCGTCCGCGATCGAAAGAATCGTCGACGAAATGGTCAAAAGGGGAAAACTCACGCGCTCTATACCGGTCAAGGATATTCTGCGCGACGAGCCGGTGAAAGAAGCCTACCGCGAAGTAAGCGCGCGGCCTGAACTAAAGTCTGCGCTGAATATTGCGCTGGCGGCGCAGGAGAAGTATGGGTTCTAGGTTACGCAATGATACCGGATTCGCGAGCGACTAACCGATACACCGCGATTGCCAATCTGGTGTTTGTTGCGCTCACGGCGCTTGGATTGGTTTTTCCTCTTGGCGTATTCGCCTTGGATCAAGTCCACGTCCATGTCTCCGCGGGTATCAGCCCGAACACGCTGCTTTACCGATTCACCAAGGAGAAAGGCTTCTATCACGAAGAAGGATTGGACGTTTTGCTCATTCAAGCCGGAATGTTACCCGGCATCCAGGGACTGGTCGGCGGCAGTTTTCATTTTAGTCAGATTCTCGGCCAAGGCGCCGGCGGCATCCTGCGCGGTCTACCGCTAAAGATCGTAATGGTTTTCGACACTCGCCCGCTCAATTGGCTCTATGCGAGCAAAAACATCAAGACGATCCAGGATCTCAAGGCCGGAAAACAGATCGCGGTCTCGAGCTTCGGCGCCGCCTTGGATCAGATGACCCGCGAGTTGCTTACGAAGCATGGCATCGATCCGCAACGCGACGTAGCGCTTCGGGCCATCGAACCCACACCGAGTCGATTAGCCGCCCTTCTAACCGGCGCCGTCGATGCCGCGGTATTGAACCAGCTGGATCGCCTGATCGCTAAAAAGAACGGCTTTAACGAGCTGCTTTTCTACGGCGACGACTTGGAATTTGTCACCGCCGGCGTCGTCGTGGCGGAAAAGACGCTAACCCAAAGGCCGGATTTGGTGCAACGATTTCTGCGCGGCACGCTCAGGGGATTTCTCTGGCTTAAATCGAATGAAAAGGAAGCGGCGCAAAAATTTGCATCGGCGATGAAGATCAGCGAGAGCGAAGCCGGTGAGGTCTACAAGTCGGCGCTGAAGATCATGTCCGCCGATGGCACGATCCCGCGAAATCTCCAGGAAAAGATGATCGCCTTCCAGCGCAGATCGCTCCGGATCGAGCGCGAAGTGGCTCCCGAACAGGTCTATGACTTCAGTACGATCCGCGCGCTTAACGACGAGTTGAGGAAGGTCAAGTAAAACCGTAAAAACTTCTAACCGCGCCGCGCGATGTCAAACAGCTTTAACCTTTGGCTTGACAGCGCCGGTGATAATTTCTAGAAGGAACGTGCTATCCCATTAGTCCTTTGTGAGGCGTCATCAACATGGGAACCATCGCTGGAGCGCAACAGATTCTTGCCGGGCTCAAGGAAGCCGGCATCGATCTCGTATCGAGCGTACCCGACATCAACATGCTGCAGCTCATCAATCTCCTCTATCAAGACAAGGAGATTACGCATGTTCCGGTGGGCCGCGAAGAAGAGGGCATTGGTGTTTGCACCGGCGCTCATCTCGGCGGCAAGAAACCCGCCATGCTGATGCAGAACGGCGGGCTCTTAAATAGCTGCAACGGCCTCACGACTACGGCGCTGCAATTCGGCATTCCAGTTTTGCTGCTGATCTATTACGCCGGCGATATCGGCGACAATGCCTTTCACATGGTCGGCCTCGTCACCGAGCCAGTGCTCCAAGGACTGGGCATCAAATATATTGTGCTGCGTGAGCCAGCAAAGGTGAAGCAAGACATTGCCGGCGCAGTGACCTTAGCGACCAGCTCGAAACGACCCGTGGCATTGCTGCTCACGCGCGCGGTATTGTAACCGAAAAACAATGAAGCGCTTTGAATGTCTTCAAGCAATCGCACCGTTGATCAAGGACGAATTGTTCGTCACCACGGCCGGCGGCGCCACCGCGGAATGGAACGCGGCACATCCGAGCGATGGGAATATTCAGGTCAAGACGCTCGGCCTGTGCTCATCGATCGGCCTCGGCCTCGCCATCGCCTTGCCCAAACGAAAAGTCTTTGTCTTCGACGGTGACGGCGCCTTGTGGATGAACCTCGGGTCGCTGGCGACCATCGGGCTGCATCAGCCGAAGAATCTCATTCACATTTGCTGGGACAACCAGCAGTACGAATCCTCCGGCGGCGAACCCACGGTCGCGACTGCGGAAAATATCGATTTCGCCGGCGTCGCGCGCAACGCCGGGATCAAGAGCTCGCAAACCGCGACCAGCGTCGATGAATTGAAAGGCGCCTTGAGTCACGCCTTAAAAAATGACGGCCCCCATTTCATCTGGGCGCGCATCGAAGCCGGCCGAGCCGAAGCGCCGCCGCTGCGCTACGACGAATTGGAGAACAAGTATCGATTCATCCGCTACGTCGAAGAGACCGAAGGCATTAATATCCTGCGAGTTCCGCCGCCCGCGAGCTATTTACTAAAGTAGCTCCGGCGTCCTAAGGAGCCAAAGCGGTCAAGCCGCAGGATTTCGTCGATGCGCGCTTCGTCGAAGATTTCGTCAGGAGTGGTTATATCGATAGCACGGACGGAAGAAATAACGAACAATCTACCAGAATGCCGGTGAAACCGATCAGTTTTTAATCCGTATGCCAATCTTGGATAGCCGATGCTTCCATGCCTCGCGACGTTCGATCTTCTGCCAAACCTCGATCTCTTGTCTGGCGAGTTGTGTTTTCTTTTCTTTCAGCTCTGTCATTAGATCTTGAATCAACTTGTCGCGCGCCTTGAGCAGCTGTTCTCTTTCGCTAAGCAGTGTGTCCAAATCATGTGCCTCGCCGTTTAGGCCGGCGGCGGACACGAGCGCTTGATCTGCTTTGCTCTGTTGTTGTTGGAGCAAACCTTCCAGATATACCTTCGCCGTTTCTGTCTCGTTGAGCCGCTCGGTTATGACATTCATTTGCGCGTGGAGTTCGCTCAGCTGCATTCCGCTGGCTTCCAGGAGCTTCTGCCTTTCCGTGAGCTGGCGCTCAAGAGATTCTACTCGTCCCTTCAAGCGTTCCTCCAGCTCGCCGATGGAAGTCTCTTTAGACTGTAGCAGCGCGGTCTTTTCCCGGAGCCCTTCCTGGAGCAGACGATCCGAGCGTTCCCGTTCAGCCCCTAGCTCGCTAAGTTTCTGGGTTAACTCGCTTACTTTAGCCATAAGCGCGTCAAGCTCGGTATCACGCGCAGCTAAGATCTCCTGTTTTTGACTCACCTGATTTTCCAAGGAACGGAGTTTGCCAGTCAAACGTTCTTCCAACGCTTTCATGGCAGACTCTTTTGACTGGAGTAATTCGGTCTTTTGCCTGAGGTCTTCGTGGAGTAAACGGCTCGCGTGATCTTTTGATGTTTCCAACTCGACCAGCTCTCCGGACAGCGTGTTTGTCTTGGACCGGAGCTCCTTGAGTTCCGCGTCGCGGGCTTCGATAAGCTCCTGTTTTTCACGTAGAGCACTTTCCAGGGTGTGAATTCTTGTACTGAAGCGCTCCTCCAGTGCATTGATCGCCGCGGCATTCTCGTCGAGCAACTCGGACTTCTGCCTGAGGTCATCCTGCAGCGTGCGCGCCGCCTGCTCTTTTGAGCTCGCCAGCTCGGCAAGCTGATTCTTGAATGCGTTCAGCTCGGCTTCACGGGTACGGATCAATTCGTCCTTTTCTCGTAACTGGCTCTCCAGTCTTCGCAGCCTTTCTGCTAGGTCTTCCTCAAGTCTCTTAATGCCGGCATCTTTCGATTGTAGTAGATCGGCTCTTTCCCTGACGGCTTCTTGGAACAATCTCTCGGCGTGCTCCTTGGCTGCCCCCAACTCGGCCATTCGTTGATTGAGCGAAGCCATCTCGGACGTAAGCGCGTCAACTTCTCTATCCCGACTGCCCACGAGCTCCTGCTTGGCGTGCAACTGGTCTTCGAGGGATTGAATCCTCGCTTTGAAACTGTCTTCGATTTCTTTGATCGCCGAGTCGCTCGCTTGGAGTACTTCTTTTTCCTTCCTAAGCTTTTGCTGGAGCAAGCTTGCCGCCCGTTCCTTTGCCGATCCCACCTTGCTCAATTGTTCGGCCAGCGAGTCGACTTGGATCTTGAGCGATTTTATTTCTTCATTGCGGCTCGCTAGAAACACGTCCCTCTCGCTCAGTTGACTGTTTAGACTCTGAACCTGTTTGCCATATCGCTCTTCGAGCTCACGGCTGGCGAGTTCCTTGGCCTCGCGCTGCTGCTTTTCCTCCTGTAACTCTTTCTGCAGCAATGCTTCAGCGCGCTCCTTCGCCGCACTGAGCTCGTCCAGCCGCAGTGCAACGGCTTTAACCTCCTGCTTGAGCGATTTTATGTCTCCCTCCCGACTCTTTAGAGCCTCGTTTCTTTCGTTCAACTGAGCCGTCAAGAGATGGATTTCCTTATCGAGGTGTTCTTCTTTCTCCCGAAAGGCGGTTTTATCCGCCTCGCGCTGGTGCTTTTCTTTCCTGAGCTCTTCTCCCAGAGACTCTTCTGCTCGAACTTTGGCTGCCGCCATTTCACTCAGTCTTAGCGAAATGGCCTTTACTTCCGAATTGAGTGCTTTCAATTCTCCATCGCGCGCCTGCAGCAGTAGATCCTTTTCGCCGACCTCATTGCGCAAAGCGTGGAGGCTCGTACCCAATCTTTGTTCGAGATCATTAATGATATCTTCCTTGGCACGGCGATCCTGATCTACCTTTCCAAGTTCCTCCTGAAAGCGGCTTTCCATCTGTTCCTTGGCGGCATCAAGCTCGCTCAGTTGTCTCCGAAAGCCGTTAACCTCAGTGTCGCGCGTTCTCAGGAGTCTCTCTTTCTCGCTAACCTGGCTTTCGAGAATGCGAATCTTTTCACTTAAGCGTTTCTCCTCGGTTCTCATCGCCAGGTCGCTCGCTTCGAGCACTTCCTTCTTCTGCCGCAGCTCTTCGTGGAGGAGATCCTCTGCTCGTTTTTTGGCGGCTTCCATTTCACCCAGCCGCCCTCCAAGATCAACAATCTCAGTCCGGAGCCCGTCTAATTCTTGCTCACGGCCTTTCAAAAGCCCGTCTTTCTCGCGTAATTGACTCTCCCACAGCCTGGTCTTGGCGCTCAGCCGTTGCTGCAGTTCGTTGATGGTAGAGTTGCTCGCCTGCAACATCTCAGTTTTTTTCTTCAGCTCGTCCCGCAGCAATCGTTCCGCTGGGTCCTTGGATGGTCCTGAATCGGCATAATCCACGGCGCTTGACTTCGCCGCTATCAGTTCCGTGTCGCGGGCCTTTAACAGTTTCTCCTTTTCATTAAGCTCGCTGATCAATAACTCTATCTTGTCAATGCTGGACTCGAGATCTTTCCTGACAGAGTCCCTTGCCTGGCGTTCGTGTTTTCCTTTCCAGACTTCCTCTTGGAGTAAACTCTCCGCCTGATTCTTCTCCGCTCGCAAATTCAACAAGTGCCTTCTGAGCGCCTGGATTTCGCCGTCCCGGACCATTTTCAAGACGATAATCGCCATGACTACCGCGAAGATTGTCAAGCCGCCATAGATCAAACTGCCGGCGGGCAATTCATCGAGAAATCTACCGGGAGATGACAGACTGTATTTAAGATTGGTCGCGAGGAGCCAGCGAAAACGATTGGCTTCGAGCTCGTTATCTCTAAACGCAAAGAAAATCAGCGCGCCCAACATGAGCGCCGCGACAAGCAGCAAAACAACAACTTTTTCTCGTGTCCGCATAAAGAGTTACGCCTCGATTGTAAGGCGATGGACTACGCCTTTCGTGATCTGCGTATTTTACGCTTCTGAATACGATTTGCCAAAGAAATTTGTCGGTGACTTGCTAACCCGAAATCGCGCCGGTTTGGCAAATACTGCCAAAGAACGACCTTTTGTCCGTACAACCTACGCCCGCCACCCATTGGACCATCACGCCCCCTCTTGGCTGTACGGACACAACCGTTCCACCGAGCGAGTGGCGCAAACAGAATGAGAATGGACTAGGGTTGGCAGCTTCGCTACACGCACAGCATTCGAGCGTGGAGGCTCGTGCCAGTACAGATTGATAGCCCGGCGGTGATTCTTGTCAAGTCCTCCGCAGTCGTATAGTTACAATACTATTCAACACTATCCACCTGGATAGCACGATGATACGACAAACGCTCAAATTCTCAATTGCTCTGGCAGCCACGATGTTCCTACTAGGCGCCAATCTCTGCTCTGTGGTTGCCGGCCAAACGCCGCTTCAAAACGAAGTGAAAACCATTACCCTGGGGCTCGTATCTGAGACAAATCAGCAAGATATTGCAGAGCATTTTCGTGATCTGGCTCGCTACGTCGCGCGTAAATTGTCGGCTCCGACAGATGCCGAGGGCCAAGTAGTGGTCGCCCGCAGCTTGTCTGAGCTCGCCAAGCTTCTCGACCAGAATAGAGTCGACTTCTTCATGGAGAGCCCTTATCCAACCTATGTCGTTAACCAAGTTCATGGGGCGGCAAAGTTGTTGCTGAGACGGTGGAAAGGGGGCAAAGCGGAGTATCGCAGCCTGATTGCCACAAACAAAAACGGCGGCACCAACCGTATCCAAGACTTACGCGGCAAAATCATCGCCTTCGAGGATGCCGAATCGACATCGGGTTACTTTTTACCCAAGTTGTTCCTCCAAAGAAACGGCTTTAAGCTATTGCAAGTTTCCGCGTTGAGCGCCACCGTGCCCGCAACGGAAGTGGGTTACGTATTTGCCAAGACGCAAGATGTTCTCGTTGAATGGGTTCTGTCGAAACAGGTAGTGGCCGGCGCCCTCAGTGACGACGATTACGCGGCATTGGACGACAAAAGAAAAGTCGATCTTAATATTCTAGCCCAAACAGAATTACTTCCGCGTCACCTCGTCTCGGTTCGAAAGAATCTTGCGCCCGAACTGATCGAGCGGCTCGGGCGTGTCTTGCAATCGATGCATGAGGACGGCGAAGGTCAAAGAATCCTGCGGAGCATCGACAACACAACAAAGTTCGACCTGCTACCGGGCGGTGAAGAAGCTATGCGCCGGCGGCTTTTGGATACTTTTCATTCGCCAGAGAAGAGATAGCGAGCGGATCTTCAAAACGCTTAAGCCGCGAATCATTCACTAGAGACCAACTGGCGTCCCGATCCAATCTTGCCCCGCTGACAATCGGAATGTTGATTGCCGGTGGACCGATTTGTTTTGGCTATTCGAAAAGTATTCTAGCGCCGGATAAGGTTATTTCTAGGCAAAGCTTCACTGCTTGGCCTTGAGCTGCTGATCATTCTCGCGAAGAAATTTTTTGATCTCCTCCCCATGGTCCAGTAATCTCACCCACTGTTCCTTGTACAGCGTCACAGGGAATCTTCCCAATCCGTAAACCGAAAGACCTCCCTTTTCACTGACCTTTAGACGCAGCTGTCCTGGCTTTCGTTGCTCGATCTGGTCGCGCAACGCTTTGTTTTCAGCTTCCAGTCGAGCCAATCTTTGTTCCGCTGTCTCTTCTGCCATAAAGCCTCCGGTGCCTTTATCGCTCCGATCGTCCGGTTTGAACGATTTTCTTTTATCGCAAACTTGGCCGGAACGCGAGGCCGATCGCTTGGCGCCATAGCGCGTTGCGGCATTCGCCGCCGCCGAGCACCGGCCACAAAGCCTTCCGGAGATCAGAACGTTTGGTCTTCGCGGTCGCCTTCTTGATCCCGAGTGTCAAGTCGGATTATAAGAAAAGCAATGTTCACGTTTCCTCGCTTGAGAACGAATGGCGAATTTCACGGGAGGTATTTTTAAATGAGCGCCACACTGGGCACAAAAATTATCGACGGCGACGGCCATATTATGGAAGATACCGTAGCGATTATCGCCCGCATGGAATCGCCCTATCGGGAAATCGCCGCGCGCAAAGGCGTAGTCTTTCCGCCTTTAGATCATCTTCACAGCGGACGCGCCGTGGAAACGCCGCCCCAGCGCGACCAGCGCCCGGCAGTGGGTCCCAAGGGCTGGCTCGAATTTCTCGACGATGTCGGCATCGAATGGACCGTACTCTATCCAACGACCGCGCTATCGTACGGCAAAATTGTCAGCCTGGATTACGCCGTGTCGGTCTCTAAAGCTTACAACGATTGGCTTTACGAGACCTACGTGAAATTCAATTCGCGCTTCAAAGGTATGGCGATCCTGCCGATGCAGGATCCTCAGGAGGCGGCGAAAGAATTGCGTCGCGCCGTCACCGAGCTCGGCATGCTGGGCGCGATGATGCCGTCGAACGGTCTCGCGCACCCGCTCGGCTCGAAGATGTACTGGCCGATCTATGAAGAGGCCAACAAGCTCGGTTGCTGCCTGGCGGTCCACGGCGGCGCGCACGATCGTTTTGGGATGGATCATATGAACATGTACGTGCCGGTGCACGCCCTGGGTCATCCTTGGGGTCTGACGATCAATTGCGCCGATATTCTCTATAACGGGATTTTCGATCGCTTTCCGCGCGTTCGCATCGCCTTTCTCGAGGGCGGGATCGCCTGGCTGCTGCTCCTGCTGGAACGGCTGCATGCCTCCCACGAAACCCATTTCCAATACATTCCGCCCAGTCAATTCGGCATTAGGGAGGGCGAAGATCCGGGCCGCTACGTGAAAAAACTGATTGACGAGAATCGCTTCTACCTCGGCATCGAGACTGAAGAATTGACGATGCCGTTTGCGATCAAAACCGTCGGCAACAAGCCGTTTCTTTACTCGTCGGATTTTCCGCATGAAGTGACCAACGAGAGCTGCAAGCACGACCTCGGCGAGTTGATGGAAAGTGACGAGATCACCAACGACGACAAGGCCGGCATGCTGTGGCGCAACGCTGAGACGTTTTACAAGCTACCGCTGTAAATCACCCGATTCCTTTTGGAACGATTGGAACGGCTGGAACTATTGGAACCGTTCCAGTCGTTCCAAAAGTTCCAATAGTTCCAGCCGTTAAATAGATAACCAGCCTAGCTGAATGAAAGGATTAATTATGGAGACCTGTCGCGCCGCCGTCATCACCGAGCATAACAAACCCCTGACGATACAGCAGGTGCCGATCCCCAAACTCGATCCGGGCTCGCTGCTGGTGAAAATCACGGCTTCTACGCTCTGTGGCACCGACGTGCACCGCTGGCACGGTCCATTGGGGGACGAGGACTCGTTGCCAATCATCACCGGCCACGAACCCTGCGGTTACGTCGAAGATATCGCCGGCGAGCGGACCGATATCCTCGGTAACCCGGTCCAACGTGGTGATCGCATCGTGTGGAGTTACGTTGCCTGTGGTTCTTGTTATTACTGCGCGGTGGCGCTGCAACCCTGCATTTGCCCGGGGCGCGCGTCCTGGGGACATAACCGCAGCGATCAGCATCCGTTTCTCCTCGGCAGCTGTGCCGAGTATATGTACGTGCCGAAAGAATGTCTCATCATCAAAGTTCCCGAAGAAGTTACTTCCGCGTCGGCGGCGGCGTCTGCATGCGCCTACCGCACCGTGATGCACGGCTTTGACCGGCTTGGGGCAATCAAGAGCCACGAGACCGTGGTGATTCAGGGCAGTGGGCCGCTCGGCAATTTCGCCACCGCGGTGGCCAAAGACCACGGCGCCAAGAAGGTGCTCGTCATCGGCGCGCCGGCCAACCGGCTGGAAGTTACCAAACGTATGGGTGCCGACGGCGTGCTGAATCTCGAAGAAGTCACCGACGAGAAACACCGGCGCAACTGGGTACGCGATCACACTGAGGGACGCGGCGCTGACGTCGTGATTCAAGTCGCAAATAATCTTGCGGTCTCCGAGGGACTCACGTTGCTCCGCGGCGGCGGCCGTTACTTGAATATCGGCGCCGGAGGCAAGGCGAACATCGCCGTCGAACGGATACCGCAAGAGATGCTTTTCATTACGGTCCGCTCGGCCGAGCCGCGCCATTGGCTGCAGGCAATCGACTTTCTTGCCTCGAGAAGGAAATCTTTTCCTTTCGAGGAAATGATCAGCAAAAGCTACAACCTCGATCAGATCAATGAGGCGATGGCAGCGATGGCAAGCTATTCGGTGGTAAAAGCCGTGATCAATTTTAATTGAAACGGCTTTTTTGCGTGAAACGGCTCATGCCTAACCGCTAGGTGAAAACTCATGAACTATCAATTGGAGCATGTCGCTATTTACACCAAGGATGTCGATGCATCGATCAAGTTTTATGAAAAGTTTTTCGGCGGACACGCTACACCGATCAGAAGAGGCGCCGCGGGTTATGGGTTCTGCTTCGTCAGAATCGCCGGAGCCCCGTCGATTCAGCTAATGGAGTCCGCGACCGAAGTCGGCGTCCATCATTACGGCTATGTCACCGACGACGTCGAGCAGGTCGCCAAGGAATTTAGAGAAAAAGGCGCGGAGATTCTGCGCGAGAATCGCGACGACACGGGTAAGCTCACCACCATTTTTGTCAAAGATCCCAACGGCCTGGAATTGGAAATCCGAGCGCCGCGTTAACGGTGTATTTTGCGCGCCGTTTTCGCATCCCCGCAGAGATTCACCGCTCCCGGTTAGTCTCCGATCGTCGGAAAGACGCAAGCGAGAGTTGCTTCTGCCCAAATTCACGTCAAACACCTGCCTAAGAAACGCACATCAGCTTGTCTCGACCGACGGGCGACCGACCGACATCCCGACATGGGGCGTGGCCTCTGTGGAACTCGCCGACCGATTCTTCCGTCATTCGGGCCAAGCTGGTGACAGCTAGGGCGAGCCGAATCCAGTAAATTTAGGGACTTCGAGATTCCGTTTTCACGGGAATGACCTTGCGAGGCGTAACAACTCTTTCGCCGGGAACCGCGTTATTGAATTCGCGAAAGTCCCGGCACTCTCTGGCATGTAGAGTGCATTATTCGGCAAAGCTATATTCTTTCCCTTCGGGGCGCGACACCACTTCGCGCTTGAATAGCATTAGGGCGATGACACGCCAGAGCCGATGCAATTAAATAAAGCCGCCCCGATCACCTGTGAGAGCGCAAAGATTTCTCCGATTTTATCCTCTCTCAAAGAGATTCACGCCAAGTACCAACAAGACTTCAGCGGCAAGGTAGCAACCTACATCCCGGAGTTGGCCAAGGCTGATGCGCGTTTGTTCGGCATTGCGCTCGCTACCGCCGACGGCCACGTATACGAGGTCGGCGATGTAAATCATTTGTTTACGATCCAGTCGATCTCGAAGCCGTTCGTCTACGGCCTCGCTCTTGAAGATCACGGGGTCGACTACGTGCTGCGAAAAGTTGGCGTCGAACCGACCGGCGAAGCGTTTAATTCAATCGTTTTCGATGAGCGTCGCAACCGTCCATTCAATCCGATGGTTAATGCAGGCGCGATTGCCACGACGGCTCTCGTCAAAGGAAAGGGTCATGACCAACGATTGGCCCGGCTGCTCCGCAAGTTCTCCGACTTGGCCGGGAGACCGCTCGATATCGATCATGCCGTATATATTTCCGAGCGTACGACCGGTAACCGTAATCGGGCCATCGGCTATCTCGAACTAAACTTCGGCATGATCGATGAGCCGATCGACGAGCACCTCGACCTCTATTTTGAGCAATGCTCGATCCTGGTGAGCGCGCGTGATCTGGCGCTCATGGCTGCAACCGTCGCCAATAACGGCGTCAATCCGCTGACCGGCAAGCGTGCTCTCGAAGAGCAGTACGTCAAGAACGTTCTCAGTGTCATGCACAGCTGCGGCATGTACGATTACGCTGGAGAGTGGAGTTATCGCATCGGGCTACCGGCCAAAAGCGGCGTCTCTGGCGGAATCATCGCAGTGCTTCCCGGCGAGTTCGGCATCGGTAGTTTTTCCGCGCCGCTGGACGAGCAAGGCAACAGCTGCCGCGGCATACAAGTCTGCGAAGAGCTTTCGGATCGCTTCAAGCTGCACATGTTCAAAAGTCGCTTTCCTGCGGCGGTCGTGGTTCGCCGCAGTTATCGGGGAACCACCGTGCGTTCGAAACGCCGACGTGGTGGCGCTCAGGAGTCGATCTTAAACCAGAAAGGCTCGACGATCTGCGTTTACCAACTTCAAGGGAGTCTTTTCTTCAGCACCATAGAACAAGTAATCAGGCAGGTCGCCACCGACCTGGATTCGTTTTCATTTCTGATCCTTGATCTCAAACGGGTGCTGCAAATCGATGCATGTGCCCGTACGCTATTGAATCAGATGAGGGAGCAGTTGAGAAAGCAGGACAAGACGGACGCTTCTGTTAACTCATTTGCCGGAGCATTGCGCCGATCTGTTCGGAGATAAAGCCGAGGCCATATGGCATGGCGAGAGCTTGTTTGTCGACAGCGACTCAGCTTTCGAATGGTGTGAAGATCGGCTGCTTCAGGAAGAGCTGTTAGGCGAGTCCCGGCAGGTTGTCCTGTCCGAAATGGATATCCTTGCCGGCTTCGATCCTGGACAAATTGCCCTGATCGAAAGCGTTTTGAAAGAGGTGCACTACCTTCCCGGTGCAACAATCATTCGGGAGGGTGAAATCGCCGACTCTCTCTATCTCTTGGCGGCGGGAAGAGTGAGCATTTGTCTCACTATCAAGAAAGGCGCGCAGCGCCAGCGCTTGAGCACGATTACTCCCGGGCTGGCCTTCGGCGAATTGGCGCTATTGGACGGCGGCACCCGGTCCGCCGACGTCATTGCTGACGAACCGACCCTATGTTACGTCCTGCCGATCGCTCGGCTCCGAACGTTGGCGAGTAGCCATCCCGAAATACAGAGCAAATTAATTCTTAATATCGGGCGGGAACTTTCTGCTCGTCTGCGCCGCGCCGACGCCGAGATTCGTTCTTTGGCCGACTAACGCGCTGCTAGAAGGTCGGCCCGTGCCGGGAATTTCGATTGGTTGTGTCTACAGATCAGAAGTTTAGGTGCTGCTTGAGCTCGCTGAGTACCGCGTTTATCCCGCCCTGGCTCTTGAGCGCGATGGCCTGGGCAGAAGAGCGCAATCGGAAACGATCCCGGGCGGAGATCTCCTTATTCGTCCAAATGATCACCGGAGTGCGCGCGCCTAGGGAGGTTTGCCGGAAGCGTTCGAGAAATTCAAACCCGTCGGTCTGTGGCATCAGGAGATCAAGAACGACGGCGGCAAATTGTTCATGAGCAGCCGCATCGAGGCCGCTCTCTGCGTCGGCCACACAAAATGTTTCATAGTCCAATTGCTCAAGTGCGGCCGCAGCCAATTTGAGTGTTTTCGGATCGTCATCGACAACGAGAATTCTTTTATCCTTCTCAGCCTTGATCCCCGCCCGCTGAAGCGATGCCAGTAAATCTTCCGGTCGAACGGGTTTTACCAGGTAGTCCCAAACAGGAAACGCGCGCGCGACTTCCTTTTCGGCTACAACCGAAAGAATGATAACCGGTTTGTCGCAGTTTTGCTGATCATTTCTGATCGCGTGAAATAACTCCCAGCCCCCCATGTCCGGTAGAATAAGATCGAGCGTGATCGCATCGACGGATTTGTTCCGGCAAATAGCTAACGCCTCTGCGCCGCTGGCCGCAGTCTCGATCCGATAACCACTCTGTGAAAGCATGCTCGACAACCATGTTCGTTGCTTCTCGTCGTCATCAATGACGAGAATTGTCGGAGCATGAGGTTTGGTGGATCCGGGTGTTTTCATTTTGCTCTCGGCCGTTGCTTCTGGTTCAGGGGCACGCGGCAAAATGGCGTAAAAGGTGCTGCCTTTCCCCGGTGTGCTTTGAACCCCAACCGAACCGCCTTGGGCTTCAACCATCCGCTTGCAGAGTGCCAGACCAAGGCCGGTGCCCTGACTCCGCTTGGCCATACTTGAATCTAATTGCTGGAATTCTACGAAGAGCTTTGCGATATCCTCCCGCCGAATACCAATACCGTTATCCTCGACTTCAACGCGGAGCGCATCGCTTCCTTCGAGCTTGGCACGAAGGCTGACCCGCCCGCCGTCGGGGGTGAACTTGAGCGCGTTGGAAAGATAATTGTAAAGCACCTGTTTGAGCTTGGCCGGGTCGGTGACCACCTGCCCAATCCCCGGTTCGATTTCCACTCGAAGCTCGATCCGCTTGCTCGCTGCGATAGCCCTGAGAATGTCGCTGACTTCTTTGAGCAGTTTCTCGATGCGTACCGGTTCCGGATAAAACTCCATTTTGCCGGACTCGATTTTTGCGAGATCGAGCACGTCATTGATGAGACCGAGGAGGTGCTTCCCGCTGCTGAGGATATCGCCCAGATATTCCTTTTGTTGGGACGAAACGGTCCCCACTTTGCCGTCGAACATCAGCTCTGAAAATCCAGTGATCGCATTGAGCGGCGTACGTAGTTCGTGCGACATGTTTGCCAGAAACTCGCTTTTCAAACGATTCGCTTCCTCGACGTGGCGGGCTTGCTTTTCCAGCTCAACGTTTTTGTCCTGCAATTCTTCCTCAGCCTGCATTCGCCGCGCCAAACTTTGTAGAATCACGTAAGCGAGCGATCCGCTCAATAAAATGATCAGGCCGTAAACGAAAAGACTGCTGTTCAACGTGCTCTGCTTGAGAGCGAAAGCAGTCGCCGTAGGTTGGGCCGCAACGACTCCCCAACCATAGCCCGGAACGGGCGCGAATGCAGAAACACGCTCTTCTCGCTCCACCGGATTTGCCTGGACTTCGACGCCGCTCTCTCCTCTGAGCGTTCTTGCCACAACCGGCACCAGGGAAAAATCTACGATCTCCCCTTGCGACGCGAAGCGCGGGTGAGCGATCAGCTGCCCTTTTCTATCTACCACATAAACAAGACCCGCCGGACCGACTTCTATATTCCTGGTCCATTCAAGAAAGGCATCGATTCGAATCCGTAGGCCCAGGATGCCGGCAGGGGCCCCGTCGGTTTGACTCCTGATCGGAATCGCAACGGCAATTACGTTGTAGTGGGGCGCCGCCAATCTTCGATAGACCTCGGAAACATACGGTTTCCACTCCCGACTGACACCTTTGTACCAGTCTTGATAGGCCAGGTTTGTCCCGACGACATCGGGAAGCTGCGGCGCGTTGGCCATCAGCGTCCCCTCGTGATCGCTAATAAACAGAGAGTCAATGAAAGGAAAGTCTTTGGGGACCTCCGCCAATATGGCATTTGCCTCATCCCATTTTTTTTCCCCGACCAGTTGACGAAACCGCACGCGGGTAGCGAGAGAAATCCCAATATCGGTCATTCGGTCGAGCTTTTCCTTGACGATGGACGCTGCAAGATAAGCGATGGTCTGTCTGCGGGAAAAAGCGGCATCCGTCAAGTCCCGCTCCGTCCTCAAATAGCTCACTACCGCAAGCAGCACGACGGGAGAAATCAAAATGAAGAAAGTAAAGACAAAGGCGACTGGACGTTTTTGGTTGCCGTTGTAAAGACAACCAATCAGCCATCCGGAAAAACGATTCAGCATGCAAACTCCGTGGAGCGAAAAGTTGGCCTCTCTGATTCTCTCAGGAGCGGGGAGTTCATCCAGGACCTGTCAGGCATCCGATGATACCGGCGCATTTGCACCAGCAGCAAGTTGGCTTCCGGGGAACGCTTGATGCTGCTCATCAGATCCACGACGACTTTTCTGGCGACTTCTCCGTTGACCCGAGCTCCCCCGCCGACGGAGTCAAAAATGCTCTGAGCCGCGGCTAATGCACGCTGGTAAATCGTCTGCGCTGCGTGGATCTCTTGGGTCAAGGACTGAATCGCGGGCTCGGCAAGGAAAGCCACTCCCGCTCCGTTTGCTGTATTGGCACCTTCGCTCGCTTCCCCGTTGCAACGCTGAGTATCAGCGATCGACTCAGCTAATACCACGTCTGCGCCGCGCGAAATATCGATGACGACTTCACGGATGCCGTGTTTTTTGAGCGTGTCGATGTCTTCGACGCCCTTGATCAGCTTGCGGTGAAACAAGAAGGGGGTCTGCAACCAAGAGCGATCGAGACCTACAACGTACATGCCGGGCTTGATCCCGCTTACGGGCACGCGTTTGCGAGTGCTCGGTTCTTCACTATGCATCTTTTTCATTGGTCAAAGCGAGCGTGTCGAACGGGTTTTGATGAGAGCGAGCTCAGAAGCGTTGCCAGTGTTCGGATTCTGTCGATCTATTCGGCATCGTTGTTCTTGCCTGGAAGGCAACCAGGCGCCACTCTGTTACGCATGTTAACTGTCCGCCGGGCATACCCGCCCTAGCGTTTTAATCATCGGCAGAAATAGCGGAAAGTTAAACGGCAGCGGCGCGATGCCGGGCCTACGCGCGCAGAAATGCATGAAACCCTGTAGACCGCACCCATCGACACCGATGCTCAATCCAGCTGCGCCCACTCTTTGAATTCTTCGAGACCCAGCTGCGCGAGTGTGTTCATGAAAGGTCTGCCGGTTTTTTCGTGCCGGCCGGAGAGCTGATAGTATTCGCGCACCATCTCCGGCAGCCATTTGGCAATGGTGAAACCTTTAAATTTTCCGTCGGGCACCGGATCAATAAAACGCTGGCCCACCTGCTGCCAGTCGTGGTCGGCGATCCAGCCTCGTTGGGTTGCGAAAACGCTTTGCAAGATCGCGCTGCGATGCCCGGCCAGCATCGCCTCGTCGAGCGTAAAATTCCAACCCGTGGTGGCATTGAACGAATCGACAACGCTGTTCAAGCCATCCGGCTTGAGATGCATCTGCGCAAACCAGCAGCCGCCCATGAGGCCGACAAACTGGCGGTACTGCTCGGCGATCACGTTAGACTGGGGCCATCCTTTGGGGTCGTCACGATCGAGCGGTCCCCACTTCTCGCGATATTTCAAATCGGGCGGCGGATTCGCCGCGCCGCCGCCCTGCGGCTTCATACCGCCGCTGGCGACAATCTCGCGCAGCATGTTGCTGAAGTGGGGCCGCCAATCATGCATGGCGGGAACGCCGCGCTTGGTATGGACGACCCATTTCACAGCGTCGTTGCCGATCGCTTCGGCGACTTCGAGCGGACCGTCGGCAATCAAGTTGCCCCATTTGCCTTCGCGCCGCGCGGTCATCTCAAGCAACTTGTCGATCGCCTCCACATTGCCCCATTCAAGTCTCAAGCCATCGCAATCCTCGGCTTTGACCAATCCTTTTTCATAGGCTTCGAATAAAACGCCAGCGCCGAAAGCGAAGTGACCGCACTCGATGCCGAGATCGTTGATGCGCTCGGCAAGATAGAGCGTCGCGTTGCCTTTCACGCCGAGATTCCAAAACGTGTCAAGCCACTCGGCGCCGGCATTGAAGTGCCCGATCTTGCCTTTGAATTCGCCTTCGCCGATCTCCACGTCCCAGGGGCAAAGGCGCGCGCATTGAAAACACGGCCGCTGGGTAACTCGATTGTGATCGAAGCCGCGGTTGTGGTCGGCGATCAGCGAGCTTTGCATGTTGTTGTTAGGCAGTGCCTCGAGATGGCGCGCGTGGCCGACGCCATAGCGGTCGGAAATCGAATACTGCTGCAGCGTCTTGCGCCATCTGAGCCCGGCCTCGATGAGCGCGGCTTTGTCGTGCAGCGGCGGCCGCTGGGTGCCGTAGACGACGATCGCTTTGAGCTTTTTCGAGCCGAAAATCGCTCCGCCGCTATGCGATGCGGAATGATTGTAATCGTTGCACAGCATCGCCGCGTGGACGAGGTGCTCGCCTGCCGGTCCGATGCCCATGACTTTGGCGTCTTTGATGCCGACTTCGGCGCGCAAAAGATCTTCGGTATCGCGCGCGCCTCTGCCCCAGAATTTATCTGCGGCACGCAATTCGGGTTTCCCATCATTGATGAAGAGATAAGCCGGCTGCTTTGCCGCGCCCTCGATAATGACTCCGTCATAGCCGGCTTGCTTGAGATACGCCGCCCAGTAGCCGCTCGCCGCGCCGCGGCCGAGAGAATAATTTGTCATCGGGCTCAAAAACACCGCGCAGACTTTCGTTCCACCGGGCGTAAGACCCGTCCCGGTTAACGGCCCTGTGAACATCACCATCTTGGCCGCGGGATCATACGGCTTCACGTCGAGCGGCAGCTCGCGCATGAGCATGTAAAGCGCCAGTGCCTGCCCGCCGATAAACTTCCGCAGCACCGGCTCTTCGGGCAGATTTTCATCCTTCATCGATCCGCTCGTAAGATCGACGCGGAGAATCTTGCCCATGTAGCCGCCGGGAAGCGCCGTTGTGCGTTGCTGTGGAAATAGGTCAGACGAATTTGCCATGGAGCCTTATCACTTCTAGTTGGAGTGCTGGAGTAATGGAGTGTTGGAGTGATGGGTTTCGGAGTTACCCAATACTCCAGTACTCCAACAATCCATCACTCCAATTCTCCTCTCCTACATTTTGAACGCTTCCTTCACGAACAAACTCTCCAAGGGACTTTCCTTCTTCACGAGTCCTTGCTCGATCTGGTATCGGTTGAGCGCCTGGATCGATTTCTTGTCCGCCTCGGTCAGGACGCACGCGTACGGGTCGTAACCCAACACGTCCCGCTCTTTGGCGTAGCCCGTGGCATCGCCGTTCTTGAAATATTTTGGCGCCAGCCGGTTCGCTTCGCGAAAAGCTTCGATGAGTTTGGCCGCCAGATCGGCATACTTTTCCACTGTCTCCTCTTTGATCGTCATGATGTGGATGATCGGATAGATCTGCGTTCGCTGCACGTAGCGAATGATTTCGTCGGTGTCTTCGAATAGCGGTTTCACGCCAGGCACTTGACCCATCACGCCCGGCAGCACGCCGCCACCGAACAAACCCGGATAACCCGAGTCGCCCGCGACGAGCGCGGCGCCGAGCTTGCCTTCGCCGAGAAGTTTGGCCAGATGGGGCTTTTCCTGACCGAACGGCGGCGGCGGATCGAGCCGCTCGACTTTCACCGGCAGTTCGTTGCCGATAAAAACTTCTTTGCCCGACACGAACCAGCCCACGTCCGTGGTTTTAATGCCGTGTTCATCCAACAAATAACCGCGCGCCCAAGACACAGCGGTCGCGCCGTAGCGGAAGGCACCGATTTGTTTGCCCTTGAGCTCGCTGGGATGCTTCAGTTTGCCTTCGTAGAAAAATATATTTCTTTGCCGCGGGCCGCGCTGGAAGAATACCGGCAGAGCGAGAAAACGTTTGCCCTTTTCCTTGGCGCGCATCAACGTCGCCGTCGACATTTCGGCGACATCGAACTCACCCTGCACGAAGCGGTAATGAATCTCGCCCGCCGAATACTTGTCACCGACGTAGTCGAGCTGGTAACCGTCGATCGGTATCAGTCCGTCGATCAAAGCGCGATTGCGCGGATTGGGATTGGTGCTGAATGTTATGCGTGGTTTATCCGCCATAATGTTGCCTCCAAACCGATGCTTGCGCCTACGAATTGAAAAACGACTTTTCTTTTCGTCATTCCGGCGGAAGCCGGAATCCAGGCTTTTTGAATTCACGAAGGGTAAGGAACCTGGATGCCGGCCGGAGTCTATCCTGAGCAAAGTCGAAGGGCCGGCATGACGGACTATCTCTTCACCTCACTTGAAACTCTTTTATCCATTCTGCGACGGTTCAAACTGCCAAATGCTTCTTCAGAAATTCCATCGCCCGCGGCCAAGATTTTTGATCCGCCTGCGCGTGATACTTTTCGACATGATGGCGATCCATGAACGCATGGCCGGCGCCTCTGTAGACGTGAAACTCATGGGCCTTGCCGAACTTGTTTAGCTCGGCGTCTATTTTCTCCATATCCTCCAGCGTGGGATTTTTGTCCGTCTCGCCGAAGTGCCCCTGCAGCGGGCAGCTGATCTCTGCCGTGCCCTCGAACGGCGTCGGGCTTTCGCCCCACTGCCGAAAACAACTGCCGGGATACCAGGCGACGGCCGCTTTCAGCTCCCGATTGCTCGCCGCCATCAGGTAAGCCACGCGCCCGCCCATGCAAAAGCCGAGGATGCCGATTCGGCCACCGTCGACGAATTTGTTTGCTTTGAGGTAATTCACAGTGGCATGGACGTCTTTTATGATGTTGGTATCGCGCGCTCGTGCGCGGCGCGTTGGTCCATCGTCTTTACAATCCGGCCCATCGCGATGGTAGAGATCCGGCGTCACGGCAAAGAATCCGGCAGCGCCGGCGCGCTCAGTCATCTCCTCCATAAATGGATCGACGCCTTCCTGATGTTGAATGAGAATGACTGCCGATAGAGGTCTGTTGCTATCCGGTTGGCTGATCAGCAGATTCATCGAACTGCCATCGACGATAATCTGATCGCGACGCAATGCCATGAGTTCCTCTCTAGTCAGAGTGCCTGTCGCCGTGTATTTTCACCGGCTCACTGTTGTAACTCTGAAGTAATTTGTACGGTTTCTTTGTCAACGCTTTGAACCGCTTCAACGACTGGAACGGTTGGAACGTTTGGAACCGAAAGGTTTTACATCCCTTGCCGCAGTTTCATCTCCTCCACCAACGTCGGCAAATAGGCCGCGACCAGCGCTGGCGTGCCTTTGCGCACATAGTCGAGTCCACGCTTTAGCGCCGGCGCGACTTCTTCCGGCTCGCGCACGGTTTCGCCGTAGCCATTGGCCGATTCGGCCAGCTTGGCGAAGTCCGGCGGCGGATCGAATAGTCCACCCTCGAAGTTTTGATTGCGCACGGCGACGCCTTTCGGATAAGTGCGTACCAAACCATTGGTGCCAGTCGTATACGAACGGTTGACGAAAACCAAAGTCAAGAATGGCGCCTTGTAATGAGAGGAAGTCCAGAGTGCAGGCATCGGCGTACCAAACATAAAATAACCGTCGCCGGTGGCCAGCACGACGTCGCGGTCGGGCGCAGCAAACTTCGCTCCCAACGCCGCGCCGGCACCCCAGCCGCCCGAGGAGCCGCCGCTGCCGAAATAGGTTCCTGCCTGCGACCGACCATGGTGCGCGCAGACGTAATCGGAGTTGCTAAGCGCGTCGTCAAGAAGAATCGCATTCGGTTCGAGAATTTTTCCGAGCTGATAAGCAACCCAGCGCGGATGCATTGGATTGCGCCGGCCCGCCGTTTGCGCTTCGCTTTCATTCTCCTGATTGAGCTCACGCTTGGAAACTTCGAGTCGTTCGCGCCGTTCGGCGATACGGTTCATGTCGCTCTTTGACAGCAGCGCCGTAGCCGCGTCATGAATCGCCCGCGCGGCGGACGCCGCGGCAACCGGCAGCCAGAGATCAGCCTGAAACTCCATCGTCTTGTAGTTGGACATCACCGGGTCATTGTCCACCCAGATCACTTTGCTGCCCGGGCGCGGCGCGGCGCTCGGCGTGATGTAGGGCACAACCGCTTCGATCATCAATATCGCGTCGGCATCCGAGATCTCCGGTCCGGTGCCGTAGAGCGCATGGCTGGCCGGAAAATTCAGTCGGTCGATGCGGTATGAGTCCATCACCGGCAAGGCGAGCAATTCGGCGAGCCGCAGAATTTCGCCGACCGCCTCGGCATTGCGTCCCGCGGTGCCGCAGTAAATCACCGGATTGCGCGCTTCGATGAGCCACTGCGCGGCGCGCTTGGCGTCGGACGGGTCGGGCCACGCCGGACGCGCGATGCCGAGCTCGTCGCGGGTCGGAAAAGCAGTCTTGCCGGGAAATTTAAGCATCGCAGTTTCCCGTGGCACCGTGAGATAGATCGGTCCCTTTGGTTCGCTCATCGCCACTTGTAGCAAACGACTGACAATGAAACCGGGATTGTCCTGGTGCTCCAGGCGATGATCGATTTTAGTGTATTGACGTAGAATGGCGCCCTGATCGCGCGGCTCTTGCACCCATTGCACCGCGCTGTTGCGCGCGCCGGCCATCGAGCCGGGGTAAGCACGCGGTCCGGTGCCGGCGGTAATTAACACCGGATAATTTCCCCGCCATGCGGTGTGAATGGCGCCGCCGTAATTGAGCGTGCCGACATCGACGTGCACCGCGGTCGCCGCCGGCTGGTTACGAATCATCGCGCTGCCGAGCGCGGCATTAAGCGCGACGCTCTCGTGGGGAACGGTGACGAGCTTCGGCGTCGGCCAGCCTTTTTCGTTCGCCTTGGCCACGCTCTCCTGCCAAAAGGCGATCTCGGAACCGGAGACGAAAAACAAATGATCGATGCCGCCCAACTTCATCGACTGAACCAAAGCGTCGGACCACTCCTCCGCCGGATATTCACTCCATCGGGCATCGTGAGAAATATTTTCGGCCATGATGATCTCCTCTTAGAAAGGATGAAGGCTGAAGGATAAAGGATAAGGGATGAAAATATAATTTGGACACGAAGTTCACGAAGGGTTGCGCTCTTCGCGTTCTTTCAGGCTAAAGCTTTGCACCCCCTCTTTCATCTCCCCCGACGTGTCGGGGGGGAACACTTCCTTTTTGTGCCCTTTGTGCTCTCTGTGGTTAAATTTCCTTTGCGTTCTTTGCGGCTAAATTCCGACTCTTTCAGCCCATCACTCCACTACTCCAACACTCCATCACCCCAGTTCCGCTCACGCCAGCGGATTCTTACAGACGACGTTCAGCAGCGCCTGGCGTCCTTCTTCCTTGACAACCCTCAACGCCTTTGCCAATGCGTCGGGAACTTCCGATGGTTCCTCGACGCGCGCCGCATAGGCGCCGCAGGCTTGGGCGGTGAGCTCGAAGTTCGGTGAGGGGGTTAAATCCGTGCCTGGAAAGTTTCGCGTCCGGGCCGCTACGCCGTCCGGGTACAAGCCGCGGGCGGCATTCAAGCTCGCGTTCCACACCTGGTTGTTATAGATCACGGTGAGAAATGGAATGCGATATTTCTGCGCGGTGAAGTGACAGGCGGTCGGCGCGCAGAACATGTAAGAGCCGTCGCCTTCAGCGGCAATAACCGTCGCGTCGGGCGCCCCCAACTTCATGCCGATGGCCGCGCCCAATCCCCAGCCGAGATGGCCGGCCAGTGGCGTGCTGAACTGAGAACCGGGCCGGTTCAAGTGAATGACTTCCGCTAATCTTGAAGTAACGGTTTCATTGACGATGATCGTCTTATCGTCCATGACATCGCCGATACACTTCGACAACCAAACTGGATTGATTGGTTTGTGATTCTTGGCCGCCTCGATGCTCGCTTCAATTTCGCCGATCATGGCATCATGTTCTGCCGCGGTTTTCTTGCGCCGCTCTTCGAGCTTGCCTTTCGCCACGGCGCCCGCCGCAAGCTTCGCCTTGATGATCGCGGTCAAAACCGGCAGCGAGACTTCCGAACAACCCATCACCGGCAAATCCGCCGGAAAACCCCAACCGGGTATCCCTGTGAACATTGGATCCCGTTCCAGGTGAATGATTTTTACTCCGTCGCGCAGAACGTTTCGGTTCGGCGGCTCCCACGGCACGTCGGTATCGATAAAGAAAAGCACATCGGCGCCGCGCGCGTATTTGCTCGTTTGCGTGCCGAGGTTTAGCGGGTGATCCGTCGGGAAGTTGACGTAGCTCAGTTGCTGCACCACGGGGATCGCCAGCAACTCGGCGAGATCGACTAAATATTGCACCGCTTCGGGATTGCGTCCGAGATATTTGGTGACGATCAGCGGGCTGTCGGAAGCGATCAGCCATTCGGCCGCCTTCTCGAGCGACGCCTGGTCCGCTTGCATCTTGCTCGCCGGCGACAAGGAGTCGGGCGATAGCACCTGCGTCGACTCCATCGCTTCGAAGAGCCACTCGCGTGGCAAGGTCAGGTAAACCGGGCCGCGGGGTTCGCTCATGCTGATCTTGTAGGCGCGCGATACCACCGCGGCGAGATTTTGATTGGTCCGCACTTCATAGTCCCACTTGACGAACTCGCGCACGATATTGCCTTGATCGCGCGACTCCTGGCGCCAGTGAATATTTTGGCTCTTGCCGGCGCGTAGCTCCCCTTCGGTAAT
>DASYUV010000093.1:0-19789 GCA_036000865.1 Binatia bacterium | reverse complement strand
GACGCCGAAGGACTGCCGGTTATCACGGGCTATGGCGTGGAGGACCTGCGCACGGTCCCGCTCAGTCGTTGGGAGCGCCTGGGCGGTCCGGCCGCTTACTGTCACCTCGAGGGCTCGCAGGGATTCGTCGGCTCCATGGTCGCGGAGATTCCGCCGGGAAAAAATTTGCAGCCCATGCGCCATCTCTACGAGGAGCTAATCCTGATCCTCGAGGGCCGCGGCGCGACCCAGTTCTGGTGCGAGAAGACTAATCAGACCATCCTGCTCGAGTGGCAAGCGGGTAGCCTTTTTTCGCCGCCGCTTAACGTCAAGCACCAGCATTTCAACGGCTCGGCGACCGAGCCGGTGCGCTTCGTCGCGCCGAGCAATGCGCCGATTATTTTCAATGCTTTTGCTTCTACTGACTTTATCTTCAATACGCCCTACGAATTCACCGATCGGTTCTCCGGTCAGAACAACTATTTTTCCAGTGAAATCAAGGAGGGGGAGTTCGAAGATACCTCGATTAATTTCATTTCTGACATTTACGCCGTGCCGTTGACCAAGTATCCACGG
Organism: Binatia bacterium; assembly: GCA_036000865.1. Lineage (GTDB taxonomy): Bacteria > Desulfobacterota > Binatia > UBA9968 > UBA9968 > DP-20. The sequence continues at coordinate 19,234 of DASYUV010000093.1, read as the reverse complement.
CGCGGCGTCGACTACAGCCGGCTTGGAATCACCGGCTCGGGTAACAAGGCGATGGTTGGTCATGTCATGGCCATCGGCAGCGGCACCTATCGAAAGCCGCACTACCATGGCTCCGGCGCGCAGGTGATTGTACTGGGCGGCAAGGGTTACACCCTCATGTGGCCGAAAGACGATCCTAGAAAGGAATCGTTTGTAAAAGTCGACTGGCGCAAGGGCAGCTTGTTGGTGCCGCCGGAACGATGGTATCACTCACACTTTACCACTAGCGCGGAACCCGGGTTGCATTTGGCCTTGCGGCGCGGCCAGCGTGGCGTCGGCAAAAATTATCTCGCCACCGTCCCGGAACGCGAAGGCGGCACGCTGATGGATTACGAGGATGAGCCGCGGGAAGTCCGCGCGATCTACGAAGCCGAGCTTGCGAAAGAAGGTATTCCTTGCCGAATGCCGCCGGTCAGTTACCGCAAATAAAATTCTCGTGGGTTTTGGATCTACCCAGGGAGGATGAAATGCAGCTTAGATTCGGGCTGGTAGCGGTTGTTCTGGCAACGGCCGTTCTTCTTTCACCAGTTTTAGCCCGTGCGGTGCCCGCGCGTTCGAGTGATCCCGCCTGGAACGGTATTTGACGGGCCTAAGGGACCGTGCTATCGGTTTGGCACTGACGACTGCGGTTGCCGTTCATTAAAATTGTTGGTCTTCAGGGGAATCGTTGGTCCGAAGAGTGCGCAACAAGTTTTAGGGAGATTCTGAAATAAAAGGTTCTGAGCTTTCATAAGCTGAGGAGAGAGCTACTTTTGGATACCCGGTTACCATCCAATGTCGTCTTCCAGGGCGTGAAGATCGGAGTAGGATGGGCCGGTTCGTACAGGATGACCCAGGTGTTCGCGCGCACCGTTGAAGGTGCTGCTCCCGTTGCGATCATCGCTCCCGCCCTCAACCGCCTGGATTGGGTGTCGGGTGGAGAACTGGACTTGGGGTGGGTCTTCCCGGCGGTTCGGGCGAGGTGGGCGCACGAAGGAAAGCGTTCCTGGGCGGGAAAACCCTTGACTAATCTCCGTTCGGTAGCGCGGTTTCCCAGAATCGATCGGCAGTTGTTTGCTCTGGCTCCCTGGTGCCCCGTCAAGGACCTTGGACAGATAGGCCGGGAGAAGCGTGCGGTCCGATTGGGCCTCCGCTCGGATGAATTGTACGAGCATGAGAACGCGATCTTGCGGCAGTACGGCTACTCGCTGGCGGACATCGAAGCCTGGGGGGGCCGATGGTGGCACGTGGGTGTAGGCTTGACGGCACTCGATGAAGAGATCAGAAGCCGAGACGTGGATGTCGTCATCGGCCATGCCTCCACAGAAGGAGTCTGGCAAACCGTGGCTGCCAACGGGTTTCGATTCATAGGGCTCGAGGAGCACGTGACGGCAGGCTTAGAGCACGAGGGTTATTCGCGCAACATCATTCCCGTAGGGTTCCTGCCGTGTATCCAAGAGCCGCTGCTGACCATTGATCTATCCGATAACCTCCTGATCACCCGCGCAGAAGTAGACGACAGCATTATCTATACGATAGCCAAGAGCATTGATCGGAACAGAAAACGCATTGAGGAAGCCTTGGTCACTGTGAGCTATACCTACAACCAACGACTGCCCATACCTTTTCTTACGTACTCGTCGACACTGACACAGGCAATCACAAAGCAATGGGAGACCAAGATTCCACTCCATCCTGGCGCTGCGCGCTATTATCGAGAGGCGGGCCACCTGACATGAATTAGGCGATGAGGCGTTTCAATAGACAGATGGCTCGAACCATTTTGGAACGGGACGGAAGGACGAGACGATGGCGCAGCTGATCAAGGAGCCGTTCAGCGGCTACTACCATAGAGAGGTCCCGGAGCATGACAGGGAACTGACCGAAGTGGGGCCCGGAACACTCTGCGGTGAATATCTGCGCCGCTTCTGGCATCCGGTGGGGATGACCTCGGAACTAAAAGACCTACCGAAGCGCATCCGAGTCATGGGTGAGGACCTCATACTATTTCGCGACGGCCGCAGAAAAATCGGACTTCTCGAGCTTCACTGCAGCCACCGCGGCACGTCGCTGGAATTTGGAATAGTCGAGCGCTGCGGAATTCGGTGCTGCTATCACGGCTGGCTCTACGACGTGGACGGCCGAGTGCTGGAGACGCCGGGGGAGCCTCCCGAGAGCACGTTCAAGGACCGATTTTTCCATGGGGCCTACCCGACCATCGAGTACAAGGGGCTGATCTTCGCCTACATGGGGCCCCTGGAGCATCGTCCCGAGTTTCCCATCTACGATTCATTCGAACTGCCGGGCTACCGGATGGTGCCTGGCGGAGAAACGGAACAGAAATACATCTATGACTGCAATTGGTTGCAGTTGGCGGAGAATAACGCGGACCAGGTGCACTTCGTATTTCTCCACGACCCGGAGGAGGCGCGCACAAAGCTAGATCGTTACCGTCCGAGCGTGACCGGGGGGCCTTTGGAGGATTACTTCAACGTTGGGCTCAAAGAATTTGAGGCTGATCTCACGGCGATTCGGGAGAACTTTCGTTCAAGGGTGCTCGAGTGGCAGGAAAGCCCGCTCGGCGTGATCGGTATCCACACTCGGCGAGTAGGTGATCTAGTTTGGGTACGGCTAGGTGACTACATCATGCCCAACGTCGACCAGTTTGCGCCGAGCCGCTTTCGGCCCACAGGAGAGCTGGATTTCGGGCCACTGTATATGACCGCGTGGACGGTTCCGGTTGATGACACCCACACGGTCTCGTACCAGTTCCGATATGCTCCGGAGAACGGAGAGCAGCGCTCTGTCGCGCGCCCGTTGAGAAGCTCGCAGTCCATCAATCGAACCTATGAAGATCGTCAACGCCAGCCGGGAGACTACGAGGCGCAAGAGAGCCAGCGCCCCATCGCCGTCCACGCACTGGAACACTTGGGAGCCACGGATCGGGGGGTGACCCTCGTTCGGAAGCTGTTGCGGGAAGGAATTCGCGCGTTGCAGAGAGGTGAAGACCCAAAGCGGGCCGTCTCGTCCGTTGGGAATGCTATCTCGACTTATTGCAGAAACACGGTGCTTCGGGTTCCACCAGCGGAAACCCCCGAGGCCGACAGAGAGTTGCTTCGGAACACAGGCCGAAAGGTTGCGGCCGCTGCGCTCTCGGGGCAACCTGTCTCTACCGCGAAATAATTTCTAGGAGCTATACACCGTGCCAACGTTTCTCTCCCTTAAGGCAGAGATTATTCCAGCTCGAGGCGTGGATTCGACCGTAGCCGTAAGTAAGGGTAAAAAACCGTAAGGAGGCGTGAAATGAGCGAACGCCAAACGACTCGTACCAAAGCCCGAGAGCCCGAGACGATGGAAACAAATTACGACCAAACGGTTCGTGCCAAAGAAATCCGAAACAAGCGGATGGCAGAAGGGAAAGTAATCGTCAAGGGTAAGGACTTGCCGTGGGAGCTTAACCGCCAGGGACGGATCAAGTTCTTTCTAACAGATCAATCAGAAGATGTCGCGGCCCCCGGCTGGCTTGTCTTCCAACAGGAGATTCATAAGCACTCGGGCATGCACCGGCATCAAGGCGGGACTTTTATCTTCATCTTGGGCGGCAAGGGATATAGCACGCTAAATGGTGTGCGTCACGATTGGGAGGCTGGCGATTTGGCCATTTTGCCCATGGTACCCGGAGGCGTTGCCCATCAACACTTCAATCTCGAGCCCGGTGTTCCTGCCCTGTGGATGAGGGTGGGTTATACTCCGCACAAGAGCCTCGTTATTGCCAATTGGATTGAGCAGCTCGAGGTCAACCCGGATTGGGCAGATAAGAACGGATTACAGGATCGGAAAGTGGCTCCGATAGTAAACCATGCGCGTACGACAAATAAAGATGACTCTCCACGGGGGAACACTCTCTTCGACGCCCTGTTGCGGCTCCGCGACGAGCAACGAGAGCAGATGAAGCACGCTCGAATGGTCGTTCAGGGGAAATCGTTACCATTGGAGATCAATCCGATGGGTTTATTCCGCTGGTACGTCCATCCGCACATAAAAGATGTAGGATGTCAGGCCCAGATGATTTACGTGCAGGAGATTCCGGGTGGGAGTCGTTCCGGCAAACAGCTTCATCAAGGTGGCAGGTTTCATTATGTCCTCCAGGGAAAAGGCAGCACCGTCATAGACGGGGTGCGCCATGATTGGGAAGAGAACGAAATTATCCTGCTCCCTCTTAGTTCTCATGGCGTCGTCCATCAGCATTATAATTCAGACCCAAGTAAACCCGCCAGGTTGCTCGTGTCCGAACCCAACTGGGTCCACGTTTGGGGAGTGGACCTGGGCTCGGGGTTAGAGATGCTAGAGCCGGCCCCGGAGTACCGAGGGTAGTCACGCTCCTGGAGAGCGGAAAGTCCTAAATAGGGTGGCCGACTGGTCCTCGGCATACCCAAAGGCCTCGGCCCTTTTGAAAACCTGCAGCGCAAATTAGTATAGGTGTGTCTACGGAGGAGAGGCTATGGCGAATATTATTCAAGATGGTTCCTATGTCCTGGCCGCCGATACCGAGGAGCTCAAAGGCTTCGAACAGGAGCTCGAGTCGGCTCATCTCGTGGGCGAATGGCAGATCCCTCGACGACCGCAGCCCGACCCGGGCGGGGTGCCGCACATCTGGAAGTGGGATTTTATGGTCAACATGATGCGCCAGGCCGGCGAGGTTCTAGGCTTGGAAGAAGGAGGCCGGCGTAGTCTGCTTTTTACCAACCCCGCCATTCCGACCAAGGGAACCACCTTGTCGCTGCGCGTCGGGCTTCAGATGCTCAGGCCTCGTGAGGTGGCATGGGCACATCGCCACAGCATGGGCGCGCTCCGCTTCGTGGCAAGGGGAAACCCAAAGGCTTACACCATCGTCGACGGCGAAAAGCTCCATATGGAGGAGAACGATCTCATTCTGACGCCGCAGCGAACCTGGCATCATCACGAGAACGCCAGCGACGAGCCGGTGATTTGGTTGGACGCCATCGACACGCCGTTTGTCAGAAACATGAACGCGATCTTTTACGAGCAGTACAGCAGCATGAAACAACCGGTGGTCGACGCCAGCGACAGCGTGCAGTTGGACGCGGGCTGGACCCGGCCTCGATGGCGCACCGTGGATGCCGAAAGAGGCCTGGCGGTGGCCTACAAGTGGTCGTCCACCTACGATCAACTGAAGCGCTTGGCCCGTAAGGAGGGCAGCCCTCACGACGGCGTGATCCTTGAATATGTCAATCCGATCACCGGCGGCGCCGCGCTCCCAACCATGGATTGCCACGTCCAGATGTTGCGCGGCGGCGAAGAAACCAAAACGCACCGCCACACCTCCGGGGCAGTCTACTTCGTAATTGAGGGCGAAGGCGAGACCGTCGCGGGAGAGCAAGGGTTGCGTTGGTCCAAGGGAGACGGTTTCGTCGTGCCCAATTGGTGCCCGCACCGCCATAGGAACCTTGTTCGAGATGACGCCCTGCTATTCAGCGTAAGCGACGCGCCGCTGCTCAAGGCAGCTCAGCTCTATCGCGAAGAGGCCGTGAGCTAATACAGCGGCACCGTCCAATTCTGCGCTGTTCTCCGGTCGTTGACTCCGCGCCGAGCACAACCGAACTTTCCAGGGCCCGCCAGACGTGCTTGAACCAGTCCAAACCCACGGACTGTGAAGTAGGCTGTGGCGACACCCAGCGAGCGTCCTTTGTGCTCGTCAACACGCCTTTAGAATGTCAGCAAGAACGTGGATCTGCTTAACGTAGGCAGTTTCATTGCGGAAGGCTCTTGGAGGGAGAGAGGCGGGAAACTAAAGGTCGATTCCTCCTACGGCACGGACGGCTCGCGTTCGCCTTCCCGTTGGGCCTTACTTTGCCGTTGCCGTAATTTTCGGGATCGCTCCCGCCAAAAGGTTATCTCCTCTTTCCTCGTCATGGATCGGATTTTTTTTCTAACTTGTTCCGCTCCTCGATGCATCATCTCAACGCAATCGAATGTTTTAGGTTTCATGCGTTATAACCTCCAAAGGAGAAAATATCCCGATGGTTCCATAGCCCTTGAGCGTGTTAACCGCATTATACAGTGGTATTTTTTCGAAATTAACGATGTGCCTAAAGTTCCAGCTGACGATGAGCGAGCAACCATTGACGGAGGCGATGGCGACGCGTAGCGCATCATCAGCCGACTGCTCCGTGACAATTCCGGTGTCCAAGTAGGCGTCTTTTAACTCAAGAGCCTCCTCGGAAATTTCGGCCACATCGACGATGTCGAGAAACCCATCAAATAGGCCTCGAACGTCTTTCGGCGCAGGTTCAATCTCATCTTGCACTAACGCTGAAGTGACCAACTTGAAGCGCCCGCTTCTTACCTGATCGAAAAATATCCTGCTGGCTTTTTGGAACTCTTCGTCAAATGCACCCCCAAACACCGAAGTATCAGCATAAACGCGAATGACACTCATAAAACAGCATCGACAAGATCACCGATCTTTTTCTATACAGTACGGCGTCATGTTCTCGTCCCGAGACTCCTTCCTTCAGCCGTACTCCCTGCCCACTTCTTGATGGCGGAAAGTTGTTTTTGAGCCAGCAACTTTCCGTTGCGGCCGGGTGCGCGCCTCTTGCGGTTATGTTTTTTAAGAGACTCAATGAACTCCTTGACGTCCTTCAAGGAATCCTCCGGCAATCTTTCCAGTGCTCGCATTATCTCCGACTTTCCCGGCATAAGCATCTCCTCGTTTCTACGGGTCTCCCCTACTGAACCGACTTTTTGTCCCGAATATAACAAGGATGGCTGATTGAAACCAACTGCCCCATGGGCGCCTACACCGGTGTTGCCACGTTCGGAGTGTTCACTAAAATCAACCGTTCAGTGAAAGCGAATAGGTAAAATTCGTGAACACCACGTTCTATGCTCGCTTTACCTGAATTGGATCAGAAGCTTTCGATCGAAAGCAAAATCCAACGAGCGATCTATCGGGGTTGGTTGACAGAATGGCATTAGCTCCCCTATAAGGCCGCATATATGAAAAGATATTCCGTCTGCCTCATCGGTGCTTTTATGCTCGGTCTGCCGCTGCTGATTTGGGCTCAGGAAGCCGCGCCCAAACGCGGCGGGAAGCTCACGTTCGGCATCGAACGGGACATCAGCACGATGAATCCTTTTGTCCGGCTAAGTTCCACCGACAGATACGTGCGCGGGCTGTTCTACGAGGCGCTCATCGACGAGGATAGGAAGGGCGCTCCGATTCCGGCTTTGGCGGAGTCGTGGAGTATTTCGAAAGACGGTCTCACCTACAGCTTCAAAATCCGCCGCGGGGTCAAGTTTCACAACGGTGCGGAGTTGACGGCAGAGGACGTGAAGTGGTGCGCCGATTATGCGATGGACCGGAAGAACGGCTCGGACGGGCTCACTTATCTACGCGAGGTGAAAGCGATCACGGTGACGGACCGCTACACCATTGAATTCACTCTGAGAGAGCCTAATGCGGTATTTCTTTCTTATCTCGCATTGCGGGCGTTTGCGGTGGTACCCAGGGGCTCCGTTTCTTCCGGCACGGACAGAGTCGACACTTTCCCGCCTGGAACCGGCCCGTTTGTTTTCAAGGAATGGAGGAAACTCGGTCACGTGACCTTTGCCCGCAACAAGGATTACTGGCAAAAGGATATTCCCTATTTGGACGAGGTTACGATCAAGGTCGCTGAGGAGCCGTCGGTCCGGTTCACGGCTCTTCGGGCCGGAGATCTTGATATGATCGAGCGAACGCCTTATGCGCATGTGGCCAACGTCCAGAACGGCTCGGTGCGCGGAGTAAAAGCAACGCCCGCCCCCTTTGGCGGTTTTAGACGCATCATTTTCAACGTCGTCGAAGCGCCTTTTAATAATCCCAAGCTGCGCCAAGCCGTAGCCCATGCGATCGATCGCAAGCAGTTCGTCCAAGGAGGATTCTGGGGCTATGGCCATCCAACGCAGCAGCGTTTTCCCCAGGGGACTCCCTGGCACTTCAAACTGCCAGAGCGCGAGCGCAACCCGGCGACGGTGAAGGCGCTCCTCAAGGAAGCCGGCGTCGCGCCGGATCTTGAAATAGAACTACTGGCACGTCGGGGCGTAGAGGATGAACAGCAGGTGCTCCAGCAGCAATTGTCGACCGCCGGAATCAAGCTCAAGCTTGTGGTTCTCGAAGGCGCCACCTACCGCGAGCAGCAGAGAGCGGGCAACTTTCAGATGATTCTCTACGGCGGCGACATACCGTCAGACCCCGATGACGTGTACTTACCCGAGTATGGTTGCGACGAAAAATCGATTCAGGCAAAAAAACGGACCAACAACGTCTCGGGGTACTGCAATAAAGAGATGGACCGCCTATTGGTCGAGGCGCGAAAGACAACGGACCAAAAAAAACGTTACGAGCTGTACGCGAAAGTCGCGCGGATACTACATGACGACACGCCCGAGTTGCCGCTCGTCTACGTGCCGCGTTTCTTTACTTATAACGACAAGGTCAAGGGCTTTTCGACCGACGGAGACGGCCGCTTCAATGCCGTTTCGTTCGGTCTTTCTCGGGTATGGATCGATCGTTAGCGCGAACGGTCCCGGGTTCCGCAGTTCCAGCCGACGCGATGAGCGAGGAGCAAACCTTCCGTAGCGAAGTCAATGGGTGTTATCTCAGAAGAGTTCAATTCGTTCAAAACGTTTTGAACGGCTTAAACGGCTTGAACGTTTTGAACCAACACTGTCCCCGCTCAGCGCCCGCCTACGGAGGTCCTACCTCTTGAGCATTTCCACGACCTCGCCAGAATTCATTACGTAACCCAGAAAGTCGTCGATATTGGCGAGGCTTGCGGCTTGAGCTTCAGGGGTTGCCGAGTAGGTGCAGTCCATGAGGGCGACCGTAACGATATCGCGCGACTTGGCGTCTCGCGCTAGCCACTCCACACCCCAGTTCGTCGAACCGCCGGCGACCACTAGAATCCAAATCCCTTTTACCCTGAGAAGAGTTTCGAACTTGGTTTCGTGAAACGCACTGGACCTGACCTTAGTGATGAGGTAGTCACCGGCCGCGGGCTTCAATTCGTCGATCACTTCCGCGCCCGCGCTGCCTTTCACGCAAATCGGAGGTCCCGACCGGCGCAGGTAGGAAGCGCGCTCGGGCGGGAACGTCATGGCTGGATCGCTTTCTACCCGAGTGTAAATAACTGGAACCGGCAGGGAACGCGCAAGATCGATGAGCGCTTTGGTTCGTTTGACGACCACCTGCATTTCGGGCTTGGACAGCGACGCTTTTATGAAATCGTTTTGCATGTCGTGCAACACCAAGGCGGTGTTAGACCGACCAATCGGCGGCAATGGTGCGCCTTTCATCTTCTTGCCCTCCTGGGTTTTCTTAGAGTTGCGTCGCGGACAGGTTCGCAGTCATCGCCCGCCCTGCTGGCACTGGTAACCGCCGCGACAGTAAATCCCTAGTTCTCTCTGCACTTCTCTCAAAAGCGTGAAGTCCGCGACGTCGGCGGTCTTCACTTTCTCCGGATCGATGCCCAGCCGCTCGCTGCTGTATTGAATTTGTAACCGAATGCCTTGCTCCGTGCAGCCACCGGGATCCTCGGCGCTCATAAAGCCCAGCGCCTGTTTCGTCGCCTCGCGCGCCACTTCGCGATCCAACTTCAATTCCTTGGCAGCGATCTGGGCAGCTTCCTCCGGATTCTGGCGCATCAGCAGTAAGGCGCGGACGTGTGCCCGCAGCCACCTTTTTGCGAGCTCAGGATTCTTTTTGAGGAACTGGTCGTGGGCGGCCATGCCGGAGAACGGCACCGGGTATACCTCCGCAGAATTGGCGATGATCCGATACCCTTTGCGCACCAACTCCGCGGCGATGTCGACATTGTTTGCCGACCCGGTAATCTGGCCCGTCTCCATTCCGATAACCCGGGCCTTGGCATCGCCGATGGCGAGGAGCTTCACGTCGCGATCCGGATCCAGGCCGAGTTTTTTAAGCATTAACCGCGTCGCTTGATCCTGCGAGCCGCCAGGGCTGGAGATCGCGATGACTTTGCCGCGGAGATCCTCCGGCCGCTTGATTTCCGGGCGCACGGTGAATTGCATGATCGAGGTGTTGTAGGTGAAAAAAACCGCCTTCAGCGGCGCGCCTCGCATCGCCGCCGTCATCGCCGAGCCATGCACCGCGAACTGGATCTCACCGCTGACCAGCGCGGGAACCGAAACCGTGGCGCGCATGACGACGATCTTCAAGTCGACGCCTTCGTTGGCCAGAAAACCTTTGGCCCGCGCAATGTAGGACGGCACGTAACCGAAATCGGGCGAGGAAATGCCCTCGATCAGAGTGAGCTCTTTCTTTGCCGGCTGCGCACCGGCCCAATCCCAACTGGATGCAACGCATGTGACCAGACATAAAACACCAACGAGAAACCTCATCGCGTCCCTCCCTAGATGATCAGCTCCCACGCACGTAGGCTAGTGCCGTGTCCCGGAAATTCGCAACAAAATTCAATCGTCATTCCGGGCAAGCTGGCGGTAGCCGGCGCGACCCGGAATCCAGGAAAGCCCAAGAAGCCTTGATTCCCGCCTGCGCGGGAATGACGGCGAATGAACCTCCAACTTTTAATTGAACTTCTCGGTCAGAGCACGAGCTTCTCGGCGCTGCCGCCGGTGAATAGCCAGCTAGGCCACTTCCTTTTTTATGGCTCCATTGCCGAAGACCGAGGCGTTCTCCAGCTGCTCGAAGCGGGTGCCCATGTCCACGCCGAGCACTTCGAAAAGATTCGGCGTCGCCGCGATGAAGCGCGCGGCTCTCTTCTTGTCGATATTGAAAAATTGATATTCCACCGGCCGTGAAAGAATCGGCAAGCCGACACAATCGCCCTTGGCCCATGCGTGTTTCTTGCCGTTCACCACGACATATCCTTTGCCTTCGAGCATGTAATGAACAATGCCGCCGGGTGAAGCCTCTTTTCCGGAATGTCCGCCCGGCTCGATTTCCTGGACGTAGATCATCAGACTGCGGATCACCGTGTCATTCTTGGCCGGATGCAGGTACCAGCGCATTTTCCCTTGTCGGTTGATTTCCCAAGGTAGATCATCGCCGCGGACTATTTTCACCCCGCGCTCCGCCTGGTCGCGATAGCGGTCTCTCAGCTCGAACAGGGCATCCAGCAGGTTGCCTTGATTTTTCATCTGCTCTCCTCCGTCAGCCTTTCAATGCTTTGAACTTTTTGAACGTTTTATAGTTTGACGCTCTTCTCCCAGCTGCCCTTCCAATCCGGCGAATCTTCGATTTGCACGATTTCGTATCCCAAATGCGCCCGATAGGTATTCGTGATCAACGCGAGCCAGCGGGCAGGCTTCTTGGGATCGGCATTGAAATGCTGGTGCGATACTCCGCCCGGTCTTATCGGCAGCAGGATGAGGTCGCCCGCTTTCCAATCGTAGCGGTTGCCGTCTACGAGAGTGTAGCCGGCGCCCTCGAGAACAAAAATCGCCAGGCCGCCCTGGTGCCGGTGCTTGCCGGAATGGCGGTGGATGACATGCTCGAACGCCTGCATGGTCTGCAACGCCGTGTCCGTTTTGTAAGGCATGAAATAGTAACGCACCTTGGCGTTACGGTTCTGCATCCACGGTGTCTCCTTGGCGCGCACGACGATCTTTCCGGTTTCCGCGCGTTGATTCATTTTTTCAAGATCTCTCATCAGGCGTGGATACCAGGTGTCCTTGGCCTGAAGCTCACCGCGCGTTTTTTTCTTGACCGTTCTTCCGCCGTTTCCTTTCATATCCCCTCCCAGGTGACAAAAGCTATCTTCCGCATTCGTATCCTCCTTCGCATCGGATACCCAATTCTTGCTGAACTTCTCTCAACAAGCGAAGATCCGCCACTTCGGATATTTTGACTTCATCGATTTTGCGCCCCGCATTCATCGCGTTATCCGCGATCACGCCCGCATTCCGGCCTCGGTAAATCCGCCGGGATCTTTGACGCTGATCGCGCCCACAATGGACCGCACCGCGGACAGCGCCGCCTTTCCCTCCAGGCCCAGAGCCTTCTCCGCCACCCGAGCCGTGATGTGCGGCTGGTCCCGCGTCAGCACGATGGCCTTCACGGTCGCGCGGAGAAACCTTTTCACTGTTTCGGGATTTGCCGACACAAAACGCGCGCTCGCGGCAAATCCGGAGAAGGGCGTTCTTTGCAGATCCCCGAAGGAAGCGAGAATCTTGAGACCCTCCACCTGGGTTTCAGCGATGGCCGCGCCGTCGGGATTGAACAAGGACGCGTGCACGAGCCCCTTCGCCAATCCCAACATGCGCTGTGGCTCAGGTCCCATCGGCACAAGCGTGTAGTCCTTATCCGCCAATCCATGGGCCCTCAAGATCTGCCGGGTGGCGAAGTCCACGGCGCTGCCGTAACTCAGGATTGCGATATTCTTTCCTTGGAGATCGCGCACTGCGCGAATTTCAGGCCGCCCGAGGAAAAGCATGGTCGGGCGGTCATAATAAAAGACCATGGCCTTCACCGGCGTGCCGGTTAACGCCGCGCGCATCGCCGAGTCGGCGGCGGCAAAATTCACCTCGCCGGAAATGAGCGCCGCCACGCTCGGGGGCATTTTCATCACCGGCGCCAGTACCTCCAACTCTTCCGCGTAGTAGAAACCCCTTTCCTGGGCAACGAACAGCGGCAGAAATCCGAAACTCTTGGTCGGTATTGCTTGAATCAATCTGGTTTGAGAATAGCCTTTGTTCAGACCAAAACAGGCTAGGGTAACCAGGCCGCCAAGCATGATGAGAACTTTGAAAAACATGTGCGCTTTAATCCCTGCGGTCTAATTGCCCGCAGCTTGCTTCGTACTATATGAAGGCCGTCATTCCCGCATGCTTTTAGCGGGAATCCAGGCGAAGTTTAGGACTGGACCCCCGATAAAAACGTTCGGGGGTGACGCCTCGGGGACAAATTCTCATCAAATTTTTTGTGATACCCCGCAGCTTACTGCGGGATAATTATATGTTGCTCTCATCAGTACCCAGGCGCCAAACCAACAGCCTCAACGCGCCCGTTCAGCGCGAATGGAGGCCCTTTTTTCTTTCGTTCTCACGTCGTCTACGATGCTGGATTCACCCCGCAACACGACCCCATAGATTTCCTCGGCGCAGTGCCGGCTGACCAATCCTAGCTGTGCGTCTTTCTTAACTAACTCCGGATCACGCTCCAAAGGATCGCCGAACCCGCCGCCACCGCATGCCACCCGCTCGAAGACATCGCCTCGCCTGAGAAAAGTATCTTCGCACGACTTCGGCTGAAGCTCGCCGTCCAGAGCATTGAACTCCACTGGAATCTGGCCCCGACTCAATAGCTCTTGCACTGACGTATTGCGGCGGATGTTGAATTGGGTCGTGCTGCCGGGATAGCCGCCGGAGATTCCCGCCGAGGCCGGCTGTTCAATGCCGCAGCCATGAAGCACGCAGGTCGGAATCTCTTCGACGTCGTGCGGCGTCATGGCCAAGCCGATGGCCGCTCCGCCGCGGAACTTTCCCGGTCCGCCGGTGTCGCACTCCTGCCTGCGGTAGAGATAGAGAAGCGGATAACGAAATTCGTAGGTCTCGACGTTGGCGATGGCGCAGCCCAGAGAACGAACGAAGCCGCCGGTATCGATGCCGTCGCGATCGTAACGCGCGCCGCTTCCTCCCGCCATGCCGTCCAGCATCGTCGACCCGAAGAGCTGGCCGCGCTGATCGGTGCCGAACAGCTCTTGTTGCCCCGATGCGCCATTCCAACAAGCCATCAGCCTCGAGCAATGGGTCTCGCTGGCATCCAACATTTTCGCCAAGCAGGCGCTGACGGCCGTGGTGGTGACAAAGCTGCCGGCAGTGGTCGCCTTGGCCGCTCCCGCCGGCCATGCGGCGTCGACGACGGTTCCCTTTTTCGAAATAATCTCGACAGGCCGGAGAATCCCCGCGGGACACATCGGGATGTCGTAGCAAAGATAAGCGAGCACCGCGGCCTGGACACCGGCGAGGAGACCGGAATAAGTGCAGTTGGCCACGGCGGGCGCCTGCGGCGAGCTCTCGGTGAAGTCGAGAATGAGTTGGTCGGCTTGCTTGCGCATCTTAACGCGGATCGCGTACACCGCCCCGTCATAGTCAATATAAGAGTTGTGGCTCCACTCGCCGTCGGGCAACTCTTGCAGCCGCGCTCTTAGCTTGGATTCGCTCACTTCGACGATTCGCGCCAATACCTGGCCGAAGATTTCTCCGCCGTAGCGTTCGCAAACCGCCAGGAGCCGCTCCGCCATCACCAGATTTGCCGCGATCTTCGCCCTGAGGTCGAGCGCGTTTAAATCCCGAGTTCGCGATCGGATGAGATATTCTTCTTCGAGATCCCGCCGTAGTTGACCTCGTTCGATGATCTTGATCGGCGGAATGACCGGGGCCTCCTCGAAAATCGACTTGGCGCCGGTGGCCGCCTGGCTTCCTTTCGAAGAGCCGCCGACGTCGACCTGATGAATCGTCGCGCCGGTCCAGGCGACCAATTTTTCCGCGTGAAAAACCGGCGCCACCAAAGTCACGTCGTTCTGATGCAGCGCGCCGGAATAAGGATCGTTGCAGAGAAACATGTCGCCGGGAAAAAATCCGGGATTGGCCGCATATCGCGCGAGGATATGTTTGACCGTGAGTCCCTGGCCGATCGCGAGAGAGGCGACGTAGGGACCCATCACCACCGAATCTCCGCTTGGGCTCATGATGCAAGTGTTGAAATCATGCGCCTCGGTGGCGATCGGCGAGCCGGAAATATTTTTGATCGTGCTCGCGGCCTCCGCGCTGATCGACCACAGACGATGGCGCAATACTTCGAAGCGAACCGGGTCCAAGCTTTGTTCAGTCATCACTCACCCGAGGCGGAGAAGAAGATTGCGGTAGCGGTCCACGGTTGCCAACTGCTGCGGATGGAGCAGCATGGTCGTTGCCGGACTTTCAACCACCGCCGGGCCGGCGATGCGGTTGCCGGGACTCAATAACTCCATGCTGAACACCGGTGTTTCGATAAACTCGTCGAAATAAACCGGCCGCGCGCCGACCTGCGCTCGCCGGGGATCGCCATCCGCCAATTCTTCTTCTTTTAGCTTTGGCTTATACGTTTTTGTCGTCGCCGTCACGATGAAATTACTAATCTCGACTCCGGCCTTCCGGTAAGCGGTGCCTTTGCCGTAGATTTTTTCGTAAGCTTTTTCAAAATCGCCGACCAGCGCTTCTGTCGCCGACCCAGCCAATTCACCCGCGGGCGCGGCGATGCGAACGTGATGCACCTGGCGGCGAAACTTCATATCGAGAGATCGTTCAAGTTGCAGCTCCCCGACTGACCCGACCGCGTCGCGCGTCGCTTCGGTCTCGAGCTCGCGGAAGATCGCGTTGAGCTGCGCGTTGGGCACAGGCAGCGTCGTTGGATGCGAGCGCGTGTATTGGCGCTGAATATCACAGCCGGCAATGCCGAAGCCGGAAAAAACCGGCGCGTAGGGCGAGACCAAAACCTCGGACACGCCGATCTCGCGCGCATAGGAGCCGACGTGCAACGGCCCGCCGCCGCCATAGGCGTAAATCACAAAATCTGCGGGATGGTATCCCTGTTCGACGGTGACTCTTCGGACCAGATCGGCCATATGGGAATCGACAATCTCGAGGATTCCCTTGGCGGCCGCGAAGAGATGCAAACCCAAGGGCAGGGCCACCTTGTCTTGAATCGCCCTTCGCGCCAGCTCTACATCCAGTTTTTTCCGGCCACCAAAGAAACTCTGCGGATCGATCCTTCCCAATACTAGATTGGCATCGGTGACGGTGGGCTCGTTCCCTCCCTGGGCATAACACGCGGGACCCGGTACAGCCCCGGCGCTGCGGGGTCCGACTTGGAGCAGCCCGCTCTGTTGATCCACCCATGCGATGCTTCCCCCGCCGGCGCCGATCGAGACCACGTCGATCATCGGCACTGCCAGAGTAAATTTTTCAAATACCGGTTGACGATTGAGCGTCGGTCGGCCGTCGACAATCAAACCGACATCGAAACTCGTGCCGCCCACATCCGTGACGATAATATTTTTGTGGCCCAAGATTCGCCCCATACTGATGGCGCCCATGACGCCGCCCACCGGGCCCGACGCCATGATATGAGCGGCTTTGCTTCCCGCTTCGTCGCACGGAATCACCCCTCCGAGGGAATGCATGGCGAGCACCGGGCCGGTAAAACCGGCGGAGCGCAAACTTTCCACCAGCCGTCCCATGAAGCGCTTTACGATCGGTCCCAGCGACGCGTTTATCGCCGTCGTAGCGGTCCGCTCGTACTCGCCTAACAGCGGCGATACCTCGCTCGAGAGCGTAACAAAAATTCCCGGAAATCGTTTCTCAACCAAGTCTCTGACCGCGCGCTCGTGAGTGGAATTCATGAACGACCAAAGGAAACAAACCGCCAGTGACTCAATCCGCTGCTGCACCAGGCTTGCGGTTGCCCTCTCGACTTCTTGAAGATTGAGGTGAGCAAGCACGGCGCCTTTATAATCCACTCGCTCATTGATGCCGCAAACGAGGGCACGGGGAATCAAGGGTATCGCTTTATCGAGACGGACGACGTCTTTGATTTCTTCTTCACCCAAGCCGGCGACTTTCTGATGGATGCGTCCGATAAACAAATTATCTTCATGCCCGCGAGTCGTCAGCAGGCCGGCCTTGGCGCCGGCGCGGGCGAGGAGCGCGTTGAGCCCAACGGTGGAACCGATGCCCAATGCGACCGTTGCGCTGAGAAGCTGAGACCCAGAGACGCCGAGTCTGGCGCTGGTATTGCCGATCGACTCGAGAATGCCCAGCGTGTGATCCTGAGGCGTCGTATGGGCTTTGTCCCAGATCACGGAACCGTCTTCACCAATGGCGACACAATCGGTGAAGGTCCCTCCGGTATCAACGCCGATGACAAACTTCATGCTTCTTTGAGCGCGACTTCAGTTTCAATCAATCGGAAGCAGGCCGGGCAGAAGTATTCGCGCAAGAAAAAGCGCCGGCCACCCAGGGCGTATGGATTCACTTTGGGACCGGCCGCAGACAGATCGGCATCCTTCCTCTTGAGTAAGCTTTTGGCATCCTGTTTGGCATCGGCGGCGCCGAGCACGGCACCGCATCGGCAGAGAACCATCTCGTTGCCGTTCACCGACTCGACGTAGAGGTTCGAGGATAAACGTCTCATTGGAGCACGGGAATAATTTCCTTAGAGATGATATCGAGCGCCTCCGGGACGTTGGGTCCCAGCGGCACGCCGATGACAAGCTGATCGATGCCGGCCTCTCGCACCAAAGGAAGAACGGCTTCGCACTTGGCCAAAACTTCTTTCGCCGTGCCGGCGACAATGAAACCCGCGTCTGCTAATAATTTGTCCGAAACTCGCCGCGCCGCCTCGTCGACCCCCAAACCGTTGACATACGCCTCGCGCACCGGTTCGACATCTTTGAGATCGACACCGCTCGCCTTGAGCACGTCCGGATAGCGGCCGAGGCTCCCGGCCAGCGCGTAAGAAGTATTTCGCTTCGCCCACTGTTTCGCCTTGTCTCCGTCCGCTGAAACAGAGATGTGCAGGTTATAGATTTTTTTGAAAGCGCCATCGGTGGCGACGGCCTGCCGCGCTTGCGCTACCCTTTGAACCGCCTGCTGGAACATGCCGCGCTGGATTCCCGGTAGCGAGGTCCAAGGATTCAGCTGTGTCAGAATTACTCCGTCGCCCAGCCTGCCGGCCATATCAAACATCTTGGGGCCGCCCGCGGCGAGATAGACCGGCACCGGCGGTCGCGGCGGAAAATAAAGTTTCGCCTTGGTGCGCGGGTTGTAACGAAACCGCGCGGACAGCCGCGGATAGGCCTTGAGATCGACGCTCTCTCCGGCGAACAGGGTTTTCAGAAAACGCGTGGTTTCCTCCATCACGGCCATCGGCGCGGTCTTTTCGCTCACCACTTGTTCCTGCACGGCGCCGCCGGCGCCGATGCCGGCGGAAACTTCTTTCCCCTCGCGAATGAGCCCGGCAATGCCGGAAAACCGCTGCGCCAGCTCCATCGGATTGCGGTGCGGGAACGTCACCATGGTGCCCACCGACACATTCAGGCGCATCGCCATGGCGGCCAACACGGTAAAGGAATCTTCATATTGGAATTCGTCGCACATCCAAATCTGCTCGAAAGGAAATATTTCCAGAGCGCGCTCGGCATAGGCGACCAGTGTTTTGATGTCATACCAAGGCCACATCTGAATGCCGATTTCGAAACGATTCACTTGGCACTCCCTACTATTGGCATCGGATCATGCACAGCTATTCAGCGATGCTTCAAATACCGCCTTCACCGGCGAATAACCGTGTTGAGAAAATCAACGATTTCCCGTCTCATCAGCACGTACTTTTCTCTGTAAGTTTCCTGGTAGCTGACGCCTTCCTGGGGAAGAAGAATCTCCGGAATGTGATCCCGTGGAACATCGCGTCTAAGGCTCGCCAGTCCCGAGGCTTTGCTCCAAGTCATCTGTCCTTCATTCGAGAGAAGATAATTCAAGTAGAGTTTCGCGGCACTGGCGTGCGGCATATTTTTCACCACCGAAATGGTTCCGTTGCTGGCGGTCACAAATCCGCCCTCTTGCAGTCCCGCGCTGCCGAAAAGCTCCACCGGAAGGCCTTGCGCTTTGAGTTGAAATGTTAAGGTGCCGCTCGGGCCGATTGCGATCGGGTATCGCCCGCGGGCCACAAAGTCCACGATTTGCCGCTCCTCATTGGACATAAAAATGTCCTGGGTCGTGAACAGCTGCTTGATAAAACTTTTTCCTAAACCGAGCTTCTCGTTGGTGTACCAAAACGTGGATATATCCAATCCGCCGCCCGCACGGCGCGGATCGAGCATGGCGATCTTGCCCTTCCACTCGGGATTGAGCAGGTCTTTCCACGACTTGATTTTGCCCGACACCAACGAGTCGCGGTTGTAAACGAAAGCGACCTGGACGCGGTTGCCATAAACTAGATTGTACTTCCCTGCGTCATCGGAAAAGTGAAGCTTACCTGCTTTCCATTTCGAGAGATCCCGACTTTCAGGACCCACGAGAAATGACTGCATCGGCACGATGGCGTTCACCGGCGCAAGACCTTCCAACGCCGTCGTCGTTCCGGCAACGACCAGATCGGTTCGGTACTGCTGCGCTTTGAGCTCAGCCA
>DASYUV010000092.1:0-32501 GCA_036000865.1 Binatia bacterium | reverse complement strand
TGGCCCACGAGCATGGCCATAATATGGGTATGGAGCATGATCCGGCGAGCGCCGGGATTGCTCCCTCGGGCGCATCGTATCCCTGGTCATTCGGGCATTACGTAAACGGTGGGTTTCGGACGATCATGTCTTACAATGTTTGTACGATTAGCTGCCCGCGCGTCCTGCACTTTTCAAATCCGGACGTGCTCTACAATGGCGTCGCGACCGGAATTCAAGACCAACGGGATAACGCTCACACTGGAGATCTGACGGCGCCGATTGTCGCCAATTTCCGCTTGGGCGGCGGTGGCGACAGTAATAATCCGCCGACATTCAACGGCGACCCAATCGTCAAACCCAATGGCAACCAAGGTCAGTCCTATGCTGGAAGTATTGCCAGCGATGCGAGCGATCCGGACTCGGACCCTCTGACATTCGCGAAAACGGGCGGTCCCGCATGGCTTTCGGTTGCATCGAATGGCGCATTGATCGGCACTCCCGGCGCCGCAGACGTTGGGGTTAATACCTTCACCGTCAGCGTGTCGGACGGTCGAGGGGGATCGGCTGCGGCAACGCTACAAATCAACGTCGTCGGACAACTAGCGGTACCGTCCAATCTCGTCGGTGCTCCGGTCGGTTTGAAACGAGTCGATCTGAGTTGGACGGATAACTCCACCAGTGAAAGCGGTTTCAAAATCGAGCGTTCCAACAACGGCACAAAATTTTCCCAGATTGCAACACTTGGGGCGGGAGCAACTACGTTCTCAAACACGGGACTGCGCCGCGGAAAAACCTATCTCTATCGCGTCCGCGCATACAACAGCATCGGTTACTCGGCTTACTCGAACACAATCAGCGTTAGAGCCAATTAGAGCGGCGCAATTTCGACATCGGCGGCAAACCAGACTGGCCCGGCGCAACCCGCCGGGCCAGTTTTATTTTTGATAACCAGTCGCAACAATTCTCGTAATCAAATCGACGTAATCGATCCGCATTTACGTAGAAAAACAACCCACCCTCGGCCCGCCAAGGAACCCGATCTCGTCGTGCGTTTCATTCGCGCCCTCGCCAAGTCGATGCAACTCATCAAGGGCAACAGAGACAAGGCGATCCAATTGGTTACCGCCAAACTACGGGGCGATCCCGAGATGCAGCGCCGAGCCCTCGGCTATTTCGCCCAGGATCTCGATGTGGCAATCGAGCGGGAAAACATCGCTGCTTTGCTAGGCGCGTTAGGCATCAAGGGCGATCCCGAGCACTTCTTCGAGCGGTCCTACTTGGCACGAGCGACAGCCACACCGTAAATAAAAGTTGACGGTAGCTACGTCGTAATGACCCCACCGGAAATGAACGTGCCGATGCGGTTGCCCCGCGTCACGGGCAAGAGCAAATGTGACGGATGATCGGTGTCGTGATAGATCGACACGCGCGAGCTCGACTGCCGCGCCACGTGACCCGAACCGATGCCGTGAAGATGATGCGTTGGTGGTTCGCCGTCGTGACCAGAGATGCGAATGGCCAATCGATAGCCGGGACGAAGCCGGATGCCGTAGGGACGAATCTCAATAATAAATTCGTAAACCTGATTGGGTATCAGCGGCTCGCGGCGGTCGTGCGTGTGATAGGGCATCCAGGGCTTGGACCGATGCGGATCAATTCTGCGCTGCGAACCTCTGAGCCAGCCACGGGTCAAAAGACGCTCCGCGCCCTTTGGATCGAATTCAAGCAATTGCACAAACCACAAAATCTCGGCATCGGTCGTCGCAGCATAGAGTGTCAGCGACATGGGCCCGCAGACGTCGGTGGCTTCGACCATCGCCGGGGTCCGAAACATAGCACTGCCGCGCTCGTAGGGTGAATCAATATATACCGTTGGTGATTCGTTGGCCCAGAACTCATGCTCGGACAGAAGACCATGCTCGTGCAGATAAAACGGGGTCCAGCGCGTCTGCGCCAGCGGCCACTCATTCGCCTCTATCCACTCGCCATCGCTGCCGTCGAGAAAAACATGCACTGGCGGTTCGTCCATGATTCCGGTGTCGTTGCCCTTGAGCCAGTGGTCGAACCAGCGCAACGACTCGTAATGGTATTGATACACCGGCCGGTCAAGATAAATCGGTGGCCCAATCGTGAATTTCTTTGTCCCCTGCCACTCCGCCCAGGAGCGCATATCGCCCGCAAAGTGAATTCCGTAGACTCCCCAGCAGCTGCCGAGGTAAGCAGGGATCTCTAGTTCGCCTTGTGTGGCGGCATGCCATTCCTGCCAAAATTCCGAATAGAGTGGAAACAATAATGGCTCGACGATCCACGCGTTGCGCCCTTTGTCCGGATCCCTCAACGCATCGACCAACGCCGGGATCGCGACAATCTCCGGATCGCTCAATGCGGTCTGAACTCTGCGACGATATTCTTCTTCGCCAAGCTTTTCCTTCATTCGGTTCTTAAAGCGTAGGTTGGCGAGCTTGGGAATCCAGCGCGTGCGAAAATTGTGATGCAGAATACCGCCGTGATAATCGAGATCCCGGTACAAGTCTGTCAGACCATACATCGCAAAGACGCATTTCAAAGATGGCGGGTTCAGCGCAGCAACGCGCTTCTGCACCATCGTGAAATAAGACGGGCCGAACATGCCAACGTTGCCGTTAGACCATGGCTGTTTGGCGAGCCATTCGATCGCGTCGTACACGTCGTGAATCTCTTGGCTCCCAAGAAAATCATAATATCCCTCGGATTGACCGGTGCCCCGCACGTTCATAATCACGTGCACGTAGCCTCGTGAAACATAAAAGTTCGGATCGCCGGCTTCCATATGGCCACGGATTCCTCCGGCGCCGACCGGCATCACCGGCGCAACCTGATCGTCGAGGGAATAAGCGCATGCGCCCAGGATCACGGGAAACTTACCCTCCGCATCGGGCCGGTATAGATAACTATTGAGCTTCGTGCCGTCGGAAACCGGAATCGCGAAATCCCGCTCTTCACGCACGCGATATTGGCGCTCCGAAGTTTTCCACTTCTGTGTCAGCATGGGCTTCGATATATCGAACAACCGACTCTGCTGTCAATTTTACGGGTCGTCTTATCCCCGTAATATCCGTTAACAGCGCGTCAATTTGGATGGACATTTTGTTTTGCCTGGCGTATGGGAGTTGAGACTGCTGAAGCGGACGGAAAGACAGCATGGACATCGATCAACTCAAGCAAGACATCGTAACCGCAAGCCACATTTTGCACCAACAGGGCATCGCCGCCGCATTCGGACACGTGAGCGCGCGCATCCCCGGAACCGATACTTTCATTTTTCCTCCAAGAATGAGTCCGGCGCTCGTGCACAAAGATAATCTGCTCGTGCTCAACGTCGAAGGCGATCAACTGTCCGGCAATGGGCAACCGAATACCGAGTTCTGGATTCATGCGAGAATTTATCAAGCTCGGCCCGATGTGCAGTCGGTTTGCCACGTCCATCCTCCGAACTGCGTCATACTCGGTTCGCTCGGCGAAACGATTCGCCCGCTGCATGCTTCGGGGGCGATTTTCAAAAATACCATCCAGGTGTTTGAACCCGTGACGCTGATACGCACGCGTGAGCTCGGTGATCAGGTCGCGCAAACTTTAGGTGCGCATAGCGCCATGTTATTGCGCGGCCACGGCGTCAATGTCGCCGATAAAGATGTCCGCCGAGTATGCGTGATGACTGTATGGATGGAAGAGGCGGCGAATTACCAACTCCGCGCCATGGCCGCCGGGAAGCCGCGCTATTTTACTCCTGAAGAACTGGAGCATATGTATAGCCAGGTCTCTCCGGAAGAAGTCTCGAATCGAGCGTGGGATTATTTCAGCAGCCTAATCGAAACGCAAAATATCATGGAGGCATAAAAACCATGAATCACTCAGCACTCCGCCAAGCCGTTATCGATAGCGCGAACTTGCTCGTGCGGGTCGGCGCGATCTCGATGAGCCACCACGGTAATTTTAGCGTGCGCGTGCCGAACACGGATACGATTCTGCTGACCGCGACGAGCTCCTTCGACAACCTAAAGCCCGAGAACCTGGCGCTTCTCGACCTTGAAGGAAAGCTGGTCGAAGGCGAGATCAATCCGACCAATGCCGAGATCGTCCACATGCATGCGATCGTGTACAGGGAGCGGCCCGAGACTGGCGCGGTGGTGCATACCCATTCCACCTATGCGACCAGTTTCGCATTGGCGAGCCGGTCGCTCGGATGTTCCTACGAAGCCCTGGTGCGCTCAGACATGACCGACGGCATTCCACTCGCTAAGTATGGACCGCGAGGCTCCGCCGAGTCAGTTGCGAATATCGCCAAGGCTCTAAACGTCACGAAAAATACCAAAGCGGTGCTGTTGGAAAACCACGGTGTGCTGGCGTTTGGCGCAGATCCCGCGGCGGCGGCCCGGGCAAATCTCATCGTCGAAGAAGCGGCACAAATGGCGATCCTCGCTGAAGTGCTCGGCGGCGCGAAAGACATTCCACCCGAGCTGCTCAAAGCGACGGTGGGGCGTCGAGACGAATTCGCCCGGGCCAGGACTCAGAAGGCGCGATGAGGTTGAGGGGCGACCGGCCGGTCGCCCCTACAAAGAACGAAGATCACTAACCAGAAAGGAAGAAGAGAAAATGGAACCAACAGCAGGAGACAAACGCAAATCTTTGCGCGCAATGCTCAATGAGCCGCTGTGCCATATCGCGCCGAGCTGTAATGATGGAATTCAAGCTCGTCTGGTCGAGTGGCTCGGATTTCCCCCTTATCCACATTTCCGGCAGCGGCCAACATCGCGCCCTCGGTTTCGCCGACGCCGGGTTACTCACGCTTACGGAGATGATCAACCGCGCGCGTGAGATCGCCGACGCGGTGAATATTCCGATCGTGAGTGACGCCGAGACCGGTTACGGCAATGCCGTGAATGTCGTCCGCGCGGTCCGGGAATTCGAGCGCGCCGGCGTTGCGGCAATTCACATCGAAGACCAGATGACCCCCAAACGGGCCGGCCACGAGGGCTTTGATGTCGGCCTGGTCTCGAAAGCGGAGTTCGTCGCCAAGATCAAGGCCGCCGTCGACACGCGGCGCGATGAAAACTTAATAATCATCGCGCGCTCCGAGGCAAAGGATTCTTTGCAGGAACGTCTCGATCGAACGCAAGCTTGCATCGAAGCCGGCGCCGACGCCGCCTGGGTAAGCGCGCGCACCGAAGATGAAATCAAAGCGTATGCAGAACTTGGTAAACCCATGGTCGGCGTGCCGCCGCGTCAGGTGATGCCGCTACAGCGATGGGGCGAGCTTGGCGGACGGGTCGGCTGCATCCCAACCGTATTGCAAGTCGCGGCGCTACACGGCATGCGCCAGTGTTTGGAAGAGTTAAAAAAAAGCGCACCGAAGCGCGCTACTTCAAGGAAACGCCAGGTATCGAAGATACGCGCAAATGGTACGCTGGTCTGGGCAACAAGGAACTCAAAGAGCTCGAAGCCAAGTACGGTTATTGATACGCGCGTATCACGGATTAGGGCGCATCGATGAAATTTGCCTACTTCTCTCACGTCTGGAACAAACCGGGAATGACCGCCGCGGGGCGTTACGAACAGCTCTGGCGTGAGCTGGCGCTCGCTGACGAATCGGGTTTCGACTTCGGCTTTTGTGTCGAACATCACTTCAATCCCAATGAAAGCTGGATGCCGTCGCCGTCGATCTATTGCGCTGCAGCAGGGGCGCACACGCGCAGAATGCGCATCGGCACCATGGGTTTTGTCGCGCCGCTCTACGATCCCATGCGCATCGCCGAAGACGCGGCGGTGTTGGACAACGTTCTGAACGGTCGCTTCGAGTTTGGCCTCGTGTCGGGAATCGTACCGGATTTTTTCGGACCTTACCGCGCCGATTTTCAAAATCGCCGGGCGCTGGCCAATGAAACGCTGGCGTTCATAAAGAAAGCGCTTTCAGCACGGGGAAAATTCACCTTCGAAGGCCCCTATCATCAGTACCACGACGTCACACTTGCGGTGCGACCGGTGCAACAGCCCCACCCGCCGATCTGGATTCATTCCCGTGACGCCGACACATTGGCGCTTCTCGCCCGCGAAGGGGTCTCTACTGGCTACCTTTTCTTAGTGCCGCGTGCTGAAGTCGCGCCGCGCTATCGAGAGTATTTGAGGCTTTGGAAAGATACCGGCCACCCGGGCAGAGCCAACATCGGTTACTGGGTGTTGGTGTACGTCGATGAAACCGACGAGAAGGCCGTTGCCAAAGCGCGGCAGTATTTTACTTATTGTTTCACGAAGGTTTTCGGCACCAGGGCTGAAGGTGGCATAGGGTATCAAAGACTAGCCGAGAATTTTGCCAAGCGCGGCGATCCCGGCGGCGCCGAGATCGCCAGGCACGCGGTCGACCTTGATTATCTTTTAGCACACAACCTGGCTTTCGTCGGTTCGCCGAAAACAGTCATCGACGGAATCAAGTCAGCCGCAACCGAAGGCGTGTTCAATACCGTCCTCGGCGAGTTCAACATCGGCGATATCGCCGAAGCAGATCTGATGCGATCGATCCGGCTCTTTGGCACCGAAGTTTTGCCTGCCCTGCGTAGTTTCGAACCGTACTAAGCACCATCAACCTTCAGTCGCGATAGATTTCTGATTCCGGCGGAATTTCCATCAGCTCGATACTATTGCCGTCCGGATCGGAGATAAACGCGATCCGCTGCTTCGCGCGGCCGATAAATTTGCGCTGCGGCTTTACGTTCATCTTTGCCAGATGTTCCAGCGCTTGGTCGAGATTGTCGACTAGCAGGCAGAAGTGGATGTAACCGATCGGATCCGCAGGAGACGCCATCATATTCTTACCACCCGTGAAAAATTCAATCAGTTGTCCTCTGGCAAACTCCAAAAACATCAACTCCGGCCGGTCGCCGTTCGCCTCGGCATGATAGATCTTTTTCGCGCCGAAGGCGTCCGCGTACCAGCGCACGCTGCGCTCTGTGTCGGAAACTCTGAATGCGACATGCCCAAAACGAAGTCCAGCCATTGACATAAATCTTCTCCCTTTCGTTGCGCCGCATCATAGAATGACCGCGGACAAGCTTGCAATCAGGAACGGTCCTAATGAAACGCGCAATCACACCACGGAGCCAGAGGGCCACTCCGTGTCCAGCGGCGTTGACACAATCCCACGCTCAGAGCACCGAGCCCGCCACACCCGAGGCGTCTAAAAACATGCGCCATTTTTGCAAACAGGTCGTCGTATCGGGCGCCTTGCGCGTGCCGCGCGGCCAGCCGTCCAACGATGGGAACAGCGCGGTCAGCGCGCGGCGTCCTTCGAACGGCGGCGGCAGGTACTTTCTCAACTCGTCGTCGGTTTCCATCACATGGCCGTCGGCATCGATCGGCGCGTAATTGGCTGACATGCTAACTTCCTTTCACTTGCCCCAGAGCGATTTGTAGAATCCCTCGCTGATGAGCTCTTGAACGAGGCTGTTGTCGTAGAATCGCTCGGCAGTGAATTCTTTCGCCTGGGGATTCTTAGCTGCTTCTTGATCGAGCACGACCTGAACTCCTTCGCGTTTTACCAGCGGAATTTTTTCGGTGAAGTCGTGGGCGTACTTCAAACTGCCTTCAAGCATGCCGGGATCGTCGATCTTCGCGTATTTTGTCAGAATCTTCTTCGCCTCGTCCCGTTGCTGAAACATGAAGTAAGTAGCGCGCCCGAATGCGCGCAAGAACACCTTGGCGTCGCCGCGCTGCTCGCGGAGAAATCGGCGTGTCGTCGTCAGCCCGGCGATGACGAAATAGATGCCTTCGTCGGCTAGATTGGCGATCACTCTATTGCCTTTCTGCTGGGCGACGTGAGAGCTCGGCGACGACAGCGGCGCCGCGCTGATCGAGCCGTTGTTCAATGCCGCGGCCAATTCAGGCATGCCGCCAACCTGGACGATGTTCACGTCGCGGTTGGGCTGCAGCTTGTGTTTTTGTAGATACTCACGAATCGCGAAGTCGGAAGAGGAGCCTAAACGAGTAACGCCGATTTTCTTGCCTCTTAAGTCCTGAACATTTGTGATCTCCGGCCGGGTCATGATGTAAAACGCCGCGGCGTTCATCACGGCGCCCATGAGAACCAGATCACCGCCCTGAAGTCCGCTGCTCACTACGCTACCGCTGTTGACCGTCGAGATGGCGACTTCGCGCGCGAACATCGCCTGCGCCATCGTCGTCGAGCTTGCGATATAGACGAGCTGCACATTGAGTCCTTCTTTTTTGTATAGCCCCGCTTCCTTGCCGATCCAGAACGGCAGAAATACCGATGTCACGGCGGAATAGCCGACCACGGTTGTCTGCGCGCCCGCGACGTTCGAAAATATGAGCCAAAGCAGCGCCATGAGCGTGACAATTTTCATGAGGGAATCTCCGCACGATGCACGGCTAATCGTTTCAGCCGCGCGTGTTCGCCAATTACTGACTCTCCTTACCTTTCGCCAAAAGAAATGTCCAGGTGAGATCGCGCTCCGCCCATTCGTGACTAACGGCGAACGTAGATCGCGATCCACTTCCTTTGACTCATGGACCTGGCAACAAGATAACATTGCTGGTGTTTTTCTCGCTGTGGACTTCGTTGGATCGACTGGAACAACTCGCAAAGGAATTTCCGCAATTTCATGCTGCCGAAGTTGATATTATCTTCGTTCCTAACGATATCGTCGACTACCAAAACAAAAGCGGCCGGATTGATCTCGGGCTGCCAATCGTGACTGAAGGAAGCACAGAAATCGCCGCAACCTACGCGCTCTTTGCCCGAAGCTTTGCCGATGAGAAAGCTGTCACTGAGCCGCGGCACGTGGAGTTTCTTATCGACAAGCAGGGCTACATCCGCGCGCGCTGGTTGCCGGCCGAAAGCGAAGCATGGCGCAAAATCGCTACCCTGCTGACGCAAGTGGAACTGCTACACAAGGAAAAACCTCGCGCTCCAGCTCCTGACGAGCACGTTCACTAGTAGGGGCGCGATTCATCGCGCCCTCTCATCCGCCTTGACCTTATTCCACCAGTGCAGCTATAAGCGAGCACTGGATAAGAAATTCACGGCCAATCGTAAGCAAACGGGAATTGCTATCGGGAGGTCTCATATGCCTTCGACCGGATCTACAATGAATCGCCGAGAGTTCTTGAAAACTGGCAGTGTCTTGAGCCTGGCTGCATTGACCGGTCCGGCACTGACGCAAATTGCGGCCGCAGCTTCAAAAGATCGCGTCGTGGTTTTTCAAGGCGTCGGGTTAGATTCGCTCCATCCGTACGCTTACAGCGGCGGCGGGATCAGTGGCATCTGGCAGCATGTGATCGAGCCGTTGATTGAAATGGATTTCTCTAAAAATGAATACGTCGGCGTGTTGGCCGAGGCGTGGGAGTTTCAGGGAAGAAAATGGCTGTTTCGCCTTAGAAAGAATGTTCGCTTTCACGATGGATCGCCGTTCACGTCGAAAGACGTGCTTTTCTCTCTCGACCGAATCGTCAACGACCGCAAGAGCCTGCAAGCATCCAACTTCATCGAGGTCACGGGCGTCGAAGCACCGGACGATCACACGGTGGTTATATCGACCAAACAGCCCAACGCGGTCTTGCTCGAACGATTGAACAACCGTTTCATCGTCAGCCAATCGGCGGTCGAAAAGAACAGCAATCAACTCGATAACTACAAAATCGGCACCGGCCCGTACAAGCTCGCAAGCTGGCAGCGAGACGGCCATTTGGTGCTGGCGCGCAACGACGATTATTGGCGGGCGAAGCCGGAAATCAAAGAGGTATTGTTCAAAACGGTCAAAGAGGAATCAGCGCGCGTCGCCGGATTACTTGCCGGTCAAGCGGACGTGATCAGTAATCTCCCCATCGAAGAGATTCCGCGCGTTGGCAAGCATCCGCGCACGCGGGTTGAAAAAGTGCCGGGCTATCGCATGTATTTTTTGGCGATGAATGTCGCCCACAAGCCGTTTGACAACAAGCTGGTACGCCAGGCTTTCAATTATTCCATCGACCCGAACGTGATTTTGAAACACATCTATGAAGGCAACGGCTACGTGCTCAACGGCCCATTGAGCTCGAACATGATCGGCCATGATCCGGCCATCAAGCGTTATCCATTCGATCCAAAAAAGGCGCGCGAGCTGCTCATCAAAGCTGGTTATCCCAACGGTTTGGAAGTGAAGCTTAATCTGGCGCCTGACCGCCACCTCAAAGGCAAAGAGGTATGCCAGGTCATCGCGCACCAACTCGGCGAGAGCGGCATTAAGGTTGAGCTTGTAACGCAGGAGTACCCGATCTACTGGGGCAGAGACGGAGTCAACGGCGGCAAGCTGCCTTTCTACTACGCCGGCCGATCGGCCTACGATGCCGACACATTCTATGATCAATATTTCCACACGGGCGTCACCAAGCGCACCGGCTACAGCAATCCTGATCTCGACAAGCTCATAGAAGAAGAGCAACGCACCGGCGATCACAAAAAGCGCGTCGCCATTTTGCAGCAGGCGGGGCGAATTATCATGGAAGATGCTCCCGTCGTGCCGCTCTATACGCTTGCGGAAATTTATGGCGTGGCGAGAAACATCGTCTGGAAAGGCAACCCGAATAACGAAATCATCGTGGCCGATATGAAGATCAAGGGGTGATGAGAAATGGATTGCTGGAGTGTTGGAATAATGGAGTACTGGAGCATGATTCAACACTCCAATACTCCAGCACCTCCAAGCCTTACCGACGGTTCAGCCATTCATCAAGCGCCCGCCCGAATGGGGCGGCATGAATGCCGCAAGAAGCGAA
The DNA here is from genome assembly GCA_036000865.1 of Binatia bacterium. GTDB lineage: Bacteria > Desulfobacterota > Binatia > UBA9968 > UBA9968 > DP-20. The sequence goes on along the minus strand of DASYUV010000092.1, from coordinate 21,716 downwards.
ATCCCCACTAAACGCGCGCAAAGCCCAACTGGCAGCCTCAAAATACTTTGGCTCCCGTCCCGCTTGCGCGAGCTTCAGGAAAAAAAATGCGGCGGCGCCGTTTTGCTCGATCGCCGTGAGACGGAATTTTAGAAAGCCCAGCTCGCGCGTGCCTCGATCGAAATAACCGCCCTCGGGATTCCTCAAGCGTGCGAGAATAAACTCCGCCAATTCCCGCGCTCGTTCCAAAAACGCTGCCTCGCCGCTCGCATGATGGGCCTCTACCAGCGCCGTGCCCGTCCATGCTTGATCGTTCAGCAGTCCTGGCATGTGGGACGTGCCGTCATAATAGTGGTACATGCCTTCCGCCGCGCTGCAGCTGTGACTCCAAAGAAACTCAAGAACACTCAGCGCCCGCTCTTTGCAGTCGGCTCGCCCCAAGATCGCAGCGGCGGCCAAATAGGCCGTGATCGCCTGCGCGTTGGCGTCGGTGTAAACGCACTGATCGATGATGGTGAAAAACTCGTCGGTGAAAATATCCGCGCTGGTTTCACGCCGAAGAAAATCCTCGCAGCCGAAAAAGGCGCCGCTCGACGGATCGAAGAGTTTGCGATCGAGGTAGTCGATGATCTCCTCGGCCATGCGCGCATACTCGCGATGCTGGGTGAAACGGAGCGCATGGAGGCAATTGGACAACAGACCGGTCTGCTCACCCAAGAGCTTTTCGCGGTGCGGTTGTACCCAGTCTGCGCCCGAGGTGGTGCGAAAGTAGCCGCCGTCTTTGTCATCATAGATCGGGCTCTCTCGCATCCGGTCGAGCGTCAAGCGAACGTGATCGAGATAAGCAGCGTCTTTTGTCGCCTCGTAGCGGCGTAAGAGAAATTCGTTCGCTTCCGCATGGATGAATTTTTGTCCCTGCCCGTAGCCGCCGTGGAACCGATCGGCGAGCGCCATGATCCCATTTGTAATCTCCGTCAGAGCCGAAACACCGGCTGGTTCGCGCTCGACTTGACGCGCCATCGCGGCTTCGCTTTCATCCGGCGCATTCGTCACGCGGTTTTCTGTCTTCTTTTCTTGATAATCCATGTAAACATTCAGCAGCAGCTCCTTGAACTCATCGATGCCGAGATAATTGACTGCCGCGAGCAGCTCTCCCGCAGGCGTGAAGAAGGCGACGGTCGGCCAGCCGTTGAGATTATAGCGTGCATCAATGTCGGGCCGTGTGGCGTTCTCGACGCGCAGCGCAACGAAGTAGGCGTTGAGCAACGCCATGTTTTCCCGATCTGAGAAAGCTCCCTCGTCCATGCGCTGGCAGTAGCGGCACCAGAACGCCGATAGGAAAAGCATCACGGGCTTGTCCTGCTCTTGCGCCCGGCGGAAAGCGTCCCCTTCCCATTCGAGCCAGTGGACAAGATGGGCGAGGTTAGGATTGGGCGAAAAGCGAAGCATGACTTGATCTGACTCTTATTCCTGGACAGTTATCTATCACCACAAGCTTCGATAGGAAACGAGCGAGGCGCTCGAACGTCGAATAAATGAATTCGGCTACGATACTGTGCCAGTTAATTGCAACGGCGCGTCCGATGTAGGGGCAGACCCCTGTGTCTGCCCGCTTGGTTGGGCGACCACGGTGGGTCGCCGCTGCGAGAATTGCCTTTTTACTCGCGTTGACAACCTTCTCCACCCGGGAATAAGATTCAACCTAGCCGCGCGCTTCATATCCACATTTTGAAACGCATCGCGAGAAAAGATTTAATGCAGTTGACCTTAGCACATCATCCGATCAGCGAAATACAATTCGGCGCGCCGGCGCGTCTTGAAGGCACCGTATTAATTGGCGACCCTGCGACGCTGCGGCGGATGATCCTTGAAGACGAATGCATCGTCAGTGTCGACTTCGATATCGCGCGGCCCGGAGAGCGCTGCCGTGCCGGTCCAATCTTTGACGTGATTGAACCGAGAGCGAAAGCGCCCGGTTGCGGCGCCGATTTTCCCGGCATACTGGGCGCACCGATTACCGCCGGCATCGGCACGACTCATGTCCTGACCGGCGCTGCGGTGTCGGTTCTGGCCGAGATTTCACCGGACCCGACTCGAAGCGCAACTGGGCGCGTTTTGGAAATGAGCGGCGCTCCGGTTGAGGCGAGCGAGTACTCTTCGCTGCAACACTTGATCGTGATCCCGCGCACCAAACCAGGATTGCCGCGTCAAACATTGGAAAGAGCTTACCGCGTTGCCGGCATACGAATCGCTGTCGAGCTTGCCCGTAGTGCCTGGAATCATCTCCCCGTTGACCTCCAGACCTTTGAGCCGGTGGGTCCAGGGGAGAAAGGGCGCGAAGGTCTGCCGCGAATCGCCTACGTCGGGCAGATCTTTTCACGTCAGCGCAAACCGGCGGTGGACGAGCCGATTCTCTATGGCGCCAACACGGACGGCATGCTACCGGTTATGCTCCACCCCGACGAGTGGCTCGATGGCGCTATCGTGCCATCGCTCCATTCGTGGTTTGGCGGCACCGAAACTTATTTTTATCAAAATCATCCCATCATCCTGGAACTCTATGAGCGCCACCAGGCGCGTGAAATTAATTTCGTCGGCACAGTGACCACGATCGCCGGCTCGGATAATTTCGACCGCGAACGCCATTGTCGCGCCGCCGCCAATCTCGTCAAGTGGAACTTGAACGCAGACGGCGCGGTGTTGTCCAAGTACGGTGGCGGATTGCCCCATGCCGATCTGGCCGAGACCGCACGCCTGCTCGAAGACATGGGAATAAAGACTTCGGTCATGGTTTCCGACGTGTCGAGAGACCGCCGCGTCGAGTCGGCATTGCTTTTTAATGTTCCGGAAGTCGACGCGATTGTCTATAACGGCGGCAATGGTAAGCAGTGGCAAGTGCCACGGGTCGATCGCGTGATCGCGGCGACGCCGGAGTTTGTCGAATTACTCGCTGGTCCCATGACGATCGACGCGTCTAACATCGTTGGCGTGACCAATCAGCAGGGTGCGTCCAGAATGAGGGCAATGGTCTATTAGGCTGATCAGCCGCCAATCGAGGTAGGGGCAAGGCGCGCCTTGCCCCTACTGCTGTCCCTCGGCGCGCCCAAAGGAGTTCGATATGCGAGTCGCGCACTATCTGAATCAGTTTTTCGGCGGCATCGGCTCCGAAGAGCACGCCGGCCAATCTCTGGAAATTCGTGATGGCGCGGTGGGACCTGGCCGACTGTTGGAGTCGTTGCTGGGCAACGACGCGCGCATTGTCCTGACGTTGGTTTGCGGTGACAATTATGCCGTCGAACATCAAGAGGAGGTTACGGCTTCCGTCGTGGAAAAGGTCCGTCAAGTAAACGCGGACCTCTTCGTCGCCGGGCCATGTTTTGATGCCGGGCGCTACGGCATGGCGGCCGGCGCGCTCTGCCGCGCCGTTCAAGCCGAGCTTAGCATTTCTGCGGTGACCGCGATGAGCGAAGAGAATCCCGGTGTCGATCTTTACCGCGATGCGCTCTATATCATCGACTCGGGGACGAGCATCGCCAACATGCGCAATGTCCTGGACAAGATGGCAAGGCTAAGCCGGAAACTTATCACCAAGGAACCGATCGGCCTGCCGCACGAAGAAGGATACTTGCGGCGCGGCTGGTTGCGCGATCAGCTCGTGGACAAAAAAGCCGCGACGCGGCTCGTCGACATGCTCTTGGCGAAGATGAACGGAGAACCATTCGAATCCGAGATGCCGCCGACCGCTTTCGCGCCGATTCCGATGCCTGCAGGCGTCAAAAACTTATCGAGAGCCAAAGTGATGTTGATCACCGACGGCGGACTGGTCCCTAGAGGCAATCCGGATAAGATCGAAGGAACGGCAGCGACGCGTTGGGGCTCTTACAGCATCGAAGGACGCGACCATCTGCGCGCTGAAGACTACGAAGTTTCCCACGGCGGCTACGACACGCGGTTCGTCCAGGAAGATCCCGACCGCTTAGTGCCTCTCGATGCCTTGCGCGAGATGGAAAAAAACGGCGTCATCGGCAAGCTTCATGACGAATTCATTTCCACCTGCGGCCGCTCCAACCCGCTGTCAAACACGCGCCGTCTCGGCCAGGAGATGGCAGCAAAGATCAAACGGGACGGCGTTGACGCCGTCATCCTCACCTCGACGTGAGGGACAAGCACGCGCAGCGGCGCTGCGATCACGACAGAACTAGAGAAAGCGGGCATCCCGGTGGTGCAGATTACCTCGGCGCTACCGATCGCCAAGATGGTGGGAGCCAACCGCGTGGTTTTAGGAACCGGAATCGTGCACGTGACGGGCGATGCCAAGTTGCCTCCGGCCGATGAAAAGGAACTGCGGCGAAAACTGGTGCAAAAAGCCCTCGATGCGCTGCAGTCCGATGAGAAGGGGTAATCCCAGCGAAGAGATGTGATTGATCGCGTCCTATTGTACCATAAGACGGAATTAGTGCGCCTGCAGGTGCCCCCTAGAGCTAGACAACTCTTCCACAATGCCTACGCCAGGTAGCAGACACTAGCGCGATCGCCACGCGTCGTCCCATTCGGGAATTCCTAGCACTGGATTCTCGCGATCAGCATCCCAGTGCGCAGGGTTATCAAGAATATATTGTCGAATACGATTTAAAGACTGTTCGTGACGAATGACATGTTCGTAGTAGCTACGTTGCCATAATCTGCCTCGAAACGCCGGCCAACCCAGCGTTTTCACGCCGCGGATATATTCGTTCGTCGTCATCGTTTTGAACCATTGGATTACCGTCGGTAGGGGCGCACCTGTGTGTGCGCCCTCCGGTACAGGGCCGACACGCAGGTCGGCCCCTACAATGGTATCCGTAATGACGACAATACCGTGAAGATGATTCGGCATGATCACGAACTCGTCCGTTTCGACTGTGGCGAATTTGTTTTTCAATTCAAACCACCAACGTTGGATTGCTACACCAGCACCGCTCAACTGCATGGCATCGCTGATAATCTCACCGAACAGACAGGATCGATCCTGTGTGACGATGGTCACAAAATACGCACCGCGCTCAGCGTAATCGTACTCTCTTAGCCTAACGGATCGACGACGGTGCTGTAGCTGTCCATCATTCACGGATCATCTTCCTCATGCGCCGAGACGTCGTCAATGAGAAATCGCGCTATTCGCGATGCCGGTTTCCAACTGATCACTCGAGAAGTTTTTTCGCGTCCAGATGAATGAACGTCGCGCCGCGATCTTTGGCCCGCTCCACCATGTCTTCGGTGCCGCCGGGGCCGTCGCCGGTGGCGCCGTTCCATAATGCAATGAGACTTAGGTGGTCCTGCGAGATGAAAAGGGCGTTGTGGAGCATCCAGAGATTTGAGCGTTGCCAGATGTTGTAGTCCTTTTTTGTCCTGAGCCAGCGCGGCAGTCGGTCGGAGTCGGAAAGAATTTTCGGCTTCGTTTTGTCGTAGAGCCGATTGAAGCGCTCGACCCAATCCGGCCCGCCATCCGCCACCGAGACCTTGATATAATCGTTTTTCGGCAAGACCAGATACATTTGGCTCGGGATCTCGAGCGCCTCGCAAATTTCGTGGAAAAGAATATCGCCGCCGCAAGCGCCTCCGGCAATGCCGAATACCGCTCCCTTCGCTTTCGCTTTTTCGGTCCTCACGGCCTCGAAAATCATCGCGCGCGCGTGCTTCTCTTTCGCGGCGGGAAAGCGAGGAGTTTTGCGATCGGGACTATCAATGCGATGTCCAGTGAACAAGAGCACGTGGGCGGGAGCTGCTTGAGTCCGCACAGATTGAGTAACCGGCGCAATGTTGTCGACACCGGCTTGAATATTTTCTTTTAGAATTCCGAGACGTTGATAGAGTAACAGTTGTCGTCGCACGGCGTCGCGCGCCTGCTCCGAAGCATCGGCGAGGGCTTTCCTGTACGCCTGTCCCACCCGATTGGGTCTACTGGAGGTCAAACAAATCAGATCGGCGGTGCTGATCTCGACCCAAACGTCGCTTCTATTCGTGCGCTGCAACGCAACCTGCTTCGACTCGATCGCTAACCTCACTCCGGCGGCGAGGTCACCGCGCAACTCTTTCAGCTTCTGAAGTTTCTGGGCGGCGTCTTCCTTTGAATCGAAGCTATCCTCCCAGATCGTCGATTGAGCTTGCGCCAGCTCAGTCAGCATAGTCACCATCGCCAAAGCGTTGAGGCCTGAGTAGAAATGATTGCGGTCTTCAATGAAACCTTCACGGTAAAGCTCGAATGACTTTTCGAGATAGGGCGAAACCAAGGCAGCCTTCTGTGCAGCGCCCACGTCCGCGGCCGTCGCCCAGCTCTGATGCCATTGAGTTTTCGCGTTGCGCGCCATCAAGGCGCGGACTTCTGCCCGGTCTCTCGCGAAGATTTCTTTGTTCTGAAGGGCGCGCTCAACGGCTTGATCGGAGCTCAAGAGATCGCCCAACCGTTGAAAGATCGTGGCAAGCAATGTGTTCGCTTCGACGTCCATGTCGCCATAGTCCCGCACCGCCTGCCACGTTGCCTTTGCGCCCGGCCAGTCCTTCAAGCGAAATTGGGCGTGGCCGACGAGGCGAAGGCCAACCACCCGCCAGACGAAGCCGTCCATTTCCGCCGCCAAAAGTTGTAGATCGCCGCAATTATTAGCGGCCTCCGCCCGTTCAATTTCCTCGCGAAAATCGAGCGGCACGACCAAGAGCTTGTTTGGATCCGAAGGCTCCAACTCCGGTAGCAGCTGGTAAACCGGACTATCGGCTTTTTGCGAATCTAATGTCGCATTTAGCGCATCGGCAAAGGACGCCACACTGGCTGCCGGATCATTGCCATCATAGGACAGATATCGGTCCGTTTTTAAATCGAATGGTACGTCGCTTTCTTTGGACTCATTTTCTTTGGATTTATCTCCCTTCGACTTGAGCAGGAAAGTGCGTTTGTCCCGGAATGCGTGGCGAATTCCCAGCTCATAAAAAACGTTGGCGTTGTGGATCGAAATATCCGCGATGACGAGATCGGCGATGAGCAATTGCTCGAACATGTCGGTGCGAATGTTGCCTTGCTGGATAAATTCGCCCGTCGTGCCGCCCGTCAAACCCGCTTGCCCCATGGCCGGACGAATGAGTTCTTTTTCAACTCGGTCGAAATCGATTCCATTCTTGGTGCCGAAGGGACGCACAATAAACACATTCATCATGGGCTTGCCTTCACGTCGATATAGAATGCAGCGACGTTACGCTGTTTCAAGTTTTTTGTTTCTAACCTCATCCTACAAGATCGAAGTTTGATGGAAAGTCTTCGGTCCGCACCTGCTGCTTTGCCGCCTTGGCGCCAATCTCTTGCAGCGTCTTCATGTTGCCGGGATCGTCCATCGCACTCAAGCCCTCGATCTTTTCGTCGTCGAACTCCATACCGATCTGCGCCAAGGAATCCTTGCTTAGCGCGACATTGTAGCGCAGGTAACTGATCAGTGGCACCGAGGCGATCAGGTCATGGCGCAAATCGTCCACCTCGCGGTTGATCATGCGCGCTGTCGGGCTACTCGACAACCATTGGAGCAGCGTTTCCATCAGAGTAGCGCAGTCGTCCATTACCGACAGAAGCGATTTGAGTGCGTTGTCGACCGCCAACTTGGCCGGCGCGACTTTTAGATCACGCGACCCGGTACCGACCGACACGACGAGCAACTTGTCCGACCCGGTCGGCCAACCGATGCGATAGCCATCCAACGTCGCATATATGACGGCCTGCAATGCGGGGTTGTTAAACGGGCTCACACCGCCGTCGACAAATTCCCCCTGGACCGGCTTTTCGCCAGGCTTGCCGCGGCTGATTTCGATCTTTTCCGGATCAAAAAAACGAGGCGCCGCCGTCGACGATCGAACGACCTGCCAGAGCGGATAGGCTGAGTTAGGAATGACATTGCTGTCCGGTCGCGGACCGTAATATTTTCCGCGCGGATTGTTCGATATCGGCCACACGCTCTCCGTGTCGAGTCGCTTTGTGACGATTAGAAGCCCGGTTTGCAACGATGGATCGCCCAGCGTTGTTTGGGCACCGTATACCTGCTTCAGCTCTTCGATCAAACCGGCTTCGTCGTAAAACGCCCGGACAAATCCCTGACGTAACCAGCTTTTCTGGAACACGCGCTGGCCGAGGTCGAGATATTTCTTTGCGATCTCACTCACCGACATGCCACGCGTTAACGCCGCGGCGATGATCGAGCCCGTCGAGGTGCCCGCAATCAAATCGAAATAGTGGCTGAGTCGAAAGTTTTCCGCTCCTCCATGGCGTTCGCTCAGAGTCGATTCGATCTCGGCGAGGTACGATAGCGTCAGAATTCCCCTTAGACCACCGCCGTCCAGAGCCAGAATACGCTTGGGACTGCCATCATTTAGAAAATGTTCATCGCGCGTGCGGATTTTGTACGGCATAAATGCCTCCTCCCGATTTGGTCCAAGAGCGAAATGTTGGCAAGCAATATTTGGCCGGCGGTTTTGCGCCCTCCCTTCGCCACGATACACCGAGCGGAGAAACTACGCGATCCTCGAATTAACATCGCGCGGCGATGGAATCCCGGGCGTGGACGAAAAAAAGGCAGGAGTTTTGTTGTGAAAGGCGGTAGGTTTCATTGGGATGGACATCCGGCAAAGCGAATGCCATGCAGATTTTTGCCGTTGACGGGCGCCCGCCAGAAAACTAGAAATAAATTAGAGCAGCGTGAACGATGGTTGCGGCGGCGTAATTAAAGCGAGTACGCGTTCTAAGCTTCACTGCCATCTCATTCGCTTACAGAAACACACTGATGTTTTTCGCGCTCAAGACGGCCTGATCCAAGATAATAGTCCGTTTGGCGATTTTGAAATCGCCGTCGACGCGGCGAAGCGTGTCTTTGCGCGTCCCGACGAAAATATCCTGATCGGTTTCCATGCGGGTACGATAAACCAGAAAATTGCAATGGACTTCGATCTCGGAACCGTCGTCCTTTTTAATTCGCACATTCGAAATCAGATGGCGCGTGCGCGAAGGCGGCATTTCCGCCCAGGCATTCTTAGAATAAACTCTCTCGACTCTGATACGTAGGCTTTTCTTGTCATCGTCGAAGTAATAACCTTCCCCGGGCTTGGCGAGTTCTTCTGATACTTCGTTAGGTCGGTCCAGCGGATTGTAGCGGATCGGCATCCAGTAGCGTACATCGTCGGTTAAAAGATCGAGCCATTCGCGCAGCTTGCGATCGTCCAAGAGCTCGGCTTCAAGATACAAAAAGTCTTCGATTCTATGGCGCAATTCGTTATCCATTTTCCGCACTCATGATTTCGCCCCAGTTCTTCGCTTGGAGCATCTTGGCCCAATGCATGTAAAGGCTGAGCTGATTGTTGTCGCTAAAACGGCTCTTCACTCGTCCGGGCAAGTCGATTTCGATCGGCGAATTATCGCCGCGCATCTGGTAGTTAGCGGGATAACGCTGGCCGATCAAACTTTTCGCCGCGGCGGTAACTTGTATCCAGTTGTCCATATCGTCTTGCTCGAAAACACCGGTGGGACTAAAACGGTATTGGGAGACAAACCGCATCGTGTCCTTGATTTTTGCCGACGCCGCCTTGTCGACGACCGCCCAGCTCCAGATCTCCATTTTGTCCGGCCCGCGCGGTTGCCATAATCGAATCGTGCGCGTGAGCCAATGCACCGAGAGATTGGGAAAGACCGTTCCTGCGGAGGGCGCGATTTGCTGGGCCCGCATTGTGCCCAGCCGATTCTCGATCTCAGCCGCGTTTTCTTTCATGTAATCAGCGATCTCATCGTCAGGCTGACCGAACCATAGGCCGCCATCCGGCGGCGTGATCCACAAATTCAGAATGTGTCCATTGCCGCAGTCGATTTGACATCCTTTGCTCCATTGTCGTGTTTGACTCGTGGTCGTGTCGACGCCGACTTCGCGCGCCGAGCCATGCGTCGCCGCGATATGATAGCCGTCACCCCCAAAGTTTTCCGCGGAGGTTTTCCAGTTGGCGTCCAACAACCAACGATGCGGCCCGCTGACTTCGGTGCCGCCTTCCCGTCGATCAAAGAGAATATCGAGATACCAGGCCATGTCGCCCAGGTAGTCTTTCAGCGTGGGCGCCTCCGGATCGAAGGTCGCAAAGATCAATCCCTTGTAGCTGTCAATCTGCGCGACCGGGATCAGGCCCCACTTCTCGCGTTCCAGGCCGCCAAACGAGTCGATCATCGGCACCAGCGCGAGCTTGCCGTCGTTAGCGTAAGTCCAACCGTGATACGAACAGGTAAACAGTTTAGTGTTGCCGCGATCGGCACGGCAGACGCGATTGCCGCGATGCCGGCAAAGATTCAAGTGTGCGCGAAGCTGGCCGTTTGAGTCACGGCACAAGATCACCGGCTCTTCGCCCATGTATCGGGTGACGAAATCGCCGGGATTTGGGATCTCGCATTCGTGGCCTAGATAAAGCCAGCAGCGCGCAAAGACACGCTCGCGCTCCAGCTCGTAAATCTCATGATCGGCGAAGATGCGCCGATCGATAAGGCCGCCTTCGGGATCGATGAGAGATTTGATATCCATTCGGACTCCTTAAGATCGAGAAGCTTTCAATCGCTGATTATCGGGCCGGCCGCTGACTGTCAAGCTGATTTGTCTCAAGTCTGCTTCTTCCTATGGCAAGTCTTGAGAGCGGCCCGAATCGGGTGTAGAGAGCTAGCTAGTGCCTCCCGGCGACGCGGCCATTGGGCGGCATCGATCTGGCGATATTCTCGCGGAGATCAATCATCGAATTACGAACGGAGGAACGAGTGGTATGGCTGCTGAGGACGAGTACGCAGCGGTTCCGATCCGTATAACCGTCAACGGGGTCAGTCACGATGCCGTTGTCGAACCGCGGACATTGCTGGTCTATTTCTTACGCGAGCAGTTGGGATTAACCGGGACGCATGTCGGCTGCGACACCAGCCAGTGCGGCGCTTGCACGGTGCATTTAAACGGGCGCGCCGTGAAGTCCTGCACTATTCTCGCGGTTCAAGCCGATGGCGCGGAGATCAAGACGATCGAAGGACTGGCAAACGGCGATATCTTTCATCCAGTGCAGGAAGGATTTCGCGAGAAGCACGGTTTGCAGTGTGGCTACTGCACGCCGGGCATCGTCATGACTGCGGTGCATCTCTTGGAAACCAATCCGCATCCGACGGATGAAGAGATCAAACATGCCCTTGAGGGCAACCTTTGCCGCTGCACGGGTTACGTAAATATCATCGAAGCCATCAAATGGGCCGCGGCGAAGATGGGAGGCGAAAATGTTTCCCGCTAGCTTTGGCTACGTGGCGGCGCATTCGGTCGACGAAGCGCTTGTGCTACTGGAAAAGCACGGCGACGAGGGCAAACTGCTTGCCGGCGGCCATAGTTTGATCCCGGCGATGAAGCTGAGATTAAGCTCGCCACGGACACTGATCGACTTGGGGACGATTCCGGGCCTGCGAGGCATTCGGGTTGACGGCGATAACCTCGTGATCGGCGCTCTTACCATTCACGCCGACGTGGCTTCATCGGATCTCGTCCGTAAACATCTCCCCGGCTTGGCCGACGCCGCCAACGTGATCGGAGATATGCAAGTACGAAACCGCGGCACCATCGGTGGCAGCGTCGCTCACGCCGACCCCGGGGCGGACTTTCCGGTGATTCTAACCGCGTTGAACGCCTCGTTGGTCGTGCAATCGTCAACCGGCAACCGGAGCCTTAGCGTGGACGAATTCTTCACCGATTTCTTCACGACGGCGATGGCGGCAATGGAAATCTTGACGGAGATACGCGTGCCTATTCCTGGTCCTGGCAGCGGCACGGCCTATGTAAAATTGCCCCATCCCGCTTCTGGCTACGTGGTCGTGAGTGCGGGTGCGCTCATCACAGTATCATCCAGTTCATGCGCATCAGCTCGCGTCGCTATCGGCGGATTGGGCAGCGGTCCGATCCGCGCCGTCGCGACTGAGACAGAATTAAAAGGTAAGTCCTTGACCCTGCAGGTGATCAACGCAGCGGCAGCGAAGGCGTCCGAAAATGCCGATCCTACGGAAGACTCATATGCCAGTGCGGAGTACAAGCGCCACGTGGCGACAGTGTACGCCAGAAAGGCGATCCAAACGGCGGTGGAAAGAGCGGCAAAGTGACGACGTGTTCGTGATCGTGATGCATGGTTGGAAAAACGCTCACGTGATTCCGATCCACGAGCACGAAACACCAATACGATGACGTTCTTAAGGGATAACTCATGGCGATCGAACATTCATCGAACGGACTTATCGGCGCGGCGATTCGCCGGGTGGAAGACCCGATGCTACTCGTCGGCAAAGGCTGCTTTGTCGACGACATTAATTTGCCGGGCATGTTGCATATGGTCGTGCTGCGAAGCCCCTATGCCCACGCCAAGATTCGTTCGATCGACACCACGGCGGCAAAAGCGCTCAAAGGCGTCGTCACCGTTGTGACCGGTGCCGAATTACCGGAGCGCTTGAACATCAACGCGCCAGTGGCATTTCCCGGCCAGAAGATACCGCCGCATCCTGTTCTTGCTCGCGGTGCTGTGCACGCACCCGGAACACCGGTAGCCGCCGTCGTCGCGGCAAGCCGCGCCGTCGCGCAGGACGCCTGCAATGCGATCGACGTCGAATACGATCCATTACCTTCAGTACAAAACGCTGAAGGCGCGCTCAAGCCCGGCGCGCCGCTGGCGCGTGAAGAGCTGGATAGTAACGTTTGTTACGTTGCGACGAAGAAAGGCGGTGACGTCGACAAGGCCTTCGCTCAGGCCGAGCATATCGTGCGCATGCACATCGCCAGCCCGCGTCAAGTCGCACTCGCGATGGAGCCGCGCGGCGTTGTGGCCAGCCCGGATCCGATGGGTCGAATACTAACGGTCTGGCTTTCTACCCAAGGACCGCACCGCGTCCGCGCCGATCTCGCCGGCACCCTTGGAGTTCCCGAGAATAAAATTCATTTAATCGCCCCTGACGTCGGCGGCGGATTTGGCAGCAAGGGGCCGCTTTATCGCGAGGACGTGCTGGTCTCTTACTTGGCGCTTAAACTCCGCAAGCCGGTGAAGTGGATCGCCACGCGCAGCGATGACATCGTCACGACGATTCAGGGCCGCGACCAAGCGATGACCGCCGACCTCGCGCTCAAGAAGGATGGCACGATGCTCGGATTGAAAGTCCGCGTTGTGGCCAACCTCGGCGGGTACTTGCAGTCGAGTACCGCTGGACCGCCGCAGCGCATGATGGCGATGGCGCCCGGCTGTTATCAAATCCAAAATTGCCACGTCGAAGTGGTCGGCGTCTTCACAAATACCGTCCCGACTGGCCCGTATCGTGGCGCGGGCCGGCCGGAGTCGGTCCTGAACATCGAGCGATTGATCGACAAGGCGGCGAAAGATTTGCGCATCGATCGTTTGGAACTTCGGCGCAAGAACTTCATTCGTCCGGAGCAGTTTCCGTACCGAACCGGCGTCGGCATGGAGTACGATTCGGGAGATTATTTCGAGTCACTGGATGAAGCAGTGAAAATTTCCAACTATAACGAGCTCATTCGCCGGCGCGACCAACGGCGCGCCAAAGGAGAAATCGTCGGCGTCGGCGTTTCGACTTTCGTCGAACCGAGCGGTGGCGCCGGATTCGAGAGCGGCACCGTGCGTATCGAACGCGGCGGCGACATAACCGTCCTCACCGGTTCGAGCGCGCATGGCCAAGGGCACGAGACCGTGTGGGCGCAGATCGCCGCCGACATGATGAAAACGGACATGGATCGAGTAACGGTTCTCCACGGCGACACGTTCGTTTCGCAGCAAGGCACCGGCACCTTCGGGAGCCGCAGCGCTGTTGTAGGTGGCGGAGCGTTGGCGGTGGCGGCTCAGAGAGTGATCGAGAAGGCGAAGCGTATTGCCGCCCACCTGGTCGAAGCAGCTCCGGAAGATATCGTTCAAAGCGATGGTGGATTCGCCGTCGCGGGCGTCCCCGAGAAAAAAGTGACCTGGCGGCAGGTCGCCGCGGCAGCTTATGGTGGCAAGGTTCCGCGGGGTATGGAGCTCGGTTTACAAGAGACCTGCTTCTTCGATCCTCGACGCGAGGCATGGGGTTTTGGCGCACACGTGTGCATGGTCAGCATTGACCGCGAAACAGGAAACCCGACTATCGAAAAACTCGTGCTGGTCGACGACTGCGGCGTTATCGTCAATCCGATGATCGTCGAAGGACAAATTCACGGCGGCGTCGCGCAGGGCCTCGGCGAAGCGCTGCGGGAGGAAATGCTCTATGGCGAAGATGGTCAAGTGGTGACCGGCACGCTGATGAATTACGCCGTAATGCGCGCTGGCGACATGCCCGAGTTGACGCTCGGCGAAACGGTAACGCCCAATCCTTTTCATCCGCTAGGCGTCAAGGGCGTCGGCGAAGCCGGCACGAACGGCGCACCGCCATCCATCGCCAACGCCGTCATGGATGCGCTCGCGCCGCTCGGCATCGATCACATCGATATGCCGTATACTGCGCCGAAATTGTGGAAAGCGATTAAAAACGCGGAAAACAATCACTAGACGAAAATCAATAGACACCAGGAGAAAAAGTTTCAGAAAACCTCAAAAAGGGCTGCGGTTCACCACAGCCCTTTTGTTTTTCTCTCATTCCCTAAAAATAATAGTGCCGCTCTGAGCCGTCGTACCGACCCGTCGGCATGCAACACTTTTTGAAACCTCCTCCGCGAGCCGCAGGGACATGAGTCGTTTCGTCCGGGCTTTTCTATCAGATCTTTGTTGCCATGAACCGTTCGTTGGCCTCGCTGCACATGAGCTTCTGATGGGAAACCTCTGCGCCGTTTGCTCTAGTATTCAAAAGCAACTCGGTTCCTCATCTAGCGTTTCTTGTCCATATAAATACCCTCTTTTCTTCAGGAGAGGCGACTGTAGCAAAGGGATGCCTTTGTTACCAGGGAAAATGAATTCGCTCTTCGTTTGGCACAGTGAATCGCTGCAGATTCAGCCACATTTGGCATGCTGGGAGTTTTGTGACTTCTCACTCGTCAATCGAGCGACTCTGTCACTCGACGACTGCATTGTTCCGCGATTGACGTCACAGCCCAGGTGGCATCTCGGTTGCTACATGTGAGTGTGGATTTGGGGGAATCACGGTCAGAGGTGCACCTAACCAATTTGGCTTGACATAAAATTCGTAGATTTGACCGGAATTCACGGATTTATCAAAGCTATATTTGATCAAGAATCGCGCTGGAACTCGTTCGGCCGACAAAATTGATCAGTACATTCACACAGTCGACGTTCAATTTGAGCTTGTCTACCAAACGATCCGATGCGGAAACATCTCCACGGCGCCATTCGCGAAGAGGATCGATATCGAGCTGGGACATCACAAATTTTAAGAACGGTGTTAAATGAAGAAAATGAAACGCGGGCCTAAGCTGATCAACAACCGCTTTATCGCTTCGCGCGATCAGGACTCCAATCAGGATCTGGCGAAGCAATCACATTATCAGTCCCTTTTTAACTCGGTGGCGTTTAGTATCGTCGAAACGGATCTGACCGGAAGGATTGTCGATTGCAACCCGGCTCTTGCCAGGATGTTGTTAGCCAGCCAAGACGATTTCAGAGCCTGTAAGATTTTGAGTCTCATGCCGAACAAATGGCACGAGAAGGAAGAATCGACGCGCGCCGAGGTCATCGACAATGGCGTAACCGATGAATACGAAATTGAGCTCCGCAAAAGCGACGGGACAGTTTTTCCGGTGGCCGTCAAAAAATGGCTGCAAACCGATGAGCGAGGAAAAGCGCAGGGCATCTGGATGTTGGTCCGTGATATCACCGATAAGAAGAAAAATGACGATGTTGTCTACCAGCGCGCCATCTTGCTCTTGGAGAATCAGATTCGATATCAGTCTCTTCTGGCCAGCTTACCGATCGGAATTTTGACCATCGACAAAACCGGCCGGATAGACACGGTCAATCCGGCGGTTGAAGAATTGCTGGCTTATACATCCTCCGAGATCGTCGGTAAAAAACTCGAAGAGCTCGTGACCAGCCCCAGTGGGCACCCGCTGCCGATCACGGCCCGGCAGGCTCATACCGCCGTCGCCAAGTGCCGCAACAATAAAATTTTGCCCGTGCAGATCACGTTCAGCGAGCTTCGCACTAAAGGTCAGATTTTGTACACCGGCTTTCTGCGGGATATCACGGTGGACGTGCGAATACGCGAAACGCTGCAGCGCGCGCACGATGAGTTGGAAGCCCGTGTGCGCGAGGAAAGCGCCGAGATAGCGCGCTTGAGCGATGCTTTGCAGGCCGAAATTAGCGAGCGGACCTGGGCCCAAGAGCAATTTCGCATTGCTGTGGAATCAGCGCCGAACGGCATGCTGATTGTGGATCAAGATGGAAACGTCACGCTCGTCAATGCTCACATCGAGCAACTATTTGGTTACAACCGTGACGAATTGATGGGCCGGCCGGTTGAAATCTTGCTGCCCGAACGTTTTCGCAAACAGGCTGGACAACAAGAGAGTTTCTTCACCAGTCCGAATGAACGATGGATAGGTCGCGATCGAGAGCTCTATGGTCTTCGGAAAGACGGTACCGAATTTCCCGTGGAGATCGGCTTGAATCCGATTCACAAGCCGAGGGGCAAGGGCGTTTTAGTCGCTGTTGTCGACGTGACCGAGCGCAAGCACGTCGAGTCAGAGCTTAAGCGAACCGCGTTTCACGACGGCTTGACCGGTCTGCCCAATCGCACGTTGTTCCTCGACAACCTGCTACGGCTCAATGCGTCAGCGAAGCGACATGGACATCACCCCTTCGCGCTGCTTTTCTTGGATTTGGATCGCTTCAAAGTGATCAACGACACCCTCGGCCACATGGTGGGCGATAAATTATTGATCGAGATGGCTCATCGGCTCGTCGAATGCACGCGCGAGGAGGACACGGTAGCGCGCCTGGGAGGCGATGAATTCGCGATCCTGCTCGAACAGATTCGCGGTCCTGAGGACGCGGTTCGCGTGGCCGAGCGGACCTTGGAGCGACTGGCGGACCCGCTGATGTTGGATGATAACGAAGTCTCGGTCGGCGCCAGCATCGGTATCGCGCTAAGTCTCACCGGCGAGAAGATGCCCGAGGACTTACTGCGAGACGCGGACATGGCCATGTATCAAGCCAAGACTCGCCGGTCGGGTTATCAGATCTTTGACGCCAAAATGCACGCTCGCGCACTGGAACGAATGCGTTTGGAAATGGATATGAAACGCGCCATCGAACGAAAACAAATCCATCTCCATTACCAGCCGATCGTGTCGTTGGAAAGCGGCAAGCTGGCAGGATTCGAAGCCCTGGCGCGCTGGCAGCACAATGGACGAGGCGCGGTTTCGCCGGCTGAGTTCATACCCCTTGCCGAAGAAACCGGCCTTGTCGGCCCGCTGAGCAGCTGGGTGTTCCGAGAGGCTTGCCGCCAGATGCGCAATTGGCAACAGCATTTTTCGATGGATGAAAACTGTTACATCAGCGTCAACGTCTCGAGCAAACAGGTATCTCATGGCGGACTGATTAATGAGCTCGACGAAGTGCTTCATGAAACCGGGCTGGAGCCTCAACATCTCCGGCTTGAAATCACCGAGAGCGCACTCATCGAAAACACTCGGGGCGTAGCTCATACCTTATCCCAATTGCGGAAACGGAGAATTAAGCTCTGCCTGGATGACTTCGGAAAGGGGTTTTCTTCGCTCAACTATCTTCATAGATTTCCCATCGACGTCCTAAAAATCGACCGCTCGTTTGTCCGGCGATTGGGCGCCGCTTTCCCGACCGAACACGGCAAACGGCGCCCCTATGAAATCATTCGTACGATCTTGGCACTGGCGCAAATCCTCGATCTCCAGGTTGTCGCGGAAGGGATAGAAGTCATCCAACAGTTAAACGTACTCAAGGAACTCGGGTGTCAATTTGGGCAGGGCTTTCTTTTCGCGCCGGCGCTCGAGGCAACGCAAGCCGTTCGCTTCTTCGATTCTGCAGCATCGCTGTCAGAGCTCAATGCGTAAAAACGGATAACCCACTACTTTGGCCAGCGCTGTCAAGAATGGACGACTCCTCGTTATGGTGTCGAACCTCCGCATGGAGGCGACTCGATCCTGACGCCATAGTCTTTCGCCGTCGCTTCAGCCGAGATTAGACCCCGCCGCACATCGCGCTCGATCAGTTGCCGTGCGCGTTCAGACGGGGGTCCATAACCGCCTCCGCCGCCAGTCTCGACGATGATTGAGTCTCCTGGGTTCAGTGGATACCCTTTGCGCTTATAGATGATTTCTGTCTCGCCGGTTTTTTTGACGACGGTGATCCGGCCCGACTGTCCTTCCTTGCCGCCATGCACACCCCAGGGCGGATACTTCACCCGATCGAACATTGCTTGCAGATCGCAAGGTCCGAGAATTTGATAGCGCTTGCGAAAACCCAAGCCGCCGCGAAATTTGCCCGCGCCCGCGGAATCCTCCCGCAGACTGAGCTCGACTATTCGATAGGGATACATCGACTCCTGCAGCTCGACTGGAATGATGCGCGTGTCGCCGTGGGCCATCGTGCGAAACGGGCCGGCGCCGTCATGTGTCGCGCAGGCGCCCCAGCCACCGTGACCGCTGTCATGGCAATCGAAGGGCGCGCCGCTCTCCCGCTTTCCGCGGAAGCGCACACCTGAGAAGGTTCCGAAGTGCGCGCCGGTCACACGCTCTGGCAGCGCCGGCTCAAGCGCTTTGATGATTGCGTCGATCACCGTGGGAAACGGCTGTGAATAGTTTCCCATGGGCGCGGTCGGGTGCGCGCTCAAAATCTTTCCTTCGGGCAAAATCAGTTTGAGCGGCCGGAATGTGCCCTCGTTGGCCATTTCGTTCGTGGCGATCAGATATTTGAACGCCACCCGCGCAGTCGTTCGGCCGCCGCCGTAGTATCCCGAATTGATACAGCCACGCACCTGCTCGGCAATCCCGGAATAATCGATAGTCATCTCATCGTTGATAATGATCACTTTGACGCGGATTGGCAGCGGTTCGTCGGATTCGCCATCATTATCGAAAAACGTTTGGTAACTGTAATCACCGTCGGCAATCGCGCGAATCTGCGCCCGCGCCGCGGCTTCGCTCTGATCAAGAATGGTTTTGACCGCGTTGACAAAGGTCTGGACGCCATATTTGTCGGCCAGCTTTTGAGTAAGGTCGCGGCCAAGCATGCAGCCGGCGTGTTGCGCCGCGATGTCGCCCAGCAATTCCACCGGAAAGCGCGTGTTGTTTTCTATGATCCGGTAAACTTCCTGAATCGGCTCGCCATTGGACCAAAGCTTAATCGAGCGGAGCTGCAACCCTTCCATGAAGATATCGCTGGAGCGCGGCGTGATGCCGCCGATATCGATCCAGTGGACGTTGATCGCGAAAAACCCGATCAGTGACTCTCTTCTCGCTCCGGCGTAGATCGGCGTGTACATGACGGTATTATTAAGGTGCTGGCCTTGAATCGCCGCGTGATTGCACAGCACGACATCGCCGTGATGCAAACGCGCACGGCCGTACACCGAAAGCCCATCGCGCACCGCCATGCCGACCGAGTCGGCGACAAACACCGGCATGCCGCCGGTACATTGGGCGATCAGCTCGCCTTCAGCACTCACCAGGCCGACGGCAAAATCCTTGTACTCGTAAACGTACGGACTGAACGCCGTTCGCGTGATGTTGGCATCGATCTGGTCGGTGATCGAAACGATGCCGTGACGGATGACTTCGAGGGTAATGGGATCGACGACATGTTGTTGTGGAATTGTTTGTGACTGTGAATTCATGATCTTTGAGTTTCGGCATTTGTAGGGGCAGACCTCCGTGTCTGCCCTTGGATGGGCAATCACGCAGGATTGCCCCTACATTTCATTTTGCCGAACATTGAATTCTAATCTCGTGCAGCGCACCGATCTCGAATCGGTCGCCCGGCCAGACGACCGTCGTCGATCCATATTCTTCGATGACCGCGGGACCAGCGGCACTGAAGCCAGCCGCCAGCGCATCTCGGTGAAAAATCTGCGCGTCGACCCAGCCGCCGGCGTTGCCGATATAAATTCGCCGCGTTTGCGGCGGCGCTGCTTTTGCCGCCGCACGCGGCAGGCGGGCAATCTCAGGCTGCTTCAAGCGCGCGAAAGCGCACAGATGCAAGGCCTGAAATTCAGCGGGCGCCTTGGCATCGGCATGACCATAGCGTCGCTTGTAATCGCGCTCGAAAGCGACGCGGATCTGCTCCTTGTCTTTGAGGCCCGAGACCGGAACCTTGATATTGTGCCGCTGGCCGCGATAGCGCATTTCCGCGTGGCGCTCGAAAAAAACATCGCTGGTGGCGAATTCGGCAGCGAGCGAAACGGCGGCTTCCTTTTCCATCGCGGCGAATATTTCCGCAATGGCCGGCACCGACTTGTCGTCGAGCATCCCGACGAAAGTTTTCGAGGTATCGATCCGCGCGTCGGCCAAAAGCATGCCGATCGCCGAGAAATTGCCGGGCTCAGGTGGAACGACGACGGTTGGAATCGCCAGCTCGTGCGCCAGTGCGCAAGCATGGAGCGGTCCGCCGCCGCCATAGCTGAAAAGGATAAAGTCGCGCGGATCGAGGCCATGCTCGACGGAAATTTTTCGAATCGCGCTGGCCATGATCACCGTGGCGATCGAGATAATCCCGTCGGCCATTTTAATCATGCCGTTTTCGCCGCCGTATCCCAGCGGCGTCGCGATCCGTTCCTCGAGGACACGCCGGGCCGCATTCACGTCGAGTTTCATCTCGCCGCCGAGAAAATTTCCTGCGTTTAGGCGCCCGAGCACCAAGTTCGCGTCTGTTATCGTCGGTTCCGTGCCGCCCCGACCGTAGCTCACCGGACCGGGCGTCGAACCGGCGCTCTGGGGACCGACGTGAACCCGCTTTTGCGAATCGATCCAGGCGATCGAGCCGCCGCCCGAGCCCACCTCGACGATGTCGATGACCGCGGACTTGATCGGAAATCCTTTTACGTAGCCGTTAGCATAGTAGACGGAATTCACCGAGAAGCGGCCGTTCTCGACCAAAGCGCTCTTTGCCGTCGTGCCACCCATGTCGAATGCGACCAGGTTCTTGAAACCGAGCGCATCGGCGTAGGCGCTTGCCCCGATACAACCGCCGATGGGACCTGACTCGACTAAACCGATCGGTTGCCGGCAAGTGCGCTCGGCGGACAACAAACCGCCGTTGGAGCCCATCATGAACAACGAGCCCGCGAAGCCCTGCTGCTCGAGATCGCTATCGAGTTGGCGAATGTAGGTGCTCACCTGTGGCCCGACGTAAGCGTTGGCGGCGACCGTCGAACAGCGCTCGTATTCATACCATTCGCGCGTCAGATCGGTGCTGAAGGTGACGTAAACGCCTGGCAAAAGTTTTTTCAGTTTTTCGGCGGCATCTTCTTCGTGCACCGGATTGATATAGGAGTTCATGAAAAAGATCGCCACCGATTCGACGTCGGTTTTCCCAATCTCGACGGCGAGCTTCTCGAGCGCCGCCATGTCGAGCGGCGTCACGACCTCGCCCTTGCTGCCCATGCGCTCGGGAACTTCGAGCCGGAGCTCGCGCGGTATCAATGGCTCGTCACGTTGATAGTGAAGATCGAAGGGATCGGGCCGATTGCCGCGGGCGATTTCAAGAATGTCGCGAAAGCCCTGGCTGGT
>DASYUV010000091.1:0-30448 GCA_036000865.1 Binatia bacterium | reverse complement strand
AGCTCTCCGTCTGGATCACCGAGGCGGGACTGGCCGGTCAGAGCGAGACCGCAATCCTCGCCGGTTTTTGTGAGCGAGAAGTGGCGCACGGTCTGCCGCTGGCGCGCGCGCTCGTGCTCATCGACACGCTGCACCCGATTTACGAAGGCCGCGCCTTCCGCTGGACGCGCGCACAGAAGGAAACGACTCTCACCGAATACGGCCGCACTGACGACGACTTGAGTCGCTGGCAACACAGTCCTTTCTCCCGCCTCGAGGACTCCGGCGAATCGCTTCTGCGGCGACGGTTGACCGTGGAGACGGAAGCCGAATTTTCCATCTTTCCCGAGCTGCGCGCCGATGGCATGACCGATTACGTGGCGATTGCGAATCGGTTCGACGGTGATGACACCATCGGCCGCATGAACTGCGTCTATTCTTCTTGGACGACGGACGCCTCCCAAGGCTTCGCTGATGACGATATCGCCCATCTGTGCCGGCTCATGCCCTTTCTGGCGCTCGCGGTGAAATGCGCGTCGTTGGCGCGCATTGCCGGAACGTTGGTCGAAACCTACCTCGGCCGTGATCCCGGCCGGCGAGTTCTGCAGGGCCGCATCGCGCGCGGCGTCGCCGAACGGATCGAAGCGGTGCTGTGGTTCAGCGACCTCCGCAGCTACACCCGGATCAGCGATACGGCGCGTCCGGAAGACATTATCCCTCTGCTCAACCATTATGCCGACGCAATCATCTCTGCCATTCATGAGCAGGGCGGCGACGTCCTCAAACTAATGGGCGACGGTGAACTCGCCATTTTCACCGCTGAGGATCGCGGCCGCGCCTGCGATGCGGCGCTCACCGCCGCTCTCGCGGCTCGCTGCGGCGTAGCCGCCGTGAACCAGCGCCGCGCCGCCAAGGGTCTTCCCATCACCGACATGTATCTCGCTCTTCACATCGGCGAGGTGTTCTACGGCAACATCGGCAGCAAGGACCGCCTCGATTTCACCGTGGTCGGCCCGGCCGTCAACGAGGTGAGCCGCATCGCGGCGTTGTGCCGCTCCGTTGATCAGCCGCTGCTCGTCTCCTCTGCATTCGCTGCAGCACTGGGCGAAGCACGGAGCCGCCTCGTCTCAGTTGGACGCTACGCGCTTCGCGGCGTCGGCCGCCCCCAGGACTTATTCACGCTCGAATAATTGACCAATAGGCAGGATGGGAAAACGCGATTGCGTTTCTGCATTCGCGCCGCACAAGGCGCGGATCGACGGGGGGCCGTCAACGGCGTTTCTCACCGACATGATCATGTTTTCGCAATTGCGAAAACATGGAGCAAGACACGGCAATGACAAAGCCGGAGCGAAAATCGACGAATGGGACAGACACCCCGAATGCTATCAAGGGCTCACGTCGGGAGGCTTTCAGTGAGGCGACTAGAACACGCCGGTATCGAGCAGCTGATAGACCATTTCTTTCAACGCCGGATCGATCGTGTCCAAACGATCAACAGCAGGTCCACCCGCCATGGAATCCAGGATCTCCGTGAGATCTTCTTGTTTGACACCGGCATACCAAATCTTTTGTGGGTAGAGCACGATATTCGGCCCGTGGTCGCATCCACCGAAGCAGATATAAGGCTTCACCTCCACATCGAGAGATCGGGCAGCTGCTTTTTCAGTAAGCTCTTTCATCAGCGGTTCGGAGCCTCGGCTCAGGCAGTCGACGTTTTGACAGACGAAGCAGATTGATTTCATCGGTACCCCTTTCATCTGTCAGATTAACTCAGCCGGTGGCGACGGTTCAACAGAGCATGGAAACCGATAATTCTTACCGCTTGACTCGCCGTTTCGGTCCGTCCTATTTTAGGCGGAGAGACCAGTGTGAATTTTCTCAAAAACTGTCACCCTCCGAATGTTTTAATCGGAGGTCCAGTCAGAGTTTCACCTGTGGTGAGCCCAGTCGAACCACCGCTAAAAACATGCGGGAATGACGTACTTTCAGGAATCACACCCGCAGAGTCCGATATGAATAAAGGAACACGATATGACTGAAACAATGCTCCTCGATGCGGACTCGCATGTCAGCGAGCCGTTGAATCTGTGGCAGGAGCGGCTGCCGATAAAATACCGCGATATCGCCCCGCGCATGATGACGGAATATGAAGCCAAGCCCGGCGCCTGGTGGCACATCGAACAGGATCGGCCGCCACACAACGTTATTCTGGGTTTCGGCGCCAACAAGAGTCTCGAAGAACTGCAGCAGTTATTGAAAGGCTTTTCGTACGCCGGGGCGCATCGCGGTGGATGGGACCCGGCACAGCGAGTCAAAGACATGGATCAGGATGGGGTGGCGGGAGACGTGCTCTACACCACTCTCGGTTTCCGCATGTTTTGGATCAGGGAAGCCGGTTTCCAAAGAGCCTGTTTCCAGGTGTACAACGATTGGCTCGCCGAGTTCTGCAGCTTTTCGCCCAAGCGTCTCAAGGGCTTGGGACTCATTTCGCTCTATGATCCGAAGCAAGCCGCCGAAGATTTGGCGGACTGCGCCAAGAAAGGTCTGGCGGGGGCGCTGGTGTGGGCCTCGCCGCCGGAGGAATTGCCGTTTTACTCGGAGGTCTATGATCCCTTTTGGGCGGCCGCCCAGGAACTTTCTATGCCGTTGAGCCTGCACGAATTCGCCGGTTTTCGCTGGGTCGATTGGGACTCCAGCGCAAAAAAGCGAACCGTGGCCGGCGCCATCAATTCGCACGAGGTCGAGAGCACCTTCGCGACGTTGATCCTGTCCGGCGTGCTCGAGAGATTCCCCGAACTCAAGGTCGTCTCCGCGGAATTGAACTGCGGCTGGCTCCCCTATTTTCTCCGCCGTATGGATGAACGCTTCGTGACGCGCGGAACGCGGTTACATGGGAGCCCATTTCCCACCAAGCTGACGATGAAGCCGAGCGAATATTTCCGCCGCCAGCTTTATGCGACTTTTATCGCCGACGGCTTCGGCGTCGCTCATCGACATGAGATCGGCGTGGAAAATTTGCTCTGGTCATCTGACTTTCCTCACAGCGCTACCTTCTGGCCCCATTCGCGCGAAAAGATCGCGCAGGATTTTCAGGACGTCGGCGAGGCGGACAAGCGGAAAATTTTATCCGAGAATAGCGCCAGACTTTACCACTTTGATCTGGATTAGATCCTAGAGAAAGACTTCCAGAAGGTCATCGCCGGCTGCCGCCTGCTCTCTTCACGGCTTCTTTGATAGCGCGGGCGGCATAAACTCGCGCCAAGTGGGCGCGGAATTGCGCGTTGGCGTGCAAATCTTCAAGCGGCTCGATGCCGTCGGCGGCAAGTGCCGCGCTCTCTTCGATCAATTTCGCGTTCAACTTTTTGCCGCGCAGGCGATCTTCGACGGCGTGAGCGCGAAAGGCTTTGTCGCTCAAACCGGTCACGCCGATGCCGATTTCCTCGCAAGACCCTTTGGCATCGAGTCTAACTAAAACCGCCACGCCGACGATCGCGAAGCCCGAGGCTTGTTGGGCCATTTTATGATAGGCGCTGCCAGAGCGGCGGGATGACATCGGCAAGCGGATCTCGGTCAGGATCTCGTTCGGGTCGATCGCCGTGGTCATCGGACCCAGAAAAAACTCTTCGGCGCCGAGCGTTCGCTCGCCTTTTGGCCCGCGGAGTCTCAGCTCGCTTCCAAGCGCAAGGATCGCCGCCGGCCAATCCGCTGCGGGATCGGCGTGCGTCAGGCTGCCGCCGATCGTGCCGCGATTGCGCACCTGGACATCGCCGATCTCACCGGCCGTCTCCGGCAGCAATGGACATTTTTTCTTGAGCAGCTCCGAGCTTTCGATCTGGTAATGTGTCGTCAATGCGCCGATGACGATCTTGCCGTCCCGCTCGCTGATGCCGTTTAGTGCGGAAATTCGCCCGAGATCGATCAGCAGTTTTGGGTTGGCGAGCCTCAGCTTTATCAGCGGCAACAAACTGTGCCCGCCCGCCAGAAGTTTGGCATCCTCTCCATGGGCCGCGAGCGCGCGCACGGCCTCATCCAATGACTGCGGCGCTAGGTAATCGAAAGCCGCCGGGATCATCTGCGACCTCCCAACGCTGATTTTTTTCCTTGGCACAAGCTCCAGATTTTTTGCGGCGTGAGCGGCATGTCGATATGCGTGACGCCGAAGGGCGCCAGCGCGTCCACCACCGCGCTCACCACAGCCGGCGTGGAGCCGATGGTTCCCGCTTCGCCGATGCCTTTGAGCCCCAGCGGATTCACCGGGCTGGGTGTTTCCGTGCGGGCAAGCTGCAAATGCGGCAAGTCAGCTGCGCGCGGCAATGCGTAATCCATCAAGCTCCCGGTGAGGAGTTGGCCGTTTTCATCGTAGACGACTCCCTCGTAGAGGGCCTGTCCCAGGCCCTGGGCGATGCCCCCCTGGACCTGCCCGTCGACTAGCAGAGGATTGATCACCTTGCCGCAGTCGTCCACCGCAACATATTTTTTGATTTCGACGTTCCCGGTTTCCGGCTCGACTTCGACGACGCAAATGTGCGTGCCGAAGGGAAAGGTAAAATTGGCCGGCTCAAACGTGGAATCCGCGGATAGACCGCCTTCCATTCCCTTGGGAAGATTTTTTGCCTGGGCGGCTTGCCGAGCGATCTGTTGAATCGTCAGCGCCCCTCGCGGCACGCCTTTGACGCCAAACCGCCCGTCGGAAAAGACCAGATCGTCGGCATCCACTTCCAACAGATGGGAAGCCAGCTCGCGCGCCTTTTCCCTGACTTTCTCCGCCGCCTGATACACCGCGATGCCGCCCACCGCCGTCGCTCGGCTACCGAACGTGCCGATACCTTTCGCTACAGTGGCGGTGTCGCCATGGACCACCTCGACATCATCGAGCGGGACGCTCAATTGATCCGCGACAATCTGCGCAAAGGAAGTCTTCTGCCCCTGGCCGTGTGGCGACGCGCCCGAATACACTTTGACTTTCCCGTCGGCATCGACCTCGACCTTGCCATACTCCCAAAATCCCGGCCCCATCGCGCAGATTTCGACATAAGTCGACAGTCCAATCCCGAGGTAGCGCCCACGACTTCTCAGCTGCTTTTGCTCGCGGCGGAGCTTGTCGTAGCCGGCAAGTTTTAACGCTTTATCAAGCGCCAGTTGATAATTGCCGCTGTCATAAGCAAGACCGGTTGCGGTCTTGAAGGGGAATTCCTTCGCTGTGGGAAAGTTGAGCTTCCGCACTTTCACCGGATCGATCTTTAGTTCTTGCCCGATGCGGTCCATCAGCCGCTCGATCACGTAGGTCGCCTCGGGTCTGCCGGCACCGCGATAAGCATCGGTGGACATCTTGTTGGTGAACGCCGCCGTGACTTCGATGCCCATCGTCGGAATCTTGTAGCATCCTGAAAGCATCAGCCCGGTAAACGGCGGTATCGCCGGCGTGAAAAGCTGATGATAGGCGCCGATGTCGGCAACGACTTTATATTTGAGCCCAAGGATCGTGCCGTCCTTCTTGACACTCGCTTCGACCTCTCCGACCTGGCCTCGACCGTGTATCGTCGCCTGAAAATTTTCCCGGCGCTCCTCCGTCCATTTCACCGGCCGGCCGAACTTGAGAGCGAGATAACCGAGCAAGCCCTCCTCCGCATAAACGTTGAGCTTGCTGCCGAATCCTCCGCCCACGTCGGGCGCGATCACGCGCACCTGTTCTTCCGGGAGCTTGAGCATTTTGGCGAGATGGGTTTTAAGCTGGTGCGGAATCTGCGTCGAGGACCAGACCGTGAGCTCTTTCTTGGTCGCAAGATAACGGGCTACTACGCCGCGTGGCTCGATGGCGATCGGCGCCAGGCGCTGATGCACAAGTCGCTGCTTGACGATTCTGTGTGCTTGTTTGAAGGCCTTTTCTACATCGCCTTGTTTGTGCTCCCAGCGAAAGGCCATGTTGTCGGGCCATTCGGAATGGATCACCGGCGACCCGGCCGCGAGCGCTTTCTCCGGATCGGTAACCACCGGCAGGGGCTCGTATTCCACCTGAATGAGATCGAGCGCGTCGCGCGCCGCGTAACGCTGCTCCGCGACTACCGCCGCCACGCCCTCGCCGACGTAACAAACTTTATCGACCGCTAGAACATAGTGTTTGGGTATTCTGAGAGTCGGGTTATCCGCCGTTGTCGGAATCGTATCAATCTGATCGCGCAGCTCCGCTCCTGTGATGACCGCGACGACGCCGGGATGTTGGCGCGCCGCGGCCGCGTCGATGCTTTTGATTTTGGCATGGGCATGCGGGCTTCGAAGAATGGCGACGTGAAGCATCTCGGGAAGCCTGACATCGTCAACGTATTGACCGAGTCCGCGGATCAGAGCCGGATCTTCGCGCCGCTTGATCCTGGCGCCGACAAGTTTACTGACAGGCATCTCATTTCTCCGGTTTCGGATTCCGGGTCTCACACCTGGGGTTTTAACCCAAGACTCGAAACTCTGAACGCGAAACTAACTTCGCCTTCTGGCTTTTGGCTTCTCTCTCATTCTTTTCGCCGCGTATTGGACCGCGTCCACGATGTGCTGGTAGCCGGTGCAGCGACAGAGGTTGCCGTCGAGGGCGTGGCGAATCTCGTTCTCCGTCGGTTTCGGATTGCGTATCAAAAGTTGATGCGCGGAGAGAATCATTCCCGGCGTACAGAAACCGCACTGTAGCCCGTGACATTCCCAGAAGCCCTCCTGAAGCGGATGCAGTTTCTCCCCCTGAGCCAGCCCCTCGATGGTGATAAGATCAGCGCCATCGGCCTGCACCGTCAGCACGGTGCACGACTTTACCGCCGCGCCGTTCAGCATCACCGTGCAAGCGCCGCAAATGCTGGTGTCGCAGCCAACATGGGTGCCCGTCAGCCGCGCGACATCGCGGAGAAAATCAACCAAGAGTAGCCGAGGCTCTACTTCGTGCGTTTGCTCGACGCCGTTGATCCTTAGGGAAACTCTCTTCTTAGCCACCGCCTCCATCATTGTTCCCTATATCCCAATGTGACCTCGACGATCAAGTTTTCTTCTTGGGGTATCCCCCGCCGCAGTTAGATGAAAACTGCAAGAAGGGTAAGTCAAGATGCCGCCGGCGCTGGCTGCTGGCGACAAAAACGACAAAGACTTTGTACGGAATGATTTACCTAGGCAGCAACAGACATCCGTTGCTGCGACCAGCGGTTTGAAAATATCAAGTTCTTCTGAATGTCACATCGAGCGGACTATTGACAACGTGTGCTTTGACATGGTGAACGGGAGGGCAACCCTGGAGGACAGCATTCAACGCGTCTATTTTTAATCTCCGTCACGAGTGTTCATCGCGATTTCCACGCACGCCCGTTGCTCAACTAGTTTTAGCTCTTTGTCGTTGGGATCGACGGGCGGACCGTAATGGTCAACCAGCTGGGCGCCGCAAAGCTGATCAATAAACGCGTACTGTGTGTGAACGTACCCAGGGACATCTGTTTGCTCTTTGTTGAGGATTACTATCGAGCCATTGGGATGAGTTGAAGTATCAATGTCTGCGACCGATTCGGCCGCTGTACGGCTCTGCGCATAAGAACTTGCCGGCAGCAGCAAAATTGCCAGGATAATGGCAATAGCGAAACCAAGACTTTTTGCGTACATCGATTTTCCTCCTTTCGAATACTGACCCTCCAGGCATTGCCCCAAATGATGTAACGCGCAATTCCGGTACCAATAATCTTCTTCGATGTTTTGGTCGCCCAAGAGCCACATTCTTCAACGGCCTTGTGAGTAATTAGCTGACAATTTTCCCTACAGCGCTGTATTACGCGCCACTTCATAGACAAGCTTAATCATGCGCGAGATAAGACCTTCGATGCAGCTCATACGCGCCGTGTCAACACGAAACAAAGCAAATAAGAATTCGCTTTCGTTGTAAGACACATTGAACGGAGTGATTCAGATTTAAGGCACGGATAGTTTGCTCTTCTCATGTGCGAAAGATTTTACATTGACAGCAGGCATTTAAAACCGATAAATCAACCCTCGCGACCATGCACGGCACCAATTCGGGGCAAGACGAAAATCTGGAGGGCAAAGTCATGAGTCACGGTGCTTCGTTTCGTAGAAGCGGTCATCTGGCGATGTTTCGTCGATTGTTGAGAGGACTAGCCATTCTCTTGGCGCTCTATGGGTCCGCGGCGCCAACGGCAGCCAAGGCCAATCCTTTCCTCGCGAAGGCTGGCGAAACATCGACCACAGTGCAGGTTGCCACGTGCGCCGTCTCCGGCGGCTTCATCCATCTCTATACGGCGATGGACAATGGCCTCTTTGACAAATATGGCATCAAGATCGACCACCGATTTATCAGCGGCAGCGCCATGAACCTTGCGGCGCTCTCGGCCGATGAGGTTTCATTTCTCTATTGTGCGGCTGACGGCACAATTCCCGGATTGGCCAGCGGCGTGGATGGTAAGCTGGTGGCTTCGCCGCTTATTGGGTTGCCCTACGTGCTGTTGGCACACAAGGAGATAAAGCGCCTTGAAGATCTGAAGGGTAAGAGCATCGGCGTTTCGAAGGCCGGAGATTTAGATGATCGCCTCATAAAAACGCTTCTAAAGAAATTCAACTTGAGCACAGCTGATGTCACGATTCGACCCATCGGCGGGAGCCAACCGGAGCGATACAACGCGATGATGGGCGGCATCGTACAGGCGGCGCCGGTCACACCCCCGTTGGACGCTCGGGGAAGGAAGGACGGCCTCAATGTTATCTACAACCTTAAAGACCTCAATCTACCATTTATTTACAGCTCCGTTCATACGAACCCAAAAACCATGAAAGAAAGGCCGCAATTGGTGCAACGTTTCGTCGCCGCCTTTGCCGAGTCTCTGCACTTCGCGGAAAAAAATCCCGAC
The DNA here is from genome assembly GCA_036000865.1 of Binatia bacterium. Classification (GTDB taxonomy): domain Bacteria; phylum Desulfobacterota; class Binatia; order UBA9968; family UBA9968; genus DP-20. The sequence goes on along the minus strand of DASYUV010000091.1, from coordinate 21,587 downwards.
AAGGCAAAAGCCTCTCTGAGCAAAGTGCTTAAGATCAACGATCCGGAGATCCTTCAATCCGCTTACGATGCTTACGCCGTATCCCTGGTTAATCGATCCATGCTGGTGCCGCCCAACGCACTCGCCGAGGCTGTGGACGTCGCGCGCGACAACGGTACGAACGTGCGCAAGAAATCAGCCGAGCTCTTCGACAATAGTTTCGCCGAGCAATTGGCCAAGAGCGGCTTTCTGAAAGAACTCTGGGGGACCGAGCTGCGTTAATAAACAACCATGAGTCCATCGGCCATTGAAATTTAACTGCGTCAATTTCTTAACGCTATACTCAACTCACCGTAGTCTAGGCCGTGCGCGGCGACAAGGAGTGACGCAACTGACGGGTTCGCCTCACGGTAGCTGTCGCAACAACGGACCAATGCCACAGCAATTCTCACCCTTTCTTGGCTAGCGTAGTCCAAAGACCTCGAACTGAATACCCATTCCGGCGCAGTTAGCGAGCTCGACGACCGCGCCGCGGCCAACAGCAGCTAGCACACGCCGGATTCCAAGGACCACCCAATTTCCGGTTTCGGAAAAATTTTTTTCCGACAAAGCTGGTGGCGCGCCCGGAAATAAAAAAACCCGCGGATCTCAAAGGTAAAGTGCTGGCGGTCGGCGGGTTCGGCGCCGCTAATCACATGGCGTTGCTGGTAGCACTGGAAAAGTTGGGAATCAATCCCAAGGAGGTCAGCATTATTCAAGTGGCGGGAAGCGCCGCGCAGATCACGGCTCTTAGCAAAGGCGCCATCTACGGATCGATGTTCAATGAACCGCAAGCCACCATCGCCATCAAAAAATTTGGTATGCAGTCGTTGATCGACCTCATGGAGAGCAAGATCCCTTTTCTCCAGAACTGTTTTATCGTTAAGCGAAATTATCTCGAGTCCAATCGCGAAAAGGTCACAAATTTTATGAAGGCGGTGATCGAGGCAATGTATTTGCTCAAGACAGACCGCGCGTTGGCGCTGCGCCTGATAAAAAAATATATCCGGGTCAGCGACGACGAGGCCGCCATTGGTTACGATTACTATTTAGCAAGGCACGGCGAAGGCATCCTGGACGTCCCCGACCGTAGAGGACTCCAATTCGTCATTGACGAGACGGCCAAAACCAATGCCAAAGCGGCAGGACAGACTCCCGAAACCTTGAGACTAACGGAATCCTCCGTGCTCGACGAGATCAAGAAGAGCGGCTTTGTGGAACGAATTAAGAAATAGACCGCACATACGTGGGCGGTGCTTGCGATTTGAGAGACGCCTTTTTTTGGCGCATAGCTCTTTGCCCCTTGGGTAGTGGTTCATTTTCAATCCACCATGACTCTTAAAATTGAGAAAAATTCCTCGCTTTGCTCGGAATGACAACTACATAAGCCATGTGTCATCTCGAACAAAGTGAGAGATCTTTCCCAAACTGAACCACTAGGGGTAGCGCCTTGACTCCTCTCTTCGGTTTGCCCTATTTTACATGAAACAGTATCGCTGCTTGACGTTGCTATAAGCATAACCGCGCAAAGGAGGTTTCTATGGGATTACTGAAGATCGAAGGAGTCACACACTGGTCGATTCCGGTGAACGATTTGACGGAGTCGGAAAAGTTTTACGGTGATCTACTGGGTCTCAAGCCGTTGGGGCGGCTTGGCAATTCCGGTATGTCCTGCTTCAACGTCGGCGACCACAACATTCTTCTCTGTGAGCGCGCGCCGAACGTCGATAAATCGTTTGCCGAGGATCATAACGTTCACCATTCTTTCACGGTGAGTCCGGAAACGTTAGTGCAGGCCTGCAAGATTTTTCAAGAGCGGAAGATTCCCATCGATCGGCTTTATTACCGTGCCAAGGGTTTCTTCACGGGCAGAGAGCTTTATTTTTTCGATCCCAGCGGCAACCGTCTAGAGTTACGCGACCCGACGTGGAAAGCCGGCATGCCAGAGCCTACATTCGAAGAAGTCGCAGGCTCTTAAGCGCCGGGACAAGCTTCGGGACAGTCATGCGTCTGCAACGAAGAATAAAATAAATGATCTTTCCCTTTCTCGCACACGCGGGAGAGAGTGAGGATGAGAGTCCTCACGACAATCGTCAATAACGCCGTCAAATCGGCCAGCCATGTTGCGACAGATCGATGGGATTGCCGTCGGGATCATGCACCCGGTATTCGGCCTCGCGATTCGGCGGCCGCTTGTCGATGCTGGACGCGGCGTTGAGCTCTTCGCATGTGCCGCGAAGGCTCGCGACATCCTCGACCTCAAAACCGAAATGGTACAGCCCGGGCTTTAGCGTATTTCCTTCTATCGCCCGCTCGGGTCCGATCGGTATGATTGCCAGATTGATATGGCCATCCGACAGGTAAGTTGCCGTGCCGATACCAGGAACAATTTTTAAACCGAAAGCCGTGGTATAAAAGCGCACCAGTTTCTCCACGTCTTCGGTGAGAATAGCAAGATGCCGAATACGCGCCATCTTAATCCCCTTTCTTGAATGTTGAGACACTATGCATCCTACGAAAAAGACGCCGGCACTGACAAGCGTTGAATTGTAGGGGTGTTCGCGATCCTCCAATTGCCGCTGGGTCGATGCGGTGCTATTTTTGAAGCGCTGCAAGTCGAATGACATCGAGGAGAAGTACGATGCCCAAAATACCGGACCCTTGGAACCATCATGACTGGGATTCCAAAAAGTATGTGACCGACTGGGCGGAGCGGCAGGATGAACGGGAGGTCGAACGACGGCAAGTATTCCAGTTGATCGCTGAAACCTTGCCCTATGATCGAAACGCAAAGTTCAACATATTGGATTTGGGCGCAGGCTATGGAGCGTTGAGCCAGTTTCTCCTCGATCATTTTTTCCACGCCACCGCTGTATGTCAGGACGGTTCGGACGAGATGGCCAAGCTTGGCCGCAAGCGCATGGGACACCTCAAAGCTCGCGTTAACTATGTGCTGTGCGATTTCAGCAAGCCGGGCTGGAGCCGTAAGATTAAAGGACCGTTTGAAGCAGTGGTTTCTTCGATCGCAATACATAATGTCCGCGCGCCGGAAACCATTCGAGCAATCTACGGCGAAACTTTTTCACTAGTAAAAACCGGGGGCTGTTTCCTAAACTTCGACCGCATGCCTCCTTCATTGAAAGAGCAAATGAAGTGGCTAAAGCAAGCCGGCTTTGCCGACGTTCAGTGCTTCTGGGAGGGCGGTCGAAGAGCGCTCATCGGCGGGTTTAAAAAGTAGCATAGATTATCCAGCTAAAACCGCAGCGGCCGCTAAGCGGAGATTGTTACAAATCGTATGATTCTAGATCCCTCCTTCGGTCCGCAACCGACGAGCAACCGCAATCAAATGACAACAACTAGGCTAACTAATCTCGCAATCTGAGGCAAGGCTTTTTAAAGCAACCTAGCCAAAATGCAACATAAATCTCCTAAATTTGATGAAACTCGATGGCGGCGAGGCTTTGACAAGCCCACTATGCGCCGATAGAGTCAAACCTCGTTCGGTCGCTGCGGCGCCAGCGCGCGCTTGATTGGCGGCAGTTGAGAAAGGACCAGCATATGATCTTATCCAAGAACTCCGATGTTCGGGGCGTTATCGTAAAATCGATTGAAGGCAAGCCGATGTACGGCGGCGAGCTGCTCGTCAAACCGCTGATCAAAGGCGATGAAATGACTTTTCTGGAAATTCATTACACACCGGGCGTCGGCGCGCCGTTGCATGTTCATTCGCACGAGTCACTGGCCTACGTCGTCAAAGGGAAAGTAAAAATGACGGTCGGCGCTGAAGAGTATATTCTCGGCCCCGGTGACGTTTGTCGCCACCCAAAGGGAGTGCCCCACGGTGTCGAAGGGATCGAAGAATCCATCGTGGTGGAGATCAAATCTCCAGCGCCGGATATTACAAGTTTCTTGGGCATGTGATTTCGGCCCGCTACACAGCGCGCAATCACGAGGAGATCACGACGATGACAGCCAAAGCAAAGTATCTGATGATTGCCAGCATGGATGTCGACCCCGAGCACGAAGCAATTTTTAACGAAGTCTATGACAAGGAACATATACCAAACCTGAACAAGGTGCCGGGCGTTCTGGGCGTTACCCGTTACAAGCGAGGTGCCTTGACCATGAATATTGGAGGGGAGAAAAAGACCATCGAAATCCCGAATGAACCAACGTACACGGCGATTTACGAACTCGAGAGTCCCGAAGTCCTAACCAGCCCCGCATGGGACAAAGCGATCGAAATGGGCCGCTGGCCTAGTCAGGTGAGACCCCACACAAAAAACCGTCGTCACGTCCTACTGAAAATTATCGAGTAGCCATGGGGCCAGGCGTGCTCCATCTCCGATAGTCCATTGTGGCGTCAGTTCCTCCAGCTAGCGTCGTCCTAAACAAGGAAGTGAAAGGATCTCGACTTGGTGCAAGATTCCCCGGTTTGGGTCGGAATGGCAGCTTGATTTGCTCACTCCCGACCGCTTTTTGAGACTCCCCGCCGTTAAACAGTTCCGACTTCGAGAACTTTCTTGAGCTCCTGACCAATCGCGACAGCTTCAGCCGCCTTCACATGCTGCTCAAAGAGTGGGAACAATTCCCGCTCTTCTTTGCGGATGTGACGTTCGAGTAGATCACCTAGATCGAAAAGCAATTTCGCCAAGTCAGTGCCGTTTTCCAGCTGCGCGACTCCTTGGCGGATCTGCTCGTGATCGCTAAGCAGTTCGTCAATAATCCTGCTGCTCGCCGGCGCCGCATGACCGAGCAATGGAAACAGGACTTCTTCTTCGGCGCGAAAGTGCGCCACCAGATTGGTTGCGTAAAACGATAAGAATTCCTTTGCCCGCTCGCGCAGCCCTGCCGTACCCGTTGGCTTGATTTGGCCGAGCGCCTGCTTACGGCAACGCAGCGACAAGGCCAAACCATGATGATGATCGTGGGACAGCGGGATTAAACTAGGATGACGCATGAGGCGAAACGCGACGGATACTGGAGTATTGGAGTGTTGGAGTGCTGGGCCTCCCAACGCCCCATCCTTCCATTACTTACTCCATTACTCCATCACTCCAACTGCTTCAGATCACTCCGTGGTCGCGCAGTGTAGCGATCGCGGTACCATCGTAGCCCAACGAGGTCAGAATCTCTTCCGTATGTTCCCCCAATACCGGTGGCGGACGGTCGATGCTCGGCGGAGTGCGGCTCATGTCGACGGCATTGCCGACCAATTTCATTTTGCCCATCTTCGGATGCTCGATTTCGATAGGAAAATCATACTCGCGCACCTGCGGATCTGCGAACACTTCGTCAAGCGTGTTGATTGGCGCGGCAGGAACATCCTTTTCTGTCAACCGGCGGAGCCAATCATCGCGACCGCCGCTTCGAAAGATCGGCTGCAACTCTTCGACTAGAGCATCGTAATTTTCCATCCTTCCTTTACGATTCTTAAAGCGCGTATCTTGAGCCCATTCCGGCTTGCCAACGACGTCGAAGAGACCAAGCCAAAATTTGTCGGGCGATGACATATGCAGAACGAAAGGCAATCCGTCTTGATCCTCAAAAGCAAACACACCGGCGGTCGTCGTGCGATGTTTGCGCCTTGGCACATGCCCGGTCTCGAAGTAGCGCGCGGCATTTTCGCTGACGAAAGATATTGAGGCGCGTAGTAACGAAGTCTCAACATGCTGTCCATCGCCGGTGAGCATGCGGTTCATCAGAGCGCCCAAAACCCCATAGCAAGCGTACATGCCGGTCAAATGATCGGAAAATGAAATCCCCATCCCTTGCGGCTTTCCCGGGTCAGTCAATAAGCTCAAGAGTCCGCTGCGTGCTTGGCCGACCGTATCGTATCCGGGCATATCGCGGTATGGTCCCCGGGGGCCGAATCCTGAAATCGAACAGTAGACTATTCTGGGATTGAGCTTCTTGATGTCATCGTATCCCAGACCGCGCTTCTCCATAACCCCGGGGCGAAAATTTTGAATCAGCACATCGGCCCTGGATGCAAGTCTACGGGCGATCTCGGTCGCCTCATCGGTGCGCAGATCGAGCGTGATGCTTTGCTTGTTGCGGTTCAAACTGCAGAACGTCGCCGAGTAATTTCGTTCGCCCCAGCCGCGAAAAGGATCGCCTCGTTTGGGCTCTTCGATTTTGATAACTTCCGCCCCCATGTCCGCCAACAGCTGCGAAGCAAAAGGCCCGGTCACGTAACTTGCCGCTTCTACGACTTTGATTCCTGCTAGCGCGCCGCTCATTGGATTATCGTATCTCCGCGAATAAGGGTTGTGCGTATCTCCTAGCGTTGGAACGCGCACTAAGTCAAGACCGTGGCAAAAATGGGAAATTCCACCGCGGGCTATTGCACCGAAGTAAGGGACGAATTGGCGCCCGTGTCGACCGGACTCCATAGTCCGGCCGGCACATTTTGGTGAGCTGGAAATTTAGCTAGTCTACTGGGAAATCGGCAGATTAACGTTCTTCCGTATGCATCTTGCCTGGCGGCGGCGTAGTTCCCTGAGGCGAAACCATGGCGAGAATCTCGCTCCGACTAAAGCGCCACCCGCCGCCGAATTTGCGCCCCGGGATGGACCCCTCTTTGACGAGCTTGTAAACCGTCCGCGGGTGGATTTGCAACAGCTCTGCAACTTCGCTGGCCGTGAGAATTTCATCCATCAGTGATCCTCCTGCATATCGCTAACTCTTTGGCCGAGATAGGCAGGTTTCATGCCATTGATGGAAGCGAGTCGGAACCCGCCAAAAAGCGACAGAAATTGGAATTTCCGACAGACACTCGCAGGAAAGTCCTACAGAGAAGTGCAGGAAAAACGAAAACTGGCACAAGCTGAAACAATTCTGTAAATCCCTCGAACGAGCCGACAGTCGGCGTCATTAAGATTTTCGCATGGCTGCGTTGATTCACAATGTCGCGTGAGGGCAAAAATTCGGGACCCCACCTTCATACTCCCTAAGCTTCCTAGGCCCCCAGATAAGCTTCGATCACCTTGGGGTTGAAAGGGCCCGTCGCGCCGACGGCCAGTTCAAAGCCCTTGCGGATCGGTACGCCATATTGGGCCGCGTTGCCTGTCAAAGCTTCGGCGACACCGATCTTGATCTCCGCAGCTACCGTAACGCCGCATGCAAAACCAAGCTCCAGAATTATACCAAGTAGAGTTTGCTTCAGTTTCATAGACTGGCTCTGGTGCTTACCATCATTTCTTCGGCGCTTCGACGTGCCAGAGATAGAGCGTGTGGTCCCAGCTCGAACCGTCCTTGATGTTTTCGGTCTTAAGCGGCTTCCAGTCGCCCATGTCGAAGTCGTGGGAGACAACGCGTGAGCCCGGCTTCATTTGCTTCCAAATGTTGGGCCGGATCATCAGATTCACCTCCGGCAGCAGATACATAGTCAGTACCGTCGCCGGCGACAAATCGACCGTGCGAATATCCTGCTGGCGTATTTCGACCAGGTTTTCGACTCCGGCTTTCTTGATGTTCTCATGGGATTCTTTGATGCGCTGCGGGTCGATTTCGAAGCCAACCGCCTTCACCCCGTACTTTTTCGCCGCCGTGACGACGATCCGCCCGTCGCCGGAACCCAAATCGTAGACCACATCTCCCTTTTTAACTTGGGCCAGATCGAGCATTCGCTCCACCACTTCTTGAGGCGTCGGAACGTAAGGAACGATCTTACCTTCTTGCGCTCGAACCAGGTTCAAATCGAAACCGACCGACTGCACCAATCCAACCACAACGGCAATCCCGGCTATTCGTGCTACCGCTTTCATCATGGCCTCCTTTAGCAATCCTAACCTCAGCAGCGAGAAACCTAGCGGATCTGTTTCCTTGCTGTCAAGAAACGCCCTCCCAGCGCCTAACCGTTCTTCTGCCAAAACTTACCCAACCAGCTACCCCCTTCCTTCTCCGCCAGCTGTTCCATCTCACCGGCATCGAGCCAAATACCACCGCAACCGCTACACTGGTCAATGAGAATTTTCTGAAAGCTCCGTTCCTTCAGCAGCGCGCCGCATTTAGGACAGACCATGTACGAGGCTTTCTTAGCCGCCTCTTTGGCCTCCGCTTCTTGCTTCACCTTTAATTTGGCGAGCAGCTCGCGCTCTTGTTTGACGAAATACTCGTCTTCTTTCGCCTTCTTGCGTTCGTCCCACTTATTCGCCACCACTCACCTCCTAGGCAATTCTAATTGTAGGCTGACCGAAATTCTTCTAATCCACTCAGTTTTCCGGAGCAGCGATTTAATCGCCGCGACGCGATTCCCTGCATTTTGGTATTAGAGGTCGCGAACACGAGTGGGTGGTTACGAAGAACAGACTGTGACCCTAGCTGGTGAAGCCAGTCATGTACGGTAATTTTGCCGCGGTCCTTTTTACTTGTTCCAGATTCGAGCGCAGCAATGCAGTGGAGTCCCAAAAACCTTTCGTTAGTGCAGTGCGATAGGTTTCCGGTAGGTCGATGGCAATCTTTTGATTGCCGTAAGAAAGCGTTTTGTTTTCGAGATCGACGCTGTATTCGGTTCGCGGGTTATCTTCGACGCTCTTCATGAGCTGTTCGATATCCTTGGCGGCGACGACTACGGCGGGCAGACCCATCATCGTGCAGTTCCCGGCGAAGATCGCTGCGAAAGACTCGCCGACGATGGCTTTGATGCCGAAACGGTACAGCGCCTGTGGCGCGTGCTCCCGAGAAGAACCGCAGCCGAAATTCTTGTTAACAAAAAGAATCGAAGCCCCTTTGTACTCTGGGTCGTTAAACGGATGATCTTTCTTTTTTCCCGCAGAATCGAAGCGCTCGTCAAAAAACGGATAATCCCCCATTCGCGCAAAGGTCGGTTCCTTCAAGTAACGCGCCGGGATGATACGATCGGTGTCGATATCGTTGCCGTGGATCGGCACTGCCGTGCCGCTGATTTTGGTAATTTCCACGATATCGGCCATAGTCCCTCGCTTATACGTACTCGCGCACGTCGACGACTTTACCGTTCAACGCCGCTGCGGCAACCATCGCCGGGCTCATAAGCATCGTTCGCCCCTGTGGGCTTCCCTGCCGGCCGATAAAATTTCGATTCGACGATGACGCGCAAATCTCGCGCCCGTTGAGTTTATCGGGATTCATCGCCAAGCACATCGAGCAGCCGGCTTCGCGCCACTGAAATCCGGCTGCTTGAAAAATTTCGTGCAAACCTTCTTGCTCCGCAAGCTTTTTGACCTCGGTCGAGCCGGGAACGACTAGCGCGCGAACCGCCGGATTCACTTTGCGTCCCTTGGCGATTTTTGCCGCGGCGCGCAGATCCGCGAGGCGCCCGTTCGTACAGGATCCGATAAATGCGACATTGATCGGCGTGCCGAGCATCGGCGCGCCGGGCTGCCAGCCCATATGCTCGTAGGCTCTCTTGGCGCCGTCGGGATCGGAGAACTCTTCCGGTTTCGGTAGTTTTTCAGAAACACCCACCGATTGCCCCGGGTTGATTCCCCACGTCACCGTCGGCTCGATTTCTTTTCCCTGGTAATGCACGACATCGTCGTACTTGGCATCCGCGTCGGAAGCGACCGATTTCCAATAGCCGACTGCGCGATCAAACGCGTCACCCTTCGGCACGTAGGACCGGCCTTTGAGATAATCGAAGGTCGTCTGGTCCGGGTTGACGTAACCGACCAGCGCGCCGCCCTCGATGCTCATATTGCAAACGGTCATGCGCTCTTCCATGTTCATTTTGTCGATCACTGCCCCGCCGTACTCGTAGGCGAAGCCTTTGCCGCCAGCGACGCCGAGTCGACGGATGATGTACAGAATCACGTCTTTCGGATAGACGCCCGTACCAAGCTCGCCGTTAATGTTGATCCGGCGCACCTTGAGTTTGTCCATCGCCAGGGTCTGCGTCGCCAACACATCACGCACTTGGCTCGTGCCGATGCCGAAGGCGAGCGTGCCGAAAGCACCGTGTGTGCTGGTGTGGCTGTCGCCGCAAGCGAGCGTCATGCCCGGCTGGGTTAGGCCGAGCTGGGGTCCAATGACGTGGACGATGCCTTGATTCATGCTGTCCAAGCCGAAAAACTCTACGCCGAACTGATTGACGTTATTCTCGAGCGCCTGGATTAGCTCTTCAGCTTCTCGATCTAGGAATGGTCGTTGACGGACATCCGTAGGCACGATGTGATCGACAGTCGCAAAAGTCCGATCACGGAACGCCACGTCCATGCCATTCTCTCGCAGCATGTCGAAAGCCGGCGCAGTCGTTATTTCGTGAATAAGATGCAGTCCGATGAAAAGCTGAGTTTGTCCTGTCGGCAAGATTCCTACGCTGTGGGATTCCCAAATCTTGTCGTAAAGTGTCCTTCCGGCCATCCAAAAAATTCTCCTTCGCGAGGATAATAGCGGTCGCTACCTATGACTTCAAGGGCCGCTGGAACCGTAAACCTGTTGGGTCTTCCGCCGTGTTGGCGTATCACGCGCTTTGAGCGTAGATCCATTTCCCGGGATTCATCGCATACTCTTCGTAAGAACCTGCAGAGGTAATGCCGGGAATCTGGGGAATCCAGTCTTCGCGCAAGAGTTCGTCAGGATCGCCGTACTTTTCGGCGAGCTTGCGTACATCGGGATCGTCCAATGCGGTGAGCCGGCCGTTACGGATGATTGTGTATTCCTTGCCGCTCTTGGTCGTAATCGTAAAAGTAGGAAACAACAAGTGAATATGCAGATGGCCGTAAAGGATGCCGTTCTGGCCGGCCCATTTTTCCTCAGCGGAACGCCACAGGGTGCCGAAGCCCATGTGAATTACACCGGAGCGGCGCCGCTCCCACTCAAAACCGCCGGAAGAGTGTTTTTCAATGCCGCTTGGCCGCATAATTTTTGGGTTTGTCCCAATCGCCACTTCCCAAAGATAAAACAGGCCAGGACGTGGAAAGCAGGGATACTGCGTGCGCTTGCTCTCTTCCAACAGATCGCGCCACGCGTCACCGTAGGCCGCGCCGCCGCTCACCTTTACGACTTGACCGCCCTCCAACTCGACTTTGACCTGGGGGAAGGCGCGTGAGAAATGACTCGTCGTTCCCGCGACGATTCCTGCGGCATTTTCTTTCGCAATCATCGGTGGCACCGGATGGCCGAACAGATGGCCGTTACGCGGCGTTGAAGAGAAGCCATAGCGCGTGCCGTCGTAGTACTCCTCCCAGTAGGTCCACGTGATGTCCGTGCCTTCGGCGTCCGTCAACCGCGCGCGCCCGCCCCGTCCATATTCCCAAATCGGGTCCCAGGTTTTCTTGTTGATGAGCAAGTGAAGATCGAGGGGATAGGTTGTCGAGCGCTGGAGAAAATGCTCGGCGCGGAGCCAGGGAATTTGTTCGTAGCGAAAATCAGTTTTTGGAATCGGCCCGCCTTTACCATGGATCAGTAGGTTGTATCCGCCGCGGAGGGCAAAGTCCTCAATGTAAGGCATGCCTTCCCAGCGCCGCGGATTATTGTCCCAAGGCTCCCGCCGCATGATCACCTGAACTTCGTCTGTGTAGTCGAATACGCGGTTGGGATCGCCCATGTCGGCGATAAGAATATCGACATGCGCGCCCTTCTCGCGCAGCGCCGCGGCTACGGCGTTCGGCACATCGAGGTCGTACTCTCGATCAACGGCGATGAGAATCTTGTTGCCCGGAACAGTCTTGTTATAGCCGACGAAGCCAATATGGCTTTCGCGATTTTCGCGGGCGTCCGCCAGCGCTCGCGCATATGGCATTAATTCGGAAATGTCCGCTGAGCGCAGCCCAGCGCGCTTTAGTTGCTCACCTCGCGGAACCGAATTACTTATTCCTACGCCATCATCGGCAGTGTCGCACATGGAAGGCTCCCTTCAGAGAAAAATTGGAGTTTGGAGTAATGACCCATGACTCCATCACTCCATTACTCCAATACCGCTTTCTCAGAGACAATTCTTCTTCACCCAATCGACGATCTCGCAGCGCTTGGCAAACCAAACGTCGGGAAACGACTTGGCATATTTGATCGCCTCATCGTAAACCTTTCCCGTCGCCGGAAAAGCCATCTGGCAGTGCATCGCGAAGGTGAGCATCTTTGGCTCATCGGCGGACTCCTCGTAGAGGATATCGAATTCGTCTTTGAACGACTGTAAGATATCGCGCGCGATGATGCCGCGCCGATACATGCCGGTGTCATTCAGTCCGCTAATCGCGTTCTTGTAGGGAACAATGATCATCGTCTTACCGTTGATGCTCACCGCATACGGGTTGTCGTCGTTTACGGCGTCGCCGTGCCACGTAAACCCTTCATCCGCGAGAATCCCCAGTGTACGCTCGGTATGGCGCATACCGGACGTCAGCCAGCCTGTCGGCCTGACACCGATAAACTTCTCGAACATCTTCGCGCAGGTGCGAATCTCCTCTCGTTCCTGCTCTTCGGTTAAATGAATCAGTTGCACATCCTCGGCGTAAGAGTGACCGACGACCTCATGGCCGCGCTGGTGAACGGCCTTCACTGCTTCAGGATAACGATGGACGCATAAAGCATTGGTATTGAACGACGCCTTTACCCCGTATTTGTCCAAGATCCGCAAGATACGCCAGACGCCGGTTCGGCCACCGTAATCGTTTTCGCTGGCCGTGCGACAATCATACTGCGACACCACATCATCTTCCTTGATTGGATTCGACCCGCCGACATGATGCGTGCGCCGATGCTTCGCATTGGGAATTTCCGTCCAAGCTTCCAGATTGCCCGCTAAACCGATTGCCATTCGCGCACCATCGGGCCACTTGATCTTGATTTTCTCCGCCTTCGAATACACGTCATAAAAATTATCGTGCTGCGGCATCATCTTCCGCCAAACCTCCGTCGATGAAAAACCCGAAAATTATTTCCCGTTAGGGTATAAGTAAAACGCCTCTGGCTGTCAATCAATGGCGTAGTTCGGGCCCCAAGATAATCCCCCCGGGGTATCAAACGGCCTTTACGAAATGGATTATTTCTTATAGAAGGTCGCTCAGAGCCAGGCCGATCGTATGACTACGATGAACGAGCGCCGATATCGCCGTAACACCAAGCTTCTATGGGTACTGATCTTGGCGGCGCTGGGTTACAGCATGTGGTTCTATCGTCGTGAGATGCTCACCGGCAATCCCACCACGGACGGCACTCTTAGCGTTATATTCGGTCTCTATATCTGCTCGCGGCCGGCTGGCAATGCCATCGATTTGCTCTTTATCGAACGCACCGGTTTCCATCGATTTGTTTCTCAATGGTCGAGCATAAGATGGCTGGCGCTGAATATACTAACCCTGCTGATGGGCTGGATCGTGATCTATCTCGGGACAACCCACCTGACAAGCCGACCCGATTAGGCAGATTCGTGACAGCTGTCAAAGTTCCGCGGTATTTACTCGAAGCTCCAGCATCTCCAGCCAATCATTGGTTATGATTTAAGCAGCGGGGCTCAATCTTTAGGCACCGTCAATCCATGATCGTCACTTGTTGGCTCTCATATCCAATTAGAACTCTAATTCCGAAACGCTCCGCCGCATCAATCGGGTCTCGGCATAGGAGTTGCTCTCAAATGCCTGCGTATGCATCGAAACGCCCTCGACATAAGCGATCCCGTGAGTACATCTGAACAAGCAGAAAAGATCCATCATATGAGCCAACCGGAACACACACATCTGGATGCCGATTACGTTTTGACGTTGGAAGAAATTGCTGATCTGGCGGCCGAGGGCGGCAAGCCGGCTGAAACCCTCATGAACGTTGTCGCCTTGATCGCCAAAAGGTTTCAGACCGACGTGTGCTCGGCATATCTGCTGGAACCGGACCGAGCCAACTTGATACTGGCCGCGACCCTTGGACTTCGCCCTCAATGCATCGGCACGCTCCGCATGGGAATACACGAAGGACTCGCGGGTCTCGTGGCGGAGGAGGTACGTCCGGTTGCCGTCGCGCAGGTGAAGAATCATCCTCGCTTCAAATATTTTCGCGAAGCAGGAGAAGACGCCTATCAATCCTTTCTCGGCGTTCCACTCATCGATCGAGGGGTTCTGCAAAGCGCCCTCATCGTCCAAACGATCGAAGCCCGAGTCTTTCGTGAGGACGAAATTCGCATGCTGGCAGAAGCTGCTGCCCAAGTCGCGCCTGTCGTCAGCGAGGCCCGCACTCTCGATCGCTTCATCGCGCCGGCTCAAGAGCGCCTGTGGTCGTTGGCTCGCAACCTGTGGTGGAGTTGGGATCAAGATTCCGTCAGTTTGTTTCTCGATCTCGACCCCGCAAGGTGGCGGCAGCTCAATCACAACTCCATTTCCTTGTTAGGGGAAATGCCGTTGGCGGGAATCGAGCGTCGTGCACGTGAACTGGTGCTCCACGGCCGGATCAATTACGCCTACCGCCGTCAGCAGGAGTATCTCCAGGCGGATCGCAACTGGGGTACATCACATGCAGGCGTTCTACGACCGCGTCCGGTAGCTTACTTCTCCGCGGAGTTCGGCTTGCACGAGTCGTTTCCAATTTATTCCGGGGGATTAGGCGTTCTCGCCGGCGACCATATCAAAAGCGCATCCGATCTCGGCATCCCACTGGTGGGTATCGGTTTGTTTTATGGCCAGGGATATTTTCTGCAGCGGCTCGATCGGAACGGTTGGCAACAGGAAGAGTATCTGCAAACGGATGTCAACCAACAAGCCATGGAGCCCGCCATCGGAACCAACGGCGAACCAATCACGGTGGAAATTAGGACCCGCGGCGGCTCCATCAAAGCAAAGGTTTGGCGCGTGAAAGTAGGACGCTGTGACCTGCTCCTTCTCGACTCGAACGTCGAGGGGAATGCTCCAGAGGATCGCGACCTCACTTCTCAGCTATACGGCGGCGACGGGCGCATGCGAATCCGCCAAGAAATGCTTCTTGGCGTCGGTGGTTTTCGCGCACTCAAAGCGATCGGGATAACTCCCGGGGTGCTTCACATGAACGAGGGGCACAGTGGTTTTGCGGTGCTGGAAGCGATTCGTGCTCGAATGGAGGACGAGGGGCTGGTCTTTGACCAGGCTGTCCCCCGTGTTGCTCGGCAAGTGGTCTTCACCACCCATACCCCGGTGCCCGCCGGCCACGACCGGTTTAGCGCCGAGCTCATCGAGGAGCATCTAGGACTTCTACGGGAGCAGCTGGGGTTATCCCACGAAAGGCTCATGGGACTTGGACGCGAAGATCCAGACAATCCTTACGAGGAGTTCTGTATGACCGTGATGGCGCTTAGGCTGTCACGGCGCGCCAATGCGGTCTCCGCTTTGCACGGCGAGGTCTCCCGGGCGATGTGGACCGGGCTGTATCCGGGCAAACCGGAAGATACCGTTCCTATCGGCCACATCACCAATGGCGTGCACGTGCCCACCTGGCTGGCGCCGCAAATGTTTCGCCTCTAGGATCGACATCTTGGCAGCGGCTGGCACGAGCACGGCGCCGAGGCGCGCATCTGGGAGGGGATCGAGGGGGTGGACGACGGTGAGCTCTGGGAAACCCATCTCAGTTTGAAATCACGGCTGCTGGAATTTGTCCGCAGCCGCGCGGTGGAACAGGCAGAGCGCCGGGGTGAGTCGACGGAAAGTCTGCGGAGGACCGCCCGGGTACTCAGTCCGGATGCGCTCACGGTCGGATTTGCCCGCCGCTTTGCCACATACAAAAGAGCGAATCTGATTCTGGCTGATATTGAAATGCTTGCGTCTATGGTCAACGACCCGAAGCGTCCGGTGCAATTCGTCTTCGCTGGCAAGGCGCACCCGCGCGACGACCCTGGCAAGCGGGTGCTGCAGCAGATCGCAGAGATGATGCGTAACCCGCAGTTTGCCGACAAGTTCGTCTTCGTCGAAGACTACGACATCAACGTTGGTCGTCATTTCGTGCAAGGCGTCGATGTCTGGCTGAATAATCCGCGGCGGCCATTGGAAGCGTCGGGCACCAGCGGTATAAAGGTGGTCTTGAACGGCGGCCTGAACCTTTCTGTCCTGGACGGCTGGTGGGCGGAGGCTTACGACGGCCTGAACGGCTTCGCGATCGGCACGGGCAGAACGCATTCGAACATGGATGTTCAACCCGGGATGGAGAGGATCTATATCGAACTCTTCGCGAACAAGTGATTCCGCTCTACTATCAGCGAGACCGCGACGGACTGCCGCGTGGCTGGATCAAACGCATGAAGCGAACCATTCGGACGCTCGGCTGGCGCTTCAACGCCGATCGCATGGTGATGGATTACACGTTAAAATGCTACATCCCCGCAGCGGGCGGCACGTCGAGCGACATGAGCCAGACGCTGGGCGAATGAAATGGCCGAAGAATTCAGTGAAGTATTTCTTAAATTCGCGTTCGATGGATCGATCGTCATTGCTGGTGCGCCGGGGGTAGCGCGAACCAGAAATCACGATCGTTTCAATGTCCGCGTCCACCGGCATCTAGTACTTCACCTCCACCAAATACAAGCCGCACGCCGGTGCAGTCGGTCCGGCTTTAGTTCGGTCCCGCCCTTCCAATAATTCGGCAAAAGATTGCGGCGTGCGTAAACCCTGTCCCACCTCAACCAAGCTACCGACGATATTGCGGACCATGTGGCGAAGAAACGCGGTCGCCTCGATGGTGAAGATAAGCGGGCCGCCGCACCCGTCCAATGAAACCTGGTAGATCTTCCTGATCGGATGCACGGCATCGCAGCCGGCGGCGCGAAAAGCCGAGAAATCATGCTCGCCGATCAAGCACGGAATCGCTTCGCGCATAGCGTTCACATCCATGGGTTGGTGCACGTGCCAAGCGCGATTCAAATAGAACGGCGACGGCGTCGGACGGTTGAGGATGCGATATTCGTACACTCTACTCCGCCCGTCACGGCGCGCGTCGAACGAGTCGGGAACGATCTCAACTGCCTTGATTGTGATATCTGCTGGCGTCAGCGCATTGAGACCGCGGCGAATCCGGTGCGGCTCATAGTGTTTATCCGAGAAAAAGTTGACCACTTGCCCGAGCGCATGAACACCGGCGTCAGTCCGGCCCGAGCCGGTGATCCGCGTCGATTTTCTTAGAAACGTCGATACCGCTCCCTCGAGAACGGATTGGATGGTTTCACCGGTGGGCTGAATCTGCCAACCGTGGTACTTGGTACCGTCGTACTCGACCGTGAGTTTGATGTTCACACGAAAAAAGCTGCGAGTCTTGGGTCTCGGGTTTGGGAATCGTCATCTGATCGAGGCGACCTAGCGCGTACGGCCGTGCTGCGCACTAGAGAAAATCGCGGATCAGAATTTCGGCGATCTGGACCGCATTGAGCGCGGCGCCCTTGCGCAGGTTGTCGGCGACGACCCAGAGATTGAGGCCGTTGGCGACCGAATCGTCGTCGCGAATCCTGCCCACGTAGGTCGCGTCTTTTCCTACGGCGTCGATCGCCATCGGATAGACATCGGCTTGCGGTTCGTCAGCGACGACTATTCCGGGCGCCTCGCGCAGCAGCCCTTTGGCCTGTGTCGCGGTGAGTTTCCGCTCCGTTTCGACATTGACGGACTCCGAATGGCTACAAAAAACCGGGACTCGGACTGTCGTCGCGGTAATTGGCAGCAAGGGTTCGTTGAGAATCTTGCGCGTCTCATTGATCAATTTCCATTCTTCTTTGGTATAGCCGTCGTCCATGAAAGCGTCGATATGCGGAATACAGTTGAACGCGATCTGATGCGGAAACTTTTCCTTTTCGATCTCCTTACCACTGAATAGAGCAGCGACCTGCTGACTTAATTCCTCCATCGCCTTTCGGCCGGCCCCCGATACGGACTGGTATGTCGACACGACGATTCGCTTGATGCGCACTGCATCATGGAGCGGCTTTAAGGCAACCACCATTTGAATGGTCGAGCAATTCGGGTTGGCGATGATTCCGCGATTCTTGTAATTGCCGATTTCCTTGGCATTGACTTCCGGCACGACCAGCGGAATATCCGACTCCATTCTAAAAAATGACGTATTGTCCACCACGACTGCGCCGGCCCGGACCGCGATCGGCGCGTACTTGGCGCTGACGTTGGCGCCCGCAGAGAACAAACCGATATCGATATCCGTGAATGAATCTTCGTTAAGAATTTCAACGCGAATCTGTTTGCTGTGGAAAGGCAGGAACTGTCCGGCGGATCTCTCTGAAGCCAATAGACGCAGTTCACCGACGGGAAAGTGACGCTCTTCCAAAACTTCGCGCATCTGTTCGCCGACAGCGCCGGTGGCGCCAACGACCGCGACGTTGTACTGTTCTTTCTTCACAACCTATTATTCCTTCGCTTTTTCAATTCTCTCGCGGATAAGCCCACCCATTTGCCTGCAGCCGACCAACTTGCAGCCCGGCTCTTGAATGTCCGCGGTGCGATATCCCTCATTCAACACATCTTCGACGGCCCACTCAATCCGCTCTGCCGCGGCACCTTGTTCGAAAGAGTGACGCAGCATCATGGCAACGCTCAAGATCGTCGCCAACGGATTCGCTTTATCTTGTCCCGTTATATCCGGCGCCGTGCCATGGACGGGCTCATACATGCCGACTTTGCCGCCTAAACTGGCGGATGGCAGCATACCGATTGAACCCGTGAGCATGGCCGCTTCATCGCTCAAGATATCGCCAAACATGTTCGTCGTGACAACCACATCGAATTGCTTCGGATTGCGAATCAATTGCATGGCGCAGTTGTCGACGAGCATATGCTCGAGCTGGACGCCTGCGTAGCCTTCGTCCTTGTGAACTCGCGTTACTACCTTCCGCCAAAGCTCGGTCACTTCCAAAACGTTCGCCTTGTCGACCGAGGTCACTTTTTTACGGCGCTTCAACGCAGCTTGAAATGCCACGTGAGCGATGCGTTCGATCTCCGGCGTGGTGTAGACTTCTGTGTTCACACCGCGTTCAGTACCGTCTGGAAGTTTTGTCACCCCCTTGGGTTCGCCGAAGTAGATTCCACCTGTCAGCTCTCGAACGACCAAGAGATCCGTCCCTTCAACGACCTCGCGCTTGAGCGTGGATGCAGAAGCTAACGCGGAAAACAATTTCACGGGCCGAAGATTGGCGAATAAACCAAGCTCTTGGCGCAAGGCCAACAACGCTCGCTCGGGACGGACTGCATAGTCGAGCCCGTCCCATTTTGGGCCACCCATGGCGCCGAGCAAGACAGCGTCGCTGTCCCTTGCCAGCTTCAGAACCGAATCAGTCAGCGGTTTACCATGCGCATCGATCGATGCGCCGCCAACGATTCCCGGTTCCAGCTCGAGGCCGAATCCGTAGAGCTGAGCCAGCTGTTTGAGAACCGAAGTGCCTTCGCTCATCACCTCCGATCCGATGCCGTCGCCTGGCAAAACCGCAATTTGGTAATTCATGGCCCCTCTTTCTCCACCACCTGCCGATAGTGTTTTCTGCCTGCCAATTTGTTGAGCGCATTGATGTAAGCCAGGGCGCTCGCCATGATGATGTCTGTGTGCGAACCCTGGCCGGATACGCGGATGCCGTCATCTTCGATCAAGCAAGAAACTTCCCCCTGCGCGTCGGTCCCGCCGGTGATCGCGTTGACGGAATAGCGCACCAACTGGGATTGCGAGCCGGTAATTTTAGTGATGACCTTATAACAAGCATCGACGATGCCATCGCCGGAGGCGTAATCCATCTTCTGCTCGCCGTCGACGCGCATTTTGATCGTTGCTGCGGGTACTCCGTCGGAGCTTGAATTTACGTTCAGATACAAGAGCTCAAACTTATCTGGCCGACCTGGAACCCTGAGGATTTCTTCCGCGACAATCGCTTCGATATCTTCATCATAAACGTTCTTTTTCTTGTCGGCGAGTTCCTTGAAACGCACGAAGGCGCGGTTCATGTCTTCCTTGCTCAGGGTAAATCCCAGGTGCTTCAACCGCTCATCGAAAGCGTGCCGCCCGGAGTGTTTGCCCATGACTAGGCGGTTACCCGGAATGCCGATCGATTCCGGCGTCATAATCTCGTAAGTCTGCTTGTACTTGAGCACCCCGTCTTGATGGATACCGGCCTCGTGCGCAAAGGCATTATCGCCGACCACCGGTTTATTGATCGGAATCGCGATGCCGGTGACCTGCGAAACCAAGCGGGAGGTCGGATAGAGCTGCTCGCTCGCGATGTTGGTGTCGAGGTTGAGATAGTTTTTACGCGTGCGCAGCGCCATCACCACTTCTTCCAATGAAGTATTGCCGGCGCGCTCGCCGATGCCGTTGATGGTGCACTCGATTTGTCGGGCGCCGTTGTGCACTGCAGCCAAGGAATTGGCCACGGCCAAGCCCAAATCGTTGTGGCAATGAGCACTCCAGATGACTCGATCGCCGCCCGCGGTTCGTTCGATCAAATTGGCGATCAAGGCGCCGAATTCCGACGGAATTGCGTACCCCGTTGTATCCGGCACATTGATCACTTTGGCTCCGGCGCGGATCACTTCGCGGAACACTTGCATCAAAAAATCGGGATCGCTGCGCGACGCATCCTCAGCCGAGAACTCGACATAATCCGTGAACTTCTTAGCATGGCTCACAGCCTTCACGGCGGCTTCCACAACTTGCTCCCGCGTCATTCTCAACTTGTGTTTCAAGTGGATATCAGACGTGGCAATGAAGGTGTGGATGCCCGGGTTTTTGGCGTCTTCCACCGCTTTCAAGGCCCGGCTGATGTCCCCTTCCTGGGCGCGTGCGAGACTGATGACTCTCGGCCGGCTGACTTCCTTACATACTCGGCGTACCGAGTCGAAGTCGCCTTCCGAAGAGGCGGCAAATCCCGCTTCGATCACATCGACGCCGAGCTTCTCCAATTGGCGGGCAATAACTACTTTCTGTTCAACGGTCATGCTCGCGCCGGGCGACTGTTCGCCATCGCGGAGCGTGGTATCGAAAATTTGTACTACGTTATCGGCGGATCCCTGTTCCATTGTGAAATCTCCTCTTTGGTTGACCCGTTGGCCTCTCCCAGAAACGAAAACTCCCGCGGCAATGGCCAACGGGAGTATCGCTATATCTTCGACTAGAGCCAGGATCTCACGGCGACGCTTGCGCCGGCTCCCGTCTCCTCTCCCGCTGGTGCTTGTAGGCCGTTAAGCACCATAACAGAGGCCCGGATAACGTGTACAGTAAGACAACCGTGAAGAACATAAGATGCCGTTCGGCGATGAACAGTGTAATCAAAATAATTCCAGAAACCAACATCCAGATGGGATGACGTCTTTTGATATCGTTATTTTTTAGGCTGAAGTAGGGAACGCTGCTCACCATCAAAGCAGCCAACCCATAAATAACCAGCAACAACGTCACATGGCGGTTGGGCGACCCCTCCCCGCCGAGATAGTAATACAGAATTACCGTGGAGGTGATCATTTGCGCCGCCGCAGGGATAGGCAAACCAACAAAATGACTTTTCGACACGCCTTGCGCTTGCACGTTGAAGCGGGACAATCTAAGCGCGCCACAGACCACGTAGGTGCAAGCCGCCAACCATCCCCAAGTCTGCCACGGCACCAGCGCCCATAGATAAACCAAAACCGCCGGCGCTACACCGAACGAAACCACATCTGCCA
>DASYUV010000090.1:0-9633 GCA_036000865.1 Binatia bacterium | reverse complement strand
CAACTTCTGCGCCATTGTTGATACCTATCTACGCCTATCCTTCCGAATAATTTAAGGTTATTCACTCGGCATCAAAAGCTGCAGCCGATGGCCGTCGGGATCGTTGAAGTAAATGCAGTACGGATCGCTTTTGCGGCCGTGGACTGTGATGCCGGCATTTTCCAACGTCGCTTTGACGCGGTCGTAGTCTCCATCGACCAAGCGCAGCGCCATGTGATTGACTTCGCTGCCGCCGTGGACATCTTCGCCGTCGTCGACTTCGAAGAGGGCAACACCTTGGTTGCCGCACTTGAGAAAACATTGCCACGAGCTTTCGTGATCGATTTCCATGCCAAGAAAGTCGATGTAGAATTGTTTCGCGCGCGCGAGGTCTTTGATGTGAAAGACCACGTGATCGATACCGGTAACTTTGAATGGGGATTCCATAATTCACCTCCTACTTTTCATTTTGACCAAAACGCCTACAGACAATATGTCGCACCAAGACGCCAAGACCGCAAAGTGACGGGCCAAGCCCCGTCATCCCGAACGAAGGTGAGGGATCTAAGAAAGATTTCTCCCTTCGGTCGAAATGACAATGCTTCCCTTGGCGTGCTTTGCGCCTTTGCGCGAGTCATCTCTTTGTCGATTCCGTAGTCAGAGCAAATTTCGTGTCATTTACTCCGCCACCGCGATTGCCTGAATCTCGATCAGCATTTCCGGTCGCGCCAGTTCCTTGATGCCGATGAGCGCGCTGGCGGGATAGCGGCCATCTTGGAAAAATTCCTTGCGTAGCTGAGTGAACCGCGTGCCGTTGGCCATGTCGGTGATAAAGACCGTCATCGTGACGATGTCCTCCAGCTTGCCGCCGGCAGTTTCGAGGGTTTTGCGCATGCGTTCGAACGCCACGCGCACTTGCCCATCGAAGTCGCCCGGATACGTCTCGCCTTTTTCGTCTTGGTAACCCGTATGTCCGGCCAGGTAGATCGCGGTCCCGCCGGTTGTCTTTACCGCGGGTGAGTAGGCGCGCTCGCGCTGGCGCGCGTCGCCTTTGAGATATTCTCGTCGCGCCATAGACATGCCTCCTATTTCAAGAATATTTTTTGGAACTCCTGGGTCTTTTCTTTGAATTCTTTGGCGTCGAAATCATCCATTTCCACCGCCTGAACTTTGTCGGCGTCAGGTAACGGCGGATGAATTCCTTTTCGATTGACAAACTCGCCCATCTTGGCGAGGATTCGCATGCTTTCGTCGGCGAGAAAGAAATCGATGAACGCTTTTCCGCCGTTCGGACGCGTTGCCTTGTTGCCCAGTGCAAGGTACTGCCCGGTACTGAGCATCTTACCAAGCCTTACGTAGTCCACCGGCGCGCCTTTTTCGCTGTAGGTCACCGTGTAGCGGATCAAGCTAATCGCGATCGGTGTTTCGCCCGTCGACACGCGCTCGGCGGAGGGTGCAAAAGATTCCACCATCAGCGGCTTGGTTGCGCCTAGGTCGCGAATGTATTTGTCGGCTTTTTCCTTGCCCATGATTTTATACAAGCTCGCCAGCCACTGGAGCGTCGTCGTGTGCTGAGTCGGATCGGGCATGACGAATTTGCCTCGATACTTGGGATTTAGCAGATCTTCCAGCGATCGCGGCGCCTCAGCCGTGCTTATCAGTCCTTTGTGGTAAACGATGCCGATGGGAGTGTTACGGTAAACCGGCCCGAGATCGGGATCGATCACTTCCTTGGGAAACGCCTTGGCCGCAGGCGAAAGGTATTTAGCGAACAGGCCCTCTTTTTTCATGACGTGAATGGCGCCGCTGTTGTTGACCATCACGTCAAACACGGACTTGCCGGCGCGTTGTTCCGCCAACGCACGGTCCATCACCTTGGTCGCCGAGGCGCGCCAGTATTCCACGGTCAGGCCGGTTTTCTTTTTGAAGGCGTCAACGATCGGCTCGACCGTGTTCGATTCGAGGGAGCCGTAGGCGACGATCGGACCCGTTTCTTTCTTCGCCGCATCGATCAGTTTGGCGTCCTGAGCGATAGAGGTGAAGGAAACGAAAAAGTTAGCCATTAACGCAATGGCCAATTGGCGAATCATCGATGGTACTCCTTAGAAGTCTTTCTCACCACGAAGCTCATGAAGGACACGAAGGGTTCGTAAAATCGTTATTCCGAACTTCGTGCTCTTCGCGTCCTTCGTGGTGAATCGAAACGTTCATTTACATATGGATCAGATTCAACGCGTTATCTTCGAGAATCAGTTTCTTCTGTTTCGGCGAAATATCCGGCCGCTCCCGAATACCGCTCACGGTCTTGGGAAACGTCGAATCAAAATGCGGATAGTCCGTAGCCATGAGAACGTGGGTCTCGCCCACCTCGGCCAGCGCCAGCGGCAGCCACTTCTCGTCGGACTCGCAGGTGATGTAGCAGTTTCGTTTGACGTATTCGGACGGCAGCATGCTCAACTGAGGGCACATGCCGGCGTCCTTGATGACTTCGTAGTCATCGTCCATGCGGTGCATCCAGAAAACCAGAAATTCCGCCGTCACTTCGAAGAAAGCGACTTTCAAGCGCGGAAACTTTTCGAAGACACCGCCGAGAACCATGGCAACCAGTGGGGCTACGCAATTCAGCGGCCGGCCGAGGATATGCATCGGGAAAAAATGGGTTTGCCGGTTGATCAATGTACCGACATCACCGAGCGTGCTTGGATGGCAGAAGAGCGGAACGTCGAGCTCTTGCGCGGC
This sequence comes from Binatia bacterium, assembly GCA_036000865.1. Taxonomy (GTDB): domain Bacteria; phylum Desulfobacterota; class Binatia; order UBA9968; family UBA9968; genus DP-20. The sequence continues at coordinate 6,915 of DASYUV010000090.1, read as the reverse complement.
CTGGTAAAGCGGAAAGAAAGCCGGATCGTCCATCTGTTTGTCCTTGGTGTAGCTCACTAAGTGCGCGGCTTTGCAACCGAGATTATCGACGCAATGTCTTAGCTCGCTGGCCATTTCCTCTGGGCAACCCGCCGGCATCATTGCGACGGGTGACAGCCGGTCGCGATAACCGGCGACGAGCTTGTGTGCCCAATCGTTATAAGCGCGGCAAACCGCTGCTCCCAGCGTCCCGGGATTTTGCGATGGAATCTCGATGGAGGTTGGAAAGATCAACTGAAAATCGATGCCTTCGCGGGCGTTGTCCTTCATGCGATATTCCATGTCGTAACCGCCCTGTTGCCAGCGCATCACCTCATTGCCGCGCTGGTTCGCTTCCGGATTGTAAAAAACCTGATGGGTCACCGGCTTTTTGAAATTCGCATTGGCTACCGGATCGTCCATCGGTGAAAGATCGTGTTCGAACTTGGAGTAGAAATACTTGCCCTCGCCGATGCGTCTCGGGGTGTATTTCGCGAACGGTTCGGGCAACTGATAGATCTCGTCGAGTAACCAACCATCACGCAGGTGCGAGTCTAAATCGATGATCGCCATAGCAGCTCCTTTGCACTTCGAACGGTTGAAGACTTGCTCAACGTTCGATTATTCCAAGGCGCATGAATAATGTTGTATCTCTCCAATGATCAGAAACGTAGTACAGCCACGGTCGGAGCGTCAAGCTTGATGCTCTACCCGCTGCGACGCACTTGCCGTGGCCTGCCCAGGCGGAGAGCAATTGCAGCTATCCGCTCCGGTGGTGTAAATGGAACGAAAGGGAAGCTTAGTACCGGAGGAATTATTATGGCAATTAGAATGGGCACATCGGAGCACGGCGGAACCTTTTATACTCAAGGCCAGGCAATCGCCGAACTATTCAATCGCGGGCGCTCGGTTGCGGATCAGTGCGTCGTGCAGACCAGTGATGCGAGCATTCACAATGCGGAGCAGCTCGACGGCGGCGAGCTCGAGTTCGGCTTTATGGCGTCCAACTGGATCGGTCGCGCGAAAAATGCGACGGCGCCTTTCACCAAGCCCATCGCCGTGCGCATGGTGGCGCCGGCCAACGCGGGTCCGATGTGTTTTGTCAAACTCGCGAGCTCACCGATTCGATCCGTCGCCGACTTCAACGGAAAGCGCGTAGCGATCGGCACTAAAGGCAGCGGCATGGAGCAACACATCCACACGATCTTCGACGTGTTGGGAATTTCTTTCGATCGCTTCACGCCCGTGCACATGGGCTTCGCGGAGGGGGCGGATGCCTTGGTTGCCGGCACGATCGACGTGCAATTTCATCCGCCAATACCTAATAAAGTGTTGACCGATCTCAGCCAGCGCGCCGATATTCGGGTGATTCCCTTCGGTCCGGGTCAACTCGACAAGGTGCTCGCACAGGTGCCGTTTTATCGACCGGTAGTGATGGAAAAAAATGTCTTTCGTGGCGTGGTGGAGAATGTGACGCAGATCGGAGTTATCAATGTCTTGGTCACGCACGAAAGAGTTCTCGACAACGTCGTGCATGACATGGCCAAAGCGATCGCCGACAACCTCGACAGGTTGCCGAAGATGAATCTGCTGTTCAAAGGACTGAAGGATCTTTTCACACCGCTGCGCACAGAAGACGCCGCAGCCTTCGAGTTCGGCGGTGTGCCGCTGCATCCCGGCGCAGTCAAGGCTTATCGGGAAGCAGGCTGGTTGAAATAAATTAAATCGCCAAGATCTTATTTAGCCCGAACGTGCTCCGTAAAAACTATTCTCAGACCGCGTGTCCGTCATTCCCGAATGCTTCTATCGGGAATCCAGAAGAGATCGGACTGGACCCCCGACAAAAACATTCGGGGGTGACGCCTTTGGGGACTTGTCAGGAATGTTTTGGATGCCCTGAGCTGGCTACGCTGCTTCGTCAATACGTGAATCTGCGCTACGGCGTCCAACCGCTTTGGGTCACTTCGGCCTGCGCCTTGCGGATGTAGGAAAAATCGAAGATCTCTTCCGGTCGCACTTCACGGGTAACGTTGACTAAGCGCTTACTGCGCTCGATCACGATGCGCTGCAATCGATCGGAGATCGTCCCATCGCGCGCGATGGTTTTCATATGATCGTCGTAAACACGCGCCATCAGCTCGCGGTCCTTATTGCGGGTGAACTCCATGATCGCGGTAATCCCTTCCTGGCGATTGGCGAGATAGACTCGTTGCCCTTTGACCGTCGCGCGCATGAAGCGGCGAACCAAGTCTCCCTGGCGAGCCAAGCGCTCGTCCGTGGCTACGATCGACGCCTGAATGTCCTCTAAATGATCCGCGGTGCGCAACAACACTGGGAAGCCCGCGTCCTGGGCCAGAAAGCTCGATGGCGGGCTGAGCGGTGAAGCGTCGATGGTGCCCGCTCGCAGCGCCGTGAAACGGGTGCTGGTCGAGCCGACCGGGACAAAGGTAACATCCTTCTCAAGCTGCAAACCAAACTTCGGCAACAGTTCTTTCATCCAGCCGTATTCCAAGCTGCCGACGGTCGATCCACCGACTCGTTTGCCGCGCAACTCGGCGACGCTCTTGATCCCGGGCTGCGCTGCAAGAATGCCGGGCGGTTTGTCGTTGAACACCATGAGGATTTTGAGCTTCGCGCCTTGAACCGCCGCAGTGGGATTGCTGGCGGAGCCGAACTCAACGCTGTTGCCGATAAGCGCCCGAGTGCTGGTGAGCCCCGCCATGAGAATAATTTCCACGGCCACGCTTTCTTCGGCGTAATAGCCGCGTTTGTTGGCGATAAACATGGAAATGTACGATGCGGAAAAATTCGAAACGGCGACTCGGACTGTTTCCTGAGCGGCGGCTGGGAGACTGGCGGACAAGAGAATCGCCATTACAAGCGAATAAGTCATCGATTTGCGATTCATTATGAATTCCTTCTGGTTAAACCACGTCTCTTTAAAGTTTCGGTATTCGCAGCGTTTTGCTGATCATGGTGCAGCCGTTGATGAAAAAGAGTAGTGAAAATGGATGCCAATTCAGATTTGCAATCTCGACGACGCCGAGCGGTAGGTCGTGCCCAGTGCGGCCAAGAAAATAGCAGACCGCCAGCAACCCTACCAGAATCAGGCTCGAAGGGATCGGCGTTCCCTCGAAATATTTCACCTTACCCCTGGCGTCCGCGAGTTGCCCGGCGGTGACGTTGTAGCGTGCCAGCCGACTGATGCCGCAGGCAACGAAGAAGATAAGCACGATCAAGTCGAAGGCGCCGCGCATGCCGAGCCCGTAAGCGAGCGCTGCGGGTGCGACACCGAAACTCACGATGTCCGCCAGCGAATCCAGCTCCTGACCGAAAGGCGATTGTTCGTGTTGACGACGCGCGACTTTGCCATCAGCGATATCGAAAATCAGCGCAACCGGCAACAAGGAAAGCGTAAGATAGACGCGCCAATGGTCCGGAGACGTCAAATAACTCATTGTGGAGAAGACAGCGGCAATTCCGGCGGCGCCGTTCGCGAGCGTGATCAGATCGGCCGGCTGATAGCTCCGGATCATCGAGAAGTGGACGCGCGTTCTTCGTTCCCGTTCTTTCGCCATGCCGATTTGTTCTCCGTCTTGGCCGCGCACGCTAGCATAGTCAGAAAGAGTGTGTCTACAAACTCTCGACAACTTGCGTTGACACACTCCGGCCACACTGGTTATATGCGGTGCAGAAACAGTAGATTGTTCGGAGGTGCATTTATGACTTCCACGCAAACACGCCCCGCTGACAATTGGAACATCACGACCAACAACACTGCGCTGATCGTCGTCGATATGCAAAATATTTGGGTGCATCCGCGCGGCACGCGCTACCTGCCGATGTCCGAAGACATCGTGCCGAAGATTCAAGAGCTGCTGCGCTTCTGCCATCGGAACCGAGTGCCGGTGTTCTATTTGCACACGACCAAGCGGAGAGATCTGGCTGATGTCGGTATCTTCGCTGATATCAAACCGCAGACCCATAATGCCGACGACGAGTGGAGCAATTTTGAAGGCGCTATCGGGGCGGAATTCTACGAGCCGGTAAAACCTGCCGCGGATGATATTGTGGTCAAGAAGTTTCGTTACAGCGGTTTTTACGGCACACAGCTGGAAAATCTTTTGCGCGCCTTGGGCCGCGACACAATCGCCATTACCGGCGTGGCGACCAACGTCTGTTGCGATAGCACGGCGCGCGACGGTGCGATGCGCGATTTCAAAGTTTTGTTCTTATCGGACTGCAACGCGTCGTTCACTCGGGAGGAACAGGAAGCAACGCTTAACAACTTCGACAAGCACTTCGGCGTGGTGATGGATTCGAAAGCGCTCATGGCGAAGCTGGCGGGCTGACGGGAGAGGTGTTGAGTTGGAGTACTGGAGTGATGGAGTATTGGAGTGTTGAGTTTCCCGGAACACAGCGCGCTAATCCGTCTTTCACTTACAGGAGCTGCGATGGTCTAGACTTCGACCAAGGAATTTTTGGAGGTTAGCCGTGACTCGAATAGTGTCGATCCTTATTGGTTTTGTCCTATCGGTCTCATTCGCTGGCTCAGGCCTTGCCGGTCAGGCGGCGGGTTACGACGAAAAGGCGGTCGCCAATTTCTACCGCGGCAAAACCGTCACGATCATCGTCGGTCATTCGGCGGGTGGCGGATTTGACCGCTACGCCCGGGCGGTCGCACGGCATATTGGCAAGTACATTCCCGGTAATCCGGCGATTCTTGTCAACAACATGGTAGGAGCGGGGACCATGGTGTCGGCCAACTACACCTATAATCAGGCGCCGAAGGATGGCACCGTCGTCAACAGTTTCGACGGCGGGCTTTTGCCTTCGCAGCTTTATGGCTCGTCGGCGGTGCAATTCGATCTGGCGAAATTTAACTACATCGGTGCGCCGGATATTTTCAAATATATTATGGTCGTCACCAAGAAATCCGGTATCGCCAAGATGGAAGACTTTATGTCCGGCGCAAAGGAAGTGGTCGTCGGCGCGGTGCCCAATACGAGCATTCAGCACTCGGCGATGTTCCTCAAGGAAGTGCTCGGCGCTAGGGTGAAGCTGGTTTCGGGCTTCAAAGGTACCGCCGAGATTCGTCTCGCGATGCAGTCGGGAGAAGTAAACAGCGTGATCACCGGCTGGGAGACGTTGGGCGTATCCAACTACAAAGACTTCGAGAGCGGAGAGTGGCTGATTCTCTCGCAATGGGTAGACGAGCTGCTGACGGATTTGCCGCAGAAAAACGTGCCGTCTATTTATCAGTTCATGCGCAACGACGAAGAGCGACAGATGCTGAAGCTCGGCCTGGTCAAGCCGAATAGCTATGCGCGCCCCTACGTGATGCCGCCTGGAGTGCCGTTGGACCGTGTGCGCGCGGTGGAGGCCGCTTTCCTGAAGTCGCTAAAAGATCCGGAGTTCGTCGCGGAAGCCGAGAAAACGAGAATGACCGTGAGCCCGATCGCCGGCACCGATCTGCACAAGATGATCGTCGAAGGCCTGTCGATGCCCGCAACGCTGAAAACCAAACTTCGGCCTATCCTCGCGCCGAAGAACTAATGAATGTCGGAACGGGCCCGGCCGTTGCGATCGTGGCCGACGCCAAGTAGGTAGATCGCCCAGAGCGCTAGGCTCACGACCAGAACGCCAATGCGGCTGGCATAATCAATTCCACTGGGCGAGACGAAGCCCTCGATGAATCCGGCGATGACTAACATCACCATGCAGCCAAGCTCGATCGTCAGCGCATCGGTGCCGACGCGCTTGAGCGCCGTGCTGCGTCGCACTTGTCCGGGGGCAATGATCGCGCTGGCGAGTAGGTAACCCGCCGCGCCCGCCAGGCAGATGGCCAGCAGCTCCGTGCCGCCATGGGGCATGATCCATCCCCACAGCGCCCTTTGTTTTCCGTGCAGCGTCATCCAGCCGGCCACGGAACCCAAGTGGATACCGTTGAATATCAACAGCAAGCTCGTGCCTATCCCTGCGGTGAGCCCGAAACCGAAGGCCAGCAGCGTAACTTGGATGTTGTTCGAAATAATCAACGACGATATGACGGGGCGCGCCAGACTCGGAATGTTGTGCAAATTTTCTTTACTTGCAGGATCGAAGTCGAGAAAACTCTCGTCGAGAAGATCGTAGCCTAAGTGTGGGTGAAGTTGGATCGCGACGAAGCTAACGACGGCCGAGCCGAAGAGCATGGTCGCGGACAGGGCGACCGCCCAAACATGCGCGCGCACCGCTCTCGCGAAGCGGCCAAACCAAGGCGTCGTCGCGCCGGCCTCGCGCAAACGAATTTGGCCGTACAATAAGTTGTGCCCGGCCACGGCGATGCGATTGAGCTGATCCACGGTTTGGCGCGCCGCGCCGAACGAGCGCGCTCGCGCTAGATCGGCGGTGAGCCCTTGATAGTCGTCAATCAGGCGCGTCAGCTCGGCCGCGCTCAAGCGGCGCAGGGCGCGCGGGCCGGCCCGCAATAGGACTTGCACGCTTCGATAGAAGCGCATCCATTGGTCAAGTTTTTCTTCGGCGTCCTGCATGGCTATTAGCTCATCGTCAGCAATCGTTTTGGCCTGGCGTATTCTTCTTTCCGTCCTCTGTGGATTGCGAGGAGGGCGACCGGCCGGTCGCCCCTACATGACCGTACCTTTTTTGGATGGTCCCATCCATGACGATCAACGTTTGTTCCTTCTTCACCTGTGAATGATGCCAGCCCATTAGAACAGCGAGGTAGGTTGCGGCGTCTTGCTGGCGACAGCGACATGGGGCTCGCGGCTTTGGACGAGGTCGAGAACCTGTAAGAGTATCTGTTCGCAGCGTTCCGTGCGATCGGCGCTGCGCGCCAAGCTGTCGCGATCTTCACCGAGCATGGACAACAGCGGCTCGGCAATTTGCCAGACTAGG
>DASYUV010000089.1:0-4014 GCA_036000865.1 Binatia bacterium | reverse complement strand
GACATAGGCGGGATGTCTCAGATCGCGCGTCGGCGAATCGGTCTTGCCGAAGCCAATGATATCCGGCGCGAGCACTCTAAACTGCCTGCCCAGCGCTTCCATGTTCTCGCGAAACTCCAGCCATCCGCCGGAGCCCGGATCGGCGGAATGGAGCATGAGAACATTCTCGCCTTGGCCGACTTCCCAATAGTGCGTGCGATATTCACCCGCCTGGACAAATTTTTCAGTTGCTTTGGACATCTGAGCTACCTCCTAAAAAAAATAGTTGGAGTACTGGAGTGTTGGAATATTGGAGTAATGGGGAGTTTCATGACGCATCACTCCACCACTCCATTACTCCATCACTCCATTTCTTCATGCCTCCAGCGCATGCAGCCGCGGAATCACTTCTTTACCGAACAGACGGACATTGTTCAGCACCAGCTCTTGGGGCATGGCGCCCATGCGCACCATCGCCATGAACGTGCCAAAACCGCCATACTCTTCGTACTGCGCCATGAGATCCTGATACACCCGGTCCGGCGTCCCCACCAAAACAAATCCATCGTCACGCATTTTTTCCATCGGCGTGACATCGTAAGGGTAAGGAGTCTTCACCGCATCGAAAGTCAGCTCAGGATTCATATCGAGGATTCTTTGAATCGCGGCGTTGTTAATTTTCCCCAGGAGCTGGTGGAAGTAATATTCAAAATGGGTCTTGCAGAGCTTCTCCGCCTCCTTCTGGCTTTCCGCGACAAACACGTGGCGCGCGATCAGAATATCGTTGGCGCTGCACGGCCGGCCGAACTTCGCGCACGCGTCGCGGAATAACTGGAGTTGTTTCTTAATGGCCGCGGTGGGCTGGAAAGTCGAGCACAAGGTCACTCCCGGCCGCTTGGCGACATTGCGCGTCGGCTCGGGACCGATGGCGCCGACCCAAACCGGTGGATGAGGATTTTGGTATGGCCGCGGCCACAGGTCGACGTCCTTATAGTGATAGAACTGCCCGTCATGGTTGAGCAGATCATTGGTCCACGCCTTGAGAATGACATCGAGGGCCTCTTCGAAGCGCGGCCGACCCTCTCTTAAAGGAATGCTTAACGCTAGATACTCGCGCGGAATACCGCGGACGAAACCGGCGATAATACGGCCCCGGGTGAGGTTATCCAACATCGCCAGCTCTTCAGCCACGCGCAAAGGATGGCCGTGAAGCGGCAGCAGATTGCCCGCCATGGCCAGCTTGAGTCGTTTTGTCTTCGCTGCGACGTAAGCCAAAAAGACGTTCGGAGAGTTGTCCAAGCTATAGGGGCTGCCGTGATGTTCATTTAAACAGACGCCGTCGAATCCCACTTCTTCCATTAGCTGGAACTGTTCAACATGGTTCTCATAAGTTTTCGCGGCAACTTCGGACTCATAATTTTCTCTACCGACCGGATACTTGAGCCGCCCCGTTAGATCCTTGCCGTAGGGAACAAAATCGAAAGTGAAAACCTGCATGCTGCTGCTACCTCCTCAGATGATTTTCCAATTGCTTAACGTTGCGATCCTTGTGCCGCGCGCTGAATCAATTGCCACAGACGCAGCGGGCTGGCGGGAATAGTCGTGCACTGTACGCCGAGCGGCAACAATGCGTCATTGATGGCGCTGAGCAGAACCGCCGGGGTTGCCAGGACCGCGCTTTCTCCCGCGCCTTTGACGCCCATCGGCGAGAGCGGCGATGGCGTCTGTGTGTACGTCCTCTCGGTCATCGGCACTTCCCAGATCGTCGGCAGCAAGTAGTCCATAAACGTCGACGTGAGGTACTGGCCGTCTTCATCATAAACATGTTCCTCGAGAACGGTCTGTCCCACCCCTTGCGCCACGGCGCCCTGGATCATGCCCTCGACCACCGCCGGATTCAGTCTGACGCCGCAGTCATCGGCGATGACGTATTTGAGCACCTGTACCTGGCCGGTGTCGCGGTCCACTTCCACCATGACCACATGGGCGTTGTTGGCGGCTGTGAGATCGAAGCTGCCGCGCCCCTCGGCATCCGGCAATTTGCGATCGGGCGGGTTGTAGGTGTAGCTCGCTTCAGGGTTGCCGTCGACGCCCGGAGGCAAGAGATCCGAGCGCGTCAGCATGGCGGTGACGACCCGCTGCAGCGGCAGCGTTTTTTCCGGCGAGCCTTTCACTCTTAGTTGACCGTTGAAAAGCTCGATGTCGTCCGCGTTGGCTTCCAAAATCACTCCGGCCACCTTGCGGAGTTTCTCCGCGATCCGATCGGCGGCGCCCAAAAGCGCGCCCGACAGCATGACGGCTTGGCGGCTGCCGATGGGCCCGGTGCCCGGACCGGCGGAGAGACTGTCCACCGCGATCACTTCTACGTCTTCCCGTTTGACGCCGAAATAATCGGCCAAAAAATTGGTGGCAAACGTGTGCTGTCCCTGACCTTCCCAGGGAAAAGTCACCTCGCCGATGATCTTCCCGGTGACGTCGATGCGCACCCGCGCGCTCTCCGGCATCGAGGTACCGAACGGCGAGTCGGGACCGAGCAAGGTAAACATGCTCATCGCCACGGCGCTGAGCTCGACACCGGTGTATACGCCGATACCCACCAGACGTCCCGCGGCGCGCGCGCGGGTTTGTTCTTCGCGCAGCGCCCGATAGCCGGCCATCTCCAGCGCCATGTCCAGAGTGCGCTCGTAGTCGCCGCTGTCGTAACGCGCGCCGTTGGGCGCCTCGTAGGGAAATTGTTCGGGACGAAGTAAATTACGCCGGCGAATCTCGACCGGATCGAGTCCCAGTTTGCGCGCCGCCAGATCGACGCAATGTTCCATCGCCAGGTTATGAGCTGGCACACCCCAGCCACGGTAAGAGCCCTGCGGACACTTGTTGGTCGCCACCACCGTGAGATCATATTGCGCGTTGCGCATGCGGTAAGGCCCGGTGAATGCCGACAAAGGTTTGAGCGCTTTGCCGATCGCTACCGAGACCGCATGGGCGCCGAGGTCGTCGAGCACTTTGACGCGAAAGCCGGTAATCTCGCCGTCGCGCTTGAGCGCCATCTCCGCCGAGTAGATGCGGTCCGGCCCGTGCGTGTAGCTGCTCAGCAAGTGCTCGACCCGGTCTTCGATCCATTTGACATGCCGGCCGCCGGCCTTGCGCGACAGCAATGCCATACGGATGATCGCGTGGGGAAAAATCTTTGTGCCGAAGGAGCCGCCGTGAGGCAGCGGCGTAATGCGGATTTTGTGCGCCGGCAGCCGCAGGCCCCGCGCCACCGACGCAACGTAAAAGCCGGTGCCTTGAAAACCGCCCCAGGCATTGAGCGAATGATCGGGGCGCCACTGCACGATGCAGTTGCAGGTCTCGATCGGATTGCCGCTGGCCCTGAGCCAACGAAAATCGTCTTTGACGACGACGTCCGCTTTGGCAAAAGCCTCGTCGACCGCGCCAAAGGTAAAGAGCCGGTGGTAAATCAGGTTGGTGCCCTGGTGTTGCCAAATGACGGGGCTGTCCGGATCGAGCGCCTTCTCGGCATCTATGACCGGCGCGAGAATTTCATAGTCGACCTCGATCAACTCCAGAGCGTCCTCGGCGATGTAACGGCTCGTCGCCGCAACCGCGGCGACAGGATCGCCGACGAACCTGACTTTATCATGCGCCAGGCAATGGCCAGCCCAACCGATCGGAAAGCCGTGCACGGGCTCGGACCAAGCCTTGGCGTCTTCACCGGTGACGACCGCGACCACGCCCGCAAGTTTCTCGGCCTTGGATGTGTCGATGCGCTTGATGCGCGCGTGGGCATGCGGGCTGCGCAAAATCGCCGCGAACAGCATGCCGGGAAACGCAACGTTATCACCGAACTCCGCTCTGCCGGTGAGCAACGTCGCATCCTCAATACGCGCCGTATCTTTGCCCAGGTAGCGCGGCTGACTGAGCGGGAGCTCACTTAAGTCTCGCGGTACTTTCTTGCTCACGGGATACTCAAATAAATAATCTTTGAACCACGAAGATCACGAAGCACACGAAGGTTCGGACATAATTTTTTTA
>DASYUV010000088.1:0-2824 GCA_036000865.1 Binatia bacterium | reverse complement strand
CGCCATGCCGCAACCGTACTTTGGTCCGTTGAGCTGGAGATCGTTGCGCAGAATATAAAGCAGCGGGGTTTCCGGGTCCGCATCGACGACCTGACTCTTGCCATTCACCTTGAGTGGAATTCGCGCCATCGTCGCCTCCTTGCTAGATTAGCCAACCAGTCTTGAGAAACTTAATTTACGCCTCTCTTAAGAATCCATGAAGGCACATCGCTTAATTTGTTTTTTGCAATCCCGCCAAAATCCTTTTCGGCGTGAAAGGCACTTCGCGCAAGCGCACACCGGTCGCATCGAAGATGGCATTGGCAATAGCCGCTGGCACCGGTACAGTCGCCAACTCTCCGGCACCGAGCGGAGACACTTCTTGGCGATTGATAAGCACGACGTCGAGATTCGGCACCTCAGGAAACTTCAGGATGGGATAACTGGACCAGTCTAGACTGGTAACGCCAGATGCATCGAAACTTACTTCTTCGAGTAACGCGCGGCTAACGCCTTGGATGATATTGCCCTCCACCTGGTTTTTGACGCCATCAGGATTGACGATCAAGCCGCAATCGTGAGCCAGAGTGATTCGTTGAACCGCGACTTTGCCCGTGGACTTGTTGACTTCAACATCCGCTACCGCGGCAGCGTAACCGCCGGAGCGCCGCGTCAGAGCAATGCCTTTGCCGGTTGCCGTCGTTCCGCTGGAGCTCGCAGAGGAGGAAGAGCGTTTTTGCCATTGCGTTTTGTTAGCTACGGCTTTTAAGACGTCCGTAGCTCGTGGATCCGCTGTCAAGTAACGCAAGCGAAACTCGACCGGGTCTGTGCCGAGATCCGCCGCGATCTCATTCAAAAGAGTTTCGCTGGCGAAGCAGCGCGACAACTGTCCGGGCGCGCGCAGGTTACTGGTCCTGAGGGGAAACGGCTCGGGCTGAAGCCATGGAATCTGTTCGGCAGACACTTTTGAGTTTTCGAAGCCGTAGATCTCGCCGCCGCCTTGATTGCCATTTCCTGACCCCGGCGTCTTCGATTTTACGCCGATCTGTTCCGAAGCCAGGAGCGTGGTGGTCGCAGAGACGGTCCAGGGAAAACTATGATCGGTGAACTCCCACGCGATGATTTTGCCAGCGCCGTCGACGCCAGCCCGCAACGTCTGCAGCTGGGCCGGTCCTTTCGGTTCCCAGCCATGTTCGTCCCGGCGCGACCATTGGACGCGGACGGGCGCGCCTACCAAGCGGGAAAGCAGCGCGGCATCTTCCGAGCTATCGTCACTGCTCAAACGGCCGTAGGAACCCGAACCGTCGCGGTAGATGATACGGACACTTTTTTCCGGAAGTTTCAGTAAGGCCGCCACCGAAGCGCGAATCCGGAATGGACCTTGGCATCCGGACCAAACTGTGGCCTGGTCGCCACGAACGTCGGCAATGGCGCACGAGGGTCCGATCATGCCATGCAATTGAAACGGCCAGCGATAAGTTGCTTCGTACTGTTTTTTTGCTTTCTCGAAAGCAGCGCCGGGATCGCCTTTTTCGGCGCCCTTGAGCGTCGTGAAGCTCTTGGTGTTTTTCAAGTAGGCATACAGCTCTTCGGCGTTGGCGGGGAGTTGGGTCGTCGGCTTTGCCCAAGTGACTTTGAGCGCCTCGGCTGCCTTGATCGCGGCCCATTCGGTTTTTGCGACGACACCGACGAAGCTTCCTTGTTGAACGACTTTGACAAAGCCGGGAATACTTTTCACCGAGTCTTCATCAATATTCACAGGCGCGGTACTGATCGTGGGCGGTCGAATAACCCGGCCATGCAGCATGCCGGGGATGCGCACGTCATGAATGTAGACGGCCTCGCCGGTGACCTTGGGCGGCAGATCGAAGCGCGGCACAGTTCTGCCGACGGTCGTGTATTCCTTCGGGTCTTTCGCCTTGACGTCCTGCGCTAATTTGAGGTCGTTGCCTCGTCCTTCGGCTTGGATTTTTACGTTAAAACGTTTGCCGCCGATCAGTTGCCCGTAGGAAACGCGTTTGGACGGATTGCCAACGACACTGACCACTCCGTCTCGAACGGTGAGCTTCTCGGCCGGCGCACTGAGTTTTTCCGCTGCCAGGCGCAAGAGTTCCTTGCGGGCTGCGGCGGCTGCTTGGCGCACCTGAGGGCCGGCACGCTCGATCGTTCGACTGCCCGATGTCGTCGCCTGGTCGATGGTCTTCGAGGTATCTCCCATGTCGACTTTGATTTTTCTCCAAGAAACATCCAATTCTTCCGCGGCGATCTGCGCCAGGGCGGTCTCGATGCCGGTGCCGAGCTCGACTTTGCTGGTAAAAATCGTAACGCTGCCGTCCTGACCGATAGCAATCCAGGAATCGAGTTGGGTCGGATCGGGTTCTCCACTCGAAGCAGGCGACGACTGCGCAAACAAGTTCGATGCCGGGGCAAACAGATTGAAGCTAACGATCAGCGCGCCGCTGCCTTTGAGGAATTGTCTGCGCGAGAGCGATGTTGTTTTCATAATATCCCTCCTCCCTACACCAGCTGTCCCGCGGCCCGCTTGACCGCGCGCAGACTCCGGATATGCGTGCCGCAGCGGCACAGGTTGCCCGCCAGGGCTTCTTTGATCTGTCTATCGGTCGGCTTGGGATTCTTGTCGAGCAGGGCCTTGGAGCTCATGATCATGCCGTTGATACAGTAGCCGCACTGCACGGCCTGCTCGTCGACGAAGGCCTGCTGGATCTTGTGCATCTTCTTGATGTTGCCCAGACCTTCGAGCGTAGTGACGGGTTTATTCTGCGCGGCGCTGACTTGAGTGACGCAGGAACGGATGGCATTACCGTCCATGATGACGGTGCAGGCG
>DASYUV010000087.1:0-7222 GCA_036000865.1 Binatia bacterium | reverse complement strand
TTATATCAGGGAGCAAGAGAAAGAGGATAAACGGCTCGATCAACTGAAGATGTTTGATTAAGGAAATGCCAGCATAGCTGGCCAGACCGCTTTGAGCGGTTCACAATTCAAGCCTCCGGCTTTGCCGGAGGTACATGACTCAACCGAGATTGTAACCGACCGACGGCGATAACCCATACCCTGAAAACCCTGTCTACTGTTTTCTATTCATTCTGTTTTGAGAAATCCGTTTACAGGGGAGGGGAGGAGCCAGAGAGAGGGAGAAACGGGGACAGGCTGCTTTTTCTTTTTCGTTGATTGAATTCAAAAGATCGTGTTAGAAGTCTGCTGTCGCGCAAGTTCAGCGTGCAAGTAACATGTAAGTAAAAAAATCAGCCGCATTGGGAAGTCTGAAGTAGGGTCATTTTCGTAACTGAGATTTGGTCGAAGCCCTCCAGGCGCGCCGGCTTCCGTTCATTAAAGTTTTCTTCTCACACGCCGATTGATTATGGAAACCAGTTCCCTTAAGCGCATCGATGTTGTGGCCGGCCTGATCTGCCGCGACGGGCGCTTGCTCGCCTGCCAGCGCCATGAAAATTCTGCGTTTCCACTCAAGTGGGAATTTCCCGGAGGAAAACTGGAAAACGCCGAGTCGCATAGTGAAGCGTTGCGGCGTGAATTGAAGGAAGAATTGGGAATCGACGCGCGCGAGTTTAGACAAGTTTTCCAAAATGAACATGTTTACACTGACGGGCTCAAGGTTTGTTTGCGCTTCTTCAAAGTCCTGAGGTATGAGGGACAAATAACGAATTTCGTCTTCCAGCAGATCCGCTGGGTGCAACCATCGGAAGTTGCCGGAATGGATTTTTTAGACGGCGACCGACCCTTGATTGCCAAGTTAATTGAATCTGGCGCGAATGACTTCTTATGGTAATCCGCGAAGAATTGACATGTAGCCCAGCAGCGGGTATCCTGCCGCAACTTGCGCTACTAATACGATGAGTTTTCCAATTCTATTTCGATCAGCAGTTGTATTGTTCTTGGTGCTTTTCTGGAGCACCTCGGTATTTGCCGATGTATACGTCTACAAAGACAACAACGGCGTCCTGACTTTCAGCAACGTTCCCAATCATACAGGGTATCGACGTGTCCTCAGAGAAAGAAACGGGCCGGTGTCGATCAGCTCGCTCGTCAACACCTCATATGATGATCTGATTTTAACGGCATCCGGCCGTTACAATGTCGACGCGCACCTCATCCGTGCCGTGATCAAGGCGGAGTCCGATTTTAACTCCCACGCTCGCTCCCAGAAGGGAGCTATGGGACTGATGCAGCTTATGCCTGAGACTGCTCGGCTCCATAATGTGATCGACGCCTACGATCCGACCGAGAATGTCGATGGCGGGGCGCGTCATCTAAGGATGCTATTGGACCGATATCAAGGGGATCTTGAGCTTTCGCTTGCGGCTTACAATGCGGGTAGCGGCGCGGTCGAGAAGCACGGTGGTATTCCGCCCTTCGTAGAAACCCGCGACTATGTGCGTCGCGTTCTCCGTTTCTACGATTCGTATCGTGGCAGTGGCTTGCAAGAGATTCGCCAAGTCCGCCAATAAACGGGTTTAAACTTTGTCACTTCAGAGTCCCCCGTGGTTTGGACATTCCCGAACCTTTTAAGCTTCTTTCGGATTCTCATTATTCCCGTCCTGGTTTATCTGTTGACGTTCAGCGATCGAACGTCAGCGCTGCTCGCCGCGGGGATCTTTCTTATCGCTTCGGTGACCGATTACTTCGACGGTTATTTTGCGCGACGCAATAAAAGCGTTTCAGATCTCGGCAAGATTCTCGATCCATTGGCCGATAAACTCATGGTCGCTTCGGCGCTAATCATGCTTACCGCTATGGACCGACCGAACGAGCCGAGCGTGCCGGCATGGCTGGTGGTGATCATACTGGCTCGCGAGAGCGCCGTGACCGTGATCAGGGGGATCGCGCTCACGGAAGGTATCGTGATGCAGGCCGAGACTCTCGGCAAGTACAAATTCATTCTGCAGGCTTTTGCGGTGGTCGGCTTGTTAGTTCACTATCGCTTTTGGGGACTCGATTTTTTTGCTGCAGGAATGTACTTTCTCGTGTTGTCGGCGGTGATTGCAATTTGGTCGGGCGCAAATTATCACATCCAGTTTTTTCGCCTTCGTCAATCGCATCTTGGTCGCAGTTGACCGCGGTGAAATTGACAATCCGTCTCCGTTCATGTAGTTAAAATTTTGGTGCGGGTGTAGCTCAGTTGGCTAGAGCGTATGCTTGCCAAGCATAAGGTCGGGAGTTCGACCCTCCTCACCCGCTCCATATGAAAGCCCTTGATTTTTCGAGGGCTTTTTTATTTCCGGCGGGGTAGGGAGGAAGCCACGCTTTCTGTGGGTTTCATCTGGGTTGTATTTTTTTGGATCTGATTTTCGATAAAATCGCGGTTGGTGTCGGCCTCTTCAATGTATTTGGCATAGTCCGTTTCCAGCGTCTTGATGCTGTCGCCGGTCTGGCTCGAGATAAATCCCGAACGCGCGCCGATCGTATACATGAAGCTCACGTAGCTGTGCCGGGTGTTGTAGAACGGCCGTGGCCGGATCTTCTTGGCTCGGAGGATCGGCAGCCATTCCCGTTTGTAGAAGTTGCTCTCGTCGATCGGCGTGCCGTCAGGAGTCGCGAAGAAATAATCTTCGGGCTTTACGCTCAGGGGCGCCGGGTTTTCCGGCTTCAGCACGTCCACGACATTGTCATGCAGTCGGATCTCCCGGTTGCTTCTCACGGTCTTTTGTGCCGGCTTCGTGTCCCTGAACCAGGCTTCTGTGAATGTTCGCCGTCGCATATCGTAGGTCGACATCCTCGCGCCTTAGAGCGGTCGATTCGCTTGGCCTTGGCCCTTGCCAGAAGTGAAAGAACACGAATTTGTAGTAGTGTGGCCGCTTCGTGCGGAAGGCTTCCAGGATGATTTCCCGCTCCTCGGGCGTGTAGGGATCAATGCTCGGTTTGGTATCCGTTATCGAGAGCGCTTTAAAGAACACGCGGTCAAAGAGATTGCTTTTAACCAAGCCGTCGACGCGGGCATCCCGAATCATCGCCCGGAGGCAGCTGTGAACGATCCCGTTCACGCTCCTGGCCTTTAGCCCTTGGCTCTGAGTTTGTTCTGCAGGCTTTGCAGATGCGAGACGTCGAGCAGCCCCAGCGCGATCTTGCCAAAAGCTTGCTGTTCGATCCGGGCCTTTAGGACATGTCGCGGGATTGTTTCATAGTCTTTGACCCGGTGAGCTCGGACGCGCTCCGATTGTTTCTTGATCCAGCACTTGAAATAGCTTTCGACCGTCAGGTGAGAAGGGGAGAGCTGTTCGGCGGGCCGGAAAAGACGAGCCTTGTTGCCCTTTGGAAAATGCTTAATGTAATCGAAAGACTTGTTCTTGATCTCGGTTGAGATCACCAGAGCGGCCGCTTCGAGTAGTCGCCGGTTTTCCGGCGTGTCAGCAAGCCCGGTTCCTTCCCAGCTCCGCATGCCATTCCAAAAAAGCCGCAAGGCCACCATCACCTCTTGAACCCATTCCGATGCAAAGTTTAAAGCTGTATACATGCGCCACTCGCGTTCCATGTAGTAATTTAAGGGAGAATCGTCTTCCTGTGTGCGGTCGAAGACTTTCACGAAGGCGCATCCCTGGTTAGGACGTCAAGTAGCTTCTCAATTACCTCGCGTTGGTAGGTGCTGTTTTGGTCCTTTACTACTTTTTCATGGAAGTCTCGGCTCGCCTTAATTAACCCGTCAATCAGAACTCTACCGTGAATGGTGTGGTAGGCGCTGTCCTGCAGATGGTAAGGAATGTAAGTCACTGGCCTGGTTCCATGGTTAGCCAGCAACTCACGTTCAAAGGCCAAACCAATTCGCCGTATTTTCTTGTATGAGTGGGGGAAGGCAGTTGCGGGGAATATCTGCGAGGGCCAGAGTAACTGCACGACGGCTTCGGCCATCGTCTTCGACGACGAGAATCATGTCTTTAGTACGTACGCCAAGAGTTTTTGACGGCTGAAGCGCCATTTCTTTGCGACCCGCCTACCGGGAATGCTGCCTTTTCTCGCCAATCTCTCGACCGTCCTTGGATTAAGCTGGAAGAGTCGAGCAACGTCGTCGGTTGTAAGAATATCACGCAAATGATGGACTTTCGGGCGCGGGATTGGTTCATAGCGCTGAGACAACAAGCCCATCTTTGACACAAGGTTAGTGCAAGGTAATCGACGACTTGACAAGTATACTGCCGTAGAAGGTCGCCGACAACTTAATTGACTTGAGGAGCATTGGTTAACCTGCAGTTTAAGCATGCCGCGAAGTTGCCGAATAACATCCATATAAGGCGAGGGCGTGGCGATGACCCAAAAAAGCTCGGCGGACCCCCGTTTGGCACATAATGAGGAACAGTTCGCTGAGTTGGCGCGCACGGTCGATCAGCTGCGCGCCGACAAAGTAAAAAAGATCAAAGAACAGATCGCGGCGGATCTATTCCAGGTCGATTCGAAAGAAGTCGCCAAGAGCATCGCCCGCCGATGGCGCACCACGTCCCTACCATTCCCATTGATCCCTATCTAGTGGGATCTTGAAGCTCTGCGACCACTCGCGAATGACCTACTGGGGCATACGAAATTGGCCTCTGGTGTGGACGCACGCAAGACACGGCAGAACGCCCTTTGCACTGAATCACAATCCACGCCATGCGATAGCCGGCACCCCGAGCAGTGACCAGTCACAGATTGGATCGGAGTGTAGTGTCCCAGCTCTCGGATCACAATCCAGAGTAACCGTTACACCGTGGACATGAGCGGCAGAGATATTTGGCCATATCACGTCACTCAGTTAACGTTCTTTGAAAGCGCAACTCGTTTTGGCGGTCTCTTTGGTGGAGGATCTCCGATTTCTAGGGCAAGATAAATTTCTCTATCTTTGCTTTTAGTACCTGGGACGAAATTGGTTTCCGCAGGTAATCGATCATTCCTGCGGCAAGTGAATCTTCCCTCTCTTCCCCGATACTAAAGGCGCTACAACCAATGATAGGTATGTGAGCGGATCGTTGATTTCTCTTTATAGACCGGGCTACATCTATGCCGTTGATGTCGGGTAGAACGAGATCCAATAAGATAACATGCGGTTGAGCGGAAGCGGCTTTTTCTATAGCGTCAGCGCCGTTCTCCGCCTCTACTATTTCGTACCCTGAGGAGCGCAAGATTGACGAGTAAATCTCTCGCAAGTGCTGGTTGTCGTCTACTATAAGGACACTCTTTGGCATCTCAACGGTCACCTAGAAAGTCACTGTAGGGAACGAGCCGATGGACCTGACTTCATCGTAGTACTGCGGAGCAGGGATTTCTACGGCGGCAAAGGCTTCTAAGAAAGCGGCAGGAAATGGACTGTGCGCGTGCCCACGAGCATCGGCCAGTACGTCGGCGCTCTTCTATTTGACGATGGCGTCTCTTGCTCGCAGGTTTGTTGCGCTTTGACAACAACATGTCGGTCGATAATCAAAGAGATTGGCGATTTGGAAGTGAGCTTTACGCCGAAATCAATCGCTATGGTCGACTTGGTGCAGTTTTTCGATTCTTCTACTTAGAAGCCGACTGAGCTACCTCGTCCTGCCGTCGATGTATTCGGTTGCGAACTTGAGAGCAAAGGTTTCTGCTTCCTCCTCAGTATCGAACAATCCGGCAGGGTGCATCGTGTGAGCTATTATAATCCTGGCAGCCCATTTGCCGGTTTGTTTATCCGGAGCGGCCCCCAACAATAACCAGTCGGTCCTTGTACATCTTGTTAGCCGTAAGATGCCTCCCTGCTTCAGCTTGTCCCACCGTTCTCTAGCTCATTCGAATCACATACGGACCAAATCACCCGGTCTGCCTGACTCACGTATCGTACCGGGTGTACTTACGCCTGCCACTGTAAAACTCTAGATAACTCCCGTGCCATTTACGCCCGTTCGTGGCGGATTATATAGCGGTCCGTCGCTTGCTCTACCGGAATCAAAACAATATGAAATTACTTCAAAGAGTGCGAGGCCATACAATTGCCGGCCAGTTAAAGAACGAGAATGGATTGATTTTAATCGCAGCTCTTTGCTTGATTGCGACTCTACTTTTGGTCGGAATCTCTACTTTCACTGTAACATCGACAGACGTAAAGATCGGTAGTAACTTCAAGACGAACCAGACCGCGTTACAAGTGGCCATGGCGGGCACAGAACAGGCGCGTGAGACGTTGCGGGCGCAGAACTCCGCGAGTACGACCAAGACAGACTTTAGTGAGGAACTAGCAGCCCGAGTCGGCGCCAATGGCGTGCTTAACGGTTATACTTCTTCCACTGACGACTCGCCCCTCGCGTCTTCAAGCACTTTGGTGTCGGGCTACACGTTCAACGCTTATTTGACGAACGATTCAACCGAGGGATCGTTAAATACAACCGATGCCGATGGTAAAGCCGTAATAATTTCTGTTGCCACTGGACCGAACAACGCTAAAGCGGTAGTTACGACCACCATCCAGATATATTCACTATCCGCATCCGCCCCGGCGACGATTTACTCCAAGGACAACCTTACGATCAGTGGTAGTGCGATCACAATCAGCGGCAGCGATGGAAGCCCTGAGTGCGGTGGCAACGCATTAGCGCCCATTTATACAATGGATCCGGCAACGACGACTCAAAACGGTCATCCGACGCTAACCGGCACGCCATCGACGCCGCAGCACGGCACGTCAGATATTGATCTGGACGCCTACGTTAACGCGCTCAGCGCCAGCGCGGCTTATACTCTGACCGAGGACGCTTCGAATGCGACCTACGGAAGTCCGACGAATTTCGTTACGGTTTACGCGGATGCAGCAGGTACCCAGGCTGATGGCGAGATAAGGCTCAACAATGTAACAGGCTACGGCATTTTGCTCGTCAAGGGCGACCTTCAGCTCGCTGGAAATATCACGTGGAATGGACTGATCATTGTGACCGGGAAGATTATAACAACCGGCGGCGGATCAAACGCTAAAAACATCCAGGGTCAAATCTACTCCGGCAAGAGCAATCTCGGTGACTCGGCCGTCAGCGGGTCGGTTACCGTTGGCTATAATAGTTGCAATATCAAGAATGCACTTTCGAGCCAGCCATTGAAAGTCGTCAATTGGAAAAATAGCTTCTAGCGGCGAGCATTATAAACGGCTTCGACGGCC
>DASYUV010000086.1:0-133133 GCA_036000865.1 Binatia bacterium | reverse complement strand
TGTCCGTCTGGGAGAGAACAAATCCCAGACCGCATCGGAAAGTCCAAGGACGCACCCCGATGATGCACGGCCACGGGAAGTCGGACAGACCCATAGTACCTACGAAGCCGCCGAACGAGGCCGAGCCTGAGGCTAAGGAGGTGGTGGAGGGAAGGGGGCTGGCCAAGGGGAAGACGCCCAAGCGTAACATGTCCCGGACACAGAGCCGGATGAGCATGTTCAACGCGCTTGAGCGGATACGTCAAGCGGGGATGAAGGATGGGAGTGAACGTTGTTATTATATCATTCTTACTCTTCTGCCAGCATTGGTGTTATTACCCAAGGCAAGAGCCGGATGCAGTAATTCTGCACGTCCGGATCCGTGCGGGGGGCCGCCCGCGAGGGCGGTTCCTACCGCGACATCGCTGCCCTCAGTTAAAATCGTAACAGAGATGTGAAAGAAACGGAGCTTCCACGTTTCCAGAATTCCGGAAACGTGGGAATGATGTTTCCTTATCCAATGTGCCGCGGTTGGCGAATGCGCCACAGACATTGTATTCTGACGAGGAATGCGGGTTTAAGCACCATCCTGACGGCTGTGCGGAGGTAGTGAGGCGAAAACCGTGGCCGCTGACCCGATCGTTGATTATATCCTCACAGACCACGCCGTTATCGAGCTGAGCAGGCGGGGATTAGAGCAACGAGATATTGACGCGGTGCTAAGAAACCCGGAGCAACGGTTGGACTTGCGGCCGGGTCGAGTTGTCTTACAGTCCAAATATCTGGAAATTGGAACTGAATATTTACTGAGAGTGTTTGTTGACATCGACCGCACGCCTGCCGAGGTAGTGACGGCCTACCGCACAAGCAAGATTGCTAAATACTGGAGGGATGAGCCATGAAGGTTTTCTACGATTCACATACCGATACGCTGAGCGTCATTCTAAAAGACAACGTCAGCGTTCACGAAAGCGACGAGGATAAACCCGGCGTCATTCTCGATTACGACAAAGACGGCAATCTTATCTCACTGGAGATTCTCGACGCTTCGAAGCGAGTCACAGATACCCGCAAGGTAGATTTTCAACTGGCTGAATGATGATTTCTCCTGCAAAAAAGGGGACAGACTCTTTCCCGCCATGAGGAGCGTTTTGAGAATAAAGTTATGATGGAGACGAGCGAACAGCTTTACCAAACGATTGAACAGATGGGAAGGATGCAGCGTATCCTTGAATCCTATCGCAATGAGATTTTGACCCGCGCACTCCCCGCAACTTTGCCGTGCTCGCCGAAGGTCCCTTGGAGCAACTTCGGCAACTGCAACAGCAGATTGACGAGTATATACAACGCTTGGAAGCCACTGGAACTTCTGCAAGAACTTGACGTGCCGCCAAGCTGTGCAAGCACTTACAGCTCTGGCGCGCTAAGCGCCCTCCGTTGCCGTAAACATTACGTCCACGGTTTCTCAACCACCTCTCGCCCGAGCATTCCCAAGTCTGGAGTGCTGTGTTAAACTTTCTCTGGTCTCAAGGCTAGTCGTGGACGCGCTGATTCAACAATACTCCGAGCACTTAAGAACAGAGCGCAATGTTTCGCTTCACACGCTGCGAAACTATTTGAGCGACTTGGCGCAGTTCCATGAGTTTCTCCGGGAGCGGGAGTTATGTTTTGATTCAAAGGGCGGCGTCGACGTGCGGAAGGTCGATATCCACGTCGTGCGGGCGTTTCTGGCGGCACTGACTAAGGATCGCAAGAAGAGCTCGATCGGTCGAAAACTGGCTTCGCTGAAGGGATTCTTCCGTTATCTGATTGCGCAAAAACAGATCGAGAAGGATCCGCTGTTGCTGATTCATTCGCCCAAGCAGGAAAAGCCGCTGCCGACTTTTCTATCGGTGGACGATGTGTTTCAACTGTTAGGCGGGGTCAAGATTAAAACCGATCTCGATGTGCGCGACCGCGCTGCCTTGGAAGCTTTTTATTCGACCGGCGTACGGGTGAGCGAGCTCGTCGGTCTCAATTGGGCCGATATCGATTTTCAGCTGGGAATTATTCGTGTCGTGGGCAAAGGCTCGAAGGAACGAATCGTGCCGATCGGCGAAGTGGCTTTGCAGGCCTTGCGCGATTACGGTCAGGAGCAACGTAAGAAATGGAATCTACCCTGCAAAGGTCAAACCGCTGTATTCCTCAACAACCGTGGCGAGCGGATTACCACGCGGAGCGTCGCGCGGATCGTTGAGAAGCATTTGAAGCAGGCAGGAATCCCAATCAAAATGGGGCCGCACGGATTGCGCCACAGTTTTGCCACGCATCTGCTCAATAGCGGCGCCGATCTGCGGGTAATTCAGGAACTTTTGGGCCACGCGAGTCTCTCGACGACGCAGCGATATACTCATTTGAACTTGGACCAATTGACGGCGGTATACGACAAAGCGCATCCGCGCGCTTAGCAGACTGCTGAAAAAGCCTCATATGCTTCGTTGCGCTCCATTGCCTCGCTCTCTTTCGTGTTCGTGGTTCGTGCTCGTGTTCGTATTGTTTCACGTGTCACGTTTCACGGACACGATCACGATGACTGCGCGCCTTGCCTCTGAGATCTTTTTGAGCAGTCTGCGTAGATAATGTATTCTTGAATCAGAGAAATCCAAAATCGGCAATCTAAAATGCAAAATCTAAAATCCACAATGTTTCACGGCACGACCATATTAGCGATCCGTCACGGTGGTAAAGTCGTAGTGGTCGGCGATGGACAGGTGAGCATAGGTCAGACGGTGATGAAGCATAGCGCGCGCAAGGTGCGCAAGCTGCATCACGACAAAGTGATCGCCGGTTTTGCCGGCGCAACGGCCGACGCGTTTACCCTGTTCGAAAAGTTCGAAGCGAAGCTGGAACAGTTCGGCGGCAACCTCAAGCGCGCCGCGGTGGAGTTGGCCAAGGATTGGCGCACGGATCGCGTGCTGCGGCGACTCGAAGCGTTGCTCATTGTCGCGGATGTGAACGATTTGTTGGTAATCTCCGGCGCCGGCGATGTCGTTGAGCCCGATGACGGCGTGATCGCAATCGGCTCCGGCGGCAATTTCGCGTTGGCCGCGGCGCGGGTTTTAGTGAAGCATACCCAGTTGGACGCCCGCATCATCGCCGAGGAAGCGATGCGCGCGGCGGCCGAAATCTGCGTTTACACCAACGATCAGCTGACCATCGAAGAATTGCCGTAGCAGGCCGGCGCATTTGTTAATCTCTTTGGAGTCAATTCCTCCTAGCTTGCTTCGCAGTGGTTGTTGGTGGCTATGCTAAGTCCGTCATTCCCGCATGCTTTTAGCGGTGGTTCGACTCGGCTCACCACAGGCGATTTCGGAACTGGACCCCCGATTAAAACATTCGGGGGTGACAACTTGGGGAAATCATCCGGGGCCTGTAGCTTGCTGCAGCGTTTTTCATGTTGGAAGATCAAAATGTTTAACAACTGGCAGTTCACTCCGGGTGCCATGTCGCCCCTAAGAGATTGCATTTCCTGGGGAAATTGCTAGGAGTGAGTATTCCAATGACCGACAATTTGAAAGCTATACAGCCAGACGGAACTGCGTCGCCGGCACCGGTGATGACCCCGCGGGAGATCGTCTCGGAGCTGGACCGCTATATCGTCGGCCAGAAGGAAGCCAAGCGCGCGGTCGCTATTGCTTTGCGGAACCGTTGGCGGCGCCAGCTGGTGCCGGAGGATCTGCGCGAGGAGATCGCGCCCAAGAACATCATCATGATCGGCCCCACGGGTGTCGGCAAAACCGAAATTTCCCGCCGCTTGGCGAAGCTATCGCAGGCGCCGTTTATCAAGGTGGAAGCCTCAAAATTTACCGAAGTCGGCTACGTCGGCCGCGACGTCGAGTCGATCATTCGCGACCTGACCGATCTCGCTGTCAACATGGTGAAAGAGGAAGAAAAGCAGAAGGTCGAGATCAAAGCTCGCGAAGTTGCCGAGGAGCGCGTGCTCGACCTGCTGCTGCCGCCCACCGCCCAAACGGTTGATGGCGAGGAGTCCATTGATAGCGCGCGTCTGCAGGGCACCCGCGACAAGCTCAAAAAGATGCTTCGCGAAGGCAAAATGGACGACCGCTTCGTCGACATCGAAATGACGCAATCCATGATGCCGATGATCGAAGTGCTGACGCCGCAGGGAATGGAAGGCATGGAATTCAATTTGAAAGAGATGTTTTCCAATCTCATGCCGAAGAAAACCAAAAAGAAGACCGTCAAGATTCCCGAAGCCTTGGAAATCTTGACGCAGGAAGAAGCGAGCAAGCTGGTCGACATGGACAAGGTCACAGGTGAAGCCATTCGCCGCGTCGAGCAGTCGGGGATTGTTTTCCTTGACGAGATCGACAAGATCGCCGGCCGAGAATCCGTCAATGGCCCGGATGTTTCGCGTCAGGGAGTCCAGCGGGACCTATTGCCGATTGTCGAAGGTTCGACGGTCAATACCAAATACGGCATGGTCAAGACCGATCATATTCTTTTCATCGCCTCGGGGGCTTTTCATTCCGCCAAACCGTCCGATCTGATTCCCGAGTTTCAGGGCCGTTTCCCGATCCGCGTCGAGTTGAGCTCGTTGAGCAAAGATGACTTCGTGCGCATATTGACCGAACCCAAAAATGCATTGATCAAGCAGTATGAGGCGCTGCTTGAAACCGAAGGCGTGCACTTGGAATTCGCCGAAGACGCGATTCAGGAAATCGCCCAGATCGCTTCGGACGTCAACGAGCGGATGGAAAACATCGGCGCCCGCCGGCTGCATACCATTTTAGAGCGGCTGCTCGATGACGTTTCTTTCTCGGCGCCCGAAATCCATGGCAAAGAAGTGGCCATCGATGCCGAATATGTGCGCGAGCGGCTCTCGCCGATCTTGAAGGATGAGGACCTGTCGCGTTATATCCTCTGAACAGGCTGCTGAAAAAGACTCATATGCTTCGTTGCGCTCAATCGACTCGCTATCTCTCGTGTTCGTGGTTCGTGATCGTGCTCGTGTTGATTAAGGGGTCACGTTTCACGGACACGATCACGATAGCCGCGCCTCGCCTCTGAGATGTTTTTGAGCAGCCTGCAAACAAAGTTTTTGGGCAAAACGGCGGGTTAAGGAACGTCTGATGGAAAATTTTATCTGCAAGGCAGAGGTGTTGATGGAGGCGCTGCCCTATTTTCAGCGCTTTTACGGCAAGACCTTCGTCATCAAATACGGCGGCAATGCGATGGAAAACGAGGAGCTCAAAGCCAGCTTCGCCCAAGACATCGTGCTGCTCAAGTACGTCGGCATCAATCCCGTGGTGGTGCACGGCGGCGGGCCGCAAATCGACTCTGTGCTCGACAAGATGGGCATTACCAGCCGCTATGTGCGCGGCATGCGGGTAACCGACCAAGAGACTTTGGATATCG
Organism: Binatia bacterium; assembly: GCA_036000865.1. GTDB lineage: Bacteria > Desulfobacterota > Binatia > UBA9968 > UBA9968 > DP-20. Next base: position 127,736 of record DASYUV010000086.1, on the reverse strand, counting down.
TCGAGATGGTTCTGGTCGGCAAAGTGAATAAGGAAATCGTCAACTTGATCAACCAGCATGGCGGCATGGCAGTGGGCCTGAGCGGCAAGGACGGCGGTCTCATTTTGGCCAAGAAGATGAACGTCACCGTGGCGTCGGCGAACGGCGAGTCCCCGGAAATCATCGATATCGGGATGGTCGGCGAGATTATCGGCATTAATCCGCTCATCATCGAGTCGTTAGACCAAAACAAATTCATTCCCGTCATCGCGCCGGTCGGAGTCGGCAAAGACGGGGAGACCTACAATATCAACGCGGATCTGGTGGCCGGCGAGGTTGCGGAGGCGCTGCATGCCGAGAAGCTGATTCTGATGACCGACATCGAGGGCGTGAAAGACAAAAAGGGCGTATTTCTGAGCACGCTCAAGGAAAGTCAAGCGCGGCGGATGATTCAAGACGGCGTCGTCGGCTCCGGGATGATTCCCAAAGTCGAGTGCTGCATCAATGCGCTCAAGGGCGGCGTCGAAAAGACCCATATTCTCGACGGCCGGGTGAAGCATGCGGTGCTCTTGGAAATTTTTACCAAAGAGGGGGTGGGGACGGAGGTGGTGCGGAAGTGATGAAGAACCGAGATGTCGCTGCGCTGACCGATAAATACGTCACGAAAACTTATGCCCGGATACCGATTGCGCTCGTTAAAGGAAGGGGATGCAAGGTTTGGGATGCCGACGGCAAAGAATATCTCGATTTCCTCTCCGGCATTGCGGTTAACAGCTTAGGTCACTGTCATCCGGCGATTGTTAAGGCGATCAAAGAGCAGGCACAAAAACTGTTGCATGCTTCCAACCTCTATCATATTCAGCCGCAGTCTGAGCTAGCCCGCGAGCTGTGCCGTCATTCCTTTGCCGACCGCGCCTTTTTCTGTAACAGCGGCGCCGAAGCCAACGAAGCGGCGATCAAATTGGCGCGCCGCTACGGTTCTGAAAAATTGGGCGGCAAGTATGAGATCATTTCGACGCACAACTCGTTTCACGGGCGTACGTTGGCGACGCTGACCGCGACGGGTCAAGAAAAAATCCGCGCCGGGTACGATCCGCTGCCCGTGGGTTTTCGCCAGGTGCCTTATAACGATCTCGGCGCGATGGAAGCGGCGATCGACCCGCAGAAAACCGTCGCTATCTTAATAGAACCGATTCAGGCCGAAGGCGGCGTGATCGTGGCGAATGAGATTTATTTGCTCGGTCTTCGCGAGCTGTGCGATCAGCGCGGCTTGTTGCTGATTTTCGACGAAGTGCAAACTGGCATGGGACGTACCGGAAAACTGTTCGGCTATGAACATTTCGGCGTCAAGCCGGACATCATGACTTTGGCAAAAGCACTGGGCGGCGGTTTGCCTCTCGGCGCCATGCTGGCGCGTGAAGAGGTTGCCAACAGTTTCGGGCCCGGGAGTCACGCATCGACCTTCGGCGGCAACCCGGTATCCTGCGCCGCGGGCTCAGCGGTCATGGCGGCGCTGTTAAAAAACGGAGTGCTCAAGAACTGTGTGCAGATGGGCAAATATTTGGTCAAGGGGCTTGAGGCGCTGAAGAAGCGATTTTCTTTTATGCGCGAGATCCGCGGCAAAGGGCTGCTCATCGGCGTTGAATTGAATATCGAAGGAAGCAAAATCGCCGACGCTTGCCTCAAAGAGGGATTGCTGCTCAACTGCACAGCCTCAAAGGTGCTGCGCTTCGCGCCGCCCCTGACGATCAAGAAGAGCGATATCGATCGCGGCTTGACGATCCTCGAAACGGTTTTGGCTCGTCAATAATCCGGCCTTACAATTTTCGTGACATGAGCAAACGGGATTTCTTGAGTTTCGATGGCCTGAGCCGGCGCGAATTCGACGGTATTCTAGCCCTTGCGGGCGAGCTCAAGCGCAAGCAAAGGCGTGGTATCGCACACCGACTGTTACAGGGAAAAGGACTGGCGCTGGTTTTTGAGAAGCCGAGCTTACGGACACGGGTCACTTTTGAGATAGGCATGAGCCAATTGGGCGGCCATGTGGTTTTCTTGGGCCCCGCGGAAGTCGGCCTCGGCAGCAGGGAAACACCGGCCGACTGCGCGCGCAGTTTGGCCCGCTGGGTCGATCTCATCAGTGTGCGCACGTTCGCCCAGCAGACGCTCGAAGAAATGGCTTCATTTTCATCCGTGCCCGTAATCAATGCGCTCACGGACCTTTATCATCCTTGTCAGGTTCTGGCGGACTGCCAAACGCTGATCGAGCGCAAAGGTAAGCTCGACGGGTTGAAGGTCGCGTTTGTCGGCGACGGCAATAATATGGTTCATTCCTGGTTGGAGGCGGCAGCGATCGTACCGTTTTCGTTTACGCTCGCCTGCCCGAGAGGCTATGAGCCCGACGCCGACGTCGTGAAGACAACTCGCGCTAGCGGCGCCAAGATTACCGTGACACCGTCGGTCGAAGAGGCGGTGGCTGGTGCCGATGCGATCTACACCGATGTTTGGACCAGCATGGGGCAGGAAGAAGAAGCGCAAGCGCGTCGCAACGACTTTCGCGACTACCAAGTGAACAGCCACGTGGTCGAAATGGCGAAGAGAGACGCGGTCGTGATGCACTGCTTGCCGGCGCATCGTGGCGAAGAGATCACGCATGAAGTGCTGGAGAGTCCGCAATGCGTCGCCTTTGACCAAGCGGAGAATCGATTGCACGCGCAGAAAGCAGTCATGGTGTGGTTGCTCAAAGGGTTCAAGGGTTCAAAAGTTCAAGGTTCAAGAAATTCAAATAGGAAAAAATCGAAAGCAGGAAAACGTTAGAGGGTTCGTACGACGACGATGAAAGTCAGCAAAGTGGTTCTGGCATATTCGGGCGGTTTGGACACCTCGGTCATTTTACGGTGGCTCAAAGAGCAATATGGTTGCGAAGTCATCGCGTTCTGCGCCGACTTGGGCCAGGGCGAAGACCTGCAAGCGATCAAGCGCAAAGCGATCGAGACCGGCGCGAGCAAAGTTGTTATCGGCGATTTGCGAGAGGAGTTTGTCAAAGATTACGTTTTTCCGATGCTCCGCGCCAACGCCGTTTATGAAGGATCGTATTTGCTCGGCACTTCGATCGCACGGCCGCTAATCGCCAAAGCACAGATCGACGTCGCCGTCAAAGAAAAAGCCGACGCGGTTGCGCACGGCGCCACCGGTAAGGGCAACGATCAGGTGCGCTTCGAGCTGACCTACTATTCTCTTCGTCCCGGCATCAAAGTCATCGCGCCGTGGCGGTTGTGGGATCTCAATGCGCGGTCGGCTTTGATCGACTATGCGCGCAAACATGGTATCCCCGTGCCCGTGACCAAGGCGAAACCTTACAGCACCGACCGTAATTTGTTCCACATCAGTTACGAGGGCGGCATTTTGGAAGATCCCTGGAAAGAGCCGCCGGCGGATATGTTCGTATGGTGCCGGCCTGTGGAGAAAGCGCCCAACCGTCCTGAATACATCGAGATCGATTACCTACGCGGTGACCCCATCGCCGTGGATGGGCGTAAGCTGGCGCCGGCGAATCTACTTGCCCGGCTAAACGACCTCGGCGCTAAACATGGCATTGGCCGCGTTGACGTGGTCGAGAACCGTTACGTCGGCATGAAATCGCGCGGCGTGTATGAAACGCCCGGTGGCACGATCCTTCACGCGGCACACCGCGCCCTGGAGTCGATCACCATGGACCGCGAAGTGCTGCGTCTCAGGGATTCGTTGATTCCGCGTTACGCCGATATGATTTATTACGGCTATTGGTTCGCGCCGGAGCGCGAAGTCTTGCAGAAAACGATCGATGCCTGCCAAACCAATGTCAGTGGCCGGGTCCGGCTCAAGCTCTACAAAGGCAACATTATCGTCGCCGGGCGCAAATCAGAAACTTCGCTTTATGATCCCAACATGGCGACTTTCGAAGCGGACCAAGTTTATCATCAGAGCGACGCCGAGGGTTTTATTCGCTTGAATGCGTTGAGACTGCGGCTGCGGCGGTTGAGCAAAGCTAAGCGGGGCTAGCCGTGGTCAAAGGCAAAGCAAAGGGAGGCAAGCTCTGGGGCGGGCGCTTCGCGGCCGAGACGGCGAATTCCGTCGAAGCCTTCACTGCGTCGATTGCCGTCGATGCCCGGCTTTACCGTCACGACATCCTGGGCAGTATTGCGCATGCAAAAATGCTTGCGAAGCAGCGCATCATCCCGGCGCGTGACGCGCAGAAGATCGTCCGCGGCTTAGAAACCATTCGGCGTGAAATCGACCACGGAAAATTTGCCTTTTCCGAGGCAGACGAAGACATTCACATGAATGTCGAGCGGCGCTTGACCAAGTTGATCGGCCCTGCCGGCGGCAAACTCCACACGGCACGAAGCCGCAACGATCAAGTCGCTTTAGACATGCGCCTTTATCTGCGCGACGAAGTGAAAATTATCATCGCCGCGTTGCAGGCTTTACAGCAGGAGTTGGCCAGAGCGGCAAAAAAATACCTCGATGTAATCATGCCCGGCTACACGCATTTGCAGCGGGCGCAGCCGGTGCTCTTTTCGCATCATTTGCTCGCCTACTTCGATATGTTCGAGCGGGATTGCGAGCGTTTCGCCGGCTGCCTCGAGCGGATCAACGTGCTACCTTTGGGGTCCGGGGCTCTGGCGGGAACGACCTTTCCGATCGACCGCGTCTATGTGGCAAAACTTTTGGGTTTTCCTAGGGTGTCAAAAAACAGCATCGACGCGGTGAGCGACCGCGATTTTCTTTTGGAATTTTTGGCCACATCATCGATTCTGTTTGTCCATCTGAGCCGCTTGGCCGACGAGTTAGTGTTATGGTCGACCCAGGAATTTGGCTTCGTCGAGTTGCCGGACGGCTATTGCACGGGTAGCTCGATGATGCCGCAGAAAAAAAATCCCGACGTGCCGGAACTGATCCGTGGTAAGACAGGGCGGGTGTTCGGCCATCTGCAGGCGTTGCTGACCATCATGAAAGGGCTGCCGCTTGCTTACAATCGAGATCTCCAGGAGGACAAGGTTCCGCTGTTCGATACCGCCGACACTGTCAAGGCGAGCGTAAAGATCATGAGCGAGATCGTCGCCGGCATGAAAGTCATGGCGGAGCGGATGCTCAGCGCTGCTCAAGATGGTTTCATGAACGCCACGGATCTGGCCGATTATCTGGTTGCACGGGGGCTGCCGTTTCGCGCGGCCCACCAAGTGGCAGGCGCGGTCGTGCAGTTTTGTGTGACCCAAGGCAAGCGCATCGAAGCGTTGTCGTTGGTTGAGCTACGACGTTTTTCAGACAAAGTCGAAAAGGACGTCTACAGTTATTTATTGGCAGACGCGGTGGTGAGCCGGCGGCGCGCCTTGGGGGGAACGGCGCGCAAGAACGTCTTGCGCCGCTTAAAAGAACTGAGGGAGAGATGAAACGATTGTTTCTTATGGCGATGATCGGTGTAACTCTGGCATCTGCCTGCGGTAAAAAAGGCGACCCGCGCGCCCCGGAGCTCGCGGTTCCGAGAACCATTACCAACCTGAGCGCGCGCTCCGGCGCGGCCGGCATCGCGCTTACCTGGAGCCGGCCGACCGCATATGTCGATGGCAGTGAGTTGAAGGATCTTGCGAGCTTTGTCATCTTTCGCAAGGAAGTGTCCCAGAGTTGTCCTGATTGCCCCGTGCCCTACAGGCAACTCACGACAGTGAATGTCGAAGACCAGGAAAAATTTGTGAAACAAAAACAATATCGATTCGACGACCGGGAAGTGAGGCCAAAAGCCATTTACCGTTATCGGATTTCGTCACAGTTATTTGACGGTAGTTTGAGCGCGCCATCGAATGAAGTTGAAATCGTGCGGAGTGAGAAATGAATCATTTTCAATATCGCAACCGAGAAATGTTCGCCGAGGAGGTGCCGCTCAAGCGCATTGCCCAAGAGGTCGGCACGCCGGCCTATATTTACAGCTTGGCGACGCTCAAGCGCCATTACAAGGTTTTCGATCAGGCCTTTGCCAAAGTGCCTCATATCGTCTGTTTTTCAGTGAAGGCCAATTCGAATCTCGCGCTGCTGCGAACTTTCGCCAAAGAAGGCAGCGGTTTCGATATCGTTTCTGGGGGCGAATTGTTTCGCGCGCTCAAAGTGGGCGGCGACCCCAAGAAGATCGTCTTCTCGGGCGTCGGCAAGAAAAAAGAGGAAATCCAATGCGCTCTCAACGCGGGCATTTTAATGTTCAACGTCGAGTCGGAAGAGGAATTGATCGCGCTCAACGAGATCGCCGCGGGCATCGGCAAGAAAGCGCCGATCAGTTTGCGTGTCAACCCCGACGTCGATCCACAAACGCATCCTTACATTTCAACCGGGATGAAAAAGTCGAAGTTCGGCGTTGATATAAAAAAATCGCTTGAGACCTATAAAAAGGCGGTGTCGTTATCTAATATCGATGTTGTCGGCGTTGATTGCCACATCGGCTCCCAGCTCACGTCGGTGACCCCTTTCGTCGATGCGCTAGGCAAGGTGCGTGAGTACCTGGATCGCGTGCTCGCCGGTGAAATGAAAAAGGAAGGCACGCAGATTCGTTATCTGGATCTCGGTGGCGGTTTGGGGATCAACTACCACGACGAAACGCCGCCGCTTCCCGAGGAGTATGCCCATGCGATCATTCAAGGGTTGGAGGGTCTGAACATTACGCTGATACTAGAGCCCGGCCGGGTCATCGTCGGTAATGCCGGCATCCTCCTTACTGAGGTTCAATACATCAAGGAAACCGACACAAAAAAATTCGTTATCGTCGACGGCGGTATGAACGATCTTATCCGCCCGGCACTTTACGGCTCGTATCAGGCGATTCAACCGGTGGAAGAAAACAAGGCGGAAAAGATTGTCGCCGACGTGGTGGGGCCGATCTGCGAGAGCGGCGACTTTTTCGCCAAAGACCGCGAGATCGGGCGGCCCAAGCGCGGCGATTTACTCGCCGTGATGAGCGCGGGTGCTTACGGTTTTACCATGGCATCCAACTACAACTCGCATCCGAAACCGCCCGAGGTGCTGGTCGATGGCGACCAATACTACGTGGTCCGCAAACGCGAGAGCCTGGACGACCTCATCAACGGCGAGATTATTCCCGCCGCGTTACAATAGGAGAGATTTTGTAGGGGCATATGGCGATACGCCCGTCCTAAAGAGTCAAGCTATGGAGCTCGAGTTCACCAAGATGCACGGGGCAGGCAACGATTTTGTCTTTCTCGATTGCCGGAAGAAGAATATCGAAAATTTAGGATCGATCGCCAAACAACTCTGCGATCGCCGTTTTGGCATCGGCGCGGATCAACTGCTGACGGTGCATCTCTCCAAAGTCGCCGACTTCAAGATGGAAATTTATAACGCCGACGGCGGCCAAGTGGAGATGTGCGGCAATGGCATCCGCTGCTTCGCCAAATATGTCTACGATCACGGCATCAGCCAAAAACGCGAGCTCGAGGTGGAAACCCTTGCTGGTATTATTCGCCCCAAGATCGTCGGCGAGCTAGTCGAAGTTGACATGGGTGAGCCGATTCTTGAAGGCCGAAAGATTCCTGTCGATGCCGACGGGGAGATCAAGAATCGGCCGCTGACCGTGGACGGCAAGACCTATGAAGTGACTTGCTTGTCCATGGGTAATCCCCACTGCGTGCTTTATCTCGACGACATCGATTCCTTGGATCTCGAAAAGATTGGACCCCGTTTCGAGCACCATCCGTTTTTTCCCAAACGGGTGAATACGGAGTTCATCAAGATCATTAGCCCAAGTGAAGTTAGGATGCGTGTGTGGGAACGCGGCGCAGGTGAGACGTGGGCCTGCGGTACGGGTGCGAGTGCGGTGGGCGTCGCCGGCGTCATCACCGGGCGAACCGAACGTGAGATTGCAATTCATCTCAAAGGCGGCGATCTCTTGATTGAATGGCGCGACAACAATCGCGTCTATATGACGGGTGGCGCGGAAGAAGTTTTTCACGGCACCGTCAAGCTTGCATAGGAGACAGGTCTATGTTTACCGGTTCGATGGTCGCTTTGGTGACGCCGTTTAAAGACGGTCAAGTCGATTGGCAAGGCCTAGCGGGATTGGTCGATTTTCATTTGCAGAATGGCACGCACGGCATCGTGCCGTGCGGCACCACGGGCGAGTCAGCTACGCTGAGCCATCAAGAAGATGACGATGTCATTCGCACGGTGATAAAAGCGGTCAACGGACGCGTTCCCGTGATCGCGGGAACGGGCTCCAATTCCACGGAAGAGGCGGTTCGCCTGACACGGGAAGCCGAAAAATCCGGCGCCGACGGCGCGCTGATGATCTCGCCCTACTACAACCGACCGACGCAAGAAGGTATCTACCAGCACTATAAGAAAGTCGCCTCTGAAGTCGGCATCCCGATCATCATTTACAACATCCCGGGCCGAACCGGATCGAAGATCGAACCGGAGACCTTGGCGCGCCTGTCAGAAATCAAAAACATCGCCGGCGTGAAAGAAGCGACCGGCTCGGTGGATCAAGCGATCGACGTGATTCGACTATGCGGCGATCGGCTGGCGGTTTATTCCGGCGAGGACTCGCTGATTTTCTCTTTAATGGCTCTCGGCGGCAAAGGCGTAATTTCCACGGTCGCCAACATCGCGCCGAAAGAGACCTCGCAACTCACGGAAGCTTGTTTGAAGGGAAATTGGGAAAAAGGCCGTGAACTTCAGTTTAAACTGATGCCTTTGATTCGGAGCCTCTTCATCGAAACCAATCCGATTCCCGCCAAAACCGCGCTCGCGCTCATGGGCAAGTGCAGCAGCGACCTCCGATTGCCGCTAACGCCCATGGCCGAGGGCAATCTCAAAAGCCTGAGACAAGCGATGACCGATTTCGGTCTTCTCTAAAGCTTCATGGCGCTCGGGATCATCGTCTGCGGCGTCGGCGGCCGGATGGGCGGCGCGGTAGTGCGAGCCGTAAAAGATGCGACCGGCATTGAGCTGATCGGCGCGATCGATAAGCCAGGCAGTGCCAGAGTCGGAAAAGACGCCGGAGAAATTTCTTCCGCTGGCCGCCTGGGAGTCCCAGTAAGCGACAAGATTGAGTCATTGCTCAAGCCCAATGCAGTCATCGTCGATTTTACGAACCCCGAAGCATCGTTGGGTTTCCTAAAAGCGTCGTCCAGAACAGCGACGCCGATTGTCATTGCCACGACAGGTTTTAATTCGAGGCAGTTGGCGGAAGTTAAAAAACTATCCCGTCGGACACCGACGCTTCTCTCGGCAAACACGAGCTTGGGAATTAATGTCCTTGTCTCGCTGCTTGGCAAGGCGGCGAAGATGCTCGGTGACGATTATGACGTTGAAATCATCGAAGCGCATCACCGGTTCAAGAAGGACGCGCCAAGCGGCACGGCTCTCGCGCTGGGCCGGTCGGTGGCACAGGCGCTCAATCGCGATCTCGACAAAGACGGCATCAATGGCCGCAAAGGCATCGTCGGCGAGCGCAGCAAGAAAGAAATCGCTCTACTCTCCGTGCGCGCGGGTGATATCGTCGGCGAACACACCGTAATCTTCGGCGGCATCGGCGAGCGCCTCGAATTCATCCACCGCGCCCACAGTCGCGACACTTTCGCCCGCGGCGCCATCCGCGCCGCGCAGTGGCTCGCCAAACGCAGGCCCGGATTATACGGCATGCAGGACGTGCTTGGGCTTGATTGAATGAGCTTAACCATTTTCTCACCTTCACGCTTACAACTGCGCCGTCGGACCCAAAATCGCCTCATCCCACCCTTTTTGACTCCGCATCCTGCATCCATTACATTATTAAAATTCCCGTTCAGATCGGATTCCTAAATGGTGGACATGGACAAAATCGTGTCGCTATGTAAGCGGCGCGGGTTTATTTTTCAGTCGAGTGAGATTTATGGCGGCACCGGTTCCTGTTGGGACTACGGGCCGCTGGGCGTCGAGCTGAAGAATAACGTCAAGCACGCGTGGTGGCGCGATAGCGTGCAAAATCGCGCCGACATGGTCGGGCTCGATGCATCGATCCTCATGCATCCGAGAGTGTGGAAGGCGAGCGGCCATTTGGATCACTTCACCGATCCGATGGTCGATTGCCGCGCATGCAAAAAGCGTTTCCGGGCGGACAAGCTCGATGATGATGTTTGGGTGCACTACTGCGAGGCGACCAAAGGAAACAAGTTTAGCGTGCCTGGCGGTGAGGCATGCAAGCACTGCGGCGCCAAGCGCACGCTATGTCCGGCCTGCGGCAAAGGTGAGCTGACGGAACCCCGTCAGTTTAATCTAATGTTCAAAACCTTCATGGGGCCCGTGGAAGACGATGCCGCGGTGACTTATCTTCGTCCAGAAACGGCGCAGGGGATTTTCGTTAATTTCGATAACGTGCTCCAGTCCATGCGCATGAAACTGCCATTCGGTATCGCGCAGATCGGCAAATCATTCCGCAACGAAATTACGCCAGGGAATTTTACCTTTCGCACTCGCGAATTCGAGCAAATGGAAATAGAGTTCTTCGTCATGCCGGGAACGGATGAAGAGTGGCATCAAAAGTGGATCGACGAACGGTTTGCCTGGTATCCGAAGTACGGCATTCATAAGGAGAACATTCGCCTGCGCGAGCACGAAAAAGACGAGCTGGCGCATTATGCCAAGCGCACTGCCGACATCGAATATCTTTTTCCCATGGGTTGGAGCGAGCTGGAAGGGATCGCCAATCGCACGGATTTTGATCTCAAACAGCATGCGCAGTTCAGCGGCAGAGCCTTGGACTATTTCGATGAGGAGCGCAAGCAAAAGGTTGTCCCCTTCGTTATCGAGCCTTCAGCGGGAGCGGATCGCGCAACGTTGGCATTTCTCGTCGACGCCTATCGCGAGGAAGAAGTGAGGGGCGAGAAGCGCGTCGTGCTGAACTTTCATCCCGAGCTGGCGCCCATCAAGATCGCGGTGTTACCGCTGCTCAAAAAGAACGATCGGATCGTGGAAACCGCCAATAGGCTGACTGCCGACCTGCGCAAGCGGTGGCATTCGGTTTACGACGACACGGCGTCCATCGGTCGGCTCTATCGCCGTCAGGATGAAGTAGGTACGCCATTCTGTGTCACGGTCGACGTGCAAACCGTCGGTGATGAGAAATCACCGGCCGACGAGAAGGTCACGATTCGTGACCGCAATACGATGCAACAAATCCGTGTTCCCATGAGTGCTTTGGAAACTTTAATGGATCGGCTCATGGCGGGAAAGTGGGCGGATACTGTTCAGGAATTCGGTCTATTTAAAGACTGAGCTCAATCCGCCAAAGTCCGATCTCTCTTAAAAGGGGTTCTTTAGGATTTCGAGTGGGTTGCGAGGATCGCTCTGCATAGCTAGAAATCCGTTCGCTCTAATCCGTTGACAAGCTCGGGATGAAAGGCCGGTCGCGATTGGTCCTGAGCGAGGTCGAAGAGGTGACCGGTTCAGCGTTGCCCACGCTAAAATTCGAAGAGCGTACAAAAAGGACGCCGCGATTCTTCGCTATTACCACCGCGTTAAGTTTCTCGTCGACCGCTACCGGCATCTTCTTATCCTCGGCGTTGTCTCGCTTGTCGGAACCGATCTCGCCGGTATCGCTCTGCCCTGGCTGATCAAGGACGGCATCGACACGGCGTTGCGCGCGTCGGAAAGCGATCGATCCTTGCTCAAATATCCTTTGTTGATTCTCGGTGCTGCCACGTTGCAGGGATTCTTCCGTTACTGCTGGCGTATCAATATCCACGGCTTTTCGCGGCGCTGCGAAGCCGATCTGCGCGATCGAGTGTTCACTCATCTCCAGAAGCTGCCGCTGAATTATTTCCAGTACACCAAAACCGGCGATCTCATGTCGCGATTGACGAACGACATCCATGCCGTGCGCGAGCTTATGGGATTCGGCTCCTTGGCCATCATCGACGCCGTCGTGGTGATTATTTTTAGTCTCGCGCTGATGATCACTATCGATCCCTGGTTGGCACTGTGGTCGATGATGGCGATGCCGCTGATTCCCATCGTCGTGCGTTTCTTCGGCCGACAGATCTTTCGTTGGTCGCGCGATACTCAGGAACAGCTCAGTGTCCTGAGCGCTTACGTGCTAGAGAATCTCTCAGGCATGCGCGTCGTGCAGGCCTATGCCCAGGAGCAAAACCAGATTTCGGGTTTTGGCGCCATTAGCTCCGAGTACCGGCGTAAGACGATGTGGCTAGCGACGCTTTGGGGAATCTTCTGGCCGCTCATGCAGGTGATGTCAGGGATGGCGGCCGCCGTTGTGCTTTGGCTCGGTGGCCGTCAGGTGCTGCAAGGAACCATGACCTTGGGCGAATACGTCGCATTCAATGGCTATCTGGCAATGCTCACTTGGCCGCTGATGGCGATCGGCTATACGGCTAACCAATATCAGCGTGGCACGGCGGCGCTGAGCCGACTGGCGGAAGTTTTGGACACGCCAGTTTCACCACGTTATTTGCAGGCAAATGGGGCTAACCAAGGCGCATCGCAGCAGGGAGAGATCGAATACCGCAATCTCAGTTTCACCTATGACGCCGATGGCAGACCGGTGTTGCAAAACATCAATTTGCATATCCCGGCAGGAAAAATTTGCGGTATCATCGGTGAAACCGGGTCCGGCAAGAGCACCCTGGTGAGCCTGTTGCTGCGTCTCTATGAGCCGGATGACGGGACGGTTTTCCTCGACGGCGTCGACATAAAACGGCTGCCGCTACGCCGTTTGCAGGATGCGGTCGGGTTTGTCTCCCAAGATATTTTTCTATTTTCCGGGTCGGTCAGTGACAATATTCGTCTCGGCATCGAGAACGGAACGGCGAAAGGAGTCGAAGACGCGGCTCGTATCGCTCAATTGCTGCCCACGATCGACTCGTTTAGCGCCGGGTTCGATACCGTTATCGGCGAGCGTGGCGTCCGCTTGTCCGGCGGTCAAAAACAGCGCACGGCATTGGCACGCGCCGTTATCAAAAGTCCGCCGATATTGATCTTAGACGACGCGTTTTCCAGCGTCGATATCGAAACCGAGGAGGAAATCCTGCGCGAACTGAAACAGTTCATGCGCGATCGAACGACCTTGTTGATCTCGCACCGGATTTCGACGGTGCGTGAAGCGGACATGATCGTGTATCTGCGCGACGGCGTCATTGTCGAGCAGGGCACTCACGAGGTGTTGTTGGCGCGCCGGGGTGCCTACTATGAGCTTTACCGGCGGCAAAGTTTAGCGCGTCAACTCGACGCGATGGCGCGAGATGAGAGGCAGCCGTGATCGGCGACGTGGATCAAGACGACGAGATTTTGGGTAAGGCTTACGACGCCCGCTTGATGGCACGGATCCTCCGCTATCTGCGTCCGTACTGGAAGCTGCTCGCGGTCTCCTTTGTCTTCTTGATGCTGCAGACCGGCAGCCAGCTTCTCGGTCCCTATATCACCAAGATCGCCATCGACCGCTATATTGCGCACCAAGATCTGCGCGGTCTCGACCTCATGGCACTGGCTTATTTGGGCGTGGTCGTGCTCGGATTTATCGTGTTGTTTATCCAAACCTATACGACAGAGTACACCGGGCAGCGGGCCATGCATGACCTGCGCATGGACATTTTTTCCCACTTGCAGAAGCAGGACATGGCCTACTTCGACCGCAATCCCGTTGGACGATTGATGACGCGGACCGTCAACGATGTGGAAACGCTCAACGAGCTTTTCAGCACCGGTGTCGTCGGTTTGTTGGGCGATGTCTCGATCGTTTTCGGCATTGCCGCCGTGATGGTTTGGCTCAACTGGCAGCTCGCGCTGGTGTGTCTCGCGGCTTTTCCGGTCATTCTTTACATCAGCCGCTTTTACCGGCGCCGTGCCCGCGAGGTCTATCGGGAAAGCCGGTTAGTTCTTGGACGGTTGAATGCGGGGTTGCAGGAGAACCTCGCCGGCGTGGCGACGATCCAGGCGTTCGGACAGGAAGAAAAAATGTACCGGCGCTTTCAAGAGATCAATTTTCGTTACCGTGACGTGTTGCTGCGCAGCATCAGCTACAACGCGTTATTTTTCCCGGTGATCGAAGTGTTCAGCGCGCTGACCATCGGACTCTTGCTATGGTACGGCAGCCAGCAGATTCTTACGAATAGCGTGCAGGCGGGCGTGCTGGTGGCTTTTATTCAGTATATCCAGCGTATGTACCAGCCGATTCGCGATCTGGCGGAGAAATACAACATCATGCAAGCCGCGATGGCGTCCTCGGAGCGAATTTTTGCCTTGCTCGATACGCCGGCGACGATCAAAGATCCACAGTCGCCCAAGAGCATCGAGAAGTTCACCGGTGAAGTGGAGTTCCGGGATGTCTGGCTGTCTTATTATCCGGGAGAGCCCGTGCTCAAGGGCGTCTCTTTCCGCGTATGCCCGGGAGAAAAAGTTGCGCTGGTCGGCGCCACGGGCGGTGGCAAGACATCGATCATTTCGGCGCTGTGCCGATTCTACGACGTCGAGCGCGGTGCCATTCTCGTCGATGGCATCGACGTTCGCGATTGGAACAAACAGGAGCTACGTCGCCATCTGGGACTCGTGCTACAGGATGTTTTCCTTTTTTCCGGCGATGTCGCGACCAACATCACGCTCGGCGACGAGCGCATCAGCGAGACGCAGATGCTGGAGGCGGCGCGCCGCGCGCATATCGCGCCGTTTATCGAACGGCTGCCGCATCGATATCGACAAGAAGTTCAAGAGCGCGGCTCGACGCTGTCGCAGGGGCAGCGACAACTATTGTCGTTTGCCCGCGCTTTGGCGTTCGATCCGAAGATCCTGATTCTCGACGAGGCGACCAGTTCCGTCGACACCAAGACCGAGACTTTGATCCAAGAAGCGCTGCAGGAACTGCTCAAGCATCGTACCGCGCTGATCATCGCCCATCGTCTGTCGACGATAAAACACGCGGACCGTATCTTGGTCATCCACAAGGGTGAGATTTGGGAAGAGGGGAACCATGCGGCGTTGCTGGCGCGCCGCGGGCTCTACGCGCGGCTCTACGATCTGCAGTATCGCTTTCAGGAGCGCGATGGCGCAGCCGCTGATTCCGCGGCGATGCGAGGCATGTAGGGGCAAGGCGCGCCTTGCCCCTACGGCGTTCGAGGTACAACCCGAATGGATTGCTAGGCAAGCAGACCCGTGAATGTGGCGGGACGAAAGCCCGGAAAGATTCGGCCCACTTCTCTTTGCCCTAAATGGCGCGCAAAAACCTCGCTGCACACCGTTCGATAGTCGGTGGTTAGGTCGAGGTCTCTGCCTTCGTAGAGCACTTCCGGTGCCAGGCCGGGCCAACGGCCGTAAACTTTGCCACCGCGCACGCGTCCGCCGAGAATGAACATGACGTTGGCATGGCCGTGGTCGGTGCCGCGGTTGCCGTTTTCCCGCGCGGTGCGGCCGAATTCGGACATCGTCACCACCACGACATCGTCCAGCCGATCGCCCAAGTCTTGATAGAACGCCGCCAGACCCGCCCCGAACTCTTTGAGCCGATTGGCCAAAATTCCAGTGGCGCCGCCTTCGGCGACGTGAGTGTCCCAGCCCTCGATTTCCGTAAAGGCGATTTCCAGTCCGACATGGGCCTTGATTAACCGGGCGATTTGCTTCAGCCCGACGGCAAATTTCCCCGCCGGATAGCTGGCTGTGCTGGGCGGAATCTTCGACTCGATGGTGCGTAACCGGGCCATTGCATCGAATAAGCTGTTGCCGCCTTGGCGGAACAGAGGATCGGTCGAGTTCGTGTAGAGCTTTTGCAACGTTGCCGCCATCGTTTGATTGCGCAAACGAAACTCTTCAATCGACGAAAGCGACAAGCTCGGAGCCGCGCCGGCCAGCATGCGCGGCGTTTGCGCGCCGACGGCGACACCGCGAAACGGTGAGTCACTGAGCCGTTTTTCATTCAAATAGCGGTTGAGCCAACCGTCGGGCGTGCTCTTGACTCCCGGTGTGCCGATCTCCATATAGTCCTGGGCATCGAAGTGCGATCGAGTATTATCCGGGGAGCCGGCTGCGTGAAGGATCGCCAGGTGGCCCTTGTCATAGATGTTTTTGAGTGGCGCCAACGCAGGATGCAAAGCGAAGTAGCCATCGAGATCGATGGCGCGCTCTTCACCACCGGCGGGCTCGGCGACCGCGATGCTCGGTCGGAGCGCATAGTAGGCGCCGTCTTTGAACGGTACGACGACGTTCAGCCCATCCATGCCGCCGCGCTGGAATACCACCATCAAAACTTTGCCACGGTTACTCTGTTGAGCGCCGGCGGCGCGGACGAGAAATGACGGCGGCAAACCCAGCGCCAAAAAGCCGAGTCCGGCGGATTTGATAAACGACCGTCGCGAGCGATCCATAACTACCTCCGTTGAAATTCCGGCGCGGCTAAGAGCAGGGCAAGGGCGTCGGCTCCTTCGGTTTCAGCCAATGCCGCCCGCGTGGCGGCTGAGAGTGAATCCGGCGCGATCAGGCGAACAAGCTGCTGGGTATCGTGCAACGCGGATTGAACCCGAGCGCCGTCAAGCCGATTGCTCACCAGATCGGCCGCAAAGTTCATTCGTGTGAGCAGCATGTCAGGGCTAATCCACGACGCTCCGACGTCGGGATAGCCGGTTGGCGGCTGGGCCAAAAACAACGGCTCGCCCATGCGGCCGAGATAACGCAAGAGTTGATGGGTGACCTTGGTTTCCGCGTTCGTTACCCGAAGCGTGCTGGCGACATACTCCAGCGGTTTTTTCACCTTGGCACGGTAGGCCTCAGGCGAATAGAACTCCGGCGAGTCAACGATGGTTCGAATCACGGTTCGAATATCGCCGTCGCTGCGGCGGAAAGCCTCGGCGACGCGATTGACCACTGATGCCGGCGGATCGTCGGCAACAAAGCGGCGCGCCAGCTTGGTGGCAATAAACTTTGCGGTAGCGGGATGGCGCGCCAGGAGATCGATAACCTTCATGCCTTCTTCCACGCCGCCTCCTGCCGCAATGCGCGTCCCAAGAACCGTTTTCACGCCTTGATCGTGCAGCCGGGGCTCGAAACGAAACTCAGGGTCGCCGCGCGGTCGAACCAACGTCCATCCGGTAAAGCAGCGGGCCACCTCGCGAACGTCTTGCTGGGTATAGCCGCCGTCGACTCCCAGAGTGTGCAGCTCCATGATTTCGCGGGCGTAGTTTTCATTGATGCCACGCCGGCGGGCATTGGCGGGCAGGCGGGCCGTCATCGCGCCATTGGGACTCACGCTCAGCCAGTTATCCAGATAAAAGAGCATCGCCGGGCTCTGCGCCGTGGCCAGCAAAAGATCGCGGAAGCGGCCGAGGGCATGGGGACGAATCGTATCTCGCTCGTAAGCCGTCGTCAGCCAGCGATCGGCCCCCTTGGCGGCGAAAATATTGAAATGATTGTTCCAGAAATCGACCATCACTTCGTAGAGCTGGCGTTGGCTGTACACGGCGCGCAGTAGCCGCGCCTGTTGGAGCTCGAGGATGATGAAGCGTGGCGCATTCATTTCGCCCGTCATCGCCATGCCGCGTTCTTGTGCCACTTTAGGCGGCGGGTAAAGTTCAAACAGTTCTCGACTGCTCAGCCGCATGGTTTTCAGTGCCGCGACTTTCTCTTCAGCGATGTTGTCGGAAATTTTTTCCGGCGCGAGCTGTTCGTCGAGATAGGCGCGGAAGCCGAGCCGGTCAACCCGTTGAACCTCTTCCGGTGTCGGTCCAAAACTGATCCGATTCAGGAAGTGAAGGTTTTTTTGCTCGTGGCTGAGTGGCGCGCTCATGGCTACTCCTTGTCTCAGCGTTGCTGAACCTTGTCGCGTAGCTTTTCACGAAACTGTTTTCTATCTTCGACAGTGCCGTGCTCTTTGAGCTCGCGCATTTTTTCTCTGATCTCGCGTTTCTCTTGGGGCGGCAGCCGGTCAAAACGCTCGCGCATTTTTTCGCGCAGTTGCTGCTTTTCTTCGGGAGAAAGACGCTCGCGCCTTTCCAGGAGCTTTTGCCTGAGTTCTTGGCGCTTTTCCGGCGGCAAATCGCGCAACGTTTGGAATCGCCGTCTGAGCTCCTCACGGCGCTCGGGCGGCAGCTCGCGCCAGCGTTGCCAACGTTCTTGGAGTCGCTCCCGTTGTTCCGGCGGGAGCTTTTGCCAGCGCTCGAAGTTTTTGCGCGCGACAGCCTTGTCTTCGGGCGGCAGCTGACGCCAGGTCTCGAACTTTTTCTGCAGATCATCTTTTTCGCTGGGCGGCAAATTCTGCCAACGCTGGAAACGTTCGCGCATTTCCTGTTTTTCCTCAGATGTCATGTGCTGCCAGCGCTCGAGCGCGTCCTTGTCCGCCTGCGCCAGGATCATCCCGCGTGGCGCCGATTGGCTCCATGCCAGCGGAGTGAAAAGCAAAGTCGAAAGCCAAAGAAAACTGAATGTCCGAGTCAAAAGCCTCACTTCAATGTCTCCTTCTTTTTTCCGGGCGTGGACTTTTGCGGCGTTGGGTTCTTTCCCTGATCGCCGGCATTTTCGACGACATGCATTTCGCGCAACATTTCCATTTGTTTCACCACTTCCATTTCACGAAGGAGCTCCATCATCTTTAACATCTCTCGATCGGGCGGCTCGTCCCTGGTTGCAGCGCCACCAGCCGAAGAAACGAGCAAAGCGAGAGATAGGATTAGTACGCCTATCGGTCTCATTCCCGCTTGTTTAGGCCGCGCCGCCTTGGCTGCCCATGGACTCCAACAAATCGAGATCGTCGAGCACGTCCATGGCCTTAAAGAACTCCAAGTTCTCCGCCACCGGAAGCGCTTCCATCATTGCCTCATCGTCATGGGGCATATCCTTGGTTGGCCAGACTCCTTTGCCCAGGGTAAACGCCAGGGCGATCGCGACGATGGCGGCACCTGCGGCAGCCGACAACAGACGAGGTTGAAAGATGACCGCGAGATTCTGCCACCACGGCTTTTTTTCCGTCGTCGCGTCGAGCTTGTGGCGCAGCTCGCGGCTATAATCGTCCCAAAAAGTTTGTGCTGGCTCGTCGGCTTTAACCGTCAGTGGCAAGAGATTCCCGAGCTCTCTTAGATAAGCGGCGCAACCGGTGCAACCGATCAGATGACTTTGGAGCGCATCCCGCTCGGTGCCAGCGAGATCGCCGTAGTGGAACAGCACCAAATCCTCTTCTAATGTTTTGCAAGGAACTACGAGTGGGTTGTTTTGATCGGCCATATCAACCTCCTAGGCAAACTCTGCCAGGCGCTGCCTGAGCGCCGTTACGGCGCGATGCAAATGAACTTTGACCGTACCCTCTGCCGTCTGCATCATCTCGGCGATTTCTTTGATCGACAGTCCTTGATGGTTTTTCAGTATGAAAGCCGTGCGTTGTTTCGGTGGCAGCGCTTGCAGCGCGACGCCAACCTTGTGCGAAATCTGGCCGGCCAATACGTGTTGATCGGGTGACATGGGAATGCTCGGCTGATGTGACGGCTCCAATTGATGCTCCACGGTTTCATCAAATTCGTCCGACGGGGGCCGTTTCTGGCGCCGCTTGTAGTCCAAGCAAAGGTTGACGAGAATGCGGTAGAACCAGGTGTAGAAACTCGAGCGGCCGTCAAATTTTTTGAGATTGCTAAAAGCCTTCAGAAACGCCTCTTGAGACAGATCTTTGGCTTCCTCGCGGTCGCGCGCGAAATCGAACGCGATGTGATAGGCCTTGTGCTTATGACGCTCCACGAGTTCCTCGAACGCGCGGCGATCGCCCTTTTGAGCCGATGCCACCAACTCCTCATCCCGAGGGTTGTTCACTAGCGGACTCCTATCTTTCCATGATGTTAAAGCACTGGAGATACCAAGGGGGAGCCGGCGGAAAACGACGCTCATTTCCGCCGGCTGTATAGGAGTCACGCTCGGTCCCTCTCTAGTTCTTCAGTGCGTCTTTGACGTCCCGGCGAAACTCTCGTCGGTCCTGGCGCCGCTCCTGCTTGTCGGCTTTCAACTCCTTAACGTCACTCTTTAACTCTGCTCGATTATTGGCGATCTCACCGCGGTCCTGGCGGATTTCATTCACGTCTCGAGCAATTTCATCTTGGCTCGCGCCGCTTTTGATATCCCGGCGAAGTTCCCTGCGATCCCGATATAATTCTCTGCGATCGCCTTTGAGCTCTCTACGATCGCCGCGTTTTTCCTTGCGGTGCAGCCTGACCTCGTGACGGTCCTGGCGGATCTCTTGGCGATCGTGCCGCAGCTCATGTTTTTCCGGCAGCGTGATCGTGCCGTCGGCGGCAAAAAGCAGCGAACTCCCGAATGCCAGCGATGCGGTCAGGACTCCAGCCACCAAAAGAGAATTTCCGTGATCCATATCCAAGTCCTCCTGCTTTTCAAGTTATCGGTGTGATCTAAGGTGGTTAGACGCAACACCACTCAGGAGGTTTACTTTTGACACTGGCCGATGACTCGCGCCATTGAAGCGCGGCTGGTTTTTCCAGCGGCGTAAAAACCTATGTCATTTTATCCGTTTAGGTTAAATTCACCAGTCTTTGCCGTTAAGGTTTTATGCCGCTGCCGTTGGCTGCTGGAGCGCACCCGGCGGAACCCATTTCTTGACAATTTGGCACCCTTTCGTTAGGTTCAGCTCCGTGTCAACTGCCGGCTTGAGAAATCAGCGGCCCGCCTGGCGCCTGGTTGGCCTGGGACTACTGCTGTTCGTTTTTTTCCTACCGCTCCATTTTCATGTTTCTCTGACATCGCAGATTAGCAAAGAATGTAGCTGCGCGCACGGTACTCGAAAGCAGCTGGCGCTGAGTGAGGTTGGCCCAACAAATTCCCCGCAGTTTCGAGCAATTCCCCTTGTCGTCCCATCTACTTCCGTTTGGATCGAAAGCTACTCCAAGCCGCAAAACGTTCGCGCTCCTCCTTCCACCGTTTCTCTGTAAGGCTTCAGTCTCGAGCTACATTCGATAACTGGTTAGTCGCCCTCCTGATTCGGTTCGTTTATTTGCCGGGAGGGTGACGGGTGTGTACAGGAGGAGGTTTCGTCATGGTTCATTTCATCGGGCTATCCCACCGACTGGTGGCATGGTCTATCTCTGCTTTACTGTTTCTGATACCGGCGGTCTGTCTAGCACAGAGCGCCGAACTGGACGCCGTGCGGTCCATGGTTAAAGGCCTCGAACAGCAGCTGCAGAAAGCTTTGGAGCGTATCGATCAATTGGAACAGGAAAAGGCGTCGACTTCGGCAAGAGTCGGTCAAGTCGAAAAATCAGTTCAGGGAGTGCAGAGCGTGCCGTCGCTATTCAACCCAGCTGTGGGTATGGTGCTTGATGCAACGGCCGAGCATAGGGGTAAAGCGGGGGGCAACTTCAACTTTCGCGCTGCCGAGCTAGGGCTTAGCGCTTCAGTCGATCCTTATGCTAGAGTCTACGCTTTCTTTAACGGAAACAACGATGGCGTAGAAGTGGAGGAAGCCGCGGCGTTTACCACGGGACTTCCATGGAACCTGACCGCTAAAGGGGGACGCTTCTTCGCTGACTTCGGACGGTTGCCTAAGTATCACGGGGACGCCCTGCCATTCGTAAATTTTCCACTTTCCATCGAACGAATGATTGGCGGAGAGAGCCAGGCGGATGGAGCAGAGCTATACTATTTGTTTCAGACGCCGTTTTTCCTGCGTGCGACGATCGGCGGATACAATAAGCTCGGCGCGGAAAATGAGCGAGTAGACAATACCAAGCTCCGATCCGAGAGTCGATTCACATATCTCGGCCGCCTCCAGACCTATTTCGATCTTACGGATAATCACAGCATTGAGCTCGGTTCCAGCCTCGCCTATACGCCCTCGGTGCGCATTGCCGGCGACCCCTCTGGGAGTGATCGGGTTCTCAGCGGCATCGATTTGACCTATCGCTATCAGCCCTTAGCCAGCACGCTTTATCAGGGCCTGACGTGGGGATCGGAGTTCTATGCGAACAGCGAGCGGTTTCCGACTGATGATGTTGCGAAACGACGGCGAACTTTTGGTGGATACAGTTACGCGGAGCTTAAGCTAAACAAAAATTGGTCGACCGGATTTCTCGTCGATTACGCTCCGATCGTCGAGAGCCCACGCCAGCGGACCATCGGTTACTCGCCGTTTCTCACGTGGCAAATCAGCGAGTTTAACCGCCTGCGTTTTCAATACAGTTATTTGAACAATAATTTTAGAGCGGACAAAGCTGAAAATGGCAATCAATTTTTTGTTCAGTGGACGACGGTTATTGGCGTCGATACCCATGGCTTCCGTGTCCGTTAGGAATTTGTCGGAATTTATGTAAGGAGTGTACCTATGAAAATTTTATTGAGAAACACGAACTGGAAAATCTTTTTTAGTCTATTCTTCTCCTTTTGGCTTCAAACTAATTTGGTCTTCGCCCAAAAGATCCGAGTGATTACTACGATTCCGGACTTGGCCGACATCACGAAACAGATCGGAAAGGACCTGGTAGATGTTGAGAGCCTCGCCAAAGGTGTAGAGTTCATGCATGCTGTCCCAGTTAAGCCCAGTTTCGTTCCCAAATTGAACCGCGCTGATCTTCTTTTGCTGATTGGGTTGGATCTGGAGATTTCCTGGCTTCCAGCCCTTTTGGAGGTTGCGAGTAATTCGCGGATTCTACCAGGACAACCGGGCTATATAGACTGCTCCGTGCGCGTAAATGTGCTTGAGCCTCCTACTCGTATCGACCGGTCGGAGGGAGATATTCACCCGAAAGGAAATCCTCACTATAATTTGGATCCGGTCAATGGCAAGGTTATAGCAGAAACCATTGCTGCGGCTCTTTCACGCAACTCTCCCCAGCATCAGGAGACGTTCCAAAAAAATCTCAAAGCCTATCTTGTGGAGCTGGACCGCTGGATACCTCGTTGGCAGGAGATGGCTGCTCCTCTGAAAGGTGTTAAGTTTGTACCTTACCACCTGGAGTGGAGCTACTTCGCAAAACGTTATGGCTTGGAACAAGTAGGGACCGTCGAGGTAAAACCCGGAATCGAGCCGACGCCGAATCATCTAGTGAGTCTGGTGCAAAAGATGCAGCAGGAAAAAGCACAGTTAGTTATCTACGGACCTCAGAGTGATCGCTTCCCGCGACAGCTTGCCAGCCAGACCGGCGCCAAGGCTCTTAAGCTCCCGGATATGGTCGGGGGCGAGCCGGGGGCCGACACGTATATTAAAATGATAGACTATAATATCAAGACCATGCTTGGGGCTGTTAAGGGAAGTTGAGGTCGTTGGGAGCTGGGCACTTTTACGATAACCTAGCGAGGAGGAGGTTTTGTGGTTGAGCCTCGCCCCCTAGTCTCCCTTAGTGGCGTTAGTCTCGGCTATTCGGAGCCAGTTCTTCGAGACGTTAATTTGACAATACATCGGGGCGACCTCATCGGCATGGCCGGCCCTAACGGTTCGGGGAAGACAACTCTTTTCAGAGCTATCCTCGGACTCTTGCCGATTCTCGACGGTCTCCTTGAGCGCGACTGTCTCCTATCCGATTTCGGCTATGTTCCCCAGAGCACTTCGCTCGACCCTAACTTTCCCCTAACCGCGGGCGAGGTTGTCGAGATGGGCGCATATGGACGCTTGCGGCCCTACCGGCGGATGCCGGTCGAAGAGAAACAGAAGACGAAAAAATCATTGGATCAAGTTGGCCTAAGCCATCTTGCCGTGAAGTCTTTTTTTTCTCTTTCGGGCGGGCAGAGGCAGAGAATCCTCATCGCTCGGGCTTTGATGGTTAATCCTAAGATCTTGATACTGGATGAGCCTCTTTCCGGAGTCGATCAGGAATCAAGGACGGCCATTACCGAACTCCTGATCAAGCTTAATCGTGAGGACAAACTAGCGATTTTTTTTTCCAGTCACGATCTTGAGATGGTGCGTACCGTTGCAGACAAGATTCTGCGCGTGGACAAGGGCAAAACATGGTGGGAGAAAGAAGGAGCTTCGTCTCCATAGATGCAAACTTTTCTTGAGATTCTGAACCCTTCCTTTTTGCTTTTTCCCGCGCTTTTAGGGAGCAGCGTACTTGGATTAGTTTGCCCTTTGGTTGGTGCCTATCTCATTCTCCGAAGAACAGTCTTTCTTGGTTTAACCCTTCCCCAGATTGCGGGCGCTGGAGTGGCATTTGCATTTTGGCTGCACCAGATGGGTCTTCTCAGCAATATGGGCGGGAGTGAACGAACCGTTGGGATGGCAGGATCTCTGCTATTCACCTTTTTTGGAATGGGGCTCTTAGGCTATCTCGAACAGCGAGGCAAGGGTTTAAGCGAAGGTCGCCTTGCGGCTGCCTATTCCCTGGCCGGTGCCCTTACAATCTTGTTTATTGTCTTTAACCCGGCCGGAGAGGTTGAGATACTTAGCCTACTAAAAGGTGAGGTCATTGCTTTGTCCCGAACAGAGATCAAAATCCTGCTTGGAGTATTCGGTTCGGTGCTTGCTGGTATGTTTCTTTTCCGTCGTGAGTTTCTTCTAGCCTCATTTGATCGTGACCTGGCTTTTCTTTTAAAAGGCGGCAATCTCTTCTGGGATATTACACTGTATCTTCTTGCCGGGTTGAGCATCGCTATTGGGGTAATCATGGCTGGTCCCTTGCTTATTTTTGGCTTTCTCGTGCTGCCTCCACTTGCCGCAAGGCCTTTGGTTCGCGGAATGACCTCTTTCTTATCGCTCTCCTCTTTATTGGGACTGCTCATGGCTTTTTTTGGATTTTATCTTTCGGTCCGATTAGATCTTCCGTTAGGTCCGACCGATGTGACACTAGGATGTGGGCTTGTCTTTCTCGCCTACGCATTAAGCCGCGTCTCAACCAAAATAGTTGCGGCGTCGCTGATTGCGACTGTTGTTGCGGTAGCGGTTACCGGTTGTGCCACGAGAACGGCTCCCCCGCTAATGCCAGAGGCAAAAATCATCAAGAACGAACGCATTTGGTTGGCGAAAGTGAAGAACAGCACCGGTTTGCCTTTGCTTTTGCCGTCAAACAATCCGTTGCGCTCGCTCGCAGAGATGGCCGGAAAGATTTCGTCGGACTACCGGCAGAGCGTCATGGATGTGTTGCGCGACAGTTTGAAAGCAGAACTCGAACAACGAGGATTTCGGATTTCGCTGCCCGAGGAAAAGGATGCGCGCTTTGTGGCATTTCCCGCGAACACCGACGCGGCGGTGCGCGTCGCCCGCGAGGGAAAACTCTCGGGATTGACTTTCGTCGGTGAGATCCGGCGCTGGGAAGTAGAAGCGCAGAAGTTTGTCCGGGTCTTGGTCGAGTTCAAGCTCATACGCATTGACGATGGAGCCGTGCTCTGGGAAAGGCGGGTTCAGCGCGCCGTTCCCACACCGAGCGCAACGAATGTGGGTCAGGCGTCGACGGATGCCGTGAAAGAAATCGTCCACGATCTCTTCGCGGGATGAAAAGGGAACGCCACGTCGGCCGTCTGGTCTTATAGCCTTGTCAGCGTTATTTTGGTGAGCCTTCTGTCGCTCATCGGCCTCGCTTTCATTTCAGTCGGCGAGGAGAAGTTAAAGCAAATCATCTTCGTCATGGTCAGCCTGGCGGTCGGCGGCTTATTCGGGGATGCTTTCATTCACCTGTTGCCGGAGTCCTTTGAAAAGCTCGACACCGAACTGGAAGCCTCTCTCTATGTTCTGGCCGGTATTTTTGCATTCTTCATTCTGGAGAAGTTTCTGCGTTGGCGGCATGAGCACGTTTTTGCATCCGGTCATTCCATCCATCCCGTAGGATACATGAATCTATTGGCCGATGGCGTCCACAATTTTATCGATGGGATGATCATCGGCGCCTCTTACGTCGTGAGTCTTCATGTCGGCATCGCAACTACGATGGCTGTGGTCTTTCACGAGATTCCCCATGAGCTGGGCAACTTCTTTATCTTGCTGTATGCCGGATTCACCAAGACAAGGGCGCTGTTCTTCAACTTCCTATCTGCTGTTTTTGCGATCTTAGGGACGATTATCGCCCTCCTGGTCGGTTCCACAGTGGAAAATTTTTCCAGTGTGATGTTGCCGCTGGCGGCCGGCGGTTTCATCTATATCGCCGGATCTGATCTAGTGCCGGAGCTCAATAAGGAGTCGAAGCTTGGCAAGTCAGTCGTGCAGTTGCTCGCCATAGGACTGGGTGTTGGCTTGATGCTCCTATTGGATATGCGGGAAGAGTAGGCTTGCTGTGCGAAAAGAAGGTAGGTCGATGTTACGGAGAAAATGAGATGGGGCAAAGGCGACAAAAACAAATCTTAGGATCTCTGCTAATTCTGGGTGCTTTGTTGAGCTACGCGTCCGGTCCGGCTCAAGCCGCGACCGACACGGCCGTCACGCGTGCCACGCTGAAAAACGGCCTCCGTGTGGTGATTGTCCGGAACACGCTCGCGCCTGTTGTGACTACTCAAATTAACTATTTAGTAGGTTCGAATGAAGCGCCGGATGGCTTTCCCGGCATGGCGCATGCCCTGGAGCATATGATGTTTCGCGGCAGCCCGGGGCTTTCATCCGCCCAGCTTTCCAACCTGATCGCAGCGATGGGGGGCAATTTCAACGCCGCGACTCAGCAGACGGTGACTCAGTATTTCTTTACGGTTCCGGCGAGTGACCTCGATATCGCACTCAATATGGAGGCCATCCGGATGCGTGACGTCCTCAGCACCGAGGACCTCTGGCGACGGGAACGGGGAGCCATCGAGCAGGAAGTCGCGCAGGATCTTTCCAATCCTCAGTACATGTTCTACTCCCGCCTCCTCAACGTAATCTTTGCCGGGACACCTTACGCGCACGACGCGCTTGGCACCCGTCCGTCATTTCAAAAGACGACGGCCAAGATGCTCAAAGATTTTTACAAAAAATGGTACGCACCTAACAATGCCATCCTGTTGGTCGTCGGTGACGTTAATCCGGCGGCGGCGTTGACGACGATCAAGCGGCTGTTCGAGCCGATTCCACGCCGCGTAGTGCCCGCCCGGCCGAAGATCCAACTGCAACCGGTGAAGTCCACCACGATCGAAATCGATTCGGATCTGCCCTACGGAATTGCTGCCGTGGCTTATCGGCTGCCGGGATATGACGACCCGGATTTTGCCGCGAGCGTAGTATTGGCAGACGCGCTGGACAGCCGAAGGGGAAACTTGTATGGCCTCGCCGCCGAGGGCAAAGCTCTCGCCGCCGGCTTCGACGCCACTGCGCTTCCCAAGGGCGGTTTCGGTTATGCCCATGCGGAATTTCCGCACGGACAAGACAGCTCTGCGCTCATGGCTGAGATGAAGCAAATTATTGACGGATACGTTAAGAGCGGGGTCCCTCCTGACCTGGTCGAAGCAACCAAGCGTCACGAGGTGGCGGAGGCGGAGTTCCGAAAGAATTCGATCGGGGGCCTTGCGGCGGAATGGTCACAAGCTCTGGCGGTTGAAGGTCGTAACTCCCCAGACGATGACATCGAAGCGATCAAGAAAGTAACCGTCGCGGACGTGAACCGAGTCGCCAAGAAATATCTTACCCAAGACACCGTCGTAGCCATATTGACGCCGCGCGAATCCGGCAATCCAGTTGCGTCCGAAGGCTCGAAGCCCGGCGCTGAGTCTTTTGCTTCAAAGGAGACAAAGGCCGTTACGCTGCCCGCGTGGGCGAAAAGGACATTGGATCCTTTGGATGTACCGGCATCGAGAGTCAATCCCACGATGACGGTGCTCGCCAACGGGCTGCGACTGATCGTCCAGCCGGAGACCATCAGCGGCACGGTGGGCGTTTACGGCGCGGTTAAGAACCGGCCCGAGCTTGAGGCGCCAAAAGGGAAGGAAGGAGTCGATCAAATCCTCGACGAGCTCTTCTCGTACGGATCGATGAAGCTGGACCGTCTGGCGTTCCAGCAAGCGTTGGACGAGATTGGAGCGCAGGCATCGGTCGGGACGCGCTTCTCGCTCCAGGTTTTATCGGATCGCTTCGAGCGAGGCGTGGAGCTGCTCGCGGACAATCTCCTCCATCCCGCATTGCCAAAAGCGGCCTTCGAAGCGGTGAAGCAGCGAACCCGTCCGGCGGTCGCGGGTCGCCTTCAAAGTCCGGTCTATCTCTCACAACGCGCGTTTCTCCAGGCGATCTACCCTCAGAATGATCCGACCTTGCGTCAGGCCACGCCGGACACCGTGTCGTCCATCGAACTTGAAAACGTGCGGGCCTATTACGAAAAAGTATTTCGTCCCGATCTCACGACCATCGTCGTCATCGGGAAGGTGACGCCGGAGCAGGCCAAGGCCGTCATTGAAAAATATTTCGGCGAATGGAAAGCGACGGGACCAAAGCCCATAACGGATCTCCCTCCGGTGCCGCGCAATAAGCGGAACGCTACCGTAGTGCCCGACCGCAGCCGCGTGCAGGATGAGGTGACACTCGGCCAGACTTTCGAGCTGACGCGCCAAGACGCGGATTATTATCCGCTTCAACTGGGCATGAACGTTCTTTCCGGGGCGTTCTATGCTACCCGCCTGTATCGCGACCTGCGGGAAAACACGGGATTGGTGTACTCGGTTGGCGCCGAGCTCCAATCGGGCAAGACCCGCTCGGTGTTTGCTGTATCTTATGCCTGCGATCCGCCGAATGTGGCGAAGGCGCGGGCGCTCGTGGAGCGCAATCTACGCGAGATGCAAACGAAGCCGGTCACGTCCGAAGAGCTGCTGCAAGCCAAGACCCTCCTAGTGCGAGCCATTCCGCTGTCGGAATCGAGCACCCATGGAATTGCCGGTGGGCTGCTCGATCGTTCGTTGAAGGATCTAGCTCTGGATGAACCGATCCAAGCCGCGAAGCGCTACAAAGAGCTCACGTCGGCCGACGTACAGACGGCATTTTCAAAATGGCTCGCGGTGGACGATCTCGCCCAGATCACGTTGGGGCCGGAACCCAAGTGATCGATCGACGTCTATGCTTTTACTGCCGTCCGCCCATAATTTAAGATAGTGTGATCTCAATCTTGTATCGAGGGTAATTTTATGGCCCATCGTCGTCCTCCGCTCGTGCGCGCGTTGCAGCTTAATACGGCAGTCATGGTCGTAGAGATCGCCGCTGGGATTGGCTCCAATAGTTTTAGCCTCATCATGGATGGCATCCATAATCTTTCCGATGAGGTCGCGCTTGTGCTTCTGGTATTAGCGTACAGCCTGAGAGCGGGGCTTTCAGGGAAACTGCTGCGCTACGCAAACTTGTTCAATTCCGTCGGCCTCTTGGCGATCTCCGTATTACTCATGTGGCGCGTTGTCGAGCGCCTCTCCCACCCGATCGAAGTTTACGGCCTCGTTCCTATTGTTGCAGGTTTGATCGGCGCTGCGGCCAACTGGGGCGTGGCTCATGTGTTACGAGAGCCGAGCAAGGAAGACATGGCAATTCGCCTGGCCTATGTGCATAACCTGGGTGACACTATGGTTTCGCTCGTTCCCGTAGCAGCGGGAATATTGGTGTTTACTTCGGGGAGTTCGCTTTTTGATTCCCTTTTTGCACTGCTCATCGCCGCGATAATCGTGATTACCACCCTCCAGGCCGTCATCGGCTCACACAAGGAGCTCCTTTGGCCGGAAAAGGTTTCATGCGGCCATTCGGGAACCGAACAAGGCGTTTGACGAAGGTTCGCGCTCAACTCTTTAAACTCGACCGGCTCATCGGCGGTTGAATCTGCCAGCCTTCGGTATTTTGGTCGCGTCTCAGCGTGCCAGCGTTGGCGGCATTCGCCGTGACGCATAGATGAGATACACGCCGGCCAGGATAAAGGGAATGCTTAAAAGTTGCCCCATGTTCAAAGGCAAACGGCTCTCGAACGGCACCTGATTTTCCTTGGCGAATTCGATCATGAAGCGAGCGAAAAAACAGGTCGCTATGGTCGTACCGAAGATTCTACCCGGAAATTGAATGATCGTGGTCTTCCAGTAGGCGACGTACAACGAGCAAAAAACCAGAAAGTATGCCGCCGCCTCGTAGAGCATCGCCGGGTGTCGAGGAATATCGTCGACGCGCGCGAACACGATCGCCCAGGGCAGGTTCGATGGGGTGCCGAGAATCTCCGAATTAAAAAAATTGCCGACCCGGATCAGCGCCGCCGCCAACAGACAAGGGATGGCGAGACGATCGGCAAGCTCGATGAAGCTCATGTCGCGGTGTTTTTTGAGGTAAAGATACAATGAGATCATGACGCCGGCGAAACCGCCGTGGCTCGCCAGTCCGCCTTGCCAGATCATGGGAATTTCCCACGGGTGCGACAGGAAATAATCGGGCTGATAAAGAAAGACGTGACCAAGTCTCGCGCCAATGATAGTTCCGAGCATCAGGTACAGGCATAGCTCAGACAAGTTTTCGAGCTCCCGCTGCTCCCTGCGGTAAAACTGCGTCATGATCTGAAAGCCGAGCAAAAATCCGAGCGCGAAGAAGAGACCGTACCAGCGAACTTCGATTGGGCCGAGAATAAAAATCGCAGGATCCACATTCCAAATCAAATGGCGCATCTTGGGAGTCACGGTATCATTTTTTGACGAGTATTCGAGTTGGGGTCACTATAAACAGCCGATCTCCTGGCTCGCTTTTTCTGCTTTCAAGGCTCTGCTATAGTCCGATCATGCCTTCGCTCTTGATCAAAAACATTGGCGCGTTGGTCACCGGGAAATTAGAAAATCCGCTTCGCCAGGCAGATTCCATTTTCATCGAAGACGGCATCGTTCAAGCCATCGGCAATGATTTGAATCAAAAGGCGGATCAAGTCATCAACGCCAACGGGATCACGGCGATCCCCGGCTTGATCGATTCGCACTCGCATCCGTCCATCGGCGAATACACCCCGGCGCAGAACTCGCTAGGATGGATCACCAATTACATGCATGGCGGGGTGACCTCGCTGATCTCCGCCGGTGAACTGCATCTGCCGGGGCTTCCGCTACCACCGGACGCACGCACTGCTCTTTCCGTCGCCATCGTGACCAAGAAGTGTTACGACAATCTGCGACCATCGGGTGTGAAAGTTCATGCCGGTACATTGCTGCTAGTTCCTGGCCTCACCGAGAAAGATTTCGACGAGATCGAGTCTCTCGGCATCAAGCTCGTCAAATTCATTTTTTACGATTACAGCCTACTGCCTGACGGCGAGGCCGAACGCTACGTGAAATGGGCGCACGCGCGCGGCATCAAAGTAAAGATTCATTCCGGCGGCGTGTCGCGCTCGGGCGTGAGCCAGGTGGCCGGTTTCGACATCGTTCAAAAAATCAAGCCTGACATTATCGGCCACATCACCGGCGGGCCGATTCCGATGCCGGAAGAAGACATGATTCGGATCGTCGATGACACCGACTGTTTCATGGAGATCTGCACGTCGGGAAATTATCGCCTGGCCCTGGTTCTTGCCCGCGCGGTCAGAGCCAAAAATTTACATCATCGTGTTCTCATCGGCACCGATACTCCCGGTGGCACGGGGGTCGTGCCGCGCGGCATTCTGCGCGAGATCGCTTTTTTATCGTCAGTCGGCGAGATTGAGCCTGAAAGATCCATCTGCATGGCGACCGGCAACGTCGGGCGCGCCCATGATCTAGATCTCGGCATACTGGAAGAGGGGCGGCCGGCGGATTTGGTCTTGCTGCACAAGATTACCGGTTCGGTGGCCAAAGACGCTCTAGATTCGTTCGCCAAAGGCGATCTACCCGGCATTTCCTACGTGATCATCGACGGCGAAGTTCGTGTGGCGGGCCGTAGCCAGCAGACCCCGCCGCCCGAGCGCATCGCCAGCCAAAGTTGCTGCTGAAGGAGAGTTCGAGTGAGCGCTTGTGAATTCGGTGTCGGTCTGTTTCCTACCGAACCCTTACAGAAAATGATTCACCTTGCCAAGGTAACGGAAGCGTCGGGCTACAGTCATATCTGGGTTGGCGACTCGCACCTCATCTGGCGCGAGGCCTACGTGAACATGGCGGCGATGGCGCTCAACACCACTAGAGTTAAACTTGGCACGGGCGTCACCAATCCGCTTACCCGTCATCCGTCCGTAGTTGGCAGCGCCTACGCGACTCTGGAAGAATACGCGCCGGGACGCATGATCGTGGGCATCGGCTTGGGCGACAGCTCAGTGGAGACGATGGGCATGAAACCGGCGAAGTTGTCGTATTTTGAGAAAACCATGCAGCAAATGCGCGATCTTCTCGATGGCAAGGAAGTGCAGCTTGAAACCGGCAAGATTCACGTGCTTCACCCATGTCAGAGAAAAGTGCCGATCTATATTGCTGCCAGCGGACCGAAGATGCTGGAGCTGTGCGGCCGCATTGCCGATGGGATTATTATTCTTGTCGGCGTCGCTGACGAGTACATCGCGCACGCGAAGGACAAAATTGCAGCAGGAGCAAAAGCCGTCGGAAGAAAACTTGAAGATATAAATCTAGTTCTTTGGGTTCCGTGTGCAGTTTCCGATACCGCCGCTGCTAAAGACGCGGTAAAGGCCCATGTTGCGCGGGTAATCGCGCATCCATTGCCATACGTGCTCGATCCCAACGAGCAGAAAGTTCTTGCGGAGATTCGCAAGACCTACGACTACTACCACCACATGGATCAGCAGGCGAACCACGCGGAAGTGATCCCGGACTGGCTGGTCGACAAGTTCGCCATCGCCGGCACTGTCGCCGAGTCCCGCGCGCAGATCGAGCGCATCAAAAAAACCGGTATTCAACAAATTGCGATTATTCCCTACAGTCCGCCAGGCGGAAGCAGGGAAGAGACGATTAGGGGGTTTGCTAAAGCGATGAGCTAAAGTCGAATATTGCCGCTAAGAGTCTCGACGACGAAGGGAATTCCAACGAAAGGGAGAAGCCTATGAAAATCGTTCATACAATGATCCGGGTGAATGATCTCGATGAGAGCCTCAAGTTTTATTGCGACGGGCTCGGCATGAAGCTCCTGAAGAAAAGAGAATACGAGTCGGGCCGCTTTACCAACGCCTTCGTGGGATATGGTTCGGAAGAAACCGACGCGGTCATCGAGCTCACCTATAACTGGGATACGCACTCTTATAATATCGGGAACGGTTTCGGACATATCGCTCTTGGCGTTCCCGATGTTTACAAAGCCTGTGAAGACTTTCGTGCTAGAGGGGTTAAGATTGTCCGCGAGCCGGGCCCGATGAAACATGGGAGCAGCAGCAACGCCATCGCCTTCCTCGAAGATCCCAATGGCTACAAAATCGAGTTGACGACGCGGGCGGAGAAGTGATTCACACTGTCAGACGATTCGGGGATTTTGCCAAGGCGATGAAGTGATGGCCGTATTAATCGGCCATTCGCCTGCGTGCAGTACGTCGTGTAGGCACATTTAGCGCGGGCTTGTGGGCGAAGCAGCAGGAAGAGGCCCAGCGGTGACAAGCCTTCGCCTAGCTGGCTCAATAATCAAATTCAGTCCATCGAGCGTTCGGACACCTAAAAGCTGTAAGTCCCCGGGTTCAGCGAATACGATCTCATCGATAGTGAAAAACTTGTCGAGACGGATGATCGCGAAACCAACACCGCGCATGACCTCTTGGCCGTTTGCACGGACGAACACGCCATCCTTTTTCTCGCGCCGGATGCCGATTCTCTCAAGCGTCCGTTCATGTGCCCAGGTAAATTCGCTCCCGGCATCCACCAAGAGTTTCGGGATGACAACCGAACGAGACCTGTCCGTAGGATTTTCGATTTTACATTTAACGTGAAACGTTCCCATGGCGAAACTACCTTTCCCTTGGTGAGTGGGCTAAGGTCGCTATGCAAAGGTCAGAAAATTTGGCGGAGCATACAATCCACGTTTGCGGAGCGGTTCTGGCGCTTCGGATTCACAAAGCACGCGGAGTCGTTTCATCCGTGTCGCCGCTTCGAGCAAAAACACTGGCTCTAACAGAGGACCGACCTCATCCGTCCACGCCGGTGCTAGTTGACCCGCGCGCTGCGCGAGCAGCTCCAGTAGCGCAGCCGCCATCGCGAGAACCTGTTGGTCGCCGGTAATGGGGCGCGGAATGGATGCGAGTTCGGGATACTCGCGCATGAAATCCAGCGTGAGACTGCGCAAGCGTAAACTATCACGCTGTAAAGCTGTCTTGGCCAAGGCTTCAAGCGTTACCATACAAACTCTCCCAAAGATCGTCGAATGCGTATTGAGCCTTCAATTCACGTCCCGGCACCAAATGAGGCATTACACGCTGCCATACTGCTGCTCGATCGCTTGTTGGTCCAAGCGCCATAAGTAAACGGCTTGCATCAGCAATGTCCACATCGTCACGCCACGCGCAGAGTTTCATTGCCAGCAGCTGTTCAATGGCGGGTTGACGCACCTCGATGCCCGGCGCCTGGAACAGTACTGGACCGCTGCTGGACCCGGTCAGATATACCTTTGCGGCATCATTCAGCCAGTCCTCTGGCCAGCTATTCTCACGCGCGATGATTGTCGCCCATGTGCGGACAACCCGCGCTTCGGGCGGCGGCAGAAACAGCGCGTCAATATCTTGAGTCGATTGTCTCGCATCGTACCCCAGCACCATCGCGGCCCCGCCGACAATCACAAGGCGAAGCAGATACCCATCCGCCGCGGCCAGTTGCCCCAGCCGTTCAAGGGCAGTGATAATATCTTGTCGGGTTAGCAGTGCCATGGCGTTCCCTTGGAGAGATCGTTATCACGACGCCTGTTATTATATCACGTAAACGAGATCCAATGGCATGGACATCGGTTGGACATGCCAGCTACCCATCTCGCTGAACGGAATTCGATGTCGTGGTGTGGCGTAAGTCGCGGGCTCCGCCCAATCGACTGATCGAAGAAATTAACTCATTCCTGTCGCAGCTGAATGACTTTCACGCTGTTGGTCTCGGTGCTGACCGTCGACGTTGCCTTGCGTAAAAGACTTGGCGCCACATTCCAGTGTTGTCCGCTGTCGGTGATGACCGTGACTGTTTTCTTGTTATAGCGAGTGATTATGCCGAACAGCGCTGGCCGACCTTCCGGCTGAAATGTGACCCGATCGCCGATTCTAAAGTCGAGCATCTGTGAGTGCGCGCGCATCTGGTTCAAGAACCGCAACCGCGCCACGATCCGGTTGTTCAGATCGATCAGTTCTTCCTCGGTGAGTTTGTCGATGTCAATATTCATTACCGATACTCCCTTTTGCCGCGCGCTACGTTAACTTGCAAGACTTAATCGTGTGCGTCGGATTCGCCGTGTTCAATGTGTTCGGCGTCGCTTGCTTCAGTGCTTGATTTCTCCGCTCCAGCGGTCCCGATGGGTCCAGAACGGGCAGCGTGGGCATTTCTCCCCCTCGGGATAGTCGATGCGTTCTTCATGTGGGCAGCCAATGATCCGGTCGGCAATGACAACGCTCTTTGCTCCTTGTTCGCGGACGAAGAGCATGATTTTTTCATTCACTTCATGATCGCGTCGTATGTCAGCGCCGTCGCTGAACCAACGTTCCATCGCAATAGGGTTCTGATCGTCACCGGCGACGATCCCCACAGCGACTTTGGTGGCGAGCTTGTCGTTCGGCCCGTAGTACGCGACGGTAGCGACTGGATAACCGGAGAAGCCGCGGTCCGCTTTCTTTCGCAGCGCTTTGGTGTGTCGTTCGCGTAGTGTCAAGGCGCGGTTGCCTTTCAAGCGGATTTTAAGATGGCAAACGGACTGACGCTGAGCCACCGCCGACGTGAGGGATTCTGGAGCGTACGGCGCGTTCCCGACCTGTCGCGACGGTAAACAGCAACCCGTGGCTGTTGGCTCCAGAGCGGTGTGAGGCCGTCGTATCCAATACTCATTTCTTTGAAAGTGCGGCTTGGCAAAGCCGTAAATTTTCCCGTGCAAGATCATCAGAAGCGTCCATCGCCACCGCTCTCAGCAGCATTTCTTCTGCTTCCTTAAGACGACCCGCTTCAAAGAGACTCCACCCCAGATCGTTCGTCAGATCCTGACGATCAGGCTCAAGGTCCAGCACCTTGCGCGCCGCCGCCACGGCTTCATCAAACAGCCCTTGGTGTCCCGCGCAACAACCGAGCCCTTGGTAAATGACTGCGCGATCGGGAAACCTCGAAACAGCTCCTTTATAGATCTCCAATGCTTCTCTATACTTCTTGCTTTGAATGAGGAAGTTTCCGGCCTTGTCTATTACCTGCCAAAGATCCCCAAATTCGTCCGGCAGCGAAAGCAGAGAATGGAACAGACGTTTTCCCTTGGCCTCTCTACCACGCTGGTATTCGATCGACCCCATTGTGAGAATCGCAGGCGCATAGTCCGGCTTTATCTCCAGCGCTCGTTGGGCAGCGGCAATGGACGCTTCTATATCGCCGAGAGCATTGCGGAAGATACTTTCCGCGTATTGCGCTTCGGCTTCGAACAGCTGCCAGCCGTCAAACGATTCGCTCGTGTTATTGGTCTTACGCGCCATGAAGAACTCTATCAACACGGACTATGCGGTGTGAACTGGCCAGCGAATCTATCGACCCAAAGCCTAACGCGATGCCGCTGAGCCGTCGTAGAGAACGTATCTGTGAATTACGATAATCGATTATCGGCTCCAGCGGCGGGTTAGGCGACACGGTTTCTCGCGCTCACGAGCGCCGATCTTGAAGTCCAGCATCTGTGAGTGCGCGCGCATCTGGTTCAAGAACCGCAACCGCGCCACGATCCGGTTGTTCAGGTCAATCAGTTCATCCTCGGTGAGTTTGTCGATGTCAATGTTCATGACTGCCCCTGCTCCCTATTGAACATACTATCCGTGGTGACCACTCTCGGTTTGTGTCGAACACCCAAATCAGCTGCGGCGCTCCATCGCTCACGCCGGCACCGTCAGCTGCATCTGGTTAGACCGCGTCCTTCCTTCCACCGAGATACTTCCCTTGGAAGGTGAACTTGATGCCCTTCACACCGTAGTCGATCAGAGCCACGTCAGCCGTTTCCGATAGCCGAGTGAAGGTGATCATTCTGTAACTGGTCGTCTTGGACGGCTCGCTGTCGGAAGCGGGCGTCTGAATCGTTATGCCTTCGGGGTGGTCGTGCTGCGGCGTCCCAAACCTGCCGATTGCCTCTTCCACGGTCGTGATTCCCGAGGTGAGCTTTTTCAAGCGTGCGGTCTCGGCCCATGTGACCCTGGGGAAGAACGTCGCCCGCTTCGACTTTCACGTCGCACCGCCACAGAAGGGACAATGATAGATCGGACCCGAGTCGCTTCCGTCGCGACGGTTGAACTGATACTCGCCCATCCTCTCGTCGTACAGGATCATGCTGTTGGGCTCAGCGGCGGCTGCCTCCAGAAAGCCGCAGACACAGGGCTTGCTCGTAACGGATTGACCGTGGGGCTTACTGGGCATTCTCGTGTGTGCGGTTTAGTTCGACTAGTGAGTCTACCGCCGTCCATTCGGCGGCTATTAAAAATGATCTTCGCACTTCAAAAACTAAATTCCTATGCAATATCTCCGATCTACTGATCGCGCGTCAAGTCTGGTCGGCCCTCAGACACAGCCAATGTGGCAGTGTGTGAGGATATCAGCCCGCGGTGTATTGGAATATTGCATCATTGTTCAAAGCCTATCCGTGGCACTTACCAGATTTGTCTTCTCACTTAACTCCCTGCGTCAGTCCCTCTTTCTTAGCGATCTCCAGGGCGGTGTTTTTGTCGCGCTCGATCATGGAGCGAAACTCAGCGGGCGCGATGTACTGCACGACACCGCCGGTCTTTTCGATCCTGGCGCCGAATTCCTTGGACTTGATGACTTTTTCGGCGGCGGCCGTCAGCGTATCAATAACCGATTTGGGCGTGCCGGCAGTCACGAAGGCGCCCGCCCAGCTGTCGAGATAATCACCTTTGATTCCCAGAGAGGCGGTCGTCGGGATCGAGGGCAACTCCTTCATCTTGTTGGCGCCCATGAGCGCCAAGGTCCTGAGCTTGCCCGCGCTTTCCTGCGGCAGAGTCGCGATCGCGGTGCCGATGACAAAATCCAGATGCCCGCCCAAGAGCGCCGGAATGTATTCTCCGCCACCTTTGTAAGGGACGTGTTTGATCTTGATGCCGGTGACCTGGGAAAGGATCAGCGAATTGAAATGGCCTCCCACGCCTGTGCCGGCGGTTCCGTAGGACAATTTGTTCGGATTCTTTTTCGCCGCATCGATCAAGTCGTTGAGGTTTTTATAAGGGGATTCCGTTCTCACCGTGAGGCCGTCGGGCGCGGATGTGATGAAGGCGATAGGATAGAAATCTTTGTTGGTGTCGTATTTCACGTCCTTAAGAGTAACCGGCGCCAAAACCATTCCGCCGAGCGTGTTCACCAAGATACTGTATCCGTCCTTGGCTGCATTGAGCATGGTAGTGGCGGCCAGGCTGCCGGTCGCGCCGCCCTTATTGATCGGGGTGATCGGCGTATGGAGCACTTTCGACATCTCTTCAGCGAAAATTCTGCCGGTCACATCGGCAAAACCGCCCGCGGGAAATGCCACGACCATCTCGATGGGCCTTGAAGGATACTTTTCCTGCGACCAAGATAGCGCTGGTGGCGAACAGAGGGCGATCGCCTGCACCCAAGCAAATGTCGCCGGCAAAAGTTTTTTGCGCAATTGAATCATCTTTGTCCTCCTTTCGAATCAGAAACCGAAGATCCCTTTGGGAAGCCTGATCTTTAGCCACAGCTCAAATATCGCAAAGCTCGCCAGCGCCGCCGCGCTCGCTACCCCAAGGGATCGGACCCAGTTTGTGCCTTCGATGCAGCTTAGTAAAAAACTCACAAGCACAAATGTCGTCCAAACAAAACCGAGCCTTTCCAAAAAAAAGGCGTACAACAAGAGAGAGAGAAGAACCAGAGCAATCTTCGGCCAGTTCAATTCCTCCATCTCCCGGACTGTGTCCTCGGAGCCGCGAACGGAATCGGCGAGAACGACGAGCGATAAGATCACCAGGATCAGTCCCGACCAGAAAAAGATGAAACCGGCGCCGGGCTCACTGACGCTCCCCAAGCCGAGTCGGGTCGCTCCATAACATGCCAGGATTCCCACGACAATCCAGAAAAGCGCGCTGGCGCCGACGGTAGTTATCTTAGTCTTCTTCACTCAGTCCACGCCCCAATCTTATTTGGCTGAACAGCGGCGCTACGAGTACACCGATGGAAAATATGATGAACGCCGCTGATATTGGCCGCTGCAGGAAGATCAAAACGCTGCCATCGGAGAGAATCAGCGAGCGCCTTAAAGCGGTCTCGAGCAGAGGACCTAAAACGAACGCCAGCACTAGCGGCGCGGGCTCGAATGCGAATTTCTTCATGAGCAGCCCGACCAGGCTGAAAGTGACCGCGATGTAGATGTCGGTGGTGCTGTTGTTGAGACTATAGGCGCCGATCAGGCAAAACAGGATGATGAAGCAAGAAAGATAAGAGTAAGGAATTTTCAATACGCGCACCCACATGGGAATCAACGGCAGGTTGAGGATCAAAAGCATGGCGTTGCCGATGTACATGCTCGCGACCACTCCCCAAAACAGATCCGGGGAATTCTTGATTAACAATGGCCCGGGGGTGAGCCCGTAGATCATCAGCGCGCCGAGCAGGATCGCCGTCATCGCAGTGGAAGGGATGCCCAAGCTCAAAAGCGGGATGAAGGTTCCACCGACTGCGGCGTTGTTGCAGGCCTCCGGCGAAGCGACCCCTTCGATTGCCCCGTTGCCAAATCGTTCCGGATGGCGCGAGAGTTTCTTTTCGAGGGCATAGCTCAAAAATTGCGGCACGATGGCTCCCACTCCCGGCAAGAGTCCGAGGAAAAATCCTAAAAGGGAGCCGCGCGCTATCGGGCCTAGAGATCGTTTCCAGTCTTCGCGGTCGGGGAAAAGCCCCTTGATCTTTTCGGTAAAGACTTCGGTCTTTCTTACCACGCCAAGGTTTTCCAGAACTTCGGCTATGCCGAATAGCCCCATGACCACCGGCGCTATGCCGATGCCGTCCGCCAGTTCCAGTATGCCGAAAGTGAACCGGGGCGTTGCCGTGATCGGATCCAGGCCGATGCATCCTAGAAGAATGCCGAAGACCGCCATCATAAGAGCTTTGGCCATCGATCTTCTCGCTAGATAGGCGACCACGGTCAAACCCATGACCATGAGGGCGAAGTACTCGGGTGGGCCGAATCTGAGCGCGAAATCGGCGAGTGTCGGCGCGAGCAGGATGAGACCGAAGATACTGGCGGTGCCGGCGATGAAGGAGCCGAACGCGGAGATCCCGAGAGCCGCGCCTGCTCGGCCTTGGCGGGCCATCTGATAGCCATCGAAACAAGTGACGACGGAAGAAGCCTCGCCGGGGATATTCAGTAAGATCGAAGTCGTCGAGCCGCCGTACATGGCGCCATAGCAGATGCCGGAGAGCATGATGATGGCGGAGATTGGATTCAGCGTGAAGGTAGCCGGCAAGAGCAGTGCGATGGTCGCCGTCGGACCGATACCGGGAAGGACGCCGACCAGGGTTCCCATGGTAACGCCGATGAAGCAGTAGAGAAGATTCTGCGGCTGCAGCGCGATGCCAAAGCCGTGAACCAGGCTCGTTAGAGACTCAAGCATGGATTACGCGAAGATCCTCTCGGGATGGAAGAAAAGCAAACTTATCACACATTCAGGCCGCGTTTTCTTTGCCGTGACGGCCGCCGTGCCGCAGCCTAGGCGAGGCTGGGATTACTGCATCAGGTCCAACCGATTTGTCCGGCGAATTTAGCTCGCGGATCGAAAAAATCAATTGCACTGCTTTGTTTTTGGCTGTAGTTTCTGTCGATGGCAACGCTTATTTCAGCACCGTCCGTAATTCCCGCGGCCGGTCAGCCGCCGAAGATCGTCGAGGAGTTTTTCGGGCGGGTGAACTCGCAGACATCCGTGATCAGCATCGCCAAGATGACCAGCCCTGCGGGCTGGTCGGAGCCGGGGCAGACACCGGAGTTTGATGAGTATACCGTCGTACTGCGCGGTGCGTTGCAAGTTGAGACTGGCCAGGGAATTCACAAAGTAACGGCAGGTCAGGC
This sequence comes from Binatia bacterium, assembly GCA_036000865.1. Taxonomy (GTDB): domain Bacteria; phylum Desulfobacterota; class Binatia; order UBA9968; family UBA9968; genus DP-20. The sequence continues at coordinate 86,752 of DASYUV010000086.1, read as the reverse complement.
GATCCTGATTAAGTCCGGCGAGTGGGTGCGCTACGGTACACCCGAACCCGAGGGCGCGGAATATATTGCGGTGTGTCTGCCAGCGTTTTCACCTCAAACCGTTCGCCGCGACGAATAGCGCGCCGGCCGCGATCCACCCGCGTTATTTCTTGATGATTCGATAGCCAGAGTTGTCCAAGGCGTTAAAGATTTGAATGACTTCATTCGTCGGTTGGTAACCGGCATTGCCCATAATCGAGCGCACATACGAATCCTTCCATTTGGGATGACCGGTGGTATCCAGGTATTCCTTGTTGACCAAAATCGATAGCACCAATTTTTGCAATGCTGAAGCGTAGTCGCTTTCAGCGCGGTTTCTCGTCATGATGACCGACGGCACGGCATGGGTCTCTGTTGTGTCCGCCCAGGAATAGACCGCCTTTTCGATTTTCTTTTTTGGATAGATCTGTTCTAAGCCGCTGTCCGCAGGTAACGTGACGAAGTGAAAGCTCTTGTCAAGGTTCTGAAACGCCGGAACCGGCGCGCCGCCGATGAAGATGAGCGCGTCGATGTCACCTTTGCGGAGCTTTTGGACAGCATCCTCCGGTGCGTCGAAGACCGCGTCGATTTTCAAGCCAAAGCCCGCCAGCAAAACTTCTGCTGTCAGCGCTGAGCCGCTTTTTTCCGGCCCCACAGAAACTTTCTTGCCTTCGAGTTGGCTCAGCGTGCGAATGTTTTCGTTCTTCGCGATGACGTGGATTTCCTCTAAATAGAGATTGAGGACGACTTTTGTTTCTTGCAGGACGTTGATGCCGGTTTCCTTGAGCATGATCTCGGCGACAAAGCGCAAGACATCCAGTTGCATGATTGCCAGGTCGACTTTCCCTGCGCCGAGTAAATTAATGTTGTCGAAGGACCCATTGGTCTGAATGATTTCAATCGGAATACCGTCTTTCTCAGCAATTTGTTTGATGTCCTGGGCGATTTTGAAGTAAGTGCCTTCGGCGGAGCCGGTGGCAATAGTCAAAGCCGAAGCATGTCCATAACAAACCAGAGCGAAGACAACTGTGAGTATCATTTTCATTTCTATCCTCCGGGTCGAGGTGAGGTTAATTAAAATTCGACCATGTAGCGCCGTCAAGCTTGCCCGTCAAATCTACCCAATCGGCGATCAGCTTAGAAAACGCGCCACGACAAAAACTCCGATCATCGCGAAAGCGATCGAAAGCTTGAGCGCCGCGCCAAGGACGAGACCGATCGTCGCGCCGATACCGGCGCGCGTTGCCTGGCGTAAATTTTTTTGGGCAAGAAGTTCTCCGATCACGGCGCCGATGAACGGGCCAAAAATGACGGCGGGAAATCCGAGAAAAATACCGACGATGGAGCCGATGATCGCGCCGATAACGGCCTTTCTAGACGCACCAAACTTTTTGGCGCCAAACATAGTCGCCCAGAGATCGATACCGTACGTGAGGAGGGCGAGTACGGCGAGGACGACAATCGTCCACAGCCCTACGTGAACAAAGTCTTCGGCCCACGCCGCCAGCAGGAGTCCGGCAAAAATCAGCGGTGCGCCGGGGATTGCCGGGAGAACCAGTCCCACCAGGCCGGCTCCGACAAGGGCGGCGGCAAGGATCCAAAAGACAATAGCGGCGTCCATCCAGGCGGTTCGATGAAGCCCAGTGCTAACGGGGATTATTCATAATTGACCAACATCTTGGAGCGAGCGCTCTCGGTCGGCGACAATGCTTTTGCTTCGAGGTAAAATAGCCAACAGCTCGGCAAGCGCGGGACAGGTCATGAAAGGAAATGTTTTTCGCCGCCGACCCCTGTCATGGCTCTCTCCTCGGCTCACGCTCCGGTTTGCCGTGTGTTACGGTTTTTTCTGAAGGGGGGAATAATCCACGCTGGCATTGAGCGCCGCCGGTAACGGCTGGAGTTGAAGATCGGCAACCGCCGCGGTTTCGCTTGGATCGACTAATTGAACGGGGCTGTGGCTGGGCGCTAGCCTTCGAGCGATTATCTTGTATACATCAGGAGAAAAACCAAAACCGAGATGAGTTGTTCGTACTTCGACATGCTCGACATTCGGCGTAATCCGGTCGATGCAAGCTTCCCAGGCCACGACCGCATCCCTGCGCGAATAGATCGCGATCACCGGCGCGGTCAGCGAAACTTGGTTGCGCAATTCCACCTCTGCGGCGATGGCATCGACATCGATGCCGCGACGACGAAACAACTCGGCGACGATAGTATATTTGGGTCCGCCGATGACCGGAGTGCCCAGGGTAATGACGTGACCGACGAGATCGGCGCGCTCGCGGGCAAATTCACGCGCCAGATAGCCTCCGAAGCTCCAACCGATGAGGTGAACTTTCTGATGGCTTCTTCGAGCGAAGGACGCGACTCGCTTCAATATTTTTGGCAGCAACTCTGACGCATTACCGTTGTTTCGGCCTAAGCCCCAGCCGCGTGCGCGATAACCAAGTAGTCGAAGATAACTCTTAAGAATGACGGTTGAGCCATCGCCAGCACCATAGCCAGGCAGGATGAGTACCGGTTGGCCCTGCCCGCGCGGTTGCCGGGCCAGCTCAGGGAAGCGAAGCAACAGTCGTGGCAATTCCATTAAGCCACGGGCTTCACGAATCACACGGGAAGTGTCGGGTGCCTGCAAGCGGTCGGTCATGTGTCAGTTGAACGGCTTTTCCATAATCGTCGGTAGTGTACTGCGGATGCGCTCATGAAACAACGGCCTATGTCGGGTCGGGCATAACAAGAAGTGCCCATGGCCGGAGGCGATTGGCAGTCAAACGATGGTTAAGCCCCGGTCAAGGGTCGGGTAGGCGAGCTGGGGGATGAGCTCTTGCTTCATCCGAGCGGTGTCGGCGACAACTGAGGTCATCGCCATGTCGACAATGTCGCGGGTCAGTGGAGTGCCGGTGCGCAAAAACGTCGCGGTGTTTTCGCAGATTGATGCAGCCCAGTTGAAGGCAAAAGCCGGCAGGCGCCAGGGTTTTCGATACCCCCAATGAGCCGCAAGTCGGTCCAAAAATTCCTGTATCGGGAGCGGGCGATCGTCACACAGGTTATAGATATCGGACAAATTGTCTCTTTCGATGGTAAGCTCGACCAGCGTGAGAAAGTCTGGCAGCGCGAGCAGGTGAACCCAGGTTGGCTTGCGCCACACGGCGAGGAGCCGTTTGCGCATCAGCCAGCGCGCCGCCTCGGTTAATTTTACGCCTCGTCCGTAAACGACACCCGCGCGCAGCACCAGCGGCTGCATGATTTTGTTTTCGCAGGCACGGAAGAGATATTTCTCGGCTTCGAGCCGCGTGCACGCGTGGATCGATTTGGGATGGACGTCCAATTCGCCCCGAGCCGGGGCGCTGGGCGTCGTGCCTTCTTCGACGTGAGGAAAACTCACCAATATGAATTTTCGGACGCCCGAGGGGAGTGCTGCGTCGACGATGTTTTGCACAAAGACGGTGTTGGTCCGATGAAGAAAGGTTTCGGGACGCGACTGAAAAGCACTCCGGCGAGGTAGACGATGCAATCAACACCTTCACAGGCTGAGCGAAGCGAACTCGGCTCATTCAGATCCGCTTCAATGATTTTTGCGTTGGCGCCTTGCGGCAAATCGAAAGGAAGCGCTCGCTTGTGTGTCAGCAAACGCAGCCGATGAGGACTTCCGAGCAAGTGCTTTGACAGATGGGAGCCGAGATTACCCGAGGCGCCGACGATGAGGATGTTCACGATTTAGGCGCCAGGCTATTTTGTTTTCTGCGGATACGGACACAGGTCTTTGACCGTGCACTCAGGGCACCTGGGCTTCTTTGCCACGCACACGCGCCGGCCGTGATACTGCATCAAATGGCAAAAACGGACGCGTTGTTTCTCAGGAACGATTTCCATTACGTCGGCTTCGATCTTATCCGGATCGGTTTTTGTGGTAAAACCCAGGCGTTGCGAGAGGCGCATCACGTGGGTATCGACGCCAATGGTTTGTTTGCCGAAGGCGTTGCCGAGGACAATATTCGCGGTCTTGCGCCCGACGCCGGGCAGGCTGACGAGGTCTGCCAAATTGTTGGGTACCTCGCCGCCGAAGCGTTCGACGAGCTCTTTACAACAATTGTGAATTGACTTGGCTTTGTTACGATAGAAATTAATCTTGCCGATCTGGCTTTGGAGTTTGGGCAGCGGAGTGCTGGCGTAATCTGCAGCTGTGCGATTGGTTTTGAACAATTCCGCGGTCACCTGGTTGACCAGATCGTCGCGGGCCTGGGCGGCGAGGATTAGGGCGATCAAGAGTGCGAGCGGGTTGGCGAAGTCGAGATCGAGCTTGGCGTCAGGATGAACCTTTTCCAGCCGGCCAATGATCTTTTTGACTCGCGGTTTTTGTCTACTGATGTTTGATTGTCTTGTTGAATCTGCCATTTTGGTTTAGAGAGAAGATATGTTAGCAGAAAGCAGGTTGTCAAAGGGAGGAATTATTCAATGGACGTAAAAGAACTCAGAAAGTTGCCGATGCCGAAGCTCAGGGATTTGGCGAAGCAGGAAACTGATCTCAAGGGTGTCGGAGGCATGGAAAAGGAGCAACTGATAAAAGCCATCGCCGCCGCCAAGAATATTCCTTACGACGAGACTCACAAGGACTTGAACGCGATTCATGCGGTAAAGCAGGACATTCGAGTGCTGCAGAAGCAGAAGCTTGAGCTGCTCGGATCGAACGGCGAGCGCAAGAAAATCAAACGCATGAGGCGCAAGGTCAAATTGCTCAAGCGGGTCACGCGCCACTTAGCCCATGACGCTAAATTGGCAGCAAAGGAGGCAGAAGCGAAGGCGGCCGCGGAAAAGGCGGCGACGGCGGCCAAACCTGCGGCCCCCGCCGAATCACCCCCGGCTGCCTAAGGGAAACGCGCATGACCTCATTGCCTTCTCTACGCGGCCGCGGATCGGCAAGCAATCCGAGAAACCGCTTCGAGGCTATTGAACGGGTGCCCGAGCCGCCGGAGCATAGCGACGATGTCTCATCGCCCGACACGCATTTTTATCCGGACCATTCCAAATCGATTATCGCCTATAACGACAGCCCCGACGTCGGCTTCGACGCCAGCATCAACCCGTACCGCGGCTGCGAGCATGGCTGCGTTTACTGCTACGCCCGCCCGACGCATGAATATCTCGGCTTCTCTTCAGGCCTGGATTTTGAAACCAAGATCATGGTCAAGGAGAACGCGCCGGAGCTTTTGCGCAGCGAGTTATCGAGTCCCCGGTGGAAACCGCAACTGGTTGCGCTTAGCGGAAACACCGATTGCTACCAGCCGGTGGAAAAGAAAAAGGAGCTGACACGGCGCTGTCTCGAGGTATTGTTGGAATTTCGCAATCCGGTGGTGATCGTCACGAAAAACTATCTGGTGACGCGGGACATCGATATTCTCGCCGAGATGGCGCGCTATGACTGCATAAGTGTAACGATTTCGTTGACGACATTGGATCACCAATTATCCTCGTTGCTGGAACCGCGGGCATCGCGCCCGGCCCGGCGGTTGGCGGCGATAGAGAGGCTCGCGGGTGCCGGAGTTCCGGTCGGTTATCTCCAGGCGCCGATGATTCCCGGCCTCACCGATTCGGAAGCTCCGGCGATTGGCGTTGCGGCCGCGAAAGCAGGCGCGACGTTTTCCGGTTACGTCGCTCTGCGCTTACCCTTTGCCGTGAAGGCGCTGTTCGAGCAGTGGCTCGATCAACACTATCCCGAGAAGAAAAACAAGATTCTCAACCGCGTGCGCGAAATCCGCGGCGGCCAACTGAACGATCCGAATTTCAAAACGCGCATGCGCGGCGAAGGAATTTTTGCCGAGCAAATGGCAAACTTGTTTCAGCTAGCGCAGAAAAAATCAGGCATTACTAAAAGGTGGCCGAAGCTGACCACCGAGCACTTTCGCCGGACAGAAAAAAATCAGTTGAGTTTCTTCTAAGTCAATTCATCTCAGCTCGTCATTTCGCCAAGATCCCTCACTTCGTTCGGGATGACAAATCGTTGGACGCGCGCGCGATTCTAGCCAAAATTCCGTGTCTCTCTAGTCACAGTAATATTCGATCTGATAGCCGTTGGGGTCAGTAAAATAGATTGCGTCTTTACCGCGGCGGCCGTCGATTTTGACGCCGCGCTCTTCGAGGCTTTTTTCAACCTGCTTAAGCCGCGGCGCCGTCACCCTGAATCCGATGTGTTCTAGTCCTTGAGATCCTTTTGTGCGCGCGGTGCTTCGCACGAAGTTCAACAGATCGTCGCTGCCAGGCGTCGTCAGAAAAAGCATATTCGGCGGATGGCGGAAGGCGACCTTGAGTCCCAAAACACTCGTGTAGAAATCCTCGGTCTTTTTCAAATCGCGGGCCTTGAGGGCGATGTGGCTCAAGCCTTTCTGCGCCATGGGCGATCTCCTTATTCTTTAGTCTAGTTACGATTTCTTATATCGCGGGATTCGTCGCGGGCGCAACGGAGTCGCGATTTTCACTGCTTTTACAACGATAACGATCCTTGCTAGTTTGAGAAGTCGCCTCGGTGGCTCTACTTTGGATTTCTACAAATCATCAACTTTCCGATTAGCTCAAAATCGAAAACTCTTCTACGGCTGCTACTGTCGCGGTGGGATTTCTGCCCCACGAAAAACGTACCGCGGCGTTAGGTTGACCGCGTCGAGAGACCAAGCATAATAGGATTAGCTCGATCCACTCTGACAGATGGCTTTACCCGCTCACACGGCAGTCGACCTGCGCTCGGAAGGGCCGCAGGACGGTGTACTTAAGTTAACCATCGCCGGTCGTCTCGACTCGACCACCACAGGTAGGATATGGCGCCGCGCCACAACGGCCGTCGCCGGGGCAAAGGCAAAAGGCGTCATCGTTAATGCGTCGGGGATCGATTACTGCGACGGCGCGGGGATCGCCTTGATAGTTTACCTCCGCCATTTGCAAAGCAAAGCGGGCAAGAGTTTTGAGATCGATGGGCTTCGGCCTGAATTCGCGATCTTGCTGAATGATGAAGGCGCGGATTTCCCAGCCGAACCAACCGGTGATCGCGCCCGGTCTCAGGGGCTCGCCGAAGAAATTGGCGAAGCTACCGTTGATATTTGGCGGGACATTCAGATTCTCGTGAGCTTTGTCGGCGAACTCAGTGTGGCGCTCGTCGGCGCCGCCATCGATCCGCGCAGTGTGCGCTGGCGGGACGCTGTGCGAGTCGCGGAAGTAGCGGGTGTCAACGCTTTGCCCATCGTGGCCCTCATCAGTTTCCTGATGGGACTGATTATGGCCTTCCAGGCCGCCATTCCACTGCGTCAATTCGGCGCGCAGCTTTTTATCGCCAATCTGATCGGGCTGTCGATATTGCGTGAATTAGGCCCGTTGATGACGGCGATTATTTTGGCCGGCCGCTCAGGATCTGCCTTCGCTGCCGAGCTCGGCACTATGAAGGTCCGCGAGGAAATCGACGCGCTCAAAACCATGGGACTCGATCCAGTGCGTTTCTTGATCGTAACGCGAGTCGTCGCCGCCGTTTGCATGACACCTCTCCTGACGATCTTCGCGGACCTGATAGGTTTGATAGGTGGTGCTGTGGTGATGCTCTCGTTGGGATTTCCGTTAGTCACTTATTTTCACCAAGTTCAGTACGCGGTGACCTACGGCTCGCTGGTCGGCGGCCTCTTAAAAGCGTTTGTTTTCGGTATCCTCGTCGCCGGCATCGGGTGCTTGCGTGGCTTGCAAACGAAAACCGGCGCAACCGCGGTTGGGGAATCGACCACCAGTGCCGTTGTAAGCGGCATTATCTTGATTGCGATCACCGACGGAATCTTCTCGGTGGTCTATTACTATCTGGGAGTCTAGATGGCCGTCGAGTCGAAACAAGAGGCGATCATCCAGGTGGAGAACTTCACGGCCGCCTACGACGAGCAGGTCGTTCTCGAACGCGTAAACTTTCAAGTCTATGCCGGCGAAGTGTTTGCGATTCTCGGCGGTTCCGGCTGCGGCAAGAGTACTCTGCTCAAACATATGATCGGTCTTTATAAACCCGCAGCGGGCAAAATCTTGATCGACGGTGAAGACATCACCGCGGCACAAGGCGAGGCATACCGTCAAATCCTCAAAAAGTTCGGTGTGATGTACCAAAGCGGCGCCCTTTTCGGATCGATGACGCTGCTCGAAAACGTCGCCCTTCCTCTGGAAGAGTTTACCGAGTTGCCGCCCGAGGCGATTCGTTTGATCGCCACGATGAAGCTGCAGCGAGTGGGATTGGAGGGCGTGGCGGACCGCATGCCCGCGGAGCTCAGCGGCGGCATGCAGAAGCGAGGCGCCATAGCCCGGGCCATGGCGCTCGATCCGCGGCTGCTCTTTCTTGACGAATTGTCCGCCGGTTTGGATCCCGTCACCTCCGCCGAATTGGACGAACTGGTTTTGAGCCTAAAGCGCGGTTTGAAGATCACCTTTGTCGTAGTTACCCATGAGCTGCCGAGCATCTTCACGATTGCGGATCGCGTAATTATGTTAGATAAACAGGAGAGGGGTATTATCGCCATGGGAAATCCCCAGGAGCTGCGAGATCACAGCGATGATCCTCGGGTTCGTCAATTCTTCACCAGGCAAGCGCCAGCGGAAAAATAAGCTCGCATGCGGCGCCATGACCGGGTAACCTACCTTCTCAGGAAATGGGAAAACTGAGTTACTTCAAGATCGGAATCTTTGTTATCAGCGCGATCGTCATCGGCGTCATCGGCGTGGTCGTGCTCGGCGCGGGCGCGATATTTCAGAAAAGGAGTCTAATCGAAACGTATATCGACGAATCCGTCCAGGGATTGGACGTCGGCTCGCCGGTAAAATTTCGCGGTGTGCCGGTGGGCAGGGTGGAACAAATTTCATTGACCAGCGCCGAATATTCAACCCGGCGTCAGTACGTCCTGGTGCGCGTGGCCATATCGTCCAATATGTTTCAATTCCCCGTCAACGATCCCAACAGTCCGGCGCTCAAAAAGGAGCTCGATCGCGGATTTCGCATTCGACTGGCGCCGCAAGGATTGACCGGAGTCGCCTATCTGGAGGCGGACTACCTGGATCCGGAACGCAACCCGCCGTTAGAAATTGACTGGCAACCTTATTATCCATACATCCCCTCGACAAGAAGTCGGATCACTCAACTGAGTGAAGCGGTAGAGCGCATTTTGCAAAATTTTGGCGACATCAATCTCTCTGAGCTCACAGGCAGTATCGAGAAGTCGCTGGCGGCCATGACGAAGCTGGCGGATAATGCCCAACTGGATAAAATCGGGACGCAGGCCAACGCCCTCTTGACCGAACTGCGAGAAACCAACAAGCAGGTGAATACGCTGGTGGGTAGCCCGGACCTCAAATCCGCAATGGCAGACGCTTCCGCGACCGCGGGCCGGGCGCGACAGCTCGTCGAGCGCGCCGAAAAGCCGGTTAACCAGATGCTCACGGATCTGCCGCAAGTCGCCGAGAGCTTGAATCGAATGGTCAAGCGGTTGGATTCGGTTTCAAGCGATCTGCCCGAGACGAGCGCGCAATTGCGTCAAACGCTGCAGCGGTTGAATCGCCTGGTCGCCAGCCAACAGCGGGAAATCGAAAAGACCATGGAAAATCTTCGTGGCATCTCAGACAACATGAAAGAGATCACTGACAATTCCAAGAAATATCCCTCCCAAGTTCTCTTCGGCGCGCCGCCGCCGCCTTCCAAGGTCATGCAAAAATGAACCGATTCCACGGCCTCATCGCGCGCGCTGCTTTGCTGCTGTTCGTTTTGTCCGCCGGCTGCGTCAGCCTGGAACGGAGCTATCCCGAGAAGCGCTATTTCGTCGTCGAGCTGGGTGAAAACGCGCAACAATCGAACCCGGCTGGCAACCAAACTTTGCTAGTTTCAGGCCTGCGGATCTCACCGCGCTATGCCGACAAGAGTTTCGTTTACCGCACCTCGGAGGCGGGCTACGAGTCCGATTTCTACAATCAATTTCTCACCTCCCCGGAAACGATGCTCAGCGAAGAAGTTCGTAAAGGCCTCGCTGCATCGCCGGCTTTCAAGTACGTCGTCGGACCGTCAAGCCAATTACAACCGAATTATGTTTTAGAAGGCTCGGTCAACGCGCTTTACGGCGACTTTCGAAATTTGGATAAGCCTGCCGCTGTGCTCGAGATCGAATTTTTCTTGCACAACGAAGATAGCGGCAATCCGGGCATCGTCCTGCAAAAACGCTACATGAAAACGGTGCCGTTAAGCGGTCGGTCACCGGAAGCTTTGATAAAAGGCTGGAGCCAAGCACTCGGATCCATTCTGACGGATTTGGATACCGACCTGCAAAAAGTTAAATCCTAGGCCAGTTCCATTTTACTCTGCAGGCTTCACGCGGCAGAGATAGGAGCGGTGTGGCAGCGAGCCACTGACCGGATCGGTGAGGTCGGTGCCGATGAGCGTAGCGGGGTTGGCGCCGCTGGATTCGTAGGGATTGTAACTGGCCAAATCCAATTCCTTACAGTCTTGCCACCAGCCATGTTGGCAGCAGACCACGCCAGGGATGATGTTGGTCGTCACGCGCGCCTTCACTTTGATCGCGCCGCGCGGACTTTCGACGATCATCCACTTTTTATTCGTAACACCATAGCGAAGCGCGGTTTCAGGATGAATGTCGGCAGTCGGTTCCGGCGATGCTTTGCGCAAGCTTGGCAGCGCGCGCTGTTGGCTGTGGACAAAAGTCGTGACCTTAGAGTTAGTCAGCACCAGCGGAAATTCTGCCGCGATCTCCGGGCGGCTAATAGGGCTGACGGCGGGTTCGACATACTCCGGCATAGCGGGATAGCCATTCGCCGCGAAAACATGTGAGTACAGCTCAACTTTCTTCGACGAAGTCGCAAAGCCGCGCGGGGCGGCGTCCTTATTTAGTTTTGCGTGTTTCTCGTAGGTCGGTTCGGCCGGCAGCGAGATGCCACCGGGCGAATTCTTGAGCTGCTCCAAAGTGATGCCGCTCGGCTTCAGTTCGTAAGCGTAGGCGGCTTCGACGTCGCCGTTCCAGAACTTGTCGGTGAAACCCAACCGCTTCGCCAGCTCAAAAATAATCCAAGTATCGGAACGGCGCTCGGCGAGGGGTTCCACCGCCGCAGGACGATACTGCAAGTGAGTTTTCCCCTTCCGGCGATGTTCGAAGGCAGGCGTGAGGTTCGACATCTCGAGAAAACTTGCCGCCGGCAACACATAATCACATAGCTCGGCGGTGGGGGTCATAAAAAGATCTGCCGCCACGGCCAACTCCAGAGCCTTCAGCGCCTCGCGTCCGCGCCGAGGATCAGCATTGGACATGATCATGTTCGAGCCGAAATTCAACAGAGCTTTAACCGGATAGGGACGTTCTTCGAGGATCGCAGTGAAGACATCATAAGCCGTGCAGTTTCCCGGCTTGGCCGGCGGGCCGAGTGGTTTGCGCTCGCGGCCGATGCGCAGGGCGGCGGCTTCCTTCGAGAGAAATTGTTTGCCGTCGACTTCATTCACCGGAATCTTCGGGAAAATCATGTTACCGCCTTGGCGATCAAAGTCGCCGAGGAGCGCATAGAGCGAGGCGATGGCGCGGCTTGTTTGCGTGGCGTTGGTATGTTGGCCGAGGCCGTTCCACATGTACATGCTGACCGGTCGATTGTGCGCTAGGAGCAAAGCCGTTTTCCAAACTTTTTCCGCCGGCACCCAATGAATCTTCTCGGATCGCTCCGGAGCGAACGGCGCGGCAATTTCACCGAGCCGCTCGAAAACCGGCTTGCACAGTATTTCCTTGCCGTCTTTGCTCTTGATCGAATGCATGCGGAATAGCGCGGGCTTTACGCCGTCACGCTCATAGCCGGCGGTCACCGGATCGTAAATGGCCGGTTGATCGCTAACTTCATCCCACACGACGTAGCGGTCGGCTGCGCCGTTCGAAGAAAGATCGCCTTCGGTGAGAGCGTGATTCGTTTCCGCATTCAACAAAAAAGTTCCGTTGGTCCAACGACGCGCAAATTCAGCGTCGTACCAGCTTTCCTCCATCAAGCAATGGATCAACGCGAGCGCCAGCGCGCCGTCGGAGCCGGGCCGAGGTTGGATTAAGATGTCCGCTTGCGCGCCGATGCCGATGCGGCGCGGATCAATGACTACGATTTTCATGCCATGGGAGCGCGCCTGTACAATGTCGTGCGCGAGAATGAGCGATGTCGCACTGGGGTTGTGACCCCAAAGTAGAAAAGTCTTGCTGTGCGCCAAATCCGGGGTCGGTAGATTAACGCCGAAGGTGTAACTAAAGCCGGTGTCTCTGTGCCAATTACAGACATGAGTCGTCGATACCCAATTAGGACTGCCGATGAGATAAAGCAACCTTCCCAACCAGCGCTCGGCATCATCGACGGAGGTGCCGCTCTTAGTGCCTTTGGCTAGGGCGATGGATTTCGCGCCGTAGCAATCGCGAATCGCAAGAATTCGCCGCGTGATATCATCCAGCGCTTCGTCCCAACCGACTTTCTGCCAACCTGGGTCCGGGTCGCCTTTTGGGCGCGTGCGTTTCAGCGGGTAATCGAGACGAGCCGAATTGTAAACGAGCTCCGGTGCCGCTTTGCCTTTGATACACATCACGCCGCCGTTGGGATGATCGTGATCGGGATCGAGCCGAGTGACGCGGCCGTTCTCCACCGTCGCGATGGTCGCGCAGTGCGCCGTGCACAGCGCGCAGTAGCCGCGCACGGTGTGGGATCTTCGAGCGGGATCAACCATTGGAGCCGGCAGAAGGATACTCTAAACTCGAATTGCTTTCTACTCAGCTCAGGCTCAGCCGGGGAAAGATCTGGGTAGAAAGCGAAGCAGGCAGAGGAAGTGTCTTTTCCTTTACTCTGCCAGCGCAGCATTGTTTATGGTTGAAGCGCGTTCATCAGTGAGGTGGGTTTTGGGCTGAAGGTTCTTGTTGTCGATGACAGAGTCTTCGAGGAGTTGAAGCTTGCGAAGCAGAACGGAGCCTGCGGCGTTTTTCTCAGGGACTGCAAGGGTGAAAGACGATCTGAGGAATCTCTATTTTTCGTCTCTTTGAAGAGCCACCAGGCTGAATAAGTGGATCTGCGTTCATTGGGCCAACGGAAGCTTTACGGTGCATAATTTCTTCATCGATGAGCGCGGTTCTCTGAGATAGTTAAATGCGGCCGAAGCTCAAGCGAGCTACGATAGTAGCGTACCTAAAAGATACGGGTTCTTGCTTTCCGACCAGAGCCATTTAATCTGCCTCGAAAGTTATCCCGCGAAATCATTAGGTTGCTCGAAGCAGCTGCATGCTTTGAGAGTTGGCACGCCGGTTGCTTTGGGGAAAGGATGAACAGTCCTTGACAGCTTGGCTGACCGTGAGATAAGAAGCGGACTTCAGAGTCCGCCGGCCGATATTGGTCGGGCCAACATCTTCGATATGCAATTCTTTGAGCCTGATCGGTGTTACGCCGGTCAGGCTTTCTTTCTGTGGGGCTAAGAAGAGGCAGGATGGTCATGAAGGAAAGGGAAAAATTCATGGAGGAAAACGGCAGTCTCGAGGCGTATGTATCTTTTTGAAGGATCTAGGAGACGTGCCATGACCACGGTTTTGATCTGCACATGAATACTAAATGTAAAGTGAAGAGGTAAAATCCTATGCCGAACGACACGGACTTTCAATCATTGCTTGCGGTGATAAGGACTTCCTTTCAACAGCTGCAGGACAGGCTAGAACATGTGTTGCACACCGCCGCAGCTGCGTCCGGGAGGACTGGCCAGTCCAATGGAAAAAAGATGATTCCTGGGGGCCTTACGCTGGAGGACTTCGTAAAGATAAGAGATATTCTACGTAAGATTCTAGACGAGACAGACGCAGAGATAGTCAATATGCGTCTCAACAAGACGGATAAAGCAAACGCGGCTCCTGTCTTCGTGGGATGGGTTGAGAGTGAACGGGTAAAGAACTTGAGACTTCAAAGGAACGAGCCGGATCCAGGATTCTGCCGCTTAGGGGATACAGTTTCAGCCAGAGAATACGAAGAAACGCTCAACCGAACAGTTAAGGACCAGAAACCAGCGATCCTTGACCGAGATTGGTGCGACCGTCTTCATGAAAAAAGTCCAGAACAAAAAGCTCTAGTCCCAAGGGCGGGAGTGATGTACCAAAAGCTAATTGGGATTGTCGTCGATCAAGGAGGGGTCCGTCATTGCGTAGGTACATTGAATTTTGGCTTTAACAGGCCCACTGATGCTCAAAAGTCTAGTGTTGAAAGGAGAATAAAAGATTTGGCCCAAGGGGAGAAGTCTGAGCTCAGCACGTATCTTAAAGAAGAATTCAATTTTGAATTTGGCGGCCCCACCCTTTAAAAATAATGCCACGCACGAAGGGGCACGGAGTGGATACAAAGGGCTCCTCGATGGAGAGCCCGCCGACAAAAAGAGAAACACTTGGTCGGACCCGTCAACTCTCGGCCCTGCTCACAATCGCAGAAACCGCAAGCCAGTCTCTCGACACCGATAAGATCCTCAACGACACCCTAGATAAATCGCTGGAGATCCTGCATTTCCAGGTGGGCTATATTCGCACGCTAGACCCCGGAACAGAAAATCTCGTCGTCCGCACAGCCCGAGGCTTCTCCTCGCCCGAATCTCTTCCCAACGTCGTTCCTCTCCACTCACCTCCTTATGGTCTCGTATCGACGATTGTGTTTGAAACTCGGGAGCCTTATGTCTCTACCGATATTCAGACAGACCCAAATTTCAAGGCCCGAACTATGCAGCGAGAAGGGTTAATTTCTGTAATTGTCGTTCCTATTATGTCCAAAAAGTGCATCTTAGGGATCATGACGGTAGGGAGCCGTAAGTTCCATAAGTTCTCCAAGGAAGAGGTTAGTCTCCTAAAGGCTTTTGGTGCTCAGCTTGGCGCGGCGCTAGAGAATGCCCAGCTATACGGGGAAGTTAATAAAAGCAAGGCCTTTATTGAAAACCTCGTGGAGAATGCCGGTGATGCGGTCATCTCCACTGACGTGGCAGATCAGATCCTTACATGGAACCGTGCGGCCGAAGTTATCTTTGGTTACAACAAGGAGGAGGCGATAGGGCAGAGTCTAGCGATCCTGCTTCCTGTAAATCGCCCAGGAGAGCTAGAGGACATAAAAAATAAGGTGAGACTCACAGGACTGCTCCGCAACCTAGAGGTTCGCAGGAAAAGAAAAGATGGGACTATCATCGAGGTGGCCCTTGCCATTTCGCCCATCAAAGACAAGGGTGATAACATCATCGGCTTTCTCCAGCTAGCCAAGGACATCACAGAGAAAAAGCGCTATGAGCGTAGACTAAGAGAGCTCGATAAGATGAAGTCGGACTTTGTTTCGAACGTTTCTCACGAGCTGAGAACACCCCTTACTGCCATCAAAGGTTCCGTGGACAACATGCTTGATGGGATTACAGGCCCATTGAACGAAAAACAGGGCCGTTATCTCACGCGGATTAAGTCTAATGCCGATCGTCTTACGCGGCTCATCAACAATATCCTGGATCTCTCAAGAATCGAAGCGGGGAGAATCGATCTGAGGCCAGCCAACTTTTCTGTGGTGCCGCTCGCCAAAGAGGTTGCAGAAGTCCTTCGCACTGTGGCAGCAGAAAAGCTCATCAGTCTGGAAGTGACCTCGTCTAATGACGGCGTTGATGCCTGGGCGGATCGGGATAAGGTCACTCAGGTGCTGATGAACCTTATCGGTAATGCGGTCAAGTTTACCCCGGAACATGGCAAGGTGACTGTAGCCGTTGAGAGGGACGGCAATGACTGGGTGCAGGTCTCTGTTGCAGACACGGGTCCAGGTATTCTCCCGGAAGAGGCAAATAAAATCTTTGTTAAGTTCTATCAGATCGACCAGGCAGCGAACCAGAAAACCAAAGGAACAGGGCTTGGCCTGGCTATCTCTAAGGCCCTCGTGGAGATGCATGGGGGAAAGATCTGGGTCGAAAGTGAAGTCGGTAGAGGATGTACCTTTTCTTTTACCTTGCCGGTACAGCAGCCCTTTAAGCTTGAAGTGCCCGCCAATTGAGGGGGATGCGTTATGGGACTCAAGGTCCTCGTTGTCGATGATGAAGAAGACATTGTCGAGGTGATTCAGGATCGCCTGGAGGCCTATGGATTCACGGTGGCGGTCGCTGGCACTGGCTTGGAGGCATTAAAGAGACTCTCCACCGAGAAATTTGATGGGATCTTCCTGGACGTTAAAATGCCGGAGATGGGCGGGATTGAAGCCCTGGAGGAAATTCGCAAGACGGACAAGAAAATACCCATCATCATCATCACCTCATCTTCCACCCGAGAGGCCGCCATTGAAGCTATTGCCAAAGGGGCCAATGAATACGTTCTTAAGCCCTTTGAGTGGGAAGAGCTGAAGGCCAAAATCGAGGCGGTCTATAACGTCACCATGTAGCGATCTTCATGGCAGCTTTACGTGGTACCATCCTGGTCGTCGATGATGACCCGGACATACGGGACGTCTTGAGAGATCGCTTGGAGTCCCTCGGTTACGAAGTATTGACGGCTTCTAACGGTAAAGACGCTCTAGAATCCATGAACAAGCAGAGTCCCCAAATGGTCCTTCTCGACATCGAGATGCCTGAGATGAACGGGCTCGAGGTCCTAAAGGAGGTTCGCAGCCGACAAATGGATTTGACTGTAGTGATGATCACGGCGTATGGCACGATCGAACGGGCCGTTCAGGCGATGAAGGAAGGGGCTTATGACTTTATCCCCAAGCCCTTCGAGCCCGACCACATTGAACTTGTCGTCAAAAAGGCCCTGGAGCGGGAAAGCCTCAAAAGAGGCTTTGAGATTCTTTCAGAAGAAGCAGGCGAGCGCCACCGTATCGTGACGGGCAAAAGCCCCAAGATGAACCAAGCGATAGACGTCGCGAAGAAAGCTGCTCGCAGTGGCTCGACCGTGTTGCTTCTGGGCGAGAGCGGAACCGGAAAAGAGGTTTTTGCTCGCGCGATCCATTACTGGAGCGAGCGGGTGAACAAACCTTTCATTGCGATTAACTGTGTAGGGCTTTCAAGAGAACTCCTGGAGAGCGAATTGTTTGGCCATGAAAGGGGCGCATTCACCGGAGCCCATGAACTTAAGAAAGGTAAGATGGAATTGGGCCAGGGCGGAACTATTTTTTTAGATGAAGTCGGGGATATCTCCCCTGAAATTCAAACCAAACTTCTACGGTTTCTCCAGGAGCGGGAGTTTGAACGAGTGGGAGGAGCCAAGCCAATCCGGGTCGATGTGAGAATTATTGCCGCCACCAATCGGGACTTGCAGGCTGCAGTGAAAGAGGGTCGGTTCCGCGAAGATCTTTACCATCGTTTGAATGTCATTCCGATTACGCTCCCGCCCCTAAGGGAGAGGAAAGACGATATTCCCGTGTTGGCGAACTATTTTTTGCGCCGCGTGTCTTCAGAGGCAAAGAAAAATTTCGATGCCATCACTGAAGAAGCGTTGGATAGACTCCTAGCCTATGGCTGGCCGGGGAATGTTCGTGAGCTGGCTAATGTCATTGAGAGGGGAGTCGTCCTGAGCCAAGGTCCTAAACTCACATTACATGATTTTCCCCCGAGAATCCTCGCCAGCGAACCTGAGTCCGAGTGTTCGTCCTATCGAGAAGCGTTAGACGCTTTCAAGAAGCAATTAATCCTGCGAACGCTTGGGCAGACCAAAGGAAATCGCGCTGCCGCGGCCAGGGCCTTAGGCCTTCAGAGAACCTATCTTTCGAGGCTAATCAAGAGCCTGCGAGTCGGCTGAACCATTTTCGCACGCACCGTATCCTTAAAGATATATTCCACGTTTCCCCTAAAGCCCGGATTTGAATTCGACTGCCAGTATTCTCGTGCTGGATTAACGCCTTGCTTTAGATCGGCTGCCTTTTTGTGGGTTGGCACGATGCCTGCTCCAGGCATGTAGTGACGGGCACTACCAAAGCATGAGCACGCCAATGATCCTTAACGAGAAAAGTCAGGAGGACAAGATGAAAGGCTTAGCGACAGCGACCAATAGTCTCGAGGTAAATCCCTTCGGATCCTTACAAGATTGGAATCGGCACTTGATTGCAAAAGTCGGTCAGCAGGTAGCTCTCATTGAGCGTATGAACCGTCTTAAACGTTTTCTTCCACCCCAAATCGCCGAGACCATTCTCAACAGCGATGACGCCAATCTGTTTAAAACCCACCGGCGTGAGATCACTGCCATATTCTTGGACTTGCGTGGGTTTACGGCGTTCTCGGATAGTGTTGAACCCGAGGAGGTCATGGCGCTGCTTAAAAACTATCACAGCGAGATGGGTAAGCTCATCTTGAAATTCAACGGAACCCTGGAGCATTTTGCTGGGGACGGAATGATGGTCTTCTTTAATGATCCGATACCCTGCGAGGATCACGCAGAGAAAGCCGTGCGCATGGGTGTGGAGATGCGCGATAAAGTAAAAGACCTGCGTACAGAATGGCTTAAAAATGGTTGCGACCTGGATTTGGGGATAGGTGTGGCTGCTGGATCCGCAGTTGTAGGTAATATCGGTTTTGAAGGTCGCATGGACTATGCCGCCGTCGGCAGCGTAACCAACCTCGCCGCCCGCCTCTGCGGAGCGGCCAAAGGCGGTCAGATTCTCACTAATCAGAACACGCTGAGTAAAATCGAAAGCTTGGTGGAGACCGAGCCGTTGGAAGAATTGCACCTAAAGGGTTTTGGCAGTCCGGTACGCGCGTTTAATATCGTCAATCTCAAACCGAATGGAGACAGCAGAGAACGCGGTTGTTAAGCTCACCGGATATGTCTGGTTCAAATCGTTCAAATGGTTCAAGCCGTTCAAACGGTTCCAGTCGTTCAAAAGTTCAAACTCGTGATGGACGATCGTTTCAATCCAGTTCGGGACGGTTCGGTTTGCCAGCAAACCCTGGGCCGAAGCCGGCTTCGTTGGCGGCCCAGGCGCCGGCGACCCGGCCGCTGAAGAGCGATGGGCCGAGCATGGTTCCTTCCAATCCGGCTTTACCGTTAATATGGCCTCCGGCCATGCCCGCGACTTCGCCGGCTGCGTAGAGTCCGGGAATCGGTTCGAAGTATTTGTTCAGCACCCGGCAGCGAAGGTCGGTCTTCACACCGCCAAAGTTTTTGCGCGCCAGCGGAAAAATCTGAATCCCATAATAGGGCGGCGTGTCGAACTTTTTCGAGCCTTTGAGGGACTTGCCAAACTTCGGCTCCTTGTCGAGCCCCGCGTCGAAGCATTTATTGTATTCTTCTATCTCCGCGACAAAGTTTTTGACGTCTTCCACGCCGGTTTTCTTGCCCAACTCTTCGAGCGTGTTGGCTTGTTTGATGTACGGCGAATTTTCCAAAAGCTCTTGAACCTTGGTGCGATCGATGACATCGCCCCGGCGATAATAAGGATCAGCGACGTCGATCTTCGCCAACATCGGCGTGTCGGCGAGTGCCCACGCGTGCGGCGGGTTCTGTGCCAGCAGCGCCGGCGTAGCCGAGGCCCCGCCGGTCATCGATTCGTTATGAAATCGTCGACCCTGTTGGTTGAACCAGACGTAGCCGGGAACCTGGCGGAAAACCAACCCGCGTCGCTGTTGCGGATCACGGTAATCCGGCGTCGCGTAAACGTAAAACCAGATATGCTCCATGTGAGTGAAGTAACCGCCGAGATCCTTGATCATCTTGTGGCCGGTGCCTTTGGCGCCCAGGCCTGACCCTTCCATCACTTTGAATTTTTTAAACTCCGGCCGATGCTCCAAGACCATGTCGAGATTTGAGTTAAAGCCGCCGGTAGCAACGACGGTGGCTTTGGCATGAATCTCGACGATCTCGTTATTTCTCGTCGCCGTAACGCCAGCGACACGGCCATTTTGAGTTAGGAGCTTACCGGCGTTGGTGGAGGTCATAATCGTGATATCCGGTAGCGACTGAGCGGTCTTGATCAGCGCAGTCATCAAGCCTAGGCCATTATTATCCGGGCGATGCCAGCGATGCACGCGGTTGCCTTCCTGGGACTTCATATCGACCCATTTTGCGCCGCAGCTTTCCGCCCAGTGATAGAGGTCGTGCAGCGTATGTTCGAGATAGAATCGCGCCCACACCTCATCGGCGCCGCCGCCGCCCCATTTCACCCAATCTTCGAAGGCCATGTCCGGCGTGTCCTCGATCCCCTGGGACTTCTGCAACGGAGTGCCGACAATGCAGCAGCCACCGCCGGAAATTGCCGCGGTCCCACCGCATTCGGCCGCTTGTTCCAGAACGATGGCTTTGCCGCCCGCACGAGCGACTTCGATAGCCGCGGGAATCCCTGCGCCTCCCCCGCCTATGATCACGACATCGGTTTGCAAACTTGAAATAGCCATGGGGGTACTCCTCACTCGCGAGTTCTATTGTCGACGATTTATCACCGTTACTGTGATTCGGTCAAATCGACTCCTGATAACTTTGATTTTTTGCGGGAGATCGGGCTGCGTCTCCTTACACGTCGCCCTTGTGGAGGAAGGTAAGCAACAAATCCGTGAGCTCAGCGGTCGAGTTGTGGTTAATGAATAGCGATTCGTGTGTTGCCGCAGACTGGACAACATGGCTGGTTCAGCATGGCAAAACTTTTCCATAAAAGCACGTTTTTACAACTGGTTAGCATATGGCTTGCCTTGTGAGTCCGTTGCATGTTCCAGTCAGGCTACTTATGCGCTTTCATCAACGATCTTGAATTATCGTTTAAGGTTCTTGGCTTATTAGCCTGAGGACTCTTCATTTTTGAATTACAATCTCGCCAAGATTTGGTAAAATCACCTCCGCTCAGATCCAGGCTGCACTCTTTAACTATCCTACGTCGATCTGGGTGTTTTCACAAAACAGGGTTTAGGATTCCAACATTCGACGAGCTTTGCGCGCATGGCAGACATCTTCATAAGCTACGCAAACGAAAATAGAGAAACCGCGGCTCGGCTCGCGGGACTTCTTGAATCTTGCGGGTGGAGTGTCTGGTGGGACCGCCGTATCCCCGCGGGACGTACCTGGCGGTCGGTACTCCAGGACGCGCTTAAGGATATGCGTTGCATGATCGCTCTGTGGTCGCGAGATTCAGTCGAAAGTCCCTGGGTCGCTGAGGAGGCTGAGGAGGCGCGCAAATTGGGAAAGACCCTCGTGCCGGTTCTAATTCAACGGGTCGAGCCGCCAATTGGGTTTCGTGCGATTCAGGCAGCCGATCTCGTGAACTGGGACGGCTCAGTCGACGATCCCGCCGCGAAGATGTTAATCGCCGATTTGGAATCTTTGCTCGGTGCACCGTCTGCTAAAGCCTCCCAGCGTAACGAAGTTGTCGAAAGGAGTGAGGTTGGACGTCGGCCAGCGCCTTTTCAGAGGCTCAAAGTCCATTGGCTAATAACTGCTTTTGCAGGCGTAGCCATCGTCTCGCTTGTGGTAGGGTGGCAAATTTGGACAAGTCCGGAGCGGGACAATCGAGCGCCACGTCCACCGGCACAAGACGATAACATCAAGAAGTTTACCGCGCCGCGACTGATAGGTCTGGCGGTTAGCGGAGAACGGAAGGAGATTAAACCGTCAGAAACCGTCAAATTGAGAGTAATGGCAAACTTCGCAGACGGAACCCAAAATGATGTCAAGGACGGCATCGAATGGACCAGCAGCGACCCACGGGTCGCGACTGTGAGCGAGCAGGGAGAAGTAAGGGGATTGCAGGCGGGGGCGACAAGTATAAGCGCGAAAATCGGTGACGTTGTGAGCTCCGGATGGACTCTTGGCGTCAAAGCGGTTGAGCCGGAAGTCAAGCTGGTCGCCGCACCCAAGTTGATTGCTCTGAGCATCAGCTCGAGCAGGAATGAATTATTCACCAATGAGAAAATTTTAGTACGGGCAAAAGGCCTCTACTCGGACAACAGCGAAAAATTGCTCTCGAACGCAGTTGATTGGGAAACTAGTGATCGAACCATCGCATCGATTGGCGACCAAGGACAACTGCAAACGCTACGTCCGGGGAAAGTCGAGATTCTAGCGCGATCCGGTCACCTTCGAAGCAAACCGCTGGCTATTCTCGTCAAAGAGACGCAGACAAAAGCGCAGACTCAAGCTAAGTCGATCAGACCTGTGGAACCACAACCGCCGCCGCCGATTTTATCCGAACAGTCGAAAGCGCGAGTCCTGGGGATTATCACTCGCGCCAAGACTTTTCGCGAGCAGGGAAACTACGCCGCCGCGCTGGCGGAGCTAGACAAGGCCAAAGCCATCGACGCTTCGAATGAGGACGTTCGCACGGAAATCGAACAGACGAAAAGAGCTTGTAATGCGGAAAAGGTACTGGGCAATACGCCGACTTGTTGATGACGAATGAAGCGAACCGGAAATCAGGCGCTAGCGTCTTTGTTGTCTGTCGCGCTCCGCAGCCTCATCGCGTCGAGCGCGATCGCTCTCGTCTTCAAGCTTGAATCCTACCAATTCCGCGTTTGAGATGAGGGTATCCCAATCCGTCGGGCGGGCGGTGAGTTGTTTCAGACACACTTGAATCTGATTTCGAATTTCCTGCGCAGGATCCCAAAACTTTCCCTGTGGCGTATATGCAACGGTATACTCCAGCCATTCACGCAGTCCATTCAGCGCCGCGGTGAGCTCTTTGCCCCCTTGGGTTCTTTGATTTTCGCCTACTTTGTTCTGCTTGGCGCTTTCGGCCCGCATAATTTTCAATTCGTTTAGAAGAGAGGCGTCAGCGCCGGCATTTCGCAACTGGCTTTCCGTTTCTTTGGTCAAATCAAAGATGACGCCGCGCTCCCGCGCCAGCGCCGCAACTCTCTTAGGCTCGACGCCTTCGCGTAGCGCGTACGTGACTTCCTGCAAGTTGAAGGCATTGGTTGGCGCTCGTGCGCCTGATGGACGAAGCAGGGTCAGGCCAAGATATAATCGCGCGACGTAGTCTTCGCTTAAATGGGACAGAGCTTTTTCGAATGCCGACCTGGCTTCGTTGTATCTGCCGGAATTATATTGCGCGCGGCCGACGTAGGTCCAAATGCTTCTTCGCGGCGATACCGAATTGCTGATAAAAGTGGCATCGCTCTTGGCGATTCGTTCGAAATA
Source organism: Binatia bacterium (assembly GCA_036000865.1). Classification (GTDB taxonomy): domain Bacteria; phylum Desulfobacterota; class Binatia; order UBA9968; family UBA9968; genus DP-20. Next base: position 63,635 of record DASYUV010000086.1, on the reverse strand, counting down.
AGAAAGAGCATTGTCAGGCTCCCCTCTCAAGAGAGCGCGCCGCCCCGTCAAAAAGTCGCTTTGCGATTGTAATGTGGCGCAAGCCGCCACCCACAGAAGTACGATCGCGGCAGTGAGGCTGGTAAATCTCATTGGAAATGCCAACAGGATAGGCGCCGACTGTCAAAAAAACAAGTTTTCAGTTTGTCGTGATTCGCTGTTCTGAAAAAAGCGGCCAACGGAAATATTGATTCCATGCCCATCGCGCTTCATCGGCTTGTGATCTATGCTCTTTTTTTTGCGTCGGCTTGTGAGTCACCGATGTCTCTGCTAAGGAAAACTCTGATTTTTTCATCATGCGCTTTTCTCCCACGCCATGGTTAGTCGCCGGCATCGCTTCTGTCGTTCTCGGGCTTTCTCGGGGAATTCATTCATCCTTTGGCGTATTTAATGTCGCGTTGCTGGATGCGTTCGGCTGGAGCCGCGGAGCGACGGCGGGAATTTTTTCTATCGTCCTCACAGTCGATGCCGTACTCTCCCCCGTCGTCGGTTACCTGCTGGATCGATTCGGTCCAAAGATCATTTCCATTACCGGCTGCATGGCCCTCGTAATCGGACTCTATCTGAGCAGTCGGGTTACGGATTTATGGCAATTGTACATCTGTTTCGGATTGATCCTCGCGGTCGGTTTCACCTTCGCCGGCATGGTGCCGCACGTGTTTTTGATCTCCGAATGGTTCGCCTCCAATCGCGCGTCAGCCATCGGCGTCGTGTACGCGGGCACCGGGGTGGGAATCATGCTTCTTGCTCCGCTGAGCGCGTGGCTGATCTCGAGTTACGGCTGGGCCCGAGCTTTTGAGATCTACTCGGTCAGCGTCCTTATAGGGCTCTTGCCGTTGGTTTGGTTGTTCTATCAGCATGGACCCTACGGTGAACGGCTGCGCGGCCGTGTCGAGAGGAAAAAGAATCAGCAACAATGGACGGCGAAGCTGGCCCTGCAAAGCTTGCAGTTCTGGTTATTGTTTATCGCCCGTATCGCCGCCGCGTCCGGGACGACAGTCATCGTCACGCACCAGGTTGCTCACGTGGTTGATGTCGGCTTTAGCAAGCTTTTATCGGCGTCCATCTTTGGGCTCGCCGGCATCACCAGCAGCTTCGGTAGGGTAATATTTGGTTTCATCGCTGATCGGTTATCGAAACAAGCCGCTTACACGCTCAACATCGCGATGACGGTTATCGGCGTCGGCGCGCTGATGATCTTGCGCGATCCCAGCCAAGCCTGGTTACTTTACGTTTACGTGATTTTCTTCGGCATTGGCTTCGGCTCGCGCGCCGTGATTTTTTCGGCCCTCACCGCCGATATATTTTCCGGCAAGGGCTTTGGCTCCATCCTCGGCTACTCGACGGTAGCCGTAGGCGTGGGTGGCGCGCTGGGATCTTACTTGGGCGGCGCCTTTCACGATTGGACCGGCAGCTATTTGGTTTCTTTTTCACTCTCTGCTCTGCTATTGGCTCTCTCCGATGTTTGTATCTGGGTGCTGTCGGTTACCGCGATTGGGAATTATGACAAACGTCTTTGGGCCAGCGAAGAATAGGTTGGTTCAACCGAAGAGCTGACGATCATCTCGAACCTTGAGCGATTTTTCGGAAGCTGGTAGCCTAATTTTGAGCGTGAATTTATGGATGCTCGGTTGCGAGAGGGCATAAGTTTATTTAACCAGGGCCGATTTTTCGATTGTCATGAAGTTTTGGAAGGACTTTATTTGGAAACCGATGAAGGCAGCAAGCCGTTTCTTGAAGGGCTGATTCAGCTGGCCGCGGCGTTTCGCATGTTTTGCGACTTCGGCGAAGTCAAAGGGGCGGTGCGAATGATTTATCAAGCGTTGATTCGCTTCGAAAATTATCAGCCGGCGTTTTTGCAGGTCCGCGTGCAAGACCTTTGCCAGGCCGCCGAGGCGTGGGCCAAGGCGGCGGAGCATGCCGAGGCTAAACCTTCAGCTATTAGCATTCCGAAAATCCAGATCCAACGATTCAACTTTTTCCGATGATCGATATCCCGCTCACGGATCGACTCGAGCACTTCCTCGGCGGCACTTGGACGGGCGCTAAACGCATTCAGGGACTGCAAGGCGGCGCGCGTGCCTATGTGCTCGCCTTGGTGGCTGCGAGGGCACGCAGGCCGATTCTGGTCGTCGCCTCCAGTGCCCGCGATGCCGAGAACCTGTTCGACGACCTGGCTTTTTTTCTCGGCGAAGACAGAGGGTTGGCGCCGCTAGGCAAACGGCTACATCTCTTTCCATCATGGGAAGTGCTGCCGTTTGAAAATCTGTCGCCGCATCCGGACAATATCGCCGGGCGTTTGGAGGGACTTTACAAGCTCGTCGAAGATTCGACACCGATCCTCATCGCAACTCCGGCCGCATTGATGCAGCGGGTGATTCCCAAGGAGGCGCTTAAGCAATCGTATCTTTATCTGGTCGCGGGCCAAGATGTGTCGCGCGAATCGATCCTCGAGCACTTGGTTCAATGGGGTTATCAAAATGTTCCGCTGGTCGAGGAGCGCGGCGATTTTAGCGCGCGCGGCGGGATCGTCGATCTGTTCTCACCGGGTTATCGTCGACCACTCCGGCTCGAATTCGACGGCGACCGCTTGGAATCGATGCGCGAATTCAATCCCGCGACACAGCGAACCGAGCAGCTCCAGGACGAAATGTTGATCCTGCCGATGAAGGAATTCTCACTGAAACGCGCCGGACTAGAAGAAGCCGTGCGCCGATTGGATCAGCGGGCGGTGGAGTTGGAAGTCGATCGACGGAAAAAAAATAGCCTGCTCGAATCGATGCGCGCGGGGATTCCGTTTCCGGGAATCGAATTTTTGGCTCCGTACTTTTTCTCCCAACTCGTGCCGGTATTTTCTTATCTGCCGGCGGAAACGTTGATTTGGTTGGATGGCGCGGATCGTATCGAAGCGGAAGCCGGACGCTTCAGCCAGCTCGCGTGGGACCGCAACGAGCGCGGCAAGGAAGATCATCGGTTGGTGGCGCGGGTAGAGGCGGAGTATCTGAATGAGCATGAATGGCGCGAGGCGTTACATGGGTTTCCCCAAGTTCAGGGTGAGTCCCTCGTGATCCTGGCGGCTTCGGAGCGAGCGCAGCAAATGACGCTCACGGTCGAAACTTATCTGACCACCGACGCTCGCCAGGAAACCGCCCTGCACGGCAAAGAGGCCTCGCTCAAGCCGTTGGTCGAGCAATTTAAGACCTGGGAAACGGAAAAGGTCATCTTCGTCGTCCCGACCAAGGGCGACGCAACGCGGCTCCGGGAGCTTTTGAGCAATTACGATATTCACTTCACCTTGACCGAAGAGCCAGCGCCGGCAGCCCTCGAGCGGGCGGAATTTACCCGGGGAATCGTCTGCGGCCATCTCACCCAAGGCTTCCGCTTGCCGGAAGCGCATCTTGTTCTCATCACATTTGACGAGATCTTCGGGACGAGAAAGCGTCAGCCGACGACCTCGACGAAAAATTATCCGAGCCATTTCCTTACCAGCCTCAGCGAGCTCAAGCAGGACGATTATGTCGTTCATCTGGATCATGGAATTGGCGTCTATCGCGGTCTCAGGTTTCTCAAAGTTGCCGACGTCGAAGGTGAGTTTTTACACCTGGAATATGAAGCCGGCGATCGCCTCTACTTGCCCGTCGATCGCATCAATATGGTGCAGAAGTATATCGGCGGCGACGGTGCGCAACCATCCCTGGACCGGCTCGGCGGCACGGCGTGGGAGAAAGTTAAGGCTAAGGCGCGCAAATCGATCTTCGCCATGGCCGAGGAGCTTGTGCAGCTATACGCGGTGCGCGAGGCGCGCGCCGGCACCGCCTTTGCGCCACCGGACGCCATGTACAAAGAATTCGAAGCGGCTTTCGAATACGAAGAAACGCCCGATCAGCAGCGTGCCATCGATGAAACCCTTGCGGGCATGCATAGCAAGAAACCGATGGATCGCTTGATCTGCGGCGACGTTGGCTTTGGCAAGACTGAAGTCGCCATGCGAGCGGCGTTTCTCGCCGTCGAAGGCGGCAAACAAGTCGCTTTGCTGGCGCCCACGACCATTCTGGCGCAGCAGCATCTACAAACTTTTCGCCATCGCTTCCGCAATCATCCGGTGCGCGTCGAGATGGTGAGCCGCTTTCTGACTGCGAAAGAAGTCGCTCAGGTACTGCAAGACACGGCTAAAGGCAACGTCGATATCATTATCGGCACACATCGCTTGCTGCAGAAGGACGTGGAATTCAAGGATCTCGGTCTCGTCATCATTGACGAAGAACACCGCTTCGGCGTCGTGCATAAAGAGCGGTTTAAAAAACTCCGGCAGCTAGTCGATGTCTTAAGCCTCACGGCGACGCCGATTCCGCGCACGTTGCACATGTCGCTTGTGGGAATCCGTGATTTGAGCATCATCGAGACGCCGCCGGTCGACCGTCTGGCGATTCAGACCTATGTGACCCGGTATAACGAAAACTTGATTCGCGACGCGATGCTGCGCGAGCTGGAGCGCGGTGGGCAAGTCTTCTTTCTGCACAACCGCGTCGAGACCATCGACCGCTTGGCGCAAAGGCTCGCGGATCTGGTTCCGGAAGCGAAGATGGCGGTGGCGCATGGGCAGATGCGGCCAAAAGAGCTGGAAAAGGTCATGCTCGATTTTTTCGAGAACAAGACTCAGGTCTTGGTCTGCTCGGCCATTATAGAGTCCGGATTGGATTTTCCCAATGCCAACACCATCATCATCAATCGCGCCGACAAGTTCGGTCTGGCGCAACTCTATCAGCTCCGCGGTCGCGTCGGACGATCGCATCGCCACGCCTACGCCTACCTGTTAATTCCCGGCGAGCAAGCGATCACGCCCGACGCGGGAAAGAGATTGCGCGCTCTGCAGGAGATCGACGGACTGGGCGGCGGCTTCAAACTCGCGCTGCACGATTTAGAAATCCGTGGCGCCGGCAATTTGCTCGGCGAACAGCAGTCCGGACAGATTACCGCGGTGGGGTTCGAGCTCTACACCGAAATGATGGAAAAGGCGGTGAAGGAACTGAAAGGCGAAGAAGTGGCGCCGGAAGTGGAGCCGGAGATCCGTCTTGGCATTCCGGCTTATTTTCCGGAAACGTATATTCCCGACGTCAACCAGCGCTTGTATTTTTACAAGCGTTTGGCGAGCCTGCGTAATCTGGTAGAGCTCGAAGAATTGAAAGGAGAAATTAAAGATCGTTTTGGTCCCTATATTTCGGTCGTCGATAATCTGTTTCTCCTCATGAACCTGCGGCGTGTGTTAAAAGAATTCCTGGTGCAGCAGATCAGTGCGTCCGATGGCAGAGTCTTTTTGCTCTTCCATCCCGAATCGCCGGTCAAAGTCGAGAAACTGCTCGAACTGATTCACGGGCAAAAAAATCGCTTCCGCCTTGCGCCCGACGGCCGCCTATCGTTTTCACCCAAGCACCACGAATGGCCGGCAGTGATGGACGAAGTTGTGGAGCTGCTCCATTCCATCGGTGAGACGGCGGTGCAACAAAAGGATTTTCTCGAACCGGCGCATGGGTGAAGACTGGTGGTTGAAAACTGGAACGTTGGTGTATGGGTGAAGAAAAAGATCATGATTCAAAGCACCACTGCGGTATTGCGACGCTCTCAGATGTCTGACAGGGCTGATTAGAGCAGCGGACTTAACGTGCGTTCGGCAAGATCAAGATGCCGCCGGGATTGGCTTTTAAAATTGAGTATGGTACCTATTTTAAGTCTTTGTCACTACGACGCGCTGCGAGGTATATGTTGAGGCAAGTCATAAATAAAAGCCTCCTGCTGTTTTTTCTGCTCGTTTTTCCCCACGGAGCTGCTGCTGCGGTCATTGAACAGTTAATCGCTATCGTCAACGGCGAGCCCTATACTTTATCGAATCTGAATAGTTACGCGAAGAGCAAAATGGGCCGTGGTTTTCCCAGCGGCGACCTCAATCAGATCAATGCCAACGATCGCGAAGTTTTGGAGCAGTTTATTACTGACAAACTCCTGGAGGCCGAAGTGCGCGACGCCGGCATCGTCATTACCGATGACGACGTCACCCGGTACGTCGAGCAGGTAAAGAAGAACAACCGTTTGTCGGATGAGGATCTCAAGGTCGCGCTGGGCAGAGAGGGAGTGACCCTCGCCGCCTACCGGGCATCTGTGAAGTTGGAGATGGAGAAGAGCGAAATTATCGATCGCCAGGTGCGGCGAAAGGTCAACATCACTGACGAGGACGTTGAGCGTTATTACAAACTCAACTCAAAGAATTATCGCGGCAATGACCGGGCGCGCATCCGTCACATCTTGCTCGCGCTCGCGGAGGATGCGCCGCCGGAGCGTGTCCAAAGCGTGATGGCCACGGGCAAGGAACTGTACCAGCGCATCGTCGCCGGTGAGGATTTTGCCGCGCTGGCTCGCGAATATTCCGAGGGCGCGGGTCGCGCCGACGGCGGCGAAATCGGTTGGGTGAATCGCGGTACACTGATTGGGGGAATCGAAGAGGTTGCCTTTGAAAAGTTATCCGTCGGTCAAGTGAGCGAACCATTTCGCACCAGCATGGGTGTGCACATCGTGAAGCTCGAAGGGCGCGAAGCCGGTGGCGCTCCGCCATTGAGCAGTATCGCACCGCGAATCAAAGAAGAGCTTTTGAAAAAGACCTTGGAGGAACGTTTCGCAAGATGGCTCAAGAGCGATTTGCGACGCAAGCATCGCGTCGATATCAAGGTGGCCGGCGTGGTATTTAAACCGGAAGATTCGAAAGAGGCTACCGTGAATTCGTTGGTGGCCAACTCCAACAGGACGACCCGGCGCGACGATCGCTCGGTTATGAGTTACCTGAATCCGTTTTCTTACATCGTCAAGGAGACTCCATTCGAAGACGAAGATGCCAAAAGCCCGCTCAAGGACAAGAGCGTCGTCAGCGTCTTCGGCGTGCCTCTGTTTACCACCGATACGGTTGAAGACGCGCCCGACGTCTTGAGCCCGCCGCCGAGTGAATCCGGGAAGGGTGTTTTTTCCACTATTCTCGATTCGCTGAATCCTTTTTCCTCAAAGAAGCCATAAGTCCCTTGTCACAAAGCTCGTAACTAGGGATAATCAAGCGCATTATCCTTCTCGTATCAGCCTCCAAGGACTCGATGTCGAGTAAACCCATTATCGCCGTCACCATGGGCGATCCTGCCGGAATCGGCCCGGAGATCATCCTCAAGTCTCTCGCCGATCCCATGATTGGCCAAGTTGCGCGGCCGCTGATCTTGGGCGATTGGGGGGTGCTGCAGCGCACTCACGGCGGTAAAAAAAAATTTCCCAGACTGATTTGTTGGCAGCAGGGTCGACCGCTATTGTCCATGCTGAATCATCCGAGCGCGTTCGTCGTTTATCCGCTTTCTTCGCTGGCGCCACGAGAGTCCCGCCACGGTATTTCGTCAAAGGCAGGCGGGCATAGCGCGTTCAGCTATATCCGTGTCGCGGCGAAATTGGCGCTGTCGAAAGTCGCGGACGCCATCGCGACCGCGCCGATTAGCAAGAGCAGCTTGATCGATTCGGGCCACGATTATCCGGGCCACACCGAGCTGCTCGCCGAGCTCAGCGGGAACGCCGAATGCCGCATGATGCTAATCGGCGCGAAACTGCGCGTTGTCCCCGTGACCGGCCATATTCGCTTCACCAAAATCGCGCGCAGTCTTACGCGCGAAAACATTCAGACCACCGTTGAGCTGACCCACCGCAGCCTTAAAAAGTTTTTTGGCATCTCCCGGCCGCGCGTCGCCGTCGCGGCACTCAATCCGCACGGCGGTGAAGCAGGAATTTTCGGCGTTGAGGAGATCGATCTGATCGCCCCAGCGGTAAAATCGGCACGGCGCAAGGGCATCGCCGCGTTCGGCCCTTTTCCGGCGGACAGTTTATTTTATCATGCGGCGCGCGGCGACTATGATGCGGTGGTCTGCATGTATCACGACCAGGGGCTGATTCCGCTGAAGCTGCATCACTTCTTCGGCGGCGTGGCTCTGACCTTGGGACTGCCGTTTATCCGTACGTCAGTCGATCACGGTACGGCGTACGATATCGCTGGCAGCGGCAAAGCGGACGAGACCAGCATGAAGGAAGCGATTCTCTTGGCGGCGCGGTTAGCGCGCCGTAGCATGGGAAAGAGGAAGGCATGAACCCAGCGGTGTTTCGCGAGTACGACATTCGCGGTTTAGCGGAAAAGGATTTCGACGCGGACTTTGCACTGTTGCTGGGTAAGGTCCATGGCACCGCCATTGCGGAAATGGGTGGCACGAAAGTCGCCGTTGGGCGCGATTGCCGCGCCACGTCCGATCCTTATGCCGAGTCGGTCATCGCCGGATTGCTCGCGGCGGGACTGCATGTCTATGACATCGGCGTGTGTCCGACACCCTTGCTTTATTTTTCACTGTTTCACCTTGACATCGATGGCGGCATTCAAGTGACGGCGAGCCATAATCCGTCGGAGTACAACGGTTTTAAAATCTGCCTCGGCAAGGACACGCTGCACGGCGAGCAAATCCAAAGAATTCGCCTTCAAATGGAACGTAACGAGTTTCGCGAAAAAGCCGGCGGCAAAGTAGAGCGTTACGAGATTGTGGCACCGTATCACCGCTATCTGCTCGCCGACGTGCCCCAGTTGGCGCGCCCGCTGAAAGTCGTGGTCGATGCCGGCAGTGGGGTCGGCGGACCCGTGGGTCCGCCGATTTTCAAACAGCTCGGCTGTACGGTATGGGAAATCGCCTGCACGCCGGATGCCGACTTTCCGTTCCACCACCCCGACCCGACCGTGCCGGAAAATTTGACGATGTTGATCGAAAAGGTCAAGCAAGAAAAGGCCGATCTCGGTATCGCCTACGATGGTGACGCCGACCGCCTCGGCGCGGTGGATGAAAAGGGCGACATTCTGTGGGGAGATGAATTGCTGATATTGTTTTCTCGTGATGTCCTCAAGCGAAATCCGAACGCAATCATTATTTCCGAGGTAAAATGTTCGCAGCGGCTCTACGACGATATCACGAAAAACGGCGGTCGGCCGATTATGTGGAAGGCAGGCCATTCGCTACTCAAGGCCAAGATGAAAGAGACCCAGGCGCTGCTCGCCGGCGAAATGAGCGGCCATATGTTTTTCAAGGAGCGCTATTTCGGCTACGACGATGCGATTTATGCATCGCTGCGCTTGGTGGAGATCGTCGCGCAGTCGGGAAGACCTTTATCGACGTTACTTGCCGACTTGCCGAAGTGTGTCTCGACACCGGAGATTCGCGTCGACTGTCCCGATGACAGAAAATTTCTGCTGGCCAAAAAAGCCACCGAATATTTTCGCCAGCACTACGACGTCATCGACATCGACGGTGTGCGGGTGCAGTTTGCTGAGGGCTGGGGACTCATCCGCGCTTCTAACACCCAGCCCGCGCTGGTGCTCCGCTTCGAAGCAAAGTCCGAGGCAAAGCTTAAAGAGTATCGCGCCCTGGTCGAAAACAAGCTCGGCGAGCTTGAGAGAGAATAAAACTCACGATGGCGGGGGCGATCGTCATCAGAGGCGCGCGGGTCCATAACCTGAAAAATATCGACCTGGAGATTCCGCGCGATCGGTTGGTTGTTATAACCGGGGTGTCTGGTTCGGGCAAATCCTCTCTGGCTTTCGACACGCTCTATGCCGAAGGACAGCGGCGCTATCTGGAGTCTCTCGCCGCCGACGCCCGGCAGCTGCTCCAACAGATGGAAAAGCCTGACGTCGATGCCGTCAACGGGCTTTCTCCAACCATTGCTATCCAACAAAACACGGGATTGGTGACTCCTCGCTCCACTGTTGGCACGATGACCGACATCTATGACTATCTACGCCTGCTCTTCGCTCGCGTGGGACAGCCGACCTGTGTCGTATGCGGCCGCGAGGTCAGAGCCTACGCCGTCGAGCAAATCGTCGATCAGTTGCTCGAGCTCCCGGCGCAAACCCGCATTCTTGTCTTGGCGCCCATTTCACTCGCACGGCCGAGCGAAGTGAACGAACGGTTGCGCGAGCTAGCGCGCCAAGGGTTTGCCAGAGTGATGATCAACGGTCGGATGCTGGAGCTGGGCGATGAACTTCATCGCGACGGCGGCGAAGTGGGCCAACTCGATCTTGTGATCGACCGGCTGGTGTTGCGCGACGGCATCGAGAAACGGCTTGCCGATTCGCTCGAGGTGGCATCGCGTCACGGCAACCAAGTGATCAAGATCCGAGTTCTCGGCGCGAACGAAACCGATTCAGCCGAAGAAAGGGTGTTTAGTCAGAGGCTCGTTTGTGTGAACTGTGGCACGGCCATCCCCGAATTGACGCCGAGTCTCTTCTCTTTCAATAGCCCGCAGGGCGCCTGCGCGACGTGCAACGGATTGGGCGTCAATTTTCGCCGCCCAAAGCGGCACAAAAGGAGCAATAGCGGTTCGGAAGCCGAAATCTGCTCTGATTGCGGCGGCACTCGGCTCAATCGGCAAAGCCGAGCGGTGCGGATCAGGGATCATGATATTTCCCAGGTGGCCGCCAAGCCTATCGCTACAACAATCGATTTTCTCAACGAGCTGCAACTCACGGAAGAACGGAGGACCATCGGACAAAAAATCGTCGCCGAGATCATCTCCCGGCTGCGCTGCATCGCGCAATTGGGTCTCGACTATTTGAGCTTGGACCGATCGTCGGTGACACTCTCGGGCGGGGAGCTGCAGCGGGTGCGGCTGGCGACGCAGATCGGGTCCGGATTGGCGGGAGTTCTTTACATCCTCGATGAGCCGAGCATCGGCTTGCACCAAAAAGACAATGCGCAGCTGGTGGCGCTTCTGAAACAGCTGCGCAATATGGGCAATTCCGTTGTCGTGGTGGAGCACGACCCGGAGACGATCTTGGCGGCGGATTACGTTATCGACATGGGGCCGGGCGCCGGCATTCACGGCGGCCATGTGGTCGCACAAGGGTCGCCATCGGAAATTATTCATGAGGCCCGCTCCCTCACCGGTCGCTATTTAGCCCGTGCGCTAAAAATTTCGCCTCCCGTGCAACGCCACATGGGTCCGGGAAAGTCTCTTACAATTGAATCCGCCAGTGCCCGTAACCTGAAAAATATTACAGTGGAGATTCCGATCGGTGCCATGACTTGCGTGACCGGCGTTTCCGGTGCGGGTAAGAGCACTCTGGTGATGGAGTTGCTCTATCACGGCGTGGCGCAACGACTACAAAAACTAAGGGTGAACGACCTGGCATTTGCAGATCTTGTCGGCTGGAAAAATTTCGACCGGGTGATCGGCGTTGATCAAACTCCTATCGGCCGCACGCCCCGTTCCAATCCGGCTACCTATACAGGGGTTTATGATCATCTGCGCGATTTTTTCGCTCAATTGCCTGAGGCCCGTTTGCGGGGCTACAAGGCGGAGCGATTTTCGTTCAACGTCAGCGGTGGGCGCTGTGAAGCCTGTGGCGGCGACGGTGTTACCCGGGTTGAAATGTACTTCCTTCCTGAATTGTTCGTGACTTGTGCGGTGTGCAAAGGGCGGCGCTACAATCGCGAAACATTGCAGGTCAAATACAAAGGGTTGAGCATCTCGGACATTCTCGACTTGACCGTAGATCAAGCCTTGGAACTGCTCAACAACATGCCGCCAATATACGATCGGCTGCGCATTTTGCGAGAGGTTGGATTGGGCTACCTGCGCCTCGGTCAGTCTGCGATTACGCTGTCCGGCGGTGAAGCGCAGCGCATTAAGCTCGCCCGTGAGCTGGCACGAAAATCGACGGGAAGATCGCTCTATATGCTCGATGAGCCAACCACGGGACTCCATTTCGACGATGTGAAGAAACTCTTGGAGCTGCTCAACCGTCTAATCGATTTAGGGAATACGATCGTGGTGGTGGAGCATAACCTGGACGTTATTAAGTGCGCCGATCATGTAATCGATCTGGGACCGGAAGGCGGCGCTAAGGGCGGCGAAGTGGTTGCTCAGGGAACGCCGGAAGAGATCGCGCGGGTGTCGAATTCGATTACCGGCCAGTATCTGAAGCCGCTGCTCGAACCCCGGCCGGTGCCTCAATAAGGCATGTTTTCGATCGCAATTTCTTGTTAAATATCAATGTGTTAATTAGTTCACGACGGCGGTTGACTCGGCTGGTAGTTTTGGTTAACTTAATATCAGACCAAATCAGTAGGTTATTTAGTCTCGATTTTGCTATAATTTGAGGCAGCAGTGATGAATGTGAAAATTCCAATCTACCTCGACAATCACGCGACCACGCCCGTCGATCCACGGGTATTGGATGCCATGCTGCCTTACTTCGCCGATAAATTCGGCAACGCAGCGAGCAAGAGCCACGTGTTCGGTTGGGAAGCTGAAGCAGCCGTCGATGGCGCGCGCGAGCAGGTCGCCAAGTCGATTGGTGCGGCATCGGCTCGAGAAATTATATTCACCAGCGGCGCCACGGAGTCGGACAATCTCGCGATCAAGGGTGTCGCCGAGGCCAACCGCGATAAGGGCAATCACATTGTGACGTGTGCGACCGAGCACAAGGCGGTCCTGGACAGCTGCAAAGTGTTGGAGAAGCATGGATTTCAGGTTACCTATTTGCCCGTGGATTCACGCGGCGTTATCGAGCTAAAACAACTACGCGACGCCTTGACTGACAAAACAATCTTGATTTCGATCATGGCTGCGAATAACGAGATCGGCACAATCCAATCGATAAAAGAGATCGGCGGTTTGGCGAAAGAGAAAGGTATCCTTTTTCATACCGATGCAACGCAAGCGGTCGGCAAGATTCCGATCAATGTACAGGATATGGGTATTGATCTGCTATCGTTGACGGCTCACAAAATGTACGGCCCTAAGGGAATTGGCGCTCTCTACGTTCGTTTGTCGAAGCCGCGAGTTAGGCTCGCAGCTGTTATCGATGGTGGCGGTCACGAGCGCGGTATGAGATCGGGAACTTTAAATGTCCCTGGAATCGTCGGCTTGGGCGCATGTTGCGAGCTTGGGCAAAAAGAAATGAGTGAGGAAGGTGAGCGTCTTACGGCGCTAAGAGAGCGACTGAAAGCCGGCATTCTGAGTCAGCTAGACGATGTTTACATCAATGGTCATCCGCTACGGCGGCTGCCTGGCAACTTGAATATGAGCTTTGCGTACGTCGAAGGCGAGTCACTGTTGATGGCGCTGAAAGAAATCGCGGTCTCCACCGGTTCAGCCTGTACTTCGGCGAGTCTCGAGCCGTCCTACGTGCTGAAAGCGATTGGCTTGGAAGATGAGTTGGCGCACAGCTCAATTCGCTTTGGTTTGGGCCGTTTTAATACGGAAGACGAGATCGATTATACCGTTCAACGGGTTGTCGAAGAGGTGCGACGCCTGCGAGCCATTTCACCGCTATACAGGGCCAGGATGGTCAAATCGCAAAAACGACAGCCGGCGGAGCTTAAACAACACGAGAGAGTTTCCTAGACGATTGTCGAGGGAGGATTAGTGTTTACGGGAGTTAATGTTACCGATCGTGCCGCGGCACGAATCAAAGAATTGATGACTGCCGAGAGCCGGACAGGTCAGGCATTGAGAGTGAAAGTAGTCGGGGGCGGTTGCTCGGGCTTACAGTATAAGGTCGACTTCGATGTTCCCAAACCGACCGATAAAGTCTTCGAGAAAGACGGGGCGAAGGTTTTGGTGGACATGAAGAGCTTGCTTTATCTGAGCGGTACGGAGCTCGACTACAAAGACGAGCTGATGCAATCGGGATTCGTGTTTCAGAATCCGAATGTAAAAAAAGCCTGCGGCTGCGGCGCGTCGTTCACGGTTTGATGAGGAACTTTAAATCATGAAAACAGAAATGAATACGGTCGAGGATCTGACCAGGCGCGAGTACAAGTACGGCTTTTTCACTGATATCGATGCGGACACCGTACCGCCGGGTTTGAACGAAGATGTCATTCGCCTGATTTCGGCCAAGAAAAACGAGCCGGAGTTTATGCTTGAGTGGCGGCTGAGAGCGTACCGACATTGGGCCAAGCTGGAAAAATCTCAAGCCGAGCCGAAATGGGCAATGGTTCATTATCCGGCCATTGATTATCAAGCGATCCGCTATTATTCGGCGCCGAAATCAAAGGCCGATGCGCCCAAGAGTTTGGCGGAAATCGATCCGGAACTACTCGAGGCTTACGAGAAGCTGGGAATTCCGCTCAAGGAGCAAGAACACCTGGCGGGTGTCGCCGTCGACGCCGTTTTCGACAGCGTATCGGTTGCGACGACTTTTAAAGCAAAGCTGGGTGAGCTCGGCATCATCTTCTGCTCTTTTTCGGAGGCAGTGCACAACCATCCGGAACTGGTCCAGAAGTATCTCGGCTCGGTAGTCCCTTACACCGATAATTTTTTCGCTGCGCTCAATTCGGCGGTCTTTAGCGATGGGTCTTTTTGTTATATTCCAAAGGGCGTGCGCTGCCCGATGGAATTGTCGACGTATTTCCGCATCAACGCGGCCGAAACCGGCCAGTTCGAGCGCACCCTGATCATCGCCGACGAAGGAGCGACCGTGAGCTACCTGGAAGGTTGCACGGCGCCGATGCGGGACAAGAACCAGTTGCACGCCGCGGTGGTTGAGCTGATTGCTCATAAAGATGCTCAGATCAAATACTCGACAGTGCAGAATTGGTATCCCGGCGATGCCGAAGGCAAAGGCGGTATCTACAATTTCGTCACAAAGCGCGGTAAGTGTCTCGGCGCGCGGTCGAAGATTTCCTGGACCCAGGTTGAAACGGGTTCGGCGATTACATGGAAGTATCCAAGCTGCATTCTGCAGGGCGATGATTCCGTCGGCGAGTTTTACTCCGTGGCGCTGACGAATAATTACCAGCAGGCCGATACCGGCACCAAGATGATTCATATGGGCAAAAACACCAAGAGCACGATCATCTCCAAGGGCATTTCCGCTGGCCATGGGCAAAACACCTATCGTGGACTGGTTAAGATCATGAAGGGTGCCAGCGGCGCCCGGAACTATTCGCAATGCGATTCGTTATTGTTGGGCGACAAGTGTGGGGCGCACACTTTTCCTTATTTAGAGGTCCTGAACAACGCTTCACAGGTCGAGCATGAGGCGTCGACGTCGAAGATTGGCGAGGATCAGCTTTTCTACTGCCGGCAGCGCGGCATCTCGACGGAAGACGCGGTCAACATGATTGTCAACGGTTTTTGTAGACAAGTGTTCAAAGAATTGCCGATGGAATTTGCCGTCGAGGCGCAAAAGCTTTTGGGTTTGAGCCTGGAGGGAAGTGTTGGCTGAGGTTTCAGGTTCCAGCGGCAAGGGCAATTTCTTCGGCGTCCGGCGCGAAAACTTAGTCATTTGAAAGGTTAACTCTCCGAGAAGCATTTATGGCCGGGGAAATTTACTTCGATAACAACGCGACCACTCGGGTGCTGCCCGAGGTTGCGGAAGTCATGCTGCCGTTTCTTACGGAGCATTACGGCAATCCGTCGAGCATTCACCGTTTCGGCAGCCAAGTTGGTCAAAGGATCGCTGACGCGCGGGCGCAGGTTGCCTCGCTTATTGGCGCCGCCGATCCAGTGGAAGTCCTTTTCACCAGCTGCGGTACCGAAGGCGACAACGCAGCTATTCGCGGTATGTTGGAAGCGCGGCCGGAAAAGCGTCACATTGTGACGACGCAAGTCGAGCACCCGGCGGTGCTCGGTCTATGTCAGCATTTAGAAAAAAAGGGCTATCGCGTAACTTGGTTAGGGGTCGATCAGGACGGCGCGCTCGATTTAGAAGAGTTGCGGGCTGCGTTATCCGACGACACTGCTCTGGTGTCGATCATGTGGGCGAACAACGAAACCGGCGTGATTTTTCCGATCGCGGAAATTGGCGCGATCGTCAGATCCAAAGGCATCCCGTTTCACGTCGATGGCGTACAAGCGGCGGGTAAATTGGCGATCCAAGTAAGGGATCTGCCAGTCGATTTGTTGACGATTTCGGGTCACAAGTTCTACGCTCCCAAAGGTGTCGGCGCATTGTACGTGCGCCGCGGCATCAGCTTCCCACCGTTTATGATCGGCGGGCACCAGGAGCGCAACCGCCGCGCCGGAACAGAGAATGTCGCCGCGATTATCGGTATGGGCAGGGCCGCCGAAATCGCGCTTGGCCGGTTAGCAGAGGATGCCAATAAGATGAAAAAGCTGCGCGATCAGCTGGAAACACTATTGCTCGATTCCTGTCCGGATAGCCGAGTGAACGGCCAGCGCCAGAATCGGCTACCGAATACATTGAACATAAGTTTTCGCTATCTGGAAGGCGAATCGATTCTCGTGCTCTTGGATCAGCAGGGTATCTGCGCATCCACCGGCTCTGCCTGTACGGCGGGATCCTCAGAGCCCTCCCATGTGCTGCGGGCGATGAAAGTGCCGGCCGATTGGCTCCAAGGCGCGGTCCGCTTCAGTTTGAGCCGATTCAATACCGAAGAAGAAGTCTGTTATGTGAACCAAAAGGCTCCGACAATCGTCCAACGGTTACTGGGTCTTTCCGCATTGGGCAAGCTGGGAAGCCAACAGCACCCCCAAGCCGAACGGGGAGCAGCGGCCAGCACCATCGGTGTAAGGGGGTAATGTTATTATGGGGCTCATGCAAATTCCTCGGCGGGTCGACTATGGATTACGAGCGGTCATTTACCTTTCCGGCCAGGACCCCGAAAAATGCTGCTCCATTACAGAGATTGCCAAGAATCAGGGCATGCCGAAAAAATTCTTGGAGAAAATCATTCAGGACTTGATTCACGCTGGGCTGATTAGGTCGAAACGGGGTTCTTGCGGCGGTTATTCACTAGCCCGCGGGGCAGACGCGATCTCGTTTTGCGATGTCATCGAAGCGCTCGAAGGGCCCATCGCGGTCAATGCCTGCATGGACCACGAAGTGGGCTGCGATCAGATTCCACACTGCACGATGATTGGCGTGTGGAGCGAAGTGCAACAGCGCGTCACCGAGGTTTTGAGCCGCACGACCATAGCGGATTTGCGGCGGCCGGCCTGCAAGGAATTTGTAACGGCATCCTCTTCTCTTTCGAGTGGCGGCATGACCGGATTGAACAATCGCACGAGTCAACCTGGTGACAGGCCGCACCCCAACGGGAGGTGGTTTTATGAGCTATGACACGGGACTTAGCATGGAAGAACGGGTGACATCGCTGTTTCAGCCGGACACGCTCCTGCCGGACCAGTATCTTGAGACATTCCGGCGCAAGCTACATCTGGAGCCGGAGAAGAAACTGATGCTGGCGATTTTGGAAGACGCCGTCGCCTGTTTTCAGAAGTACGTCTTCGCCCGGGACGGCAAGGGTAAAGCCCTTTTCCGCGAAGCCGAGGAGTGGGTGCAAGAAAAAGGCGCTGAGGGAATTTTTTCCTTTGATAGCGTTTGTGAGACGTTGGGCTTTAATCCCGACTATCTTAGACGGGGAATGACCGACTGGAAGAGCAAAGTCTTGGCTGAACATACCCAGGCCAAGGTGTACCAACTCACTCCTCGACGGAGAAAACACAAACGAAGCGTGCCAATTCCCCGCAGGTCAGGACAGCGCCTGCGGAGGGTTGCCAGCCGTTAGCCGGAATTGAGCGCTTAAAACCAACCAAGGCGGTGACAGGCCAACCTGTCACCGCCTTTTTTTTGAGCGTTTTCCTTCCCTTGAAAAAAGTCGCGAACAAATTCATAGATTAATCATGGCGAAAAGGAAAAAGGCCAGAAGGACATCCCGCTCATGGATCTGGCGGGCGCTCCACACTTCTAGATACCGCGTCGGTGAATACGCGCTGCGTGGATCCATCGGGTTTTTGCCTTATGTTCCATACCGGCTATGGTTGAGTTTTACGTGGTTGATGGCGCGCGTGACGTTCGTGTTGTTGCGGGATTATCGAAAGAGAATGGAAGAGAACGTCACGTTGGTTCTCGCTAAAGAAATCCCCAACGCCAAAGACCGCGCGGCCTTGGTTTGGCGCGCGTGGCTGAACTTCGCGCGTGGCATCCTCGATACCCTCGCGCTAATGCATATGTCGAAACAGCGAATCCTTTCGACTGTCGCGCTCGAAGGAGAAGAGCACATCAAGCGCGCCCTTGAGAAAGGCAAGGGAGTGCTGGCGCTAAGCGCTCACTT
Organism: Binatia bacterium; assembly: GCA_036000865.1. Lineage (GTDB taxonomy): Bacteria > Desulfobacterota > Binatia > UBA9968 > UBA9968 > DP-20. Next base: position 45,462 of record DASYUV010000086.1, on the reverse strand, counting down.
GGGAAGTTTCACGCTGATCGGCGCACGCCTGGCAGCCGCAGGCTATCCGTTCAGCGTCGTCGTGAAACAGGCCCCCGACGAGCGTTTTGCCCGCGTAGCCGACGATTATCGCGCCCAAATTGGCGTTCACACCATCTCGGCTAAGCCGCGCCGCGAAGCCGTGCGCGGTATGCTCAAAGCGTTGCGCGCCAATCGCATCGTTCTAGTCATCGCCGACGAATTTAAGTCCGGCGACGTCATGGTTGACTTCTTTGGACTCAAGGCCCCGGCGCCACGCGGTCCCGCGACCTTGGCGCTGCGCACGGGCGCGGTCACATTGCCGATGTTCGCGACGAGGCGAGCGGACGATTCGTTGGTTTTATCAGTCGGCGAGGCCATCGAGCCGGTAGAACGCGAGAATCTCGAGGAAAGTGTACTCGCAACTACCTCTGTCTACACCTGCCACCTCGAAGCGGCGATTCGCCGATTCCCGGATCAGTGGAACTGGTTCGGGCTGCCGCGGCGGGATGGCAAGTTTTCCCGTGCGCAAATGGCGCGTATGTGGAGAGAATCGAAACAATCTCGTACAGCGCAAAGCACCCTGGACTGAGCAAGTTGTTACCTCATTAGCGCTGCACAAGGGCGCTTTACGACTTCGAATCGAAGCCCGGATTTAAGATGCGCTTTTTCTCAGTTGCTTCCAAGTAACGGATGAACCGGTACTTGTTCTCGATCTCGTCGAGTTTCAGCGGTGGGAGATCTTTCGGTTGGCCCGATGCCACTTTCACGGCGATTAATGATAGTTGATTTTCTTCCCACGCGCGGCGGAACTCCGAGCGAAACTGTTCCGGCGATTGGACCCATACGGCGTGCTTAAATCCCGAGCCTTTGGCAAGCGCTACCGCGTCCGAGTTGCGCGAAGCAGTGGCCGTGCCGCCTGAGGCTTCGTATATTTCGTTATCGAACAGCAGATGAATCAGGTTGCCGGGATTCTGCAGCGCAATCGTCGGTAGACCACAAAGATTCATGAGAAAGGCGCCGTCGCCATCAATGGCGATGACCTTGCGGTGTGGCAAAGCGATGGCGAGACCCGCAGCGATCGACGAAACCAATCCGAGCGTTCGGGTCTTGAGGTTGCCATCGCTCGGACGCACGGCCCACCACTCACGCGCGGCCCAACCGGTGCACACCGCCAATGCATCGTCTGCGGCGCCTGCGATGGCCTTCAAGTAGTCATAGCGCTGGCTCATCTCACACCGAGAACACTTTTAGTGAGAAGCACGGCCACAGGCTTTTTGGAGTCGTCGGCTAAGATCTGCGCGCCGCGCAAAATGTCGTCGATTTCTTCTCTTCTGCGCAGCACGTAGCTGCGAAAGCCCATCGCCTGGATCACCGGTTCAGTGACCGCCCCGAGCGTGGTAAAGCCGCGGTCACCGATGTCACCGGCATAGTAGATTAGCAACAGGATCGGAATCTGAAACTGTAGCGACGTGGTTGTCAACGCGTTGCAGCTGTTTAGGAAACCCGCATTCTGCATGATGATCGCTGTTTTCTTGCCCGCCAGATAAGCTCCGGCGCAGATACCGATACCTTCTTCCTCGCGGCAGAGCGGCACGTGTTTGAGGTCGGTGTCGTTTTCGACAGCGCGGATCAATGCCACCATCTTCTCATCTGGCAAGGTCGCCACAAAATCGACGCCCGCGTTCTTAAGCCCAGCGACAATCGCCGCCGCCGCTTCGATGGCTTCCTGGCTTTTCATTTCTAATTCCAATTTGCCCAAGCCGATTCGGCACCGCTGCATTCTCTAGAAATTTGTCGCTTGCCATTGATGCCATCATCGCTACTGCGAATACGCCAAGCTTGTCAAGCTGAAATAATGGCAGAATCACACCACTCTTGACAGTAAGTTGGCACCCTCTATATTGAACTTAAAAAATCATGGCTGAAAAAGAAGTCAAAATCAGCGAACAACATGTGTGGGTCGGGGTAGAGGACCAGCATGTTCATCTGGGGCTAACGAATTACATTCAAGGCGCGCTGGGTACGGTGATCTCCTTCGAGCTCCCCGATGTCGGTGACAATATCGAGGAAGGCGAGATTTTCGCCGAAATTGAATCGGTATCCACCGTTCATGAGTTTCTCTCGCCTGTTTCGGGTACCGTCCTGGCCGTCAATCCGCAGCTTGATGATCATCCTTCGATTATTAACGAGGATCCCTATAGCGACGGATGGTTGATCGAAGTCCGTCTAAAAAATAGATCCGAACTCAATGAGCTGATGGACATGGATGAGTATTATCATTTCGTCTTTACGGATAAGTCGTAAAGGCTTCGTTCTGATTTCGACTATCTGCCTCGCCCCATTCGTCGGTTTGCCGACGCAAACCGCGCGGGTAGAGCTGCGCGCGGCGGAAATCCAAGACGTCTTTGCCCGGCAGCGGCGGGTGATGGTTGCCCGTGACTTGCGCGGTCGCGGCATCAGGGATGAAAGAGTGTTGGCGGCGATGGGCGCAATCCCTCGACACTTATTTGTTCCCGAGCGGCAGCGAGCGTCAGCTTACGACGATCGGCCATTATCCATCGGCGAAGGTCAGACCATCTCGCAGCCCTACATCGTCGCATTGATGACAGAATTGTTGGAACTCCGATCGAGCGAGAAAGTACTGGAAATTGGCACGGGTTCGGGCTATCAAACGGCGGTCCTCGCCCAGCTTGCGTCCGAAGTATTTTCTATCGAGATTCGGCCGGCGCTGAGTGAGCGGGCGAGAAAAATTATTGACGACCTTGGCCCAAAAAACGTCTGGCTCAAAATTGGCGACGGTTTTTACGGCTGGGAGGAGCGCGGCCCGTTTGACGCGATCTTGGTGACGGCCGCGGCAGCGAAAATTCCCGAGCCGCTTTCGCGGCAACTGCGGGAAGGTGGACGGTTGGTGATGCCATTGACCGAAGGGGAACAAAATCAACGACTGATTCGAGCCAGAAAATCAGCGGGCAAGCTTATCGTCGAAGATTTTAGCGCGGTGCTTTTCGTGCCCCTGACGGGCGCGGCTGAGAAGCAGAGTCGTTAATGCTCTGGCGGGGCGCGCTGCCAGTCTCCGCCCTCGGAAAGCGGTAGATCACTTCCCCGGGCCTGACCAGGTTAAGCTCCTCGCGCGTTAATTTTTCTAAATAATGATTATCATTGCGGATGCGCGAGACCCGCTGGCGCAAAGCGTCGTTTTCCTTTTGCAGACGGTAATTCTCGGCGTCGAGCCGGTTTTTTTCGCCGCGAAGGCGCCACAAATGAAGCGCGCCACGCTCGCCGACGATGGTGACCAACGACAGCAAGAGAATGAGGGAGCCGAATACGTATACGGGCCAGCTTCGAGGCAAGCGTAGTTGTAGCGCCATGATCAAAACACGTAGCACTATAACATATTTTATGCTTTTGTCTTGTTGGTTAATTTGTCTCGGAGGTCGGCGATGAAAATTCAACGGGTGCACGCGCGTGAGGTGCTCGATTCGCGGGGACAACCGACGGTGGAAGTTGAGGTGACTTTAAAGAAAGGGGTGATCGGACGGGCGACGGTGCCTTCCGGGGCCTCCACCGGGGTTCATGAAGCTGTCGAGTTGCGGGACGGCGGCAACCGGTTTCTCGGCAAAGGCGTGGCGCGCGCGGTCGCGCACGTCAACCAAAAGATCGCGCCGCGGGTGCGCGGCAAAGAAGCGCGCGAGCAGGCGGTAATTGACGATATAATGCTGCAACTCGATGGCTCGCCCAACAAGGAAAAGCTGGGCGCCAATGCCATTCTTGGCGTTTCATTAGCTGTGGCCCATGCGCAAGCGCGGGCGCAAGGACTTTCGCTTTATCGCTATCTCGGGGGTCCCGCCGCAAAAACACTGCCCGTACCCATGCTCAATGTTGTGAATGGGGGTGCCCACGCCGATAACAATGTCGATGTCCAAGAATTCATGATCGTTCCTTATGGCATGAGGACCTTTGCCGAAGCGTTGCGTGCCGCCGCGGAAGTTTTTCAGACGTTGAAAAAGGTCCTGCATGATCGCTCGCTGTCGACCAGCGTTGGCGACGAAGGCGGCTTCGCTCCGCGAGTGAAGAGCAATGCCGAAGCGATCGAGCTATTGTTGGAAGGGATTACCGGCGCGGGCTACAAAGCCGGGTCTCAAGTTGCGCTCGCCCTGGACGTTGCCTCGAGTGAATTCTACGACGATGGCCGGTATGTTTTCAAAAAATCTGACGGACTCAACCGGACTCGCGATGAGATGATCCGTTTGTATGAAGATTGGGTGCGCCAGTATCCGATTATCTCCATCGAGGATGGCTTCGCAGAGGACGACTGGGAAGGATGGCGCATGGTCACCCAGACGTTGGGAGAAAAGATCCAGCTAGTAGGCGACGACCTGTTTGTCACGAACAGAGATCGACTTAAGCGAGGCATCGATTCCGGAGTCGCCAACTCGATTCTCGTCAAGGTCAACCAGATCGGCAGTCTGACAGAGACACTGCAGACCATGAACTTGGCCAAGGAATCGGGCTACACCACCGTCATCTCGCATCGGTCGGGTGAAACCGAAGACGTGACCATTGCCGATCTCGCGGTAGCGACTAAGGCGGGACAAATCAAGACTGGGGCGCCGTGCCGCGGCGAGCGCACGGCGAAATATAATCAGCTACTCCGAATCGAAGAAGAGTTGGGAAAGCGCGCGGTTTTTGCGGGAAAGAGTGCCTTTCATGTCCGGCTTCGGAACTTCTAATCTACAGCATTCGCGATCAGCTCAGTCGACAAAAGCTCGACATCCAAAAAGAGAAACGCTTCAGGAAAAAGTCGCTCGAGCCGGAGCCATCACAGCGCGGCTAGCGCAAGCGTATCCGGAAGTCGAGTGTCCGCTGATTCACCGAAACACCTTCGAACTTTTAGTCGCAGTGATTCTCTCGGCTCAATGCACGGATGCCGCGGTAAATAAGGTCACGCCGGCGCTGTTCCGTCGTTTCCCCGATCCCGCTTCATTAAGTTGCGCGTCAACTGGGGAAATCGAACCTCTGATTCGATCTCTTGGCCTCTATCGAACGAAGGCAAAGTCGTTGCAACGTTGCGCGCGCCAATTGGTTGAGGAATTCAACGACGCAGTGCCCGCGACAATGGAGCAGCTAACTTTTCTGGCTGGCGTCGGTAGAAAAACCGCCAACGTGATTCTTGGTCATGCCTTCGACACTCCCGGCATCGCCGTTGACACCCACTGTGAGCGACTCTCGCGCCGGCTCGGCCTAACCCGACAGCACGACCCGACGAAAATCGAGAAGGATCTCGGTCGAATTTTGCCTCCGAGTGAGTGGACGAGCTTTTCTCATCGCCTGATTCTTCATGGCCGGCGGGTTTGCTATGCGCGCGGCCGGCGTGCGAAAAGTGCGTCGTCGGTGAGCTCTGCCCGTCGAACACTGCCCGCAACGAAAAAAAAAAGCTGCCGCTATAATGCTCCGCCTTTAATCTAGCAATCGCGGCATTATCATTCTTGATCAAAATCGATGAACACGGGGCCTCATTCCTCAGCCATCGCTGCGGAAAGTTATCGGCACGGCCCGCCCGGCAGTCATGCCGAGGCGGGAACCGCAGCGAATGTGACGAGAGCTTGTGGTGTGGCTTGCGCGAGCTTTGATTATTAGAGCGGGAAATCGGAAGGCCTTGACGCGGCCCTCCGATCGCAATTTAGAATTCGAAAGCTACTTCCAGTTTTGAATCCGGGGAGGCGAGGTGGACACAAACCACATCCTTTGCATTGATCGGATACGGAGTGGTGGTCGTTTCATAAACTTCAGGCGGCATAAGTTTCAGATTGACGCCCTCTTCCGAAAGCTTGGCGCAAGCAGTTCCATTGGCGATATTCACAAACTCCTTGGTTGCATCTAAGGCCAGCTCATCCGCTGTACTGATGTGTTCATCCAACATGGTCGATGCCATCTGCAACAGCAGTTTCGGCGGGACGGAGAGTAAGCAATTGAACTCGGCCTCCTGTCCCGCGATCTTCTGAGAGATAACCCAACGAAACAGCCGCACCTTCTCCTTGCCAGTTTCGCAGCGCTCAATGATAATGTCCTGTTTGCCAAACCGCGTAAACATCACGAGCATCAGGTCGGTAAAAGTCTTGACAATGTGTTTGTGGGCGATGTTGCTAAAGGCGGCCGAAACTTCGGAAGCGAATTTTTCCGATTCTTTATTGTATTCCTTGAGCTCTTTCTCCAAGATTTCAAGAGTAATGTACCCCTTCGAAACCAGGGCCTCACCTAACCTTACTCGATGGCTCGTATCTTGCTCGTCGAGAAGCTCGTCTAAACGGGCCTGCGTCAGGAACCCCAAGGCGACGGCGATTTCGCCGAAACGTTGATTCGTTTTCTTCTGTTGCTGGACGTGTTTAATCTGTTCCGTAGTCAGAAAGCCCCGTTCAAGAGCCATCACACCAATGGCCTCCGTGATCTCCTTCTGGCATTCCAGCGCGTCCAGCAGTTGCTGGGAAGTGATTCGGCCTTTTTCTAGTAAATACTGACCGAAAAATCTCGTGCTCATAATCCCACCCCGACTTCCTGACAAACATTTTTTAGAGTGTTCAACATGCCCTCTTTCTGGATTGGCTTTTGCAAAAAACTCTTGGCGCCTTTTTGTAAACAGTCCCGAACCGTGTCCTCAGTGCCGGCCGAACTCACCATCACAACGCACGCCCCTGCATCGGTTTCGAGCAGCCGCTCGAGGGTATCGACGCCGGTTACTTCCGGCATGACAATGTCCAATAGAACGAGTTGAGGCTTGAGCTGCTTGTATTTTTCAACAGCTTCTGGCCCGCTGCAAGCGGTCGCGACAACCTCAAAACTGCTCCCTTTCAATTGGGCTGAGATCATGGCGAGCATCGTTCTGGAGTCATCAACGGCCAAAACACTCACCTTCTTATCATTGCTCACGACGCTGTCCTCCTTGCTCCCGAGTCAATTTCAAAATCACTTCGCTAATCCGAATTTTCGTTAGTCCTAACAGCAATTCGTACTATCTTGCTTTACCGATCCCTCGTTGTTTCTGGAACTCCGCGTTCATTATCTCGTGTGCTACGTGCGAAAGGCTCGCCACTTTGTCCACCGCGCCGCGTTCGATGGCCTCTTGAGGCATGCCGAAGACCACGCAGGATGATTCGTCCTGCGCTATGGTGAAAGCGCCGGCTTTTTTCAGTTCCAGTAGCCCCTCCGCGCCGTCGCTACCCATACCGGTTAAAATCACGCCGATGGCGTTAGGCCCCGCACTTTGCGCGACGGAACGAAACAGCACATCGACGCTCGGGCGGTGGCGCGACACTAACGGGCCGTCAATTACTCCCACTTCGTATTGGGTGCCTTCACGGCGCACGATTGAATGACGGTTGCCGGGTGCGATGAGCGCCCGCCCGGTGACAATCCGGTCGCCGTTAGCTGCTTCCTTAACTTCGATTCCGGAGGTCCGGTTCAGTCGTTGTGCAAACGCTGCAGTGAAGCCTTCGGGCATATGTTGGACGACCACCATTCCCGGAGCGTCGGATGGCATCGCCTCGAAAATAATGCGTAGAGCTTCGGTTCCACCGGTGGACGCGCCCATGACGACGACGGTTTCGGTCGTCACACCAACGGGGTTTCTGAGACGGGGCGGAAGCACGGCATCCGCAGTCAGCCTCGGTAAAGGAGACAGTTCAAACGTTCGACGGGGCTTCGCGTGTGCGCGCGCTGCTGCGCGTACCGCGTCGATTAGAATAACTGCCGATTCGTGGAGGAATTCTCGGACGGCTAAGCGCGGCTTGGTAACCACTTCGACGGCGCCTTCTTCGAGCGCCTGAAGACCGATCGCGGTTCCGGGGCCGGTGAGAGCGGAACAAATCACCACGGGAATGGGATCTTCCCGGACAATTTTCTGCAGAAAAGTGAGCCCGTCCATCCGCGGCATTTCCAGATCGAGAACGATGACATCAGGGCGTTGCTGCTTGATTTTGCCCATGGCGATGAACGGGTCCGCAGCGACCGCGACGCTCATGCCAGGCTCTTGAGACAGCACGGCAGTCATCACTTCGCGTACCACCGCGGAATCATCGACGATAAGAACGCGCAAGGGTTGACGATCCATCACAGACACGGGATTGTGCTCGTCTCTCCAGCGTGGCCGGGTGCGCGGTTTGATGCGAGAGATTTCGCGGAACCTTGGACGTAGATCGTCGGCCTGACGTGTCGTATGCGATCGCTCACGCCATTCAAACTCTCGGCGTGGCCGACCAGAAGGAAACCCCCGGGCACAAGACGGTTAACCAGGCGATAAACTACTCGTGCACGCGATGCGGCATCAAAATAGATAAGAACGTTGCGGCAAAAAATTAGATCGAAAGGCTCGGGTATAGCGTAATGATCGTCGTTCAAGTTGAGTTGCTGGAAGCGAATGATTGCTTGGATCTCCGCCCCGGCCTTCATGTAGGCTTGTTGTGAACCGGTGCCTTTGAGCATGAAGAGCTTAAGATAGCTTTGGGGAATTTCTTTCGCTTTGGCGATGGACCAAACGGCCTTTCGTGCCGAGTTGAGTGCTCTTGACGATAGGTCGGTTGCAATGATCTCGATCTCCCACCCCGAGCCCCGTGGAAAATGATCCAAGAGGATCATCGCCAATGAATAGGGCTCTTCACCGGTCGAGCAGCCGGCGCTCCAGACTCGGATGCGCCGCGGCCGCAACCCGCTATCGCACTGCGCCTCCCAATCCGGGAAGATCTGTTGTTCGAGAAACTCAAATTGTCGCGGTTCACGAAAGAAATGCGTTTCATTGGTAGAAATTCGATCAAGGAGCTGGGCCAGTTCGTTCCCGTTTTGATCCTCAGTCACGTGCTGATAATAGGCATGAAACGAATCCATGCCTAATTCCCGTACGCGACGGGTAAGCCGCGCTTCCAAGAAAGCTTTCTTAGTCGGGCTCAAGCAAATGCCGGCCTTACCGTAGATCAACTTTCGATATAGACTAAACTCTCGATCGGAAATGGCTTTCATAGGCGCATCAACACAAGGTGAGTTTGACTCCTGCCAGGGATTAGAAACGCGTAAATTCCTGATCTTCCTGCACCGATGGGGCGGCGGGGCCGTTGGCTTTAATCACGCGCTGATTCACGGGCTCGGCGAGTGCTAAATTCGCCATGGGACGGCCTTGCCGTATTGATTCTCGCGCCCTTGACGGAGCGGCTGATTTTCGTGCTTCGTTTCCCGCGCTCACGCGGAAGAGAGCCATCAGGCGTTGGAGGCTATCGGCCTGGGAAGACATTTCTTCCGCAGTACTGGAGAGTTCTTCCGCAGCGGAAGCATTTCTTTGCGTGACTTGGTCGACTTGAGTCATCGCGCGATTGACCTGAGCCACACCAGCCGCTTGTTCTCTCGAAGCGGTCGCCACTTCCTGGACGAGCTCCGAGGTCTTTCGAATCGCGGGAACTAAGTCCTTTAAAAGTTCACCGGAGCGTTCTGCAACCCGCACACTGGTCGCCGTCAACGAGCTTATTTCCTGAGCCGCAGTTTGGCTGCGTTCCGCGAGTTTTCTAACTTCGCTAGCGACGACCGCAAACCCTTTGCCGTGTTCACCTGCTCGAGCGGCCTCAATCGCGGCATTGAGTGCGAGTAGGTTGGTCTGATAGGCGATCTCCTCGATGATAGAGATTTTCTGCGCGATGGTTTTCATGGCATCGACGGATTCGGCCACAGCTTTGCCGGATTCCTCCACGTCTCGGACGCCTTTACCAGCCATTTGTTCCATCTGCCGGGAGTTTTCAGCGTTTTGCGTGATCGAGGCATGCATTTGTTCCAGGCTGGAGCTGGTTTCTTGTACCGAGGCTGCTTGCTCGCTGGTTCCCTGCGATAATTCTTGTGCCGATGATGAAACTTGCGTTGCGGCGGCCGAAACGGCGTTAGTCGACTCGCGCACCTGAACGATGATGACGGATAATTTATCGATAAATTGGTTGAACGACTGGGCTATCATGCCGATCTCGTTGCGCGAGACATCTTCGATTCTTTTAGTCAGATCGCCTTCACCATGCGCGATGTCGCGCAATCCACTCTCTACTTGATGAAGCGGTCTTGACACTTCACGGCGCACCAAGGCGGTGATCACCAAGAATAAGAGAAGTAGACCAAGTCCCTCGCGAATAATGAGACGTGCCCAATACCGGCTCAGGGCTTCGTCGACGGATTCGGTGGACAAAGACAATTTAATCTTTCCGACCGGCTCAGGGCCGTACTTTACACCGCGCGTGGCCGTAACCGTCTTGCCGGCGCCATCGGTCGATCCTTTTACTGCAATGATTTTTCCAGAAGCATCTCGAACCTCGACAAAGCGAATCATGCGGTCGCTGCTGAACCCGCTAACGAGAGTGTCGACATTATCCCGGTTGAAAGTGAACAGAGAACCCCCCACATTGGCCGCGAACAGATCGGCAAGACGAACCGCCTGTTCCTCGAGATCATAAAGCAAAAACCGCCGCTCGAACTCTCCGCTGACGAATGTCGCCAAGAATGAGATGGTCACTAGGGTAATGCCGGTCACGCAACTAAACCGAACAGTGAGACTGGTGCGCCGCGCACCGCTTAGCCAGATTGCGAAGAAATTTTTCATCTTGTGCAAATCCACCTTGTGCCTATCGGACAGGTATCGCTCCTTGCGATCCGGTAATCTTACGACCTTCTACCGTCGCCATGAATTCGATGAATCTCTTAGCCAGCCCTTGAGGCTCGCCAAGAGTCACTAAGCCACGTTCATTAAAGAATTTATACTTGTCGCTCCGTGCGGCCTCAATGGTAGGGTTTACGCCATTAATTGCCACCGCCTTGATGTTGTCGTGCTCTCTGAAGCTAGATCCCAGATTGGCAATTCCAACTGTGCCAGGGCGTTTATCGAGGGCGGCTAAGATTTCACTTCCGCGCAACAACGCAATAGCGTCGCTCGTAATCACCAAATCTTTGAAGCAGGGCATTTTTTCGCGAAATGTCTCGGTATTGTTGTCGTCGCGCTTGCGGGTCAGAACCATAATTTTCGTTTCATTGTCGCCAAGATCCTTCCAGGATTCGACCTTGCCGCTGAAGACATCGCAGATCTGGGCTTCACTAAGATTGCTGATGGGTAACGATTTGTGAAGTACGACGCCCGACATTGAACGGGCGACGGGGAGATAGACCATTTCCCCTTTTTCGATTGAATGTAGCGGACGCGCAATCAGACCAATATGAAGGCGGCCGGATCGTACTCCTTCGATACCGCCTTCCGTGCTCATGGATTCCGGGCGAACTTCCACAGTGTCCGAAGGAAATTTTGCCATATAGGCCTTCGCTAAATCGGTGAATTCGTCATTGAGGGATCCTGAACCGCCGATGATGATCTTCTCTTGGGCGGAGCTGAAAGAGACGCTGAGAAGCAGCGCCAGGATTGCTATGATTTGTGTCTTCATGTTCATCTTTCTCCTTTCTCCGTTCATAATTCTCCTAAGCTTTCCAATTGTGTAATCCATCGGCTCCGTTGTCGTACCGTCGACACGATCAGTTCTCAGCCCACGCCAAGCACACCGTGGTATAATAAAATACTTTAAGGACGTTTCACGGAATTTTGTCCCGCAGTCATGTACCCCGATGCTCAATTTGCGTCTGAGGAGCAAGTTCCGTTCCTGCGTTAGATAAATGGCGCCGACTAGTGGTGTTTCGGTCCCGAAGCGTCGTCTCTTTGGATATGGTGGCAGTTCAGTGAGTTTCAGAATTGCCTTGCGTCGAGCGAGCCCATTTGTTCTGTGGCTCCATGAGTGAAGGCGGGGCTGGTCAGGCGAGGATTCGGAATAAATCGTAGGTGTCGTCGGTTGCTCGCTATTCAGTCATTTCTTGGACTGCTGACATTCCGACATTAAGCTCTATGGATGAGAAGGTTGGTTAGGTAAATCACGGTCGGTGCTAACGTGCAATCCTCGTTCACGCCCAAGGTGTGAATTCGTCATCTTCACCATTGGTGTTTGGCGATTTATCCAGTGGCTTAAATCGAGCGCCTGTTCGTTCGTGACGAATCGAGCGATCAGCTTCTTTCTTGGCCGCTGAATCGGGCTGTGCCTGGTAGGGCAACGCGACAGCACGAGCTTCGGTGCAGAAAAAGCTCATCAACTGTTGGAGAATTAGCTAAACTTCTGATCGGCAGAATCGACATTTTCCACGAGCGAAGTAGGGACCTCGCCACTGCTATCGGGGCGGGTTGATCAAAGGACCGACTGAGGCAACACCATCCAATGCGCTTGGCCGCTGAGTCAATTGACCAGAAGTTGTCGCCTAAAGTTTTCGCGAAAATTTCGCGCCATCGCAGCAGAAAGGCGCGATTGGAGCAATTCGGAGAGATCCGGCCGGAGTGCTAATTAAGCCAATGGCGAACCTAGGTTGGACGATTCGGAAGTCGTCGCGGAGCGGGCGATGACGCGTGTTGTTTCACCCGATCAGCGGTGGGTTGGATTCGAAAGATCGCCCCATGGGTAGCAACGGGCAACATGCCATGAGAGCCATAGTCATTAACTGTGCAGGCGCGGCAACCTGAGTCCCGAACTGCGGGCGTCCTGCGATATTCGGAGTTTGGTGATCCTGTCATTGACTCACAGTTCTCTTCGTAACGGGGATGCTTTGGCTCGATTGCTTGTCGTCGGACGAAAGGCTCCTTGACGTACGCCGTCTCTATCTAAATCATCCGATATCTCACGCATAGATGATGGCGCTCCCTGATTATCGTGTGGTCTTCGTTTGGCCGACTCGGCTTTTGGATTCCGCGCGTAATCGGCGGCGGCGCGGTTCTGCTCCGATGCTTTGACCTGGATCAAGCTCATCAGCTCTTGGAGATGCTCGGCCTGCCCGGCCATCTCGTTGGCGGTGCTGGAAAGTTCTTCCGCGGCTGCCGCGTTTCGCTGCGTGACCTGGTCGACTTCGTTCATGGCTCGGTTAACTTGCGACACCCCAGCCGACTGTTCTCGGGAAGCGGTAGCGACCTCCTGGACCAACTCTGCGGTCTTTCTGATCGCCGGGACCAATTCGCCGAGCATGTGGCCGGCTTTCTCAGCCACTCTTACGCTGGATGAAGCCACGCTGCTAATCTCCTGGGCGGCGGTCTGGCTGCGTTCCGCGAGCTTTCTCACTTCGGTGGCGACCACGGCAAAGCCTTTGCCGTGGTCGCCGGCTCTAGCCGCTTCGATGGCGGCATTGAGAGCCAGCAGGTTGGTCTGGTAGGCGATTTCTTCAACGATGGAGATTTTCTCGGCGATGGTTTTCATGGCATCGACCGACTCGGCGACGGCTTTGCCGCTTTCCTCCATCTCTTTGGTGCCTTTGAGAGCCATGTTTTCCATTTGCCGGCTGTTCTCCGCGTTTTGCGTGATGGAGGCGTGCATCTCTTGTAAACTGGAAGTGGTTTGTTGGACAGAAGCGGCTTGCTCGCTCGTGCCACGCGACAACATTTCTGCCGAAGACGACACCTGGGTGGAGGCCGAAGTAACGGCATCGGTTACGGTTCGAACCTGGCCGATGATTTGGCTCAGCGTCCCGATAAATTGATTGAAGGACCGGGCGATGTCTCCGATCTCATCTCGGCGATCCCTGGCTTCATCCCAACGAATGAGCCCGGAGTTGCCGATATTGATATCTTGGAGTTTGGCGGTGAATCTCTCCAGAGGATGGGCGATGTTCCAGGCCAGATAAAAACCGAGAAATATTCCGGCTCCTATGATAACACCGCCAAGCGCCAGTGGCAGTGTAAGTGTCGCTGCACCGGAGGATGTGGCGGATGCGGCGCTATATACGAGCGCGCCAAACACGGCGTAACCGGCCGTGAATACGCCGCAGAGAAGCGCAAATTTTTCTCTCATCTTTACATGTCTCATTGTTCTGAGCATAAGGATCTCCTGAAAAGCATGAGCCGAGCGTCCGCTTCAACCGCTATCTTGCGCTGCGCGAATTCTTAGCCGCCGGCTCCCGAAACAAGGCCCGGCTGCGTCGCGTGCAGCGATATGGGGTTAATCATATCGCTGGCGGAAAGCACCTTATCAATGTCCAAGATAAGAACAAACTTGGCTCCTGCCTTGCCCATGCCTCGCAAGAAATCCGTGCTCACGTGCGTGCCGAAGGATGGAGCGGGTAGGATGTCATCGCTAAACAATTCAACGACTTCACTCACGGAGTCAGCCATAATCCCCATAACGGTCGCTTCCGCCCCAAAGTTTAATTCGACAATGACGATGCATGTGCGGTCAGTCACCGGACTGGCGGGAAGACCGAACTTCACCGCGAGGTCGACAACCGGCACGACGCTGCCGCGCAAATTGATCACGCCACGGATGGATGGAGGCGTTTGCGGAACTGTGGTGAGAGTACCGTAAGTGATGATCTCCTTCACGCGTAGAATGCCGACAGCGTACTCTTCGCCAGCTATGTGAAAGGTTAAGTATTGAGTCTGATCGGAGGTATTTTGCCCTTCGTTCATAACAGGTTCTCCCTTAGTGGTACCTTATCGGAGCGGGACCGTCGCTGCGGGCAGTCAAAAATCCCTGGGATTTATTTTCCGACCCACTCAACTCTCCGTGTGCTCGGATCACTTCGCGCATCAGTCCGGGAACGTCCAGAATCAACGCCACACGACCATTGCCGAGAATGGCGGAGCCAGCGATGGCGGGGAGTTCCTGAAAACGTTTTCCCAGCGGCTTTATAACGGTTTGGCGAGCACCATAGAGCATGTCTACGGCAAGACCGGCTTTGACTCGACCGACTTCGATGACGACGATATTCTCGCGCGCCGGACGTGGGCTCGTTAGCCCAAACCAGTCGCGCAGGCGAATGTACGGTAGCGGGTGGCCGCGCAGATTGATCACCCCACGGCTGCTGTTGTTGTGGCGCTCTTCGGCGGGCAATTCGATGCACTCGAGAACGGCGTGCAGCGGTAACACATAGGTCTCGTCACCGATGCCGACGCCGAAACCTTCGATAATTGCAAGAGTCAACGGCAAGCGGATGGTAATCGACGTGCCGTTGTCAGGGCGGCTGGCGACGCCGACCGTGCCGCGTAAAGTCTCAATATTTCGCCTCACGACATCCATGCCGACGCCGCGCCCAGATAAATCCGTGATCTTTTCTGCGGTGGAGAAGCCTGGTTCGAAAATAAAGTTGAAGAGTTCCTGATCGGAAAGCTGCTCAGGCTCCGCAACGACTCCCATTGACCGAACGCGCGCGGCGATTCGATTGCGATTTATGCCGGCGCCATCGTCGATAAGTTCAATGACGATGCTGGCGCCGTCATGAAGTGCCTTGAGCGTGATTGACCCACAAGGATCTTTCCCTTTGGTGCGGCGTACCTCCGGCGCTTCTATGCCATGATCCAAGGCGTTCCGGATCATATGCGTGAGCGGATCCTTGAGCTTTTCCACCATGCTTAAATCGATCTCAACGTCGTCTCCCTGAATCAGCAAGCGAGCGACCTTGCCGCTCGCCTGAGCGACGTCGCGCACGGTGCGGAGATACTGGCGGAAGATCGGCCCGACCGGCACCATGCGGGCTTTCATGATTTGTTCTTGGAGATCCAAAGAAAGGCGCTCCAGTTGTCCATGGGCCTCCAATGCTTCGGCGATTTGGTGCGTCGGAGTTTCCAGCGCCTGACGCATCCGGCCGTGTGCGACGGCGATCTCGCCGGCCAGGTTGAGCATGCGGTCGAGCTTTTGAATGTCGACCCGGACAGTATCAGCGCGCTCGACCAACGCTTGGAAGTCTTCGCGGCGCCGGCGGACTGGCTGTTGGCTCGGCTTAGTATCCTGTGGAGTGGGAGGCCGTGGCTTTTCGGCCGGCGGCGCGTTTCTGTTAATTAGCTGCGCCAGCAGCGCTTGATGTTCCGGACCGATCTCTTTCGCGCCAGCGATGGCGTCAGGAATCATTTGACGAAGCGCATCCACCGAGCGCAGCAGTAATGTGATGGTTTCTTTGGTGACGGGCACGACGCCGTTGCGCAGCTGTTGGAGCAGCTCCTCGAAGGCGTGTGCGAATTCCGAGACTTTGGGAAATCCCAGGCCGGCGGCATTGCCTTTGATCGTGTGAGCGCCACGAAAGATCGCTTCGAGAAATTTGTGGTCCTCAGGGTAGGTTTCGAGGCCGATCAGCGACTCTTCCATCCGAACCAGGTGCTCTTCCGATTCGGCCACATAGGTTCGTAGTATCGCCTCGAAGTCAATGTCCATTCTTAGTTCCTACAGTTGCTTAACCCACGCCGAGCCATTGTCCGTGTGAAAAATCAACTTTCGGCCCCTGTCGCCCCCGACATCTTCCCCGATAATTGGAATATCCACCGTCTCCAAAACTTCACGGGCTATCTGAACATTCTTTGTGCCGAGATGATTCTGTCGGCTGCGAAACGCCTCTAGAACGCAGGCGCCGCCAAAGAGCTTTGCCTTTAGTCGTGTCTGTGTACCGCCGACTGCCAGTACCTCCTCGATGAGTTCACGCACGGCAAGGTTCCCAAAACGCAACGATGCTTGATCGTCGCCGGCGTCCACCGGAAGAAGGAAATGGTTGATGCCGCCGATTTTGCTGCACGGGTCCCAAAGGCATACGGAGACGCAAGATCCGAGAATCGTGGTCACGGCGTAGCTCTCGGGTGAAACAAAGAGCTGGCCGGGATGCAAATAAAATTTTGACCGGTCACCGGAGCACGGCGCGGTCGCCGATTCGCCATTGATGGATTGTTTTGCCACAGGAGTTATTGCCGCTGAATTCGATAGTCGATACAATTGTTACTCTCCGAGCAGGTTTTTGACCTTAGCTACTAATTCGAGACTATCAATCGGTTTGATGATGTAGTCACTACAACCGCTCTCGTAGCCGGTTTCCATGCTTTCCGCCTCCGCCTTGCTGGTTACCATGACAATCGGTACGCCCCGGGTTTGCGCGTTTTCGCGGATGTGCCTCACGGCCTCAAAACCATTCATTTTCGGCATGACGACGTCCATCAAGATGAGATCGGGCCTGGTTTCTAGGGCTTTAGCTACGCCTTCTTCTCCATTCCGCGCCATAACGAGCTCGTAAGAGCTCTTCTCCAGGATCATCTGCTCCATTTGCAAGATGGTCTCTGAATCATCCACGAGCAAGATTTTTCTGGGTGCCATCGTTTTGCCTCTTTCTAACGTGTCTTGGGATCCTGACGCGTAACGTGGCGGCCGTCTAGCCCTATCACGGGCGGCAGAGCCCTAAGCGGAGATGACACGAGCAAGATATTTGCCATCAACGTAACTATTGGAAAAAAAGGAAGACCTTGGATGAAAGGATGGACAAACGGCGTCGTTGAAGAACAAAGGTGTACGGGGACGGCCGCGCTTTGGACGCGGGCGGCGAGAGATGGAGAATTGCGAATGGGATTGACGGCGAATTTGAACTGCACGCTGCCCTTCCTGATTCTCAACGGTATTGGCACAAAGCACAAAAGTTAACACGGTCGGGTTCCGTCTTTGTTGATGTTTGTCGATGCATCAATGAGCTTTTGCCACCTGCGAACCTATCGTTCTTGGGTGCTGGGCTCACTTTTCCGTCCGTGACTGCTTTCAGTCCTAACTTGTCCAAATATGGCCAAAGCGGTGCTTTTACTCTGGGTGAAATTCATCTACCCTTTGGTTTTTATTAGGATTTATTTATGTGCACCCATGGCATGCATTTGGCTTTTACAGGGCCGATGAACTTAAGCCCCAAGGCGCAGATCCGGCAAATTTGCCGATGACGAGGAGCGATCCCGTGACCGACAGCGAGAACGAAAAGTCGTCTAGCAGCGAAACCAATAACCTCGGAGCCGGCAAGGATGTTTTGTTTGGCTGGTTAGTCGGGCGAGCCGCAGCTGATCTCGGCCTCGCGCAGGCTTTGGCGGCTAGCGAAGCGCAGCGGGCGGAGCAGTTCAAACGGCTAGAGGATACTTTGCTCGCCCAGATCCATCAGCTTCAGCAGCAGCTAACCTCCGGCCCGAATTTCGACGTGCAGGTCCCGGATCTCAATGAGTTGAAAGCGTATATGCAGAGCTTTGCCGAGCGACTGAGCGGGGTCGAATCCGCATCCCAGCAAGCCACGCAGATGCGCGAGTTGGTCAAGACGGAAATGGCGAGGTTGCATTCGCAACTGGGTGACCGGGATAGTTTATTGGAAACGCAGCGCTCGCGATTTGACAAGCTGGAAGCAACCATCGGCGCAAAAATAGCAGGGCTGGAGCAAATGATCGGTACGAAGTCTGAGAGCTTCGATACCGCCCGCGACGAACTAGAACACATCAGACGGGAGCTAGGCGCTATCACGAACCGCATTACGCGGGCGGAGCTTGCTACGCAGCAAGCTCAGACGCAAGCAGCCAGTGACGTCGAGCGCGCTCAAGAGCACGTCGTCGGTCTGGTGACGAGCGAAAGCGCCGCGCTCAAAGCCGAGCTCTTGGCGAGATTAGATCAACCATCACTGGACTTGGCCGTCAAGCGCGTCGAAGAAACGTTTCAGAAACGCCTCGACGACCTGCACCACGAGCTAGGGCAAAACCTTCCTCGGGTCGATGCTGAAGTCCACGGGCTCCAAACCCAGGTGCGAAGCCTCACACAGCGAGTGGAATCCTTGCCATCCGCGACGGCTGCAGCCGTGGACTTTGATGTCGAGCGATCGCGTTGGAGCAGGGACGTTGACGAGCGCATCACCGCTAGAATCCAAGAACTTGGCAATGAGATTCGGGACAAGCTGGAAAGCGTTGGCAGTATCAAAATCGAGAACGAACATGTCTTGACAGAAACCAGCGCGCTCGCGCACCGAATGGCGCAGAACGAACAGGCGACGCAGCAAATGGCCGCGGACCTCGGTATGGAATTGAGCGCGATCAAGGCGGCATTAAACCAACAACAAATACAGCACCAAGCCACAGAGGCGGTCCTAAAGAGCTTCGAAGATACGGTGCGGACGAAAATCCGGGAAGTTCAGGATTATCTCCTGCAAGGACAAAATAATCTCCAAACCCACGATGCCCAATTCACCGAGTACAAGACTGACTTGCAACGCCTGACACAACGTTTCGCCGAAATCGAATCGATCGCCCATCGGACCCACGCGCTCATGGTCAACGAAAGCGAGCAGGCTACACAGGTACAGGCGGGCCTCAGAACGGAGCTCGCTGGACTACGGACACAACTGAGTGAAGGGCAATCGATGGGTGCCGTCATTCAGAGCGTCGAAGACAATCTAACCGTGAAGCTCCGGGAACTTCAAAACCAATTCGCACAGAAAATGCTCGAAGCCGACCGCCGCGATGCGGAGTTTAGAGAAATCAAAGTGCAGCTTCAAAGTTTAGCCCAAAGAATGACGCAGGCTGGAGCCACGCCGTCAGCCCAAGTATCGGCCGCGAATCGACCCAAAGATAGTACGGTGTTTCCCGTCGATATCGACGCGCTCAGGTCGAAACCGGAGGACCGTCTGGGCATAACAGGTTCGAAGACGGAAATCGCACCGCACAGAACAAGGGAGTTGAGCCAGGAGCACGCCGAGCCCAAGGATAGTTTGCTCGACGGCGCGAAGCATCAGCTCACACAGCTGCAGGAACGGATGTCGGCGGATATTGAGCGAGCAAGGGCCGAGCTACGAGAAAAAAGTGGACGCTGGAAGGCGCGACGCTAATCAATTCGCCACGCGTTTGATGAAACACTAACAGACAGTTGACGACCCGATTCCTACAAGAGTCGATCGTAGTAGAATTTCGCTCGACGAGGGTCAAGACCGAAGCGCCAAGGCGATCGCTAAGCGACCCGTGGTTGGTCGTCGATCTTGTGAGCGGACATTTTTTCTAATAGTTTCAGGTATGGCCGGGAAACGCATACCGACGGGAATTCCCGAACTCGACATTTTGATCGAGGGCGGGCTCAGAGTGGGTAAAACTTATCTCGTTGTTGGCGAGCCCGGAACGGGGAAAACTGTTTTTGGCTTACAGTTCTTGGTGAATGGTCTCATGGAAAAGGAAAAAGGGCTCTATGTCGCCATCGATGAAAAACCCGCCGACGTGATTGAGCAAGCCGCTTCGTTAGGATGGGACCTCACCCCTTTTATCGAGTCGAAGGAATTTCTGATTCTCGATGCTTCCGCTTATTTCAATACGCGCGCAACCGATGGCCAAGGAAGAAACGTCGATGTCCAGCGAGTCGTCGCCGATCTAAATAACTACATTGCGCGGATGGGGGCCTCACGGGTGGTCATTGATCCGGTCGGGCCACTGCTTTTTAACCGCGACTCAACATCACGGGTTCTCGACCAGGTGCGGATGCTGTTCTATGGGCTCCAGGCGAATGCGAACTCGACAAATTTGCTGACCACCTACTCCGTGGAGAGAAACGTGCGCGGCATTGAAGAGTACCTCGTTGCGGGGACGATTGTTCTCGAAATGGCGCTCGCCAATAGCCGTTTTGTTCGCACATTGACGATCGAAAAAATGCGTAGTACCGCGCTGACCCCGGCGCAATATCTATTCACTATCGTTCCCGATCGAGGCATAGTGTTGCAAGGTCTGGCTGAATCTCCGACATAATTGATCGTACCGCCATATTATCTGTCATGAAAAAGCTCCACATAGACGGCCGTTCCATAGGCTAATACCTCAGTGACGCCAGGGGCAACTTCGGTCGCGTCGTAGCGCACGACAATGATTGCATTGGCGCCGAGCTGTGAAGCGTGCTCGACCATCAAGCGATGCGCCTCTTGCCGAGCTTTCTCGCACAGTTCGGTGTAAAGAGTGATGTTGCCGCCCAGCAGCGTCTGCAAACTGGCGCCGATACTGCCGACGATACTGCGCGAACGAACGACGATGCCGCGCACCACACCTAGGTTTCTGCTAACACGGTAGCCGGATAGCTCGCCGGCCGTGGTGATCAGTTTCGCGTCGACCATTTCGCTCTAGGCTCCGTCCGATAAGTTGCCGCTGCAGGTCTGTTGAATCTCAACTAGCGCAGCGGCAATGGCTCGCTGCCGGCAAGTTTGTTGAAAAGCGCGATCACCTCGGACTCGCGTGGGATGTCCTTAATTGCTTTCTCTTGCGCCTCCGGCAACAGCGGCGTGGCGTCGTCCGCGGAAAGCTTCTTGAACTCTTTGAGAAAAGCCGGGTCTTTGAAAGTCTTGCGCATCGCGTCGCGATAAATTTTAACAATTTCTGTCGGCGTCCCGGGAGGCAAAATATAAGGCGAGCCGACTAAACGAAATGTGCGGAACATCGTCAAGATTTTTCGTTCCTTGTCGGCTCTGGCGAAGGTTTCAAGTTCCGGCAACTTATTGAATGTTGGATGCGGATGGCGATCTTCTTTCGGTATCTGAATGATCGCATGATAGTTCATCAGTTTCTTTTCGACATGCTCCGGCGATCTTTGCAAGATTGTGTCCGGGATATTAGCGCGACCGTCTACCTCGCCGCGCTCCATGGCCAGATCGATCTCAGGACCGGAATAACCTGTTACAAACTTGGGGTCCTTAAGACCAATCAACCAGGAAAACAGCCTGCCATTGATATAGATGTCATGTCCAACCGTTTGAGCGCCGATGCGCAGGCCTGAGCGCGCGCGCAGTTTTTCTAAAGTGTCCGTCCCCACCTTCGCGTTCGTGCCAAAAACATACTGGGCGGTACTGTTAGACGCACCGAGATAAATCAACCTATCCATATCGTACTCGACGCCAGTCGAGCTCAACACGGCGTTGGCAACTAGCCCCGAACCGACGTTGCCGAATGTCAGACCATCCGGCTTGGCGTTACGGTAGATGTAGTTGGTCGCTTTTCTGCCTCCTCCGCCGGGCATAAATTGCGTAACGATGATCGGTTCGCCGGGAATGTATTTTTTGATATACGGAATCGCCGCTTGCACGCGCAGCGCACCCGTGCCGCCCGGCTCACGTCCTTGTATTAGCAGGATCGTTTTACCTTGGAAGTACGGCGTGGATTGCGCCAAAAGTGGCGCTGCCGCCAGTGTTGCGATAAAAACCGCAAGGCTTGTGAACGATAGTTCTTTTGTCATTTTGCCTCCCGCGAGAATCTGCGTGGTAGTCCATTACCGGCTGCGATTTGCTGCGTCAAGGCTGTGGAGCGTGAAACCTCGGGGTTTCACCAGCCTCTCTTGGTAAATCTAGCAATTGCGCGTCTATCCTTTTTCGACGGTCGGCCTGATGAGTCGAATTCCAGCGGGCGTTCGAGTGTCAATTGGCCGATGGCGGTTTCGCGTTCGCGCGCGCTTTCTTCGGTTTCCTCATAGAGTCTTTGTGCTTGAGCTGCTGGTCCGCGTGAACGGGAGATGTCCTTGACGATGATGGTCCATTCGTACGGACCCCGACGGATACTAACGGTTTCGCCAACTCGGACAACTCGGCTAGGTTTAGCCCGGTTGCCATTGACATTAACTTTGCCGCCGGTGATGGCTTCCGCAGCGAGCGAGCGAGTTTTGAAAAAGCGAGCGGCCCAAAGCCATTTATCGAGTCTGAGCTCCGCGCCGATGTCTTTGGCGCGCATGGATATGAACGGGTCGTTGATTTTCAGGGCCACGAAAAGCTCGGTAGGGTGTTGTTTTGTAACAACTTGTAATCGGTCAAATCAACCTGTAGAGGCGTGACGGAAATGTATCCTTCATGGACCGTCTGACAATCGGTTCCGTCGTCGTTGGCAAATCCAAGATCGTCGCCGCCGATCCAGTAATATTTGATGCCGCGTGGATCGACTCTCTCGACAATATTTTCGCTGTAATGACGTTTGCCCATGCGTGTCACGCGCCACCCTTTCAGGTCACGTTTGGGAATTGGCGGGACGTTCACGTTGAGAAGAGTCTTCGGCGGGATATCTCTTTCAGCGATTCGTTGAATCAGGGTGGCGGTAAACTCCGCTGCGGCGCGAAAATCAAAATCCTTGAAAGTCACCAGCGAGACCGCGATCGCGGGGATGCCCAGCAAAGCCCCTTCGATGGCAGCCGAAACGGTTCCGGAATAGATGATATCATCGCCCAGATTGGGTCCTTTGTTGATTCCTGAAATCACCAGCTCAGGCCGCACTGGCAAGAGGCCCGTGAGGGCAAGTTTTACGCAATCCACCGGCGTCCCATCCACCGATAGTCGGCGCGCCCCGAGTTCATGCACGCGCAGCGGGCGATGCAGCGTGAGTGCATGGCTCATCGAGCTTTGCGCTCGATCGGGAGCCACGGTGTAGATTTCACCGACGTGACGAACACTTTCTTCCAATGCCATGAGTCCTTCGGAGTGAATCCCGTCGTCATTCGATAGCAGGATGATCATAGCGGCATTCTCGCAAAGAAGCCGCTAAGGAACAAGTGAGGCTGAGTACAGCTCACGATGTTGATCTTGTGTCGTTCGTCCAGACTAAGGTATAGATTTGAGTCGAATCGAGGTGAAGTTCTCTATGGCAACTGCCGAGATCGTTGCTATCGGATCAGAGTTACTCTTAGGACAGATCGTTGACACGAATTCGGCGTGGATGGCGCAGCGGCTGACCGCGCTAGGAGTGAATCTGTATTTCAAATCCGTCGTCGGTGACAACCCAGCGCGGATGAAAGAAGTCATCTCCCGGGCATTGGAACGGGCCGACATCGTTATCACTAGCGGCGGCTTAGGTCCAACGCAGGACGACCTGACCCGTGAGATCGTCGCGGAGGTGACCGGGCGCAAGTTGGTTCAGAATCGGCAGATGTTGGAACAGGTCGAAGAACACTTTCGGCGGCGCGGCCGGCCGATGACGCCGAATAACCTTCGACAATCCTTCATGCCGGAAGGAGCGATTCCGATAAAGAATCCGAACGGCACGGCGCCGTGTTTCATTGTCGAAGATCCGCGCGCCGTGATTTACTCGCTACCGGGCGTGCCGGTGGAGATGAAATGGCTGTTTGAAAACGAAGTCGAGCCCTATCTACGGGAGAAGTTCAATCTAGCGGAAGTCATCCACTATCGCGTGCTCAAGATCGTTGGCATCGGCGAAAGCGCGGTCGATGACAAGGTCGGTCACTTGATCGCGAATTTGAGTAATCCCACCGTCGGCGTGCTGGCGCTGCCGGGACAGGTCGATGTGCGCATCGCCGCCAAAGCGGCCAATCGAAACGAAGCGATGAGAATGATCGCGCCGGTGGAGGCCGAGGTGCGACAATTGCTTGGCAACGCGATATTCGCCGCCGACGAGGAAACCATGGAGCATGTGGTCGGCAGGTTGCTGCGCGAAAAGAACAAGACCGTGGCAGTGTACGAAGATCTGACCTGCGGCCAGTTGGCGGAGCGGCTGCAAACCGCGAGCGGGGAACAATTCCACGCCGGTTTTATCTGTAACAGCGAAGCTTCCAAGCGCGCGCTGCTGGAGCATTCACGCGACGTTAAAAACGTCGACGCGTTGGGGAAAGAGCCGGTGGCACTGACCGATGCACTGGCTTCGGCGGCGCGCGAGCAGTCGGGCTCCGACTTCGGCTTAGCGCTGCACGCGATCGCCGATCCTGATAGCAAAATTCAGAATCTCGCGCGCGGCCAGACCTATGTCTCACTCACGGACGGAAAAACATTCCTTCGGCGTGAAAGCCTGAGCGCCGGCCGCGGCGCCTACGACCGTTCGCGCATGACGTTCAATGCTATCGACCTTTTGCGCACGGCGCTGATCGAGGGAATGAGTTAAGCGCAATTTCTAGTTATTAGTTCCGAGTAACTAGAAACGAGGAGGAAGTCGCTCAGGTGCCGGGCACGACCTTCGGCAGGATAGACTGCAAACGATTCAGCGGCTCCGCGAGACTTCTAATCGCCCCGTTCCAGAAATCCGGATTTTCCAAATCACGTCCGACGGTCTGCTTGACGACGTTCTCGGCGGTATCGCTGCCGGCGAGCCGGAGAAATTCTTCGTATTTCGATAAAAAACTTGCGCCTTCCCTCTTGAACATGCCGTAAAGACCGCGACTTAAAAGGTAACCGAAAGTGTAGGGGAAATTATAAAAAGTTAAACCGCTGATGTAGAAGTGTAGTTTTGAGGCCCAGAAGTAGGGATCTTCACCGCCGGGCTCGAGGACGTCGCCGAGTACGCGACGCTGCGTTTCCACCATCAGTTCTTTCAAGCGCGAGACGCTCAACGGCCCCTTTGCGCGCTCGTCATAAAAAGCTTTCTCGAATTCATAACGGACCGGGATATCCAAGAGGTAGATCGCGCTGTGGCAGAGTTCAACATCGAGGATAAGCGCCTTTTGCGCGTCGCTTGCGTTCGGATCGTCGAGAATACCGTTCATTAGAACATTTTCGCCAAACGTCGACGCGGTCTCCGCCAGCGTCATCGGATAACCGCGCGCATAGGGGCGTACGTCGCGCATGACAAGGCCGTGGTAGGCGTGGCCTGATTCGTGAGCCAGAGTTAGTACGTCGCCCATCGACTCGTTGTACGTCATGAAGATCCGCGATTCCTTACTCAACATCGAACTGGTGCAGAACCCGCCGGGCCGCTTGCCGGGACGAGGTTCCCAGTCGATCCAGTTCTTCGCGATCACTTGTTGCCGGAAGAAGTCTCCTAAAGCAGGATAGGCGCGGAGGAAGGAGTCACGGACCATCGCTGTCGCTTTGTCCCACGAAAGTTTCTCTTGACCGGGTATGTCGAGCGGCCCTCCTAGATCGAACCAGGCTACGGCCTGCTGCCCCATTTGCTGCGCTTTCAACTTCAAGACTCGCCGAGGAATCTCCAAATTAGCCAACAATGCTTCGAACATAGCGTCGAGAGTCTTCCGCGTGATCGCGGCTTGAAATAACGCGATATCCAGGAAGTGCTCCACGCCGCGATGGCGGTTGAGCGTGAGCCTTGTGCCCGCGATGGCGTTGAGCGCGCTTGCCGCGGTGTCTTCGATGGCATGCCAAGCTTCGTTACCGCCGTCGAAGGCGGCTTTGCGCACGCGGCGATCGGGACTGTCCAACAAGGAACGACGCTGTGAGATGGGAAGTCGCTCGCGGCGGCCGTCGGGAAAAATCATGTCAAATTCCAATTTTGACGAAACGGTATCGTAGAGCCGCCCCCAAGCTTGAATGCCATCGACGCCCAAATCGGTGGCAAGCACTTCTTTCTCAGGCGCCATGGCGCGCCGAGCCTCCTCGCGCAGCCGATTCAAATAATTCTGTGCGCCGGCGAGGGACGTTTTCGCGGCCAACTCGAAATAAACTTCGTCGGTGCTTTCTTTGAAGGCGCGCAAAAGCTCGATGCGCACTTTGGCAAGCTCGGCACGCGTGCGGGTGAGCTCGGCTTCTTCTTTCAGATAAGATTCATTGCGCGCGTCGGAGGAAGCAAGACAACCAACGTAAGAACTCAAATGCGACATGCACCGCAAAAGATCCTCGTGGTGCAACAAGACATCTTCCCACGCCGACATGGATTCAGCGTTGAGCGCCGGCAGGTTCGCTGCGGCTTGCTGAAGCGCGCCAATGTCGTTGCGAATGGTCTCTTTGAATCGAAGCATCTCCGAGCCGTTGAATGTTGGAAAATAGCTTGTGAGATCCCAGGTCATATATTTCTCAGCGTTAGGATTTGCGCCCGCCCTACGGGTTAGATCTCTACGTTCGTACCAACTTTTTGGGCGAGCGCCTTACGATAAACCAGATTAGCAGTGGCGACATCCTGAATCGCGATGCCGACGGACTTGTAAAGAGTAATTTCACTTGCGCTCTCTCTGCCCGGTTTCATTCCGGCGAGTACTTCGCCGATCTCGGCATGAATCGCGTTCGCGGAGATGCTTTTCTCTTGAAGCGCCAACAGAATATCGCCGCATTCAGCCATGATGGCCTCGCGCGAATCGACGACGACTTTCGCGCGGGCCAACGTCGCGCCGTCGATTTCGCGCAAATCCGGCCGGTGCGAGCCCACGGCGTTGATGTGAGCGCCTGGCTTGAGCCAATCCTGGTCAAGGATCGGCTCTTTGGCTGTGGTGACGGTGACGACAAGGTCGCAATGATGGACGGCATCCTCGGCGCTCGCCGCGACTTGAATGGCAATTCCAGTCTCAGACTCCAAATCTCTCTTCAAGCTGGCCGCACTGGTGCCTGACGGGCTATAAATTTTCATTTTCGTGAGCTTTCGTACACGTGATAGCGCTCGAATATGAGCGCGCGCTTGCACACCGGCGCCAAGGATGCCGAGCACCGGAGTTTCACGATTCGCCAAAGCTTTGGTCGCCACGGCCGAGGCACAAGCCGTGCGAATCGCCGTGATGTAACTGCCGTCCATCGCCGCGATCATCTTTCCAGTTTCGGCGCTAAAGAGCATGATCGTTGCCAGGATCGCCGGCAGTCCACGCTGCGGGTTTTCTTGAAAATAAGTGACAACTTTCATGCCCAGGGCATTATCGTCATTCAAAAAGCCGGGCATGCTGGTAATGCGACCATGAATCCGCGGAAGGGGCACGACCAACCGCACCGGCATCACTGCTTTGCCGGTGGAGTATTGGATATGAGCTTGCTCTAAAGTGGCGATCAATTCGTCAATGTCGATGAGGTCTTGAACTTGTTTTTCCGAAAGAAGAAGCATTTATTCGTTTTGATAGCACAAAGAAAGCGCCTAAGGGTAGAGTTTTACTCGTAAGCTAGCAAGGAGTCGTTATGGCAAAGCACGAGCACGTCATTCAGCTATCCGAGGTTCCGATCGACACGATCCATGCGCCCGAGGATTCGGCGTTCGGCGGGCGTCGCCAGCGGGTTGGCATGCGAATCGGCGCACGACGATTGGGCTACAGCTTCTTCACCGTCCCGCCAGGCAAGGCGGCCTTTCCGTATCACACACATACCGGAAATGAGGAGATGATTTACGTCATCGGCGGTGAAGGTATGTTGAGATTCGGTAAGGAGGAGATTGCTGTTTCGGCCGGGAACGTAGTCGCTTGTCCGCCAGGTTCGGATTATCCCCATCAGCTGATCAATACCGGCGCCGCCGAACTGCAATATCTCGTCGTCAGCACCATGGAATATCCCGACCTCTCGGAGTATCCCGATTCGAACAAAGTCGGCGCTTATGCCACCGCGGCAGTAGGGGCGAAGGTAGGATTTCGCGCGCTCTACGTACGGGATAAGAACGTCAATTATTACGACGGTGAAGACGGCAGAGAAATCGAACGGATCGTGAAATCAAATTCTCGTGCGTGAGTGGGACACTTGCGTTTGAGAGATGGCTTCAAGGTTGTTTGGTTTCTTTGTCGAATTCTTCGATTGCCCCTTTTGTCTTGTCCTCGCTCTTATTGAGCGATTCTTTTGCGCTCTCCAGCGTATTAAACGGCTGAGTGACCACCTCTTTGACGGCTTCTCTTCCCTTGGTTACGGGCTCGGTCTTCGAGTCGCAACCGTAAGCCGTCAAAAAAGCAACGGCGAGCACAAGTAAAATTGCTATACTTCGCTTCATATAACGTCCTCCCCGACAATTGCTTGCAGCTCGGCTTGTTTGATGTCGCCGTCGCGAATGATTTTGATTTTCTCGCCGTGAAATTCGATCACGGTCGAACCGGTTTTCGAAGTCAGTTCTCCGGCATCGAGAAAGATTTCTACCGCATTGGCGAAGTAGCTTTTTGCTTTCCGCATGGTTCGAGCCGGCGCCTTTCCCGACGGATTGGCGCTGGTTGCCGTTAAAGGTCGCCCAAGCGCTCTAACGAGCTCGGTGGCGATTATTTGGCTGGAAATCCGCACGCCGACGCCGCCGGTGGAATTCACGAGCGGCGCGGGGATATCGTGGCGTGCTGGGAGAACGATCGTTAAAGGACCCGGCCAGAAGCGCGCGATTAATTTCTCGGCGAGAGGTGAGATTTCGGTGACCAAAGCGTTCAGCATATTGCGCTCGGTGACGAGCACGGGGATCGGATTGTTAGGATCGCGGCCTTTGAGTTGAAAGACTTTTTCAACTGCGGCGCAATTGAGCGCGTCGGCGCCCAAGCCGTAAAGAGTTTCGGTTGGATAGACGATCACCTCGCCACGTTGCAGGGCTGCCACCGCCGCGGTGAACTTCTCAACCCTTGTCTCTCTCACTTTGAAGCTTGCGGTCTCGTTCTTCGACATCCGCGGCCATCTCCTTTTTAGACTGCGCCAACTTTGCCGAGACCTCGGCATCCGTGCGGGCGATAATCTGCGCGGCGAATATTCCCGCGTTGGCAGCTCCAGCTTTGCCTATGGCCATCGTAGCGACCGGAATGCCCGCGGGCATTTGCACCGTGGCGAGAAGAGCATCCAATCCTTTGAGATTCGCGGAATCGATCGGAACGCCGATCACGGGTAACGTCGTATTTGCCGCGATCGCCCCCGCCAAGTGCGCCGCCGCGCCGGCGCCACAGATAATCACTTCCAAGCCGCGTTGCTGTGCGGTGGCCGCATACTCGGCGGCTTTTTCAGGCGTGCGGTGCGCCGACAGGATGCGCGTCTCGTAGGCGACGGCGAAGGAATCGAGCCGCTTCTCAGCTTCGCGCATGACTTCGAGATCAGAGTCGCTGCCCATCAAGATGCCAACTTTGGGTTGGATTTTAGTCACCTTCAATTCCTCCCCGGGTGCTCAGTTTAAAGTGTCGCGTCGAGCGCGGAAAACTAAAGACGCGAGACACTAGAGATTGGTCAATGCTCTATAAGCAATGTCTTTGCGGTAGTGCATGCCCTCCCAGGAAATTTCGCCGACCGCGCGATATGCCTCTTCCACGGCCGCGGTAATCGAGCGCCCGCGAGCCGTCACTCCGAGCACGCGCCCTCCGGACGTTGACCAACGGCCATTTTGTTTAACGGTGCCGGAATGAAAGACAAAGCCCCCTTGCCAGTTCCTCAATTTCTCCAGCCCATGAATCTCTTTGTCCTTGTCGTAGGAACCCGGATAGCCTGCGGCGCATAAGACCACGCAGACAGCGGCTTCGTCATACCATTCCGGTTGAATGTCATTCAATTTGCCGTCGATGGTCGCTTCGAGCAACGGAATGAGATCACTCTTGAGCCGCATCATGATCGGCTGGCATTCGGGGTCGCCGAAGCGCGCATTGAATTCTAAAACTTTCGGACCCTCTTTCGTGATCATCAAGCCGACGTAGATCACGCCGCGGTAACGAATTTCTCTTTTCTTCAATCCAGCCATTAATGGAACCAGGATTTCTCGTAGGATCCGCTCATGGATTGCTTGGGTCACTATAGGCGCGGGCGAATAGGCGCCCATACCGCCGGTATTCGGGCCCTGGTCGTTATCAAAAACACGTTTGTGATCTTGGGATGAGGCCAGCGGCAGAATATGCTTGCCGTCCGTCAACACCATAAAGGATGCTTCCTCGCCGTCCAAAAACTCTTCGATGATGACTTTCTCGCCGGCTTGGCCGAACGCTTGGCGCACCAGAATATCATCGATGGCGAGTTCTGCTTCCCGGCTACCGGAGCAAATGAGAACGCCCTTGCCGCCGGCTAGGCCATCGGCTTTGACGACATAGGGAGGCATGTGTTGTGAAAGGTATTGCTTAGCCGCTGTTGCTTCGGTGAATGTGCCGAAAGAAGCTGTCGGAATGTTGTTGCTCTGCAGGATTTCCTTAGCGAAGGCTTTACTGCCCTCCAACTGTGCCGCTGCTTTGTTCGGCCCAAAAATTCTCAGACCTCGAGATTCGAAAACATCGACGATTCCGAGTGTCAATGGCTGCTCCGGACCCACCACCGTAAGGTCAATCCTTTGCTTTTCAGCGAGATCAGCGAGTTGTTCGATTTGATCTGGATCGATTGCGACCGACTCGGCAAGCTCGCCGATCGCCGCGCTTCCGGGCGCGCAGTATATCTTCGGCTTGCTCGCGCTATGACTGATCTTCCAGACCAGCGCGTGCTCACGCCCGCCGCTGCCGATGACTAAAACCTTCATTACTTCTGGAAACGCTGCGGCCGAAGATGGATGACGGAAGATTGAGGATCGCGATGTTCGATTCTCAATCCTCTATCCTCGGCTAATGTCTAAAGTGTCTCATGCCGGTGAAGATCATCGCAATGCCGTGTTCGTTTGCCGCCGCGATCACTTCATCGTCTTTAATCGATCCGCCGGGTTGAATGATTGACTTGGCACCGGCGTTGGCCGCTTCGTCGAGACCGTCTCGGAACGGATAGAAGGCGTCGGATGCCACTGCCGAGCCGTTGAGGTCCAAACCATGGGTGGCTGCGCGCATAACCGCGATTTTCGTCGAATCGATGCGGCTCATTTGGCCCGCGCCTACGCCTAAAACTTGATCTGGTGATGCAAAGACGATCGTATTGGATTTTACGTGGCGGCAAACTCGCCATGCAAAATCGAGCGCTCGATACTCTTCTTCCGTCGGTCTTCTTTCCGTGACCACTTTGCATTCGCGCACGTCCACTGTTCCAACGTCCCAGTCTTGCATTAGCATGCCACCTCGCACACGGCGTAGGTCGTAGCCGCCGCTTTGAGGTTGGCTCATGTCAAGTTCGAGTAAGCGGATGTTGAGCAGCCTTTTTGCGGAGGAAAGCACGGCTTTCGCTTCCGGCGTAAAGCCTGGAGCAATGACGATTTCAAGGAAAATCTCTTTGAGCTCTTTCGCCGTTTCCTCATCCACCGGGCGATTAAAAGCGATGACGCCGCCAAAAATTGACACTGGATCGCAAGCTTTGGCTTTGCGGAAAGAATCCGCGAGCGTCCTCTTCGACCGCGCAACGCCGCAAGGATTGCTATGCTTAATGGCTACAGTCGCGATGTCGGAAAATTCCAGCACGGTACTGAGCGCCGCATCGGCGTCTAAGATGTTATTGAAGGACAATTCCTTGCCCTGAAATTGTTTCGCGCCAGCGATCGACGGGCCAGTATCGCCGTTGGTTCCGTAAAACGCGGCGCTTTGGTGCGGGTTTTCACCGTAACGCATGTCTTGAATCTTTGAGACTTGAATATTGACCGTTTGACCCCAACGCTGCGGCTTCTTTTGTTCATCGAGAGAAGAAAAATAGTTCGAGATCGCGTCATCGTAGCGCGATGTATGCTGAAAAGCCTTGCAGAAAAGTCGGAAGCGGGTTGCTGCCGAGAGCAAGCAGCCGTTTTTCTTCAATTCAGCAAGAATTGGATCGTAGTCTGCGGGATCCACGACGACGCCGACATGTTCATGATTCTTTGCCGCGGCACGAACCATGCTCGGTCCGCCGATATCGATATTTTCAACGATTTCCTCGAACGCCGCGCCGCGCGCTACGGTCGCCTCGAACGGATAGAGATTGACGACGACGAGATCGATGGGCACGATACCGTGCTCTTTCATCTTGCCGACATGTTCGGGATTATTTCGTTGCGCGAGGATTCCGCCATGGATTTTTGGATGCAGTGTTTTCACCCGGCCATCCATCATTTCGGGAAAACCCGTGAGCTCCGAGACGTCCTTTACCGGTATCTTATTGTCGCGCAGCAACGCCGCGGTGCCGCCGGTGGAAACCAGCTCAATGCCTAACACCGACAGATTCCGAGAAAATTCGACGATGCCTTTCTTGTCAGAAACGCTGATCAGGGCTCGCTCAATCCTGCCCACTGCCGGTGATCCTCCTAGAGATTGTAATGAATGCGGGGAACTCGAGCGCCGATGGAGGTGAGAATCTCGTACGAGATGGTATTTGCCCAGGCGGCCATCTCGTCGGCAGAGATTTCTGCGTCGCCTTGACGACCGAGGAGAACAACCTCATCTCCCTGCTGAACATTTCGTATATCGGTAACATCGATCATAGTCAAATCCATGCAGACTCTTCCAACCACTGAAGCGCGTCGACCGCCGACCAGAACTTCGCCGCGATTGGACAGTAGCCGTTGATAACCGTCGGCGTAGCCGATGGGAAGCGTCGCGATCACACTCTCCCGGTTGGTAATGAAGGTCTGACCGTAGCTGATGCTGGTACCCGTCGGCACTTTTTTAAGTTGGAGAATTTTCGTTTTCCACGAGAGAACCGGTTTCAGTGTGATGTGACTCGCCATGGCCGGCGAAGGATAAACGCCGTACAGCATGATGCCCGGACGAACCATATCGAAGTAGGCTGCGGGAAGCGTAATCGTCGCCGCGCTATTGGCGAAGTGAACCAAACGCGGCGCCAAGCCTTCGGCACGCAAAAGTTGAATCATGCGCTCGAACATGTCGAGCTGTTGTCGCGTGTAATCGCCTTCGACACTCTCGGCGTGCGAGAAATGGGAAAAAACGCCCTCGAGATTAAGCGCCGTGAACTTTTTGAGCTCCGGTATCCACGAGTCGGGTTCGGTAGCGGGAACCCCTAAGCGGCCCATGCCGCTGTCGATCTTTAAGTGGACGTTCAGTTTTTTGCCGCGGCGCTGCGCCGCAGCTTCGAAGGCGCGAGCGCCGTCGATTTCATGGATCACCGGAGTTAAATCGTGCGTCAGGAATTGTTCGAGTTGTTCTACATACGCGCCGGCGACGACGAGGATCGGTTGGTGAATGCCCGCCTGCCTAAGTTCAGCGCCTTCCTCCAAGGTTGCCACACCGAAAGCATCTCCGCCAACAGACGCGAGAGTTTGTGAAACGGCCACGGCGCCATGACCGTAGCCGTTGGCTTTCACCATGGAAAGAATTTTGACTGCGGCGCCGACCTTGGATCGGATTTGACGCAAATTCCAGCGCAGGGCTTCGTGATCGATGAAACAAAGTGTGGGGCGGCCTCGTGGAATTTCAGCCATCTGTTAGTCCCTAGAAATTCGCAACAAGCTTATCATGACACTTTTGAACCTGCCTGCACCGACTTTTCCGGCGTCAGCATGATGACACGTCCTTCGTCAGACGCCGCCAGAAGCATTCCTTGACTGTCCAACCCGCGTAATTTCGCCGTTTCCAGGTTTGCAACGACGACAATCTGCCTGCCCACCAGTTCTTCCGCCGTGTAATGACTTCTGATACCCGCGCAAATCTGCCGCTGCTCAGAGCCAAGGTCGATTTGCAAGACCATCAATTTGTCCGCGTTGGGATGCGGCTCTGCAGATCTGATCGTCGCGACTCTGAGTTCAATTTTGCGAAATTCATCGATGGAAATCATGTACGGTTCCCTCTGGTTTCTTGCCTTCGGGAGTATATTAGATGCTGCGCTCGAAGGTGTCGAGCTCAATATCTCAGCCGCCTTCGCGGCTTAATCCAGCGGCTGAGCCTGGGACTCGCTGCATGGGTTGACTGTCCGCGGCCGTCGGCTCGCTGCTCCGGTTAGAGCGCGCTTCGTTGAGCTTGCAACAGATCTTCTCACGCACGTCAGAATGTGAACTACAATTAAAAAAAAATATCAAATATTCTGCGTCAAAAAAAGCAACGGCGGCGCTTGACATTCAGCGACAGTTATAATTAATAGTTATTATTACTAATAAAGAAGGAGGACTTATGGCAAAAAGTTTAAAGGGCTCTAAGAGCCATGGAAACCTGAAGAACGCCTTCGCGGGCGAATCCCAGGCTAACCGGCGTTATCTCTATTTCGCACGGGTGGCCGATATCGAAGGCTATCCGGACGTCGGAGGGTTGTTTCGTGACACCTCCGAGGCTGAGACGGGACATGCCTTCGGCCATCTGGATTTTTTGAAAGAAGTCGGCGACCCCGTCACCGACGTTCCCATCGGCAGTACAGAGAAGAATCTCAAGTCTGCTGTTGAGGGTGAGACTTACGAATATACCGAGATGTACCCCGGGTTCGCCAAGACAGCGCGCGAGGAGGGATACGCGGAATTATCGGAGTGGTTCGAAACTCTGGCCAAAGCCGAAAAATCTCACGCCGGCCGATTCTTCAAAGGTTTGGAGAAGATTGCTGGCAAAGAGCCTGCGGACGCCGCGAGCTGATTGATTTGTTGAAAAGGTCAGGGATGGCAATCCATCCCTGACCTTGGATCTCATCATGAGTCTTGATACGGAAAGCCAAGCGTTTTGGGACCATTCGGACGACGAAGGCGAACTCAAGCGCTGCAATTTCAGCAGGGGACCCAAAAGAAACCGCTCCACCCGGTGCAGGTTCTCGCGCTGGCTTACGGTTTAGCGGAAGCCGGCAATTTATGAACAAGATTGCATTAGAGGATGTCGTAGGTAACGCCGCCTATGAAAAAGTGCGCGAGAAGTCTCGGCAGCGCATTATCGAGCTTAAACGGCGCAGACGCGTTTCTGTGGGAGACAAAGTGACCTTGGTCTTCGAGAACCGAGACACGGTCATCTTTCAAATCCAAGAGATGATGCGGGCGGAAAAAATCGCCGACCTGGATAAGATTCGGGAGGAAATTGAGGTCTACAATGAGCTCATCCCGGCGCCTGGAGAACTGAGCGCCACCCTGTTTTTAGAGATCGAGGATCAGACCCATCTCCGGGAGGATTTGCTGAAATTTTTAGGCATCGACGAGTCCGTTTACCTTAAGGTCGGAAGCCATTCCATCCATGCGCGCTTTGAAGAGGGCCACAGCAAGGAAGACAAAATCAGCGCGGTGCAGTACGTGAAATTTCCGTTTTCTGAGGCGCCGCTCCAGGCATTTGTCAAAGGCGAAAGGGCGGAGCTGGTCATCGATCATCCGAATTACCATGCGAGTGCGCCCATTGAACCTGACACGCGACAATCTTTGGTAGAGGATCTAACGGCGTAATCATGTCGAAGGTGGATAAGAAGCCAAGAAATACCAAACAGCTGCAAGTTGTCTGGGATGCGATTAAAGGCGACAATTCCCATCCGACGGCGGACCAGGTTTACGATAAAGTGCGCGAACGTTTGCCCAACGTGAGCCTTGGAACCGTTTATCGCAATCTGCAAAAATTGGTCGCTGATGAAAAGCTCCAGGTGTTGATGCTAGGGCGCGCGCAACATTTCGATCCTCTCGTTAAGCGCCACCAGCATTTCATCTGTGAAAAGTGCGGCCGAGTATTCGATGTTCTGGTCGACACGGAGGACGAGATTAGGCCAGCTAGACTGCCCCACGCAGGATTCAAGATTACTTCTCATCAGCTCGCCTTCTACGGCACCTGTAGGCACTGCTCTTCTTGAATGACATAATCGGTCTTTGATTCTTGTAATCCCCGATTGAGGGCGATAGAGTTCGGCCGGGTTTAGAAGTCATTATGGCCGATGTTCATATCCCGGCCGCATCGCAGAAACGGCTGATCGAAATTGCCAGGCAAACGCTTGAAGCAGTCATATGTCGCTGTCCTTACCCGAACGTCGGCAGCGATGATCCCTACCTGGAAAACGTCAACTATGGCGCTTTCGTAACTCTGTTCAATCAAGACGAGCTCCGCGGTTGTATCGGTACCTGCACGCCGTCGGGGTCGTTGCGTGACACGGTGACTGCGATGACGGAAGCGGCCGCGACACGTGACCGCCGAGTAAGGCGGGTATGTGCTGACGAGCTCGCGCAGATTCGTATTGACATTTCGGTGCTGTCACCATTGATGCGAGTGCACGATCCACTAGCCCTTGAAATCGGCCTTCACGGGTTGCATGTGGCTTTGGAGCGAAAGCGAGGAGTGCTTTTACCGCAGGTTGCAACGGAATATGGTTGGGACATGAAAACCTTTCTCGAGCAAACCTGTATGAAGGCGAATCTGGCGAGAGACGCATGGCGTCGGCCCGACACGGTAGTTTCCAGCTTCACGGCTTTAATCATCAGGGAGGAAAAATGAGACGGCGTGGTTTCGTCGGTTTGGTCGGCGCAGCCTTCTTTTTGCCCTTGCGTGGCATTGCCGCCGCGTTTTGTAATCCTTCTTTGGTTTGGTTGTACAATCAGGGAAGACAATTGGTTCAAGCACGGGGTGGCGGAGTTAAAAGTCCCTCCCTCGGTTCGTTTTTTGTGCAATGGTACGGTCATTCGAGTTTTCTGATTCACTCAGGAAGTGAAACTAAAGTCGTCGCCGATCCAAACTTCAACGTCACGCCTGGAATTCAAGCCGACGCAGTGACGGTGAGCAATGATCATTTTACGCATAACAACACCGGGGTCGTGACGGGCAATCCGGTGATTCTTCGTGGCATCACGTTCAAGCAGACCTGGAACCCAATCCGAACTTCAGTCAAGGACATCACCATTGTCAACATTCCTAGCCAGCGCAGTCAAAGCTGGGGGGCGATCGCGAACTCGATTTTCGTTTTTGAGATGGGGAGCTTGTGTCTCGCGCACTTAGGGAACATCGGCCATCTGCTGACGCCAGAACAAGTCAAGGTCTTGCAGCGGGTCGATGTGATGATGGTTCCCATCGACGCCATGACGAATCTCGGTTTCGAAGACATCATAAAAGTGATCGATCAGGTCAAGCCGCCGATCGTCATCCCGATGCACTACGACGTCGCCCGGCAAGCCGAGCTTTTTGCGGCGTTTGCCAAAGAGCATTACCCGGTCAAGAAGATTGCGCAGTCTCAATTGACATTAAACCGCTCCATATTACCGAAGAGCACGGAGGTTTTTGTATTGGCGCATCCGCGTCCTGTCTCCTTCGCGGAGTGATGCAGGGAAGATTTTGCTGCGAGGATTCTTGGAACGGATTCGCGCGGTTGATGTTTATCAGCTTTCCCCTATAATAAATGCCATTAAATTTGCGCAGGCGAAGTAGGTGTTCTCTGAACCATAAAGATGTTGAATATTTTCGCAGTCTCCTGAACCAACGCATCACCGAGTTGCGATTAGAAGCAGGCAAGACTGTCGAAAACATGGACGAAGATGGAAATTTCCCAGACCCGACGGACCGAGCTTCCATGGAGTCGAACCGAAACTCGATCCTGCGTATCCGGGACCGCGAACGCAAGCTCATCTTTAAAATTCACGAAGCGTTGCAACGTCTAAACGACGGTGAGTACGGGATCTGCGAAGAATGCGGTGAGGAGATCGGTATCGAACGGCTTAAAGCGCGTCCGGTAACGACACTTTGTATCGCCTGTAAGTCCAGCCAAGAGATCGAGGAACGCAAGGCAAAGCGGATCGTCTGATCCCTGAGGTACGACTCCATGAAGCTCAGAAAAGCGGTCATACCGGTGGCGGGCCTCGGAACACGTTTTCTCCCTGCTACTAAAACTGTCCCCAAGGAACTTCTGCCGATCGTCGACGTTCCGTCGATTCAGTACGTCGTTCAAGAGGCGGTGGATGCGGGAATCGAAGAAATCATCTTCGTGACGGGCCGGGGCAAGGACGGCATCGAGGATCATTTCGATGACGCGCCCGAATTGGAGCAGGTTCTCACCGATCGTGGCCAGACGGAAATGGTTAAAATGCTCCGTCACATCTCTGAGATGACCGAGGTCGTCTCGGTTCGTCAAAAAAAGCCACTGGGGCTAGGTCATGCGGTGCTTTGTGCTCGCGATCTTGTCGGTGACGAGCCGTTTGCCGTCATGCTCGCCGATGACCTGATTGACAACGATACGCCGTGCATTCGCCAGTTGTTGCACATTTTTGAAAAGACCGAAGAGTCCGTGATCGCTCTAATGCAGGTTCCACGGGAGGAAGTCCATCAGTATGGAGTCATTAAAGGCAAGGAAATAAAGGAGCGTCTCTATCAAATCGAAGCGACCGTGGAAAAACCGCAGGCAAAGGACGCGCCATCAAGGATGGCGATCATCGGCCGCTACGTGCTGCGCCCGGAAATTTTCTCGATTCTGCAGAATCTTCCGCCTGGCCAAGGCGGAGAGATTCAACTTACCGATGGTTTGGCGCAGCTGGTGCGTGAACGCAAAGTCTTTGGCTGCGAGTTTCTCGGCGATCGATACGATATCGGTGACAAGTTCGGTTTTGTCCGGGCCACCGTCGCCTACGCGTTGAAAAGGCCGGACCTAAAAGATAAGGTGCTGGAGTATCTTAAAGCGACAACACGCTGACTATGGGGCCGTAGCTCAGTTGGGAGAGCGCTAGAATCGCACTCTAGAGGCCGTGGGTTCGACTCCCATCGGCTCCACCAAATTTGATCAAAAGGGCGGGAATCAACCCGCCCTTTTTTTTGGTAGTCCATCAGATAAATCTCAGCGTTTGCAAAAGGGAGCCAGAGACACCTAAGCAAGTTACGTAAGTCTAATGCTATCTCCTTTTTTTATGTCTGGCGAAGCGCCAATTTTTTCGCTATGAATAGGACCGTTTATATTTGGCCTGTGGTGAGATTGGCCTGTTGGTGTTTAGTTAATGGAATTCTTCGCAAGTCCTGAGTTCTGGGTCCGTTGGTTCGGCATCGTGATCCTCGACCTTAGTTTGGCCGGCGACAATGCTCTGCTCATCGCCATGGCAGTCAGGACTCTTCCTCCTCGCGAGCAGTTTTTAGGACGACTCGGCGGCACCTTCGGGGCGGTGGCGCTCCGATTCGCATTTATTGCCATAATCACGCAGCTTCTCAGGATTCCCTATCTCCAGGCCGTCGGAGGCTTAGTTTTGATCTGGATCGCCGTCAAGCTACTCCGTCAGGACGCGGGCGGGGAGGGACGTGAGGTACGGCATGGGACCACACTTTGGGAAGCTATCTGGGTTATCATCGTAGCCGATATAATCATGAGTCTGGATAACGTCTTGGCGGTGGCGGCCGCCTCCCACGGTGATCTTGCTCTAGTGATCTTCGGCATTGGATTGTCGATCCCCATTGTTGTCTGCGGGGCCGGCTTCCTGGCCAGACTAATGAACCGTTTTCAGTGGATTGTATGGCTTGGCGGAGGGATTCTCGGCTGGGTGGCAGGCGAGATGGTGGTCGAGGATAGAAACCTCCATGCTTGGCTTGAGCCTTGGGCGGGTTTCCTCCCATGGACACTCCCAGCTCTGCTCGCGGCGGCTCTGATCTCACTGGGATGGTGGTTGGCGCGTCGGGGCGAGCAGGGCGAACCCATGAATGTCTAACCATGAACGCTTCTGCCACCTACCTATTCGCTTCTGCCAGGTCCGCCTCCACCTGGACGACTTCGGCGAAACGGCGGACCTCTTCATATTTTCTTGGCAGCCATCGCCTGCCTGGACTGATCTAGTTTGTCCCTCACGCCCTGCAAGTCCATCGGAGCAAATTTGCGTTTATTAGCTCCTCAAAAATTGTTATCGGAAACGCAGCTTGCATGAGCACCACTGCCGCGAGAATCACACCTACGGCAAAGATGAGATCGGTGATTTCGACGACCAAAGGGTGAACGAGGAGTTTTTCAGTGAGAACTTGCTAATGTCCAAACCGCCCCCCGTTGATCCCGGGAATTTTGTAATGTTGACGTAAGGGCCACAGTCTGATAGGCAACTTTCACGTGAAAGCCAAGATCGCTCTCTTTCTCTCACTCCTTTTAGCATTTTCCCTCCTTGCAGATGGCATCGATGTGCGTACCGACCTTGATGACGACGCCGAGGAAGAAGCTTCTTCGATCGACGCCCTGGTTATCTCGTTAAGGTTCAAAGATTCGGGGCGTTTACGCAGCCGTCGGACCACAACCAACTCATCAGCGCTGTCGGGCGGCTGCGGTGTCCGATCAGAAAATTTTCTCTCCGCTGCCAGGATAAGAAAACCGTCCACTTTTTCGCAACAAGAGCTTTATAGCCTTCAGCAAGTCTATCGCCTTTAAAATACCCTCACCTTAGGCTCTCTTTTATCTATTGGACCTGGTCTAGCTCAAGATCGGTCCCGACAGATTCTTCGTGGCCCAGCCATTTGACGTGAAGCGCGAGGAAAAGCCCGCGCCACCGCAATTAAAGAATCGCCTGGCTTGGGACGGCTAAGGAGATTCGAATGAACGCTTTGAAAATGACTTTTCTCATGACGTTTCTGACCGTGATTGTGGTCAAAGTTGGTAGGGCGCTGGGTGGCGCAGAGGGCGCATTGATCGCTCTCATGATCGCTTTAGTCGTCCACGCTATCAACTACTGGTTCATCGACAAAATCATTCTGCGCATGCACGGTGCAAAGGAAATTCAACCCGATGGCCTGCCGGCGCTTTATCGCATGGTGCAGAATCTAACATGCCAGGCACAGATGCCCATGCCCAAATTCTATCTGCTTCCCCGACGGACGGCGACCGCCTTTGCCACCGGCAGAGACGAGAAGCATGCCGCAGTGGCGGTTACCGAGGACGTCCAAACCCTAGATGAAGCCAAGCTCCAGAGCATGCTGGCTCGTGAACTGTCCCGCCTCAAGAATCGCGATCGGTTCGGTGGAACGATCACAGCCAGTGTGACCGGGGCGATTTCCGCACTGGTCGACATCGGCAAATAAGGAATGAAGCAGCTATGTTATCATCCATGAGCGCATTGAGCGCGAGTGGGACAGCGAAACAGCGCAGTATATCAGGCTGGAAAAAAATCTGAGAAGGTCCGCTAGAAACAAAATGCTTTCAACCACCCATTTTAAGCAAGTCCTCTGGCTCGTCGTAGCTGTTACCCTGGCATTGCAGTGGGTTGCCGTCCACATTTCAAGACTGCATCTAGAACCTCAGTGGGAAACGTTTTCCTCTGGGCTGGGTATTTTTGGGGCAGCCTTCCTCCTTTCATGGGCGGCGGAACTTGCGCAAAAGGATATTCCGCAAGCGCTGGCGATCGCGCTCCTCGCACTGATTGCGGTGCTGCCGGAGTATGCCGTCGATATGTATTTCGCGTGGACGGCAGGAAAGGATCCGAAATACACGGCCTTTGCAATGGCCAACATGACCGGTGCAAATCGATTATTGATCGGCGTCGGCTGGGCGGCCGTCGTGGTGACCTATTGGTTAAAATCCGGAAAGCGGGCGGTGAAGCTCGAACCGGGTCACGAAATCGAGATTTTATATCTCGGAGTCGCGACGATCTACTCCTTCATTATTCCTATCAAAGGGCGGCTTGATCTTGTCGACGCTGCGGTGCTGATCGCTATCTTCGTCTTTTACATGCGTGCTGCATCGAAGGCTGAACACGTCGAAACGGAACTTGAAGGCCCGGCGGAGATGATCGAAAGTTGGGGCGAACGCAGTCGGCGGTTAGCTACCGTGGTTTTCTTTCTCCTCTCCGGTTTTACCATTTTCATAGCGGCGGAACCGTTTGCCGAGGGACTATTAGCCACCGGCAGGACCTTTGGGATCGAGGAGTTTATTCTGGTTCAATGGTTGGCGCCGCTAGCCTCTGAATCGCCCGAGTTCATCGTCGCCATTCTGTTTGCGCTCAAGGCCCAGCCGGGGACGGCCATGGGCGCGTTGCTATCATCGAAGGTGAATCAGTGGACGCTACTGATCGGCATGCTACCGGTAGTCTACTCGATTTCCGCCGGCAATATCGCTGGCATGCACATCGACGAGCGCCAAATGGAAGAGTTATTTTTGACCGCGGCACAGTCGCTTTTCGCCGTAGTGGTGCTGGCGAATCTGTCGTTTTCTCTCATGGAAGCGACGGTTATATTCCTGCTATTTTCCACTCAGCTGCTGTTTCCTGATCCGCAGTTCCGTTTTTATTATTCGATTTTCTATGTTCTCCTGGCCGTCGGTCTTGTGCTTGTCAACAAGGATACACGACAGGGACTGCGCGGGTTGTTTAGACGAGCGCCGGCAGCATGCGCTGTCCAGAACTCATTCGCCAAGACGGTTAAATTGAAAAAAAATCAGGGTTAGAGCCAGACTTTCAAGCATCCGCTGGATCACGTAAATTAAAGCATGGCACTGAAAGCTACCGGCATCGTTAAACAACTCGGCTGGCGCGGCTTTTTCCAGCTAATCACCCACCTTCCCAGTTTCTTGAAGCTGTTTTCCCGCTTGGCAAAAGACGCGCGTGTACCCCTGACCTCCAAGCTAATCCTCGTTGGAATACTTGCCTACGTGGTTCTGCCGGCTGACCTCGTGCCGGATTTTCTTATCGGCGTCGGCCAATTGGACGATCTCGCGGTTATTCTCGGCGGCTTAAGACTCTTTCTGCGCCTGTGTCCCCCGCAGGTTGTGCAGGAACATCTGCGAGCGATCTCAGCGGGCCAATGAGACCATTTAACCAAAGATTGGCTAGACCACGAAGATTCTGGGACGGAGCCTCGAAGGTGGAACGCTGTGAGATCTGTTGTCGACTTCAGTGCTTGGCGGCGGCTTTTTCTTCCTTGATGTTTTCGTGGATCAGGCGTGGCACGCCGCCACAGCTGAAGCAGCGCGGCGGTTCATGCTTCGTTTCCCCTTCTGGGTAACGCATGTAACGCCGGTAAAAGGGCTTCTCCGTGCCGACAAAGTCGTCATAGTAAAAAGCCAATTTGCCGCACTCACTGCACTGTAAATATTTTGCCATCTTTTTCCTTCCAAATCCCGACTATTCAAACTTCGGCGACCGCCTTCTCCCTACCCGAGAATCACTTGGCCGTCACTTTTCGAGGAGCAAGATGCTTGTCTCGGTTTTGTGCGACAAGAGATCAAGGTCGTTGGTCTCGGCGTCGTGATTATTCATGGCGTTACCGTTTTGACGTGCGAGAAGAATACTGACGAAGACACGTAAGGTCAACAAGTGGCGCTGTAAGCGGGGTTGAGAATTCAGTGAATTTGATGCATGGGATACTAAACAAGAGGTTTATTCGCTCCTCGGCTGCAAAAAGGATTTCCGAACCAGCATCATATTACTAAGGAGGCATTGTGTATGGCTATAAAATTATATCAATCCCAAACTTCGATGTTCTGCGAGAAAGTAAGAATTGTCTTGGCGCTGAAGAAAGTTCCTTACGACATCGTCGACGTGCGCAAAGACGACCGCAAATCGCTGATCGAATACACCGGACAGAGAAAAGTTCCGTCAACGGATTATAACGGCGAGTGCGTGATCGACTCCACGGTGATCGCGACGCGTCTTGAGAAGGATTATCCGGGGATCAGCATTTATCCCGATGGCGCGACGAACAAAGGGCTGTGTTTGGCACTGGAGGACTGGTCCGACGAAGTCTTGATTCACGCTAACCATGCCCTGCGCC
This sequence comes from Binatia bacterium, assembly GCA_036000865.1. Lineage (GTDB taxonomy): Bacteria > Desulfobacterota > Binatia > UBA9968 > UBA9968 > DP-20. The sequence continues at coordinate 1,630 of DASYUV010000086.1, read as the reverse complement.
GCGCGGATAATGCGGAGGCGCGCAAGAAAGCCGAGGAAGAGTGGGACGTTCATTTCAATACCTTGGATCAGATCTACTCCGGCAAGAAATTTATCTTCGACCGCATGACCCTCGCCGATATCGCGATTTTTTCTCAGCTGCACTATCTCTATACGGCGGTCAAATACGAGATTCCTGCAAGATATAAGAACGTCAACGCCTTCATGGAAAACATGCGCCAAACGCTGAAGCTAAAGTCTCTCGCCGACAGCTTCGAAGCGCAGTCGCTTTAGCCGTCGTTGAGAAACTGCAATGAAAAAGGATGTGGTTGTTCCCCGTCTGGGATCGAGTGACGAAAGCGATGAGGTGAGAATTTTGCGCTGGCTCAAGGCCAAAGGCGCAAGAGTGCAAAAGGGCGAAGCTCTTGTCGAGGTGGAGACCGATAAGGTCAATGTCGAGATCGAAGCTCCCGACGACGGTCAACTAAACGAGATCAAGGCGCAAGAAGGCGACTTTGTAAAATTCGGCGCCGTTGTCGCAGTGATCGATCAGGAATCCTGATGTTTCTCCCATGGGGGTGGTTAAAATCCGGCCTTCAAGCCATGTGAAAGTCTGTCATGCCGGCGCACGCCGGCATCCGTTTTGATTGGGAAGATTGGGCTGGCAACGGCACACAAAGACTGGATTCCGGCTTTCGCCGGAAAGACGGAATCGGGAGAAATGCGCGCCGGCGCAGGCCCTCAAGCTTCCGTTTAGAAACTACCGGCCCATCATCTTGGTTCTATTTTCACAATCGCTGATTCGTAGAATCTTTCCTTTGGTAAACTTCAATTCCGTTCGGTCCGCCAATCGGGTGCGGACGTCTTTGCCGCGTAACAACGGAGACTGATGGAAGAGCGGTTTTCAGTTCTCCTCAATCGAACATGTCTGGTTGGGTGCCTGCTCGGCGTCTGCGGGACGTGGTATTTTCTGTTCGGGCTGGCGGGTTATGTGAGCAACCCCTGGCTAAACTTCAGTGTCGTCATCGTTCTCCTTGCCACTGCGGTCTTTTTTATCTGCCACTTTTTGGAGATTCTTCGACAGACGCATCGGCTCGGCAAGATAATCTGGGCCGCGATTTTTGTCATTCTCATCGTTGAAATCGTTCTTGGTTTGCTGCCGCCCACCAGCCGAGACGAGTTGACGCACCACTTAGCGATCCCAAAACTTTACGCCAAAGCCGGCCGGATCATCGAAGTGCCGATCGCGCCTTATTCATACTACCCCATGCTGATCGACATGCTCTACACACCGTGGGTGTTCTGGGGCTACGATTTTGTGCCCAAATGGATTCATGCGCTTTTCGGTTTTCTCACCGGTCTTTTGCTCTATGCCTACTTAGGCGGCCGCATGAATGCGGTTTACGGCCTTCTCGGTTTTTTCTTTTTCGTATCGACGCCGGTCATCGCCCGCTTGAGCCACTGGGGCTACATCGATCTTGGCATCACTTTTTACACGACGGCGTCGCTGCTCTGCTTCCTGCGCTGGCGCGAAAACAGAGAGGCGCTCCGATGGCTGAGTTTAGCCGCTCTGTCACTTGGATTTGCCCTCGCCACTAAACCCAACGGCTTGGTTGCCGCTCTGCTGATTTCGTTCTTGTTCTTGCTCGTCA
>DASYUV010000085.1:0-17398 GCA_036000865.1 Binatia bacterium | reverse complement strand
GGCAGCGTGACGTCGACGGCATATACCGCGCCACCGCCAACTTTTTGCTCGCCTTCAACTCTCGGGCTGGGAATACCGACACTTCTTATCTCGATCATGTCGTTCCACCTCGATACTTTATCGCACTAAAATATAACCCCTGACTGCGATTTCCATTCCAATATTAATTCGTTGTTACAAAATTATTTTTTTGCTCGGTGTTCACTTGTTTTCCACTCACAACTATGTTTTCTGGTAGTTACAACAACACACCACTTGTCGCAAGCATATTAAGGAGGAATCTCGTGGACGACGTTAAGAGCCAAATGGAAGGCGTGACTCGCGTGTATTTAGAATTGGACAACAAAATCTCCGATAAAGGCGGCGTGCAAAATCTTTTTGGCATGAACCGCAAAATTCGCCAAGCCCTCGAATCCATCTCCATCGGCGAGCTCGATTCCATGCTGGCGGAAATTCATCGAGCTAAAGAAGGATTGACTCGGCTCCAGGAGGACGTGGTTGAAATTCGCGTTTTGAAAGAAGTCTTGAGTTCACCGCTGCCGCGACCAAACGGCCAGGCGCGCGCTTAATCGCCAACACAGCGCCGACCACAGACATACCTTAATTATTTCCTTATTTCAGAACTGCGTGATGATGAGCGCGCAGGAAGGTACTTTTCGGCGCGCAGAAAAATTCATCTAATAGTTTGGTTTATTCGCGAAGTTATTGTTCTAGCGGCAAAATAGGGGCTAGATCTGCTTTGACACCGATAGGTGCTGCAGCCGGCTCAGGAGCTCGCCCAACGAGCCGACATCGATTGCAAGACCATTTTGATAAGCGATCGCCTGATTTGAATAGGGAGATACCCGGGCCCCTGGCGTGATGATTCCCACCAAATTCAGCGGGTCGGCCGCTGACACAATGACCGGGCTATCTTGCATTGCGGCGTTGCGCCTCGTCTCACGCACCGCCTCAACGGCGTTGGGTAAGGCGAACTGCTCGCCGACAAACCCATTGACGAAACGCCCGCCGCGGATCTCACCGCGCGCTTCCAGACGCCGATAAACGCCGAGCAAACTGCGCCACGGCGGCATATTCATCTCACGGGCGAGCAGATCGCGAAAGACAATTCCATAGCGTTCGAGCAACTGTCTGGCGCGCCGCTCCAGTACCGCCTCGCTACTCAAGCGATCATCAGGGGATGGATCACGCCACAGCGACCAGCGGCCCACAGGCATGGCGCGCTCGCGACTTCTAGCGCCTGAGATGACTCGGAGACTGCGCCGCCGCTCGAGACGTTTATGATCGGGAGTCAAGAGAACTCTCAGTCCGGCGATTCCATCGCCTGTGGCAATGCCGTGAGCAACGAGCTGCCACAAAGCCTCCTCGACTTTGACTTTGAGTAGACCCGTGCCGCGCGCAACGTCGGTCAGGAATGAAGCGCCGTGGCGGTCGAGATAGCGCGCGACCTCCACTGCCATCGGCGACAGAGTGTCGATCTGATCGAAGCGCAAGCGGCTGTCTTCAAGAAAAGCATCGAGCTCTTCGCGCAGTAGAAACGCCAGGGGCGCATTGCGCGCCGGCGCCAATAGCCGGCGGCCTCTTTTCGCGACGATTGAAGCTCCCGACAATGGCTCCGTCCCATTGGTTTCGCTTCGCAGCCGACCCCAAGCGACGACGCCGGCCAGACAGACATGCTCCAAGTCTGCGGGATCGTAGTGTTCAAGACGCGCCGGTAAAACATGTTGTTCCCACGCCGGCGCCGGCAGTTCCAAACCCTGCAATTGCCGAATCACTTCTAACACGCCGTCCCGGCCACGGAGCCGAGTCCGAGACGTCAGGTGTTGCCAGGATAGCAGAAACTGCATGAACTCCGCCGCTGACACCGGTTCGATCTCGCGGCGCATTCGACCCAACGTCAAGCGATGTATGCGCGCCAGCAGAACCCGATCGCACCACTCGACTTCGCCGCTGGCTATGCCCTTGGCAGTAAATTCGCCGCGCAACACAACACCGGCGCTCTCCAGAGCGATCAATGCCGCGTCAATCTTGTCGGCCGGCATCCCCAAGCGAGATGCGAGTTCGACCGCGGTGATCGGTCCGCTGACTTCCAACCACCCTTGGACGATTTTTTTGATCGCGTTCTCTTCGGATGCGACCGTTTCGACGGAGCCGAGCGGAAGCTCGATCGCTGGAGTCAATGAAACACTCGTCAGTGCCAAGCGAATCAAATCCGATCTCTCGGCCGCGACGTAGGCGCGATGCTCGCCGGCCGGGCTTTGCCAAGCGGCAAGGGTTGCGCGACCATTTTGAATCAACTTTTGAGCCAGTATGTGCCAGTCTGGACGAACGTCGATCGGCAGCAAACAGACGCCGAGCAACAAATCGTGCAGCTCGTCTGCATTGCGCACTTCGGGCCAAGCTTGTTTGCGCACTTCGTCGATAGCCGCCGGATCAAGCCGGCCGAATTCACGCCCAATCCAAGGGTCGACCCGTCTTAGCGATACGGCGCGCGCCCGACGCTCCTCCAGCGGCGCGTCGTCCAAGAATGCATAGGGATTGGCATTGAGAATCTCATGGGCCATCGGCGACGGCGCCGGGGTGTCGATCGCCAGAGTTGCGATCGCGCCAGCTTCCATGCGCTCAAGGATTTCAGCCAAGCCATTGATGTCCATCGCCTCGTGCAAGCAATCACCCAAGGTTTCCTGCACCAGCGGATGATCGGGGATTTCGACCAATCCGCCCCGATGATTGTCCTGGCACATCACCTGTTCCGGAAACACCGCAGCTAAAAGATCGTCGGCGCGCATGCGCTGCAAAGCGACGGGTACTTTTTTGCCGCCGCTGTGGCGCATCACCGCTAAAGCCCGCGTGGCATTCCAGCGCCAGCGGTTAGTAAACATCGGCGAGGCCAGCGCGGCCTGGATCAAATTGTCTTCGAGAATCGCCGGCCGGAGCATGGCGAAGACATCGGCCAGCGGAAAAGAATGCTGCTCGACCAGCGAAATGCAGATCCCGTCATCGGTCGCTGCGGCTTGCAGTTCGCGGTCGAAGCTCACGCAGAAGCGCTTGCGCAGCGCCAGGCCCCACGCGCGATTGATCCGACCGCCCCAAGGCGAATGAATGATCAATTGCATGCCACCCGCCTCGTCGAAAAAACGCTCGGCGATAATTTTCTCTTGAGCCGGCACCGTACCCAGAACCGAAACCGTTTCGGCAACATAATTGACGATCTGCTCGGCGGCGCTCTGCGGCATCGATACTTGATCCATGACCCACTGAGTCGCCTGGGTGCCATCCGCAAGTGTCTGGGCGACTGCGACCCGCAAATCCGAAACCGCCTTCGATAGTTCAAGGGTGCGGGCCGGTGCTTCGCCTAACCAAAATGGAATGCTCGGCGGTAACCCCTGGGCGTCTTCGACCCAAACCTTTCCCGAACCAACGCGCCTGATCCGCCACGAGCGATTGCCCAATAGAAAAATATCGCCGGCCAGACTTTCGATAGCGAAGTCCTCGTTGACTTTGCCGACGAAAATCTCGCTCGGAAACTCAACGACATCGTAGTCGGCGGTATCCGGGATCGCTCCGCCGTTGGTGATCGCGGTCAAGCGCGCGCCGCGGCGCGCGCGCAGCATGCCGTTGATCCGGTCGCGGTGAATATAGGCGCTCCGTCGACTCCGTCGCGTTTCCACGCCCTCGCTGAGCATTTCCAGAATCTGTTCAAATTCCTCTCGCGTCAGGTCCTTGTACGGGGAGGCGGAACGGATCAGTTGCCACAAGGCTTCTTCACTAATCCCACCTTCTTCGCCTCTCCTATTTGCGCCCCCACCTCTTTCCTCCTCCGCATTGCAGGGGAGGATGAAGGAGGGGGTGCTCCGTCGCGGACGGCCGTGTCGCGCTAGGCTTTTTGTGGTTAATTCCAAGCTCGCCACGGTCGCCACCATTTGCTGAGCCAAGACATCGAGCGGCTTCGTAATGACAGTAAGCTTATCCAGCTCGCCTTGTCGGACAGCGCGAATCGCCGCCACCGATTGCAAGAGATCGTCCCGCGTCAGAGGATAAAGAATCCCTTTGGGAATCGCGCCGAGCCAGTGTCCCGAACGGCCGACCCGCTGCAGTAGGATCGCCAAATTTCGCGGCGAGCCGATGTGACAAACGACGTCGACGTGGCCGATATCGATGCCGAGCTCCAATGACGCAGTGGCGACGACGACGGGGAATTGGCCCGACTTAAGTTTCTCTTCAACCTCGAGACGCGTCTTGCGCGATAAGCTGCCATGGTGGGCGCCAACTTTGCCCTCACCGAGCCTCTCGGTCAATTGATGCGCCACACGCTCGACCAAACGGCGCGTGTTGACGAAGACCAAAGTCGTGCGGTGCGAATGGACCTGTTCGACAAGCTTGTCGTAGACCGCCGTCCAGATATCCTGGCGAATGATCGGCCCAAGCTCTTCGTCCGGAACCTCGATGCGCAGTTCCATCTCTCGCTTGTGACCGACGTCGATAATGGCGCAGTCCGGCGCTCCGTTATCCGAAATTTGCCGAGTGCCGACGAGGAGCCGCGCGATTTCTTCGACCGGTTTCTGGGTCGCGCTCAAGCCGATGCGCTGGAGTGGCCGCCCGACCAACTGATCGAGCCGCTCCAAAGAGAGCGCTAGGTGGGCTCCCCGCTTATCCTGCGCGATCGCATGAATCTCGTCGACGATCAGGGTCTCAGCGGTTTTGAGGAATTCCCGGCTGCGCGGCGCCGTGAGGAGTATGTAAAGCGACTCCGGCGTGGTGATTAGAATATGCGGCGGCTTACGCACCATCAGCTGTCGTTCGCGAGCCGGCGTGTCGCCCGAGCGCACGGCGACGCGAATCGTGGGCAGCAGAATCCCCTCCCGCCCGGCAAGATCATAGATCTCCGCCAGCGGGACTTGGAGATTCTTAGCGATATCGTTGCCGAGCGCTTTGAGCGGCGAAACGTAAACTACGCTGGTGCGCTCATCGAGCCCGCCGTTTAACGCTCGCTTGATCAACCGATCGATGGACCAAAGAAACGCCGCCAATGTTTTGCCCGAACCGGTCGGCGCGGCGATCAGCGTCGATCTACCCGCCGAGATGGATTCCCAACCACCCGCTTGAGGCGGCGTAGAACTCTGAAAGCGCCCGGTAAACCAGCGCCAAACTAATGGATGAAATGATGTTTCCAAAGAATTTTTCTCCGATGCGTGGAAAAATTCAGGCTAAAGGGAAATTGCCTGCGGGTCAATAGAACTGAACGACCCATGGCTCCAAGCTGGGGGGTTCTGAATTGGTCGACTGGAAGTCGACTCTTGTTCCTGTCATTCCGGCGGAAGCCGGAATCCAGGCGGTTTTTGACGTTGAACTGAAAATGAACCTGGATACAGGCGTTCGCCGGCATGACGAACTTTCATTTCGCCTGAAGGCGAGGGATTTCAGCCATCTGAGAGGGAACATTAACACCATCAGAAGGGTGGGTTTCGCTACGGCTCAACCGATCCCACTTTCTGACGGTGGAAAAACTACTTGCTCGGTTTCGTCTCCGCTTTGCTCGGAGCTTTGCTTTCGGGCACAGGCGGGGCGCCGAAGCCTTGCCTTTGCAGCCCTTCCATCACCATCCTCGCGCCGGCATGGCCTTGATCGGCCAATTGATTGGTTTTCGAGACAAGATTCTTAAACTGTTCTTGGACTTTTTGCGCTTCTTGGAGCGCCGAGTCTTGGCTGCTCTTCATCATGCTCAGATTGCCCCGCTCAACGAAGAGTTGGAGGGTTTGAAATCCGAAATAAAGCAGCAACGCGACCAGCGTAATGATAAATGGCAAATTCGAAGCGGGCCTCACGGCTATGGTGGTTTCGCGATCCTCTACCGGTTCAGCAGCAACGTTTTCAACTTCGTCGGCCATGCGACCTCACTTCTTCGCCGGCGGCGGCGCGGTTTCCGGTCCTGCCGACAGATTGATGCCGCTCTCCGCCAGCAGCTTCTTAAGTTGTTCGTCATTGGTCTTTAATGCCAAATTCGCCAGCACAGTGATTAACTGACGATTGAGATTTTCGAGCTGGATCGTCTGCGCGATCATTTGTTGGCGCTCGGCAACTTCGGCTTGGATCGACTGATTGCCCAGGCCGATCAGGATATTGACGATGACCAACAGAAAAATCAGCACCGACAAAGTGGTCAAAATTATTTTTCCTGTTTTGGTCATGGGACTAATTTGCTGTCTTGCGCTAGTAGATCAAATCGCCGAGACGCTCCCAACGGACCCACCGGTCGGTGCCATCCCAGGACCAGTAGATCAAAAAGGCTTTGCCTCGGACATCGTTGAGATTGACGAATCCCCAGAAGCGGCTGTCGTAGCTCCGATCGCGATTATCGCCCATGACAAAGATATGATTCTCCGGAACTACCTTTGGCCCATAATCGTCGCCGTTTCCCACCGCGCCGCCTTGCGGATCGTACCCCGCGAAATGGGCATGCGAATCTTCGACTTGTTTGCCGTTGATGTAAACCTTTTTGGCCCGGACCTCGACCGTGTCACCGGCGACGCCGATCACTCGTTTGATGAAATCTTTGGAGCGGTCCTCCGGGAAGATGAACACCACCACATCGCCGCGCCGCACGTTGGCATATTCCACCAGGTAGCGCTCGAGAAAAGGCATGCGCAAACCGTAGGACAATTTGTTGACCAGGATGTGATCGCCGATCTGTAACGTCGGAATCATCGAACCGGACGGAATCTTAAACGCCTGCACGATAAACGTACGGATAAACAGCGCCAAAATCAGCGCCATCAAGATCGCTTCCGCGTATTCGCGAAAGGTCGACTTCGTCTTCACTGTTGCCGAACTATCCATCACATTTTGCTCTTTTACTTTATTCACCTTTTCCACTGCCATTAGCAACCCCCGCTGCTACACTTTGAGTGCCGCAAGAAAGGCTTCTTGGGGTATCTCGACTTTGCCGACTTGTTTCATGCGTTTTTTACCTTCTTTCTGACGCTCCAAAAGTTTTCGTTTGCGCGTGATATCGCCGCCGTAGCATTTTGCGGTGACGTTCTTGCGCAGCGCCTTCACCGACTCGCGGGAAATCACGCGGCTGCCGATGGCGGCCTGAATGACCACTTCGAAAAGCTGGCGCGGAATCAGCTCGCGCATCTTCTGCACGAGGTCGCGGCCTCGATAGTAGGCTTTGTCGCGGTGGACGATCATCGACATGGCATCGACCAGATCGCCGTTGATGCGCACGTCCAGTTTGACCAAATCCGCCGTCCGGTAGCCGGCGACCTCGTAATCCATCGAAGCGTAACCGCGGCTGACTGATTTGAGCCTATCATAGAAATCGACGACAATCTCGTTTAGCGGCAGCTCATAGACCAGCATCACTCGCTTGGGACCCAGATAGCGGATTTCCTTTTGCGTACCGCGCTTCTCTTCGCAGATCTTGAGCACGGCGCCGAGAAACTCTTGCGGCAAGTGCAAGGTTGCCTGGATCACCGGTTCTTCGATTCTCTCGATCTCGCCCTCGTTCGGCAGCTTCACCGGATTGTCGATCATGAATGTGACGCCCGCCGTGGTAATCACGCGATAAACCACCGTGGCTGCAGTGGTGATGAGACTCAGGCCGAACTCGCGCTCGAGCCGCTCGCGCACGATATCCATGTGCAGCAAGCCGAGAAATCCGCAGCGAAAGCCGAAGCCCAATGCTTGTGACGTCTCCGGCTCGTAGGTGAAGGAAGAATCGTTGAGGCGCAGTTTTTCCAGCGCGTCGCGCAATGCCTGATACTGCCCGGAATCCGTCGGATAGAGACCGCTGAACACCATCGGCTTCATCGGTTTGAAACCGGGAAGTGGCCCTCCAGCCGGACGGTCATCGGTCGTGATCGTATCGCCAACACGGGTTTCGGCGACCTCTTTGATGCCCGCCATGAGGAAACCGACTTCGCCTGCCCTTAGCTCCAACACCTCCGTGGGCCCCGGTGAAAAAACTCCGAGCCGGAGCACTTCAAAGGCCTGGCCGCTCCACATCATACGAATCTTGGTGCCCTTGCGCACCACGCCGTCGAAGATCCGCATCATCACGACTGCCCCGTGATAAGGATCGAACCAGCTGTCGATGACCAGGGCCCGCAAAGGAGCCGATGGGTCCCCCGTGGGGGATGGAAAATGGCGTATGATGCCCTCGAGAATCTCTTCCGTGCCGATCCCTTCCTTCGCGCTGGCATAAACCGCATTCGAGGCGTCCAAGCCGATCACCTCTTCAATCTCGGCTTTCACGCGTTCGGGCTCGGCGCTCGGCAGATCGATCTTGTTGATCACGGGAAGAATTTCGAGGTTGTGATCCAATGCCATGTGAACATTAGCCACAGTTTGCGCCTCGACGCCCTGAGCCGCGTCCACCACCAGCAGCGCGCCTTCGCAGGCCGCCAGGCTGCGCGAGACTTCGTAAGTGAAATCGACGTGGCCGGGCGTATCGATCAAATTGAGTTTGTACTCTTTGCCGTCCTTGGCGCTATAACTCAGGCAGACCGGACTGGCCTTGATGGTGATGCCACGCTCGCGCTCGAGATCCATGCTGTCGAGAATCTGCTCGGTCCTTTCGCGCGCGCTGATTGCGCCCGTGAATTCCAACAACCGGTCCGCCAAAGTCGACTTACCGTGATCGATGTGCGCGATGATGGAAAAATTTCTGATGTGGTCTAACGTCATCGGCCACCGCTTTTGCGGCAATAATCGACGGTATGCTGCAACCCGTCTTTGAGGGTCATTTGGGGACGCCAGCCGAGAATTTGTGCGGCGCGGGCCGCATCGATGCAACTGCGGCGCTGCTCGCCCGCCTTGGGCGGGCCATGCTGGGCCTCGACCGAGCTTCCGGCCGCTTCACGCAAGTGCTGAAATATCGTTACCACGTCCGTTTCCACGCCGGTGCCGATGTTGATCGGACCGACGAATGAGGATTGCAATGCCGCCACGTTGGCGGCAACCACGTCACCGACGTAAACGTAATCGCGCGTTTGCCGCCCGTCGCCGTTGATCACCGGTGTTTTGCCCGCCAGCAATGAGGAAAGAAAAATCGCCACGACGCCGGCCTCGCCCTTAGCCGATTGGCGCGGGCCATAGACGTTGGCGTAACGTAAAGCAATATAGGGCAATCCAAACGCCTGATAGTAGTACGAAAGATAGAGCTCGCCGGCGCGCTTGCTCACGCCATACGGGCTCGCCGGTTCGGTGGCATGGCTTTCAGGCGCTGGAAACACTTTTTGCTCGCCGTAGACCGCTCCGCCCGAAGAAGCGAAGATGGTTTTTTTCACGCCGCTGTTTTTGCAGGCCTCCAGCAGATTGATAAAGCCGAGAATATTCACGCGCGCGTCGAACGTTGGATCAGCCACTGAATGACGCACATCCATTTGCGCCGCGTGATGGCTCAAGACATCAGGCTTAATCTGTTCGATCAATCGAGCCGCTTTTTTTTCCGCGATGTCGACCTGGTGCAGTGTGGCTTGGGAATTGACATTGACGTTTTGGCCGGTAGAGAAGTCATCGATGATATGCACTTCATGACCACCATCCAAGTAAGCGTCGACAACATGGGAAGCGATGAACCCCGCGCCGCCGGTAACGACTATTTTCACGCGCTCTTCTCTTTCAAATGCGCGCGAAAGTACTTGATCGTTTTGAGCAGGCCTTCTTCCAACTTAACTTTCGGCTCCCAATTGAGAATCTTTTTCGCTTTCGTAATATCGGGCTGGCGAACCTGGGGATCGTCCTCCGGCAACGGTTTGTAGACGATGGTGCTGCGCGAGTCGGTCAGCTCGATAATTTTCTTGGCAAAGTCGAGCACGGTCATCTCGTGAGGATTGCCGATGTTGACGGGCAAGTGATGATCGCTCTTAAGCAGCTTGTTGAGTCCATCGACCAGATCATCGACATACTGAAAACTTCTCGTTTGCTGCCCCTGACCGTAAACCGTCAGCGGCTCTCCTTTGAGCGCCTGCATGATGAAATTTGGCACCACCCGGCCGTCACGCAAGCGCATGCGCGGCCCGTAGGTATTAAAAATTCGCACGATACGCGTATTCAAGCCGTGATAGCGATGATAGGCCATGGTCATCGCCTCGGCGAATCGTTTGGCTTCATCGTACACGCCGCGCGGCCCGATCGGATTGACGTTGCCCCAATACTCCTCGCTTTGCGGCCTAACCTGCGGATCGCCGTAAACCTCAGACGTCGACGCCAGGAGATAGACGGCGCTCTTCGCCTTTGCCAAGCCCAACGTATTATGCGTTCCCAGCGCGCCGACCTTGAGGGTCGGAATCGGTAATTCCAAATAATCCACCGGACTCGCCGGTGAAGCGAAATGGAGAATGTAATCCAGCGGCTCCTGCACTTCGATGAAACGGCTCACGTTATGATCGATGAAACGGAAGCGCGGATTTTTCAGAAACGGCGCCATATTTTCCTTAGCGCCGGTCGAATAATTGTCCATGCAGAGCACTTCGTGCCCTTGATTGAGAAAGCTCTCGCATAAATGCGAGCCGATAAAGCCAGCGCCACCGGTCACTAGATATCTAGCCATCGTTCCGCCCTATCGAGTAGTAGGTAAAGCCGAGCTTGCGCACATCCGCTGGATCGTAAATATTGCGCCCGTCAAAAATCACTGGCTGTTTGAGCAGCCCCTTGATTCGCGCAAAATCCGGCCGGCGAAACTCGTTCCACTCGGTGAGAATAAGCAGAGCCGCGGCGCCGTGCAGCGCGTCATAGTTTCGGTGCGTGTATTGTATACGGTCACCGAAAATCTTTCTCGCTTCTTCCATGGCCTCGGGATCGAATGCTTGCACCCGCGCGCCGGCGGCCAAAAGTGATTCGATGACGGTGATCGACGGCGCGTCCCTCATATCGTCGGTGCGCGGTTTGAACGCCAGCCCCCAGATCGCAAATGTTAGACCCGACAACGGTTCGCCGAAATGCCTTTTCACCTTGTCGAACAACAGTACCTTCTGGCTCTCGTTCACCTGTTCCACCGCTTTAAGGAGCGCCATTACCGGCTTATCTCCGCCCATGCTGATCATGGCGCGGATGTCCTTCGGAAAACACGACCCGCCGAATCCGACGCCGGGGAAAATGAAGTGCGGCCCGATGCGCCGGTCCAGACTGATGGCGCGGCGAACTTCGCTCACATCGGCTTTCATCGCTTCGCACAGGCGCGCCACTTCGTTGATGAAAGAGATCTTCGTCGCCAGCATGGCGTTGGCCGCGTATTTACTCATCTCGGCGCTCCGGCTATCCATGACCAGAATAGGATTTCCCGTGCGCAAAAATGGATCATAGAGTTCCTTGAGAGTCTCCAGCGCCTCGGCATTGTCGCCGCCCAAGACAACGCGGTCGGGCTTCATAAAGTCTTCCACCGCCGCGCCCTCCTTCATAAACTCGGGATTGGACGCAACCGCAAAGGGCTGTTCCGTTTCTTCTGAAATCCACTGCTTGATCCGATCAGCCGTGCCGACCGGCACCGTGCTTTTCGTGACGATGATCTTGAACGAGTCCATCGCTCTGGCGATGCCTTTGGCGGTGGCTTTCACGTATTCAAGATTGGCGTCTCCGGTCGGCCCTTGGGGCGTGCCGACGGCGATAAAGATGATTTGGGAATTTTTAACCGAACTCGCCAAATCGGTCGTAAAGCTCAAGCGCTGATCCTGAGCATTGCGCCGGACCATTTCCTCCAGGCCCGGCTCGTAAATCGGCACCTTGCCGGCATTGAGCATTTCGATTTTATTTTCATCAATATCGACGCAGATCACGTCGTTACCGCTTTCGGCGAAGCAAGTGCCAGCGACCAAACCGACATAGCCGGTTCCAACTACAGCCAAATTCATGTTCTTCTTCCACCCTCGAGAACTTCGCGAACGACATAAACCGGACGTTCCTGAGACTCATGATAGGTGCGCGCCAACATCTCCCCCAGGAGTCCCATGGTGACGAATTGAAAACCAATAAAAATGAGCAGGACCGCCAATAGCAGCAACGGTCGGCTGCCGATGTCCGCGTCGTAAACCAGTTTTTGTACGGTTAAATATAACGCGATCACAAACCCCGCTAAACCACTGATCACGCCGATCGGTCCGAACACATGGGACGGGCGGGTTGAATAGCTGCTAAGAAATTTCACCGTCAGGAGATCCAACACGACGCGTAGCGTTCGGGTAATTCCATATTTGGATTCGCCACGAAGCCGTGGCCGGTGGTTGACCTTGAGCTCGGCGATCTGGGCGCCCCTTTCGTAGGCGATCGCCGGAATAAAGCGGTGCATTTCGCCGTATAGTCTGAGACTCTTGGCGACCTCCTGGCGCATCGCTTTAAGCGTGCAACCGTAATCATGAAGTTTTACCTTTGTCGTCCAGGATATCAGACGGTTGGCGATCATTGAAGGCAAACGGCGATTGAAAAACGGATCCTGCCGGTTGAAGCGCCAGCCCGCCACCAGATCGTTGCCCTCCTGGAGCATTTCAAGCAGCGCGGGAATGTCGGCCGGATCATTTTGCCCATCGCCATCCATGAGTACGATGATTTCCCCCTGCGCATAGGCCAAGCCCGCAGCCAGCGCCGCGGTTTGGCCAAAGTTCCGCCTGAGCCGCACCACTTTGAGACTCGGCTCTCTGCAATGCAGCCGGCTCAAAGCGGTAAAAGTGCCGTCTTTACTCCCGTCATCGACCGCGACGATTTCCCAACTCTTGCCCAATGTTGCCAAGACGCCATTGATTTCGCGAACTAACGGCTCGACGTTTTCTTCCTCGTTGTAAACGGGAATGACTATGGAAAGCTCCATCGGCTCAGGAATGAAAATCGGTTAGCTCGACAAATCCTTGGTATCGTTCTTCAATCTCCGTCAGTGAGACGTCGGTGAGACGTTTGACGCCAAAATCCTCGACGGTGAACGACGCGACGACGGAACCATAAACGATCGCCCGTCTGAGGCCGCCCCGGCTCTGGTCGCCGGAGCGCGCCAGCTGTCCCATGAATCCGCCGGCGAACGAGTCGCCCGCTCCTGTCGGGTCGAAAACTTGTTCCAATGGATAGGCGGGCGTGGCGAATACCGACGAATCCGAGAACTGCAGCACGCCATACTCGCCGCGCTTGACGAGAATCATCTTGGGGCCCATTTTGAGAATCGCTCGCGCCGCCTTGACGATATTGTCGTAACCGCTCAATAAGCGCGCTTCCGAATCGTTAATCACCAGGACTTCGATGCGCTTGAGCACTTTTTTTAGCTCTTCGTTGCTCTCGCGGATCCAGTGGTCCATGGTGTCGCATGCGACCAGCTTCATGCGGCGAAGCTGGTTGAGCACTTCCAATTGCATCAGCGGATCAATATTGCCGAGAAAGACGTACTCAGCGTCGCGGTAGCGCTCGGGTAGTTTTGGCTCGAAGCCCGCGAGAACGTTCAAGTGCAGCTCGACCGTATCGCGCAAATTAATGTCTTCATGATAGCGGCCGCGCCAGTGAAACGTATCGCCCTTTTCGCGCTCAACGCCATCAATGTCGATCTTTCGCTGGATGAAAAGGTCCAGGTAGTCCTGGGGAAAATCTTCACCGATGACGCCGACGATGCGGACCGGAGCGAAAAAACTTGCGCCGAGAGCGAAGTAAGACGCCGATCCGCCCAAGATGCGCTCCGCCGAGCCGAATGGCGTCTCAATCGAATCGAAGGCGACGGTACCGACAACCAATACGCTCATAGATATTTTCCGATGATGGGCCGTAATTCCGCGCAGAGCTTCTTCGGAATCCGCGCGCGCTCGGTGATGATAGCATCCTTTAATGCCGAGGCACAGGCGCAGCCACGCGCGGACGACAATTCCGTCACGGCGCGCCGGATCGTGCGCTGCGCCAGGTCGACGTTCTGCTTGAGCACAGCCAACACATGGTCAATCTCGACGTCGTCGGCCACCTGGTTCCAACAATCGTAGTCGGTGGCCAGTGCGAGTGTGCCAAAGCAGATTTCAGCCTCGCGCGCCAGCTTGGCTTCCTGAAGATTGGTCATGCCGATAACGTGGGCGCCCCAGTTACGGTAAAGATGCGACTCCGCCCGCGTCGAGAACTGCGGTCCTTCCATACAAAGATAAGTTCCACCGGCGTGAACTATCGCTCCCTCGGAATTGGCCGCGGCGGCAAGAATCGCCGAAAGATCTTTACAAAAGGGATCGGCCAAGCTCACGTGAGCCACCAGCCCCCGGCCGAAAAACGTGCTCGGTCTTTGTGTCGTGCGATCGATGAATTGATCCGGGATCACGACATGTCCCGGGGCGATTTCTTGCCGCAGGCTACCGACCGCGCTCACCGAGATGATCCGCTCCACGCCGAGTTTTTTCATCGCGAAAGTATTCGCGCGAAAATTCACCTCGCTCGGCAACCAACGATGGCCTTGCCCGTGACGCGGCAAGAAAACCAGCTCGATTTCGCCGAGCCGGCCGCGAATCAGTTTGTCCGACGGTTTGCCGAAAGGGGTTTTGACCTCAACCGCCCGCACTCCTTCGAGGCCTGGCATCTGATAAAGGCCGCTCCCGCCGATAACACCGATCATCCCTGGGCCCATATCAATTTGACATCCCTTCGGCGCTCACCTTTCGTTCACGCCGAGTGTGGACGAACTCCTCGCCTTGTAATTGGCCGCAAGCGGCTTGAATATCATCTCCCCTGGGACGGCGCACATTGACCTGGACGCCGGCGTCGTGCAAGACGTTTTGAAAGCTCGCGATTTTTTCGTCGGTCGGCCGCACGTACCTGCTGCCGGGATGGGGATTGAACGGGATGACGTTCACTTTGCTGGGAATGCCTTTGAGCCGTTTGACGAGCTCGCGCGCGTCCTGCTGCGAATCGTTGACACCGCCCAAGAGAACGTACTCGAAGGTGATGCGTTTGCGTCGTGGTAACGGGAGCGAGCGGCAGCAATCGAGCAATTGCTCGAGCGAATATTTCCGATTGACCGGCATCAACTCACCGCGCAACCGGTCGTTCGACGCGTGCAGGGAAATGGCGAGATTGACCCGGGTCTCTGCCATCAACTTTTCAATCTGCGGAACCAGGCCAACCGTCGAAAGCGTCACCCTTCGTGGTGAAATACCGATTCCCCATGCCGCGTCAGTGATGATTTCCAGCGCGCCGGCGGTCTGAGCGTAATTTGCCAACGGCTCGCCCATTCCCATGAGAACGACATGCGTGATGCGCCGTTCTTGGCTCATAGTTCGGCTCGCCTCGAGGATTTGATCGACGATCTCGCTCGCGGTCAAATTTCGTTTGAGACCCAACAGCGCAGTCGCGCAAAAGGCGCAGCCGAAGCCACAGCCGACTTGCGTCGAGATGCAGATCGTCAACCGGTGCGCTTCCGGAATCAACACGCTTTCGATGCTCGCGCCATCCGCGAGGCCAAATAAGAACTTGACCGTGCCATCCCGCGACTGGACCCGGCGGACAATCCGAAGCCGGCCGATGGAAAAACGTTCGGCCAACTCCTCGCGCAGGTCGCGCGACAAATTCGTCATCTCCCCGAACGATGTGACCCGTTTCTGAAACAGCCACAGCCGGATCTGCTTGGCGCGGTACAGCGGATGCTTTCGTTCCGTCAAAAACGCAGTGAGCTCCTTGAAGCTCAGATCTTTAATATTGGGCTTCACTTCCAGATCGCGGTTGGTTGAGCCGTTGGTGGTTCAATTTCGCAAAACATTGTCGCGGGGACCCCCTGTGGTCGTCCGAAAACAGGGCAGGCACAGGAGCCTGCTCCTACTTGACGCGTCGTTGCCATCAAAAAAAACCAAGAGCGGAACGGAGCGTGGGATTAAAAAAGTTCGTCGGGTCTGAAAAAGAAAGCAATCTCATTGATCGCGGTCTCAGAGCCGTCGGAACCGTGGACCGCATTTTGTTCCACATCGTTGCCCCAATCTTTGCGGATCGTTCCCGGCGCCGCCTTGGCCGGGTCGGTGGCGCCCATGATCTCGCGGTTTTTCAAGATGGCATTTTCACCTTCGAGCACCGACACGAAGATCGGGCCTGAAGACATGTAGGCGCACAGGCTCGCGAAAAATGGCCGCTCCTTGTGCACCGCGTAAAATGCCTGTGCTCGCTCTGGCGTTAGCCGAAGCAGCTTCCCGCCCGCGATTCTCAATCCGGCGGATTCGAAGCGACGAAGGATTTCACCGATAAGATTTCGCCTCACGGCGTCGGGCTTGACGATCGATAAGGTTCGTTCCACGCTCATTACTTTCCTAGCGCCTCCTGCATCGAGCGGCCGATAGTCGCCGGCGACGAAGCCATGTGAATTCCGGCCGCTGTCATCGCGGCGATTTTTTCCTTGGCCGTGCCTTTGCCACCCGAAATGATCGCTCCCGCGTGACCCATTCTTTTGCCCGGCGGCGCAGTCTGGCCGGCGATGAAACCCACCACGGGTTTCTTCATATTGGTTTTAATCCATGCGGCGGCTTCCTCTTCGGCGCTGCCGCCGATCTCGCCGATCATGACCACCGCATCGGTTCCCGGATCGCTAGTGAACATAGCAAGCACATCGACGAACTCAAATCCATGCACCGGATCGCCGCCGATACCGACGCAAGTCGATTGCCCCATGCCCAACCGAGTCAGCTGGTCCACCGCCTCATAAGTCAAGGTACCGCTGCGCGAGACGACCCCAATGGTTCCAGGCCTGTGAATGTGCCCCGGCATGATGCCGATCTTGCACTCGCCGGGAGTGATGGTTCCCGGACAGTTGGGACCGAGCAGCTGGGAGCTTCGTCCGACAAGATAGCGTTTCACTTTGATCATGTCGCGCACCGGCACGCCTTCGGTAATACAGATGATCAACGGGATGCCGGCGTCGGCCGATTCCAGAATCGCGTCAGCGGCAAACGGCGGCGGCACATAGATCACGCTCGCGTTGGCGCCGGTCTCTCGCACTGCACGTTCGACGGTGTCGAAGATCGGTATCCCTTCGAATGCGCTGCCGCCCTTCCCCGGCGTCACGCCGGCTACCATTTGCGTGCCGTACTCCTTGCACGCCTTGGTGTGAAATTGTCCGGTGGCACCGGTGATGCCCTGGGTCAGGACCCGCGTGTTTTTGTTAACTAGAATTGACATAGGTCAAAACCGACGATGGCAGATGGAGGATCGAAGATCGCGATCCTCGATCTTCAATTCTCGATCCTCGGCTATGTTTTATTCACCGCATTCACGATCTTCTCCGCCGCCTCGGCCATGGTTTCCGCCGAAATAATCGCTAAAGCGGAATCGGCGAGAATTTTTCTGCCGATCTCGACGTTAGTCCCTTGCATCCGCACGACCAGCGGCACATTAACATTCAATTCCCGCGCTGCCTCGACGACGCCCTGAGCCAAAACATCGCAACGCATGATGCCGCCGAAAATATTGATGAGCA
>DASYUV010000084.1:0-47298 GCA_036000865.1 Binatia bacterium | reverse complement strand
TTATATCAGGGAGCAAGAGAAAGAGGATAAACGGCTCGATCAACTGAAGATGTTTGATTAAGGAAATGCCAGCATAGCTGGCCAGACCGCTTTGAGCGGTTCACAATTCAAGCCTCCGGCTTTGCCGGAGGTACATGACTCCAGCTAGACTTCCGTTCCGATTCCAGCCTCGCGCGCTTTGTCGTGAGCTAGTCTCGCCAGCGCCATAAAGCCCACGCCCTGATCACTGTTCTGCTTGAACAGCGTAATTTGCTTAGCAGTAGTACGACCGCTCACTTTTCCAGCGACTAACGCGCTCAAGTCCTTTACATCCTCCCACCGCAGCACGCCGCGGCTGATCGGCTCGACAAAGTCGCCTTGTTCGTCGTAAATCCCTTGTTGGCGCAATGTGGCGACGATCGTATCGGCGCGGGCGAGCACTTGGTCATCCAGTTCACGCCTCGGACTGCTGACCAACCCTTCCTGCAACAGTTCTTTATTGCTGCCCACGATGGAGGTGACATGCTGGCCCGCTTCCAACCAAGCACCGAACAGCACTGGAACATTGCTGCCCGTGGCGCACACGATTAGATCGACACCCGTGGTCACTTCACGGGGATCGTTCACCGTCACGATTTCCGCGTTGATATAGGGCTGCATCTGAGCGCGGAAAGCTGTGCGGTTTTCCGGCTTGCGGCTGTACACTTTGACTTTTTCAATCGGCCGCAGGCTACACATGACTTTCAAATGGCGCCGGGCTTGCCGGCCGGTGCCAAAGAGGCCCATGCTGGTGCAATCTTTTCGCGCCAGCAGGCGGGTGCCAACAGCGCTGGTGATAGCGGTCTCCGTGGCGATATCGTTATCGTCAAACTCATAAAGCGGAATGCTGCCAACGATGACGGTTAACAATTCCGCCGTTTCACTGTCGTAGGCCATGTAAACGCGCTTGCCCGCCGCGGCGTAGGTTTGATCCTCTTTGGTGTAACGATGCCGTTCATAATGGATAAAGGTCCCCGCGACCTTCAAATCGACGCAGCCGCCGGAGTGAATATTGATGCGCCGGTCCCCCGCCATCATACGCTGGCGCGGCAAGCTGAATTGCGGATGCGCATCTTGGTCGCGAAATCCGCGCTCCACAGCATCGATTGCATCTTCAATCGAGATCAGTCCTTTGAGCTCTTCGGCTTTTAATAGCAACGCCATGAAAACCCCTTTGAAGAAGAACAACAGCACTATGATGTCGAGCGAATCGGATTGTCAATCGTGATTGAGAGGAGAAAAGAGGACGGGAATCTTTTTCATTTTGCCTTGTGTAGGCTTAGAATCAGGCTTGAATGAGTGAATGACTGGCCTATCTAGATCCGCCGGATAGCGGCCAACCACGTTGCTTTTGTTGGCGGTCGCGCATAGCCTTGAACCCTGGGTTGCGGTCGGTATATGAAGTGAGGCGTGAGAAAAGGGGATAGGCGACTCTTCTATTGGAGGCCGACGGCTCCGTGTGCTAGAAACTATTCGAGCCGAGAGTTCCCCGAGGACGGCAGGGCGGCTACGGCCTGGCACGTCATTAACCGTGGCAGTGCTCGGGCTACGGTAGTTCGCAATACTTCGGGTGATGAGCTATGAGTAAAATTTCTCGCTCCAAACAAATCCTTTCTGAAATTGAGCTTCTCCTCAATGCAGGGAAGTACGAGGACGCTAAGGTCCTTCTGAGTTTTCTCGATGCCCACCGGTTAGATCACGAAAGCTGGCTTCATCTCCTGCTGATCAACGTAACACTCGACGGGGCCATACCGTACAAAGACGAGATCGATGGCCTTCGCAGCTTGTTGGATCCCAGCGACGTTGAAAAAGAGATCATCAGAAAAATTTTTCTCCTTGCATCCAAACCGGCGGAAGAAGGCGAGCTGCCTGACAAGGCCAAACTTTTGCAAGATCGTGAGTCGGAGTTGCTGACGCTCAAGAAGCAGCTCCCGGAGCTGAGGGCGTCGAAAGAGGAAATTATGCCCTCGCTGGAAGAAACGGTTGTGCAGAACGGGGAGCCACGGACGAAGGAAGCCGCACTCAACGCTCTTGAGAACCGTTTCACCGAAATTATTCGCTCCCTGGAGAATCAGCTAAGCGAGAAAGAAAAGTTTTTGGAGAGCCGTGAGGCGAATCTCAAGGCGCTCGCGCATAAAATAAACCAACTCAATACGCAACTGGCCGAGTTAGACCGGGCCAAAGATGAAGACGGTCGTCTATTCCGCGAGGAGCTTGCGCAAAAAAGCGAGCTCTTACGGCTCAGAGATTCGGCGATAAAGAAACTAGAGGAGCGGTTCGCGAAGCAGATTCGTGTCCTCGAATGTCAGCTAGGCGATGAGCAGAATCTCTTGGAGATTCGCGACAGGGAACTTAATTCGCTCATGGCCAAGGTGAGCGAGCTGACCCAAGAACGTGCCGACCTGGCATCAGAACGAGAAAAGTCGGACCATTTGCTTCAAGAAGCTCTGCGCGAAAAAGCCGCGCTGCTCCGTGCCAATGAATGTTCCACTCGCGAGGTGGAAGAGATGAGGGCAAAAATCCGGTCGTTCGAACGTGGGCTGGCGGAGCAGCAAGAACTCCTGGAAAACAGCGGCACGGCAATGGCCGAGCTGCGGCGTCAGATTCATGTCCTCACCAAGAGATCGCGTGAGGTTGCGGCGGCAAAGTTACGCGCAGAAACTTTGCTCGAGGAAGAGCGTGTTCGAGCGAGCCAAGTACACTCGGCCGCCGATTCCACTCACAAAAGATTTGCCGACGAGGCGCCGAGTGATCAAGTACCTTCGCCTGAGCCGACAAACACTTTGTCTATTGATTGTAAATCGAGCGGGCCGAGTTGGTTTCGCCGCGCATGGCAAATTATGTGGAAACCAAAGACATTTCCGGCGACTGCGCTACCCGTAGCTGTCGGTGCGCTGCTCATAATTCCGGTCGCCTATTTTTCGTTGGGGCGCGGTCGCGCGCCAATGGACAGCAATTCTGTCGCAGCCGTCGACGCAGTTATCACCACGTCGTCGATAGATGATGAGGAATATCGGGCGCCCGTCAGTCCTACATCACGCGCATTGGAGTTGAAATCGCGAAAAACGCCTGATGCTGATTATCGTAACGTTAGGAGACGCGAAGACCCGCCAAGGCGCATGGCCGCCTACAAAACACGGCGTTCGGTGTCACTAAGGGAGGAGCCTCGTTTCGCTGCCAGCGCGAAGGCACAAATCGGCGCGGGAACCTCCATCAGCGTTCTCGAAGCAAAAGGCGATTGGTTCAAAGTAAAAACTCAACCGTCGGGAGCCGTTGGCTACGTGAGAAAAGAATACCTCGTCCGTCAACCGTTCGACTTGATAGCGCAGAGCGCGGAAAATTAGAGGTGTCGGAAATCTTTTTCTTATGGCGTCCATCGCCTTTCCTGCAGATGTCTATACGAGTCCCTTTGTCTTTCGACGAGATAATAGCTTTTTCCTTTCCGATTCGTTCTCATGCTGGCTTCAGGATCACTCCTGCACAGACGCTGGTTTTGGAATGATGCCCAAGCCGGGGCATCATTCTTCTTTTAGACCTTGAAAGGATTTTCGCTACCCAGCCCTTTCATTAACCCTGGTTGAGCGGCCTTTTGCAGAGACTCGGCGAGCTCGAGCAAATATTTTTCCTGTTCTATGGCCTCGTATAGCGAAAGCGAACCGTCGCTTCTAAGCGGTTTGCCGCCCATGAAGTGAAACGCGTGGCAATCCCAGTCGTAGAACTCATCGCCGCGATCACAGATCTCTTTCCATTTGAGGCCGACGGGGCTGCGATGCAGACCGGTGCGAGCTGGAAGCGCGTCTTGCTCTGCTAGGAAGGCGTTCCGCTTTGCCTTCTCGTTGTCTTCCTCGGGAAGTCCGTCCCACATGCGGCGGTAGTTGGGAAGGAACTCTTCTTGGCGAACCGTCAGCGCGGTGTGCATGTCCCACCAGGGTCCATGTCCGGCGACGCGTTCGTCCACTTGGTCGACCAATTTGTAGACGAGCCGGGCGCCTGCCCGCAGGCGCAGGACGAGCGTGCCTTCGGCGGTCTTAGAATTCTGCTCCGGTTGGATGTCGCAATATTTTTCGAAGAAGGCGGCGGTTCTGGCGAGATCGCGGGAGCCGTATACGGCGTGGCTGATGCGGCCGACTTTTTCCGAGGTGCAGATTTCCATGGCGCCTTCGGGCATATGCATGGGAGCCCAGAACTCATATTGATTGCCGTCGGGATCAGCGAAATAGATGACCGTGCCTTCTTCGCCCTCGGCGGCTGTCTTGAGCGGGTCCGTGTGCGGTATTTTGTACTGATCGAGCCTTTGCAAGTGCATATCGATGTCTTCGGGCCGGACGTAGAAGCCGCAACGCGGCAGATCCTCGCCGAGAGCTTTGGCCGGTGGGTACACTTCGGGCTGAAGGAACGCGCCGATGCGGCAGGAGCCGCCCTCCCACCACAGGAAGCAGGTTATTTTGATATTTCTTTTTCGCGCCTGGGTTGTAAGACCGATCAGCGGTCTTCGAGTAAGGCCCGTGGCATTCACTGCCCAGTCTGCCCACGCGACCATGTCGTTCGTTCCGACCACAAAGTGATCGATCCAGTGAACCGCGCCGCGGGGTTCTAAGGTATTCATCGAAGAGACTCCTTTCAGTGCAAACGGTTCGACCACATTCAGACGAGCAGCAAGCTGTAAACCTTGTCTACATTGCTAACTCTACGCTTCGCGTTGCTCCTGGGCCGCGGCGAAGGAAAACGCCGAGAAGCCTTCCTGAATGAGTTGGATCATATTGTCTTTCGCCGGGTCCATGCTGGTGCCGATGGGATCTTGGCCGTTTTGCACGGCTTGAATCTGATCGCGCAGGAGTTTGCGAAACATGATGATGCCGCGGTCGCCTTCGCCTAAGTGTTCGATGGCACGGTTGGCGATGGGGCCCTGGGTTTCCCAAGCCATGTGATCCTGGCTGGTAAAATTATCCAGGTGAAACTCACCGTCGGCGTTTTTGGTGCCGACGTATTCGACCGGCGCGTCTTCGGGTTGTTCTGCGACGCTGCCGTCTTTGGTCGGACTGAAGCGGAACTGATAGACCTGGGTGTTGAAATCGTCGATGGGCGTGCGGAAATGTAGCGCGTAGCCGATACGCACGGGGACGAATAGGATGTTGGGAAAAATCAGCGGATGGGGCGCCTCCACAGCAAGCTCATCGCCGGCGAAGACGCGCTGTTTCTGGATGCCGGCCCAGTTCGACTCAATCACCAGCTCAAAATCGATCTTGCTGAGCGGTTGATAGTGAAACGGGACGAAATCCCTGGCGCCCTTTAGCTTCAGCGTGTGAGAGTGGAGATAATAAGTATGTGTGGGATCGACCGAGTTCTCCATGGCCTGAAGCCAATTGCATTGCAACACTTCACAGACATCGACTTTCTTGATGCCATCTTGCCGGACTAAGATATCCCATTTCGGTAGATTGGGTTTCTTCTCAAGCGGTCCCATGTAAGTGAACAGCAGTCCGCTAAGCTTCACGACAGGGTAGGCGGGATGCTGGATTTTGTCTTTGTACCCAGCCTCGGGATTTTCGAAGGGCTGCTCGATGCACTTGCCGCAGGCGTCGTACTTCCAACCATGGTAGGGACAGCGGATGCCGTCGTCCTCGACAAAGCCATAATAAAGAGATGCGCCGCGATGCGAGCAGCGCTCGCGGACAAGACCATAGGTACCACTCCGATCGCGATACAGCACCAAGTCTTCGCCAAGCATTCTGACTCGCTTTTTCGGCTTGGCGTCGCTGAGCTCCCCGGCGGCCGCGACAACGTGCCAATAGCGTCTGACCAGTTGGCCCGCCGGAGTCCCAGGCCCGACATGGGTGAGCAGTTCGTTTTCTTCTTGAGTGAGCATGGCTTCGCTCCTTTCCTCAGAATATGTGACGAAGTTGGCGCTTGGCCATTGCCGTGACACTACGCGAAATTCTGGCGAAGTGTCAACTTAAGGTGATCGGTAGGCGTAAGGGGTCAGGGGTAATGCGTAATGCGATATGATTTTCACCACGAAGCGCCTAGCGCGGCAAAGCCGCAACTAAAAGAGAGCAATCCTTCACCACGAAGCGCACGAAGGACACGAAGGATTCGGAAATTGATATTTTCGAATTTCTTAACTTCGTGCTCTTCGTGACCTTCGTGGTGCAATGTCTGTTTCGATTTCGTGGTGAGATCTACGCAGACTACTTAGTGAGCGGGTGGCGGGCATACACGTCGGTGCGACGGTTTTTTAGCAGTGGTAGCTTTTCCCGAGTCTCAGTTACGAGTTTTAAATCCAAGTTTACAATTTCGAACCCTTCTTTTTCGTTCAAATCAACAATCGTGCGGCCGAGCGGGTCGACGACCATGCTGTGACCGATGTAGATATTACCGACTTGGGCCGGCGCGACGACATAGCAGCCGTTTTCCAGTGCTCTTGCTTTAACCATCGTCTGCCAATGTTCCAGCTTCAGATCGCCTTGTACCCATCCTGAAGGCGCAACGATCACGTTGGCATCGAGTAGCGCGAGCATTCGGGCCATTTCAGGAAAACGCAGGTCGTAGCAGATCATCATGCCGAAGCGGCTCTCGCCGGATTTCACCGGCACTGTGAGGTCTTCGCCGGGATGAAACTTGTCGGATTCCTTGAAGCCAAAGGCGTCGTAAAGATGGAGCTTGCGATAAACTGAGACGACTTGTCCCGCGGCATCGATCCACACCGCACTGTCATAAACTCGATTGGGCACCGAGCAGATTTCATAGATCGTGGCGACGACGCTGATGCCGGCTGATTTGGCCGCGTCGCGGAGCGAGATAATAAATGGACCGTCGACAGTTTCGGCGAGCGCGCTCAGCTCTTCGGCACTCTGGCTTGCCGGCGAAAAGGCCATCAAAAATTCCGGGAAAGCGATTATTTCTGCCGCTTGGTTTTTTGCTTCTTTGATCAAGGCTAGAGCGGTGCGGAGATTTTCCTGTTTGACGATGGAGGAATGGATTTGTGCGACGGCGATTTTGCTCATTTTGTTAAAGTTCGTAGCGGCGTTATCGTCCCGACCAGTGGAGTAAATTCTTAAGTCACGCTATCCAAGTGGATAAGTCTCGTCAAGCGAGAAGATCCCTCACGATCTTCGGGATGACAACTTTGGCGTCATCCCGAGTGATAGACTGTGTGAAAATTCGTTGTTTGTCCTTGAGATGTAGGCGCGGGTTTGAAACCCGCCCCTACGAGATGCCGGTTTTCACCGGCATGACGGTAAAGCGACGGCCGACTTATTCAACGAACTTTAGTTCCACGACACAGATGCGCATTGATTCGACTGATGACACAACCAGCGGGAGAAACAAGAATGAATGGAGTGATGGAGTTGATAGAGTACTGGAGTGACGAAGAATGGGATCGTTGGAGTACTGGAGTAATGGAAAGATCAACCCAATATTCCATTGCTCCAGTTCTTACACATTCAGCTTTTGGCCGGCGTTTTTTCGACTGATGTTTTCAAGAACTTTTGCGCCGAGGGCGACATCGGCGACGCCTTGGCCGGCGTTGTTTTTGTAGAATGTGATCTGATCGGATTTCGTGCGACCATCTTTTTTGCCGGCGAGAATTTCGCCGATCTCGATCAACTGTTCCCAGGTGATCACGCCGCGGTTGACCGGATCGAAAATGTCCGCCTGCTCGTCTTGAATCGCTTGTTGAATCGAGACGATGCCATGGACATGGCTGCGGGCAAGCGTAGCGTCGTCGATCTCACGTCGCTTGGCCGAAGTGAAGCCGCCTTTTACCAAACCCACGTTACTGCCGACGATCGTCGTCACATGCTGTCCGGCTTGCAGCCAGTTGCCATCGAACACGGGAACGCTGGAATTGGTCGCTGTCAGTACGATGTCGACATCGCGAACGGCATCTTGTGGCGTTGAGGCCGGCGTGATGTTGAGATTGGTCAGCGGACCCATCTCGTCGACAAATTTCTTCCGATTCTCCGGATTGCGGCTGTAAACTTTCGCACTTCTGAGCTTGCGCACTTGCATGAGTGCGAGCAGATGGTTTTTTGCCTGGCCGGCGGCGCCGAAGATTCCCACGCTAGTGGCGTCCGGCCGCGCCAGCAAGTCCGTGCCGACCGCGCTGGTTGCCGCCGTGCGCAGGCCGGTGACCGCGATGTTGCTCGGCAACTCGGCGCAGGTGATCTCGCCGACGATAATGCCTTTGAGCTCGCCTTCGGCGGAATCGTAAAGCACGATCACCGGGTGATTAAGACGTGGGTAGACTTGTTCTTCGGCCATCGGTTTGACCCACTCGCAGTGGGTCATGAGACCGGTGGCATTGGCGGCTGGCACACCGCCCTGGTGGACGCTGACGCGAACACCGGTGGGGATGTGAATTCGCCGGCGCGGCGCGTTGAGATGGGGATTTTCACCCCACTCGCGAAATCCCAGGCGGACCGCTTCCACGGCTTCCGCCATGGTGACGATGCCGCGAATCTCATCTGGGGAGACCAGCAGTGGCTGGATCATAGTTAAAAATTCAGCACGGAGCAGAAAAACGCTCTCGGAGTCCTTCGACGAAGCTCAGGACGAACGGAGAAGTTTCGATAGGATTGATGATTTCCGTTCATGATGAGGCTCTCGAAGCATTCCGAACTTTTTTTCAGCACCTTATTAGATTAGATCGTGGGCGCCACTTGCGGTCGGGCGATTAAATCTTCGCCCCAGCGTTTGAGATTGGGATACTTATCGTCAATCACTATGCGATAGCGCTCGCGCCGGGTGTAAAGCGGAATAAACGTGATGTCCGCCAGCGAGTAATCGCCGACGATGTATTTCCGGCCGGCCATTTCTTTGTCCAGAGTCTGGAGATGTTGTTTGATCCGTTCATTGGCCTTGTCCGGTTCTCTGTTATGCGCAAGATCGGAAGCAGCCGGATGGACTCGGCTATTCATGAAGTCGATCCAAATGCGCGCTTTCGACCGAAGCAGGGGGTTGCTGGGCATCAGGCGAACCTCTGGAAATTTTTCCTCGAGGTATTCGTTGATGATGGCCGACTCATAAATTACCCCGCCGTCGTCCACCAGCACCGGCACTTTGCCATAAGGATTTCGCGCCAGCAGATCCTCGGGTTTGTTCTTGAGATCAACCTCGATCAGCTCATAGGGAAGTTTCTTTTCCGCTAGGACAATCCTTGTCCTGTGCGCGTAAGGTCAGCCATGGCTGGAGTAGAGTTTCATAACGGTGCCCTCCCTGTTTTGTGGTTAATTAACATCCTCAAATGGTTTAGGCAATGTCGCTCATAGGTTCCAATAGTTCCAATCGTTCCAACTGTTCCATTAAGGATCGTCAGCCAGGGTTCCAAATCTTTGAACGATTGGAACGACTGGAACCTTTGGAACTATTGGAACCCTGCCGTTGGCCTAATATCTTCGTTCATTCAGTCGATCTTGCGCCGCGTCGCCGACAAGGTTCAGCGCAAGAACCGTGACCATGAGCGCCAATCCAGGGTAGGTGGTGAGATGAGGCGCTACCAACAGGAATTGTCTGCCATCGTTCAGCATCGATCCCCACGATGGCGTCGGCGGCTCGACACCCAGGCCGAGAAAGCTCAGGCTGCCCTCGGCGACGATCGCTGCTGCCAAGCCGAATGTCGCTTGAATCATCAGCGGTGGCAGCAGATTGGGAAGCAAATGACGTAAAATGATTCGTTTCGGCTGGCATCCCAGGGCGCGCGCGGCCTGGACAAATTCACGTTCTCGCAGGGAAAGAATCTCGCCGCGCGCAAGACGCGCGTAGCTGGTCCAGCCGATTAAACAAAGCGCCAGTATGACGTGGTCGAGCCCGGGTCCGAGAACAGCGGTGAAGGCGATGGCCAGAAGGATACCGGGAAAGGCCATTAAGATATCGACTAGCCGCATCACCGACTGATCGACCCAACCGCCGAAGAAACCTGCCAAAGATCCGATCACAAAGCCGATCGTGAGCGAAAGCGCAACCGTCGAGATGCCGACAATGAATGATATCCGGCCGCCATAAATCGTTCGGCTCAAGATGTCACGACCGAGTTTGTCGGTGCCGAGCGGGTGTGCGCCCGAATAGGTGATCAAATCTTGAGCAAGGTTTTGGCGCATCGGATCATGCGGGGCGAGAACCGGTGCAAGCAGCGCGGATATCGCCAATACGAAAAGGATCATTACGCCGACAGAGAGCCAGAGCTTATTTGTCATAAGTGACGCGCGGATCGACAAGTTTGTATAGGAGGTCTGTAAAGAAATTCACCAGCACGTACGAGATCGCGATCACCAAGACGCAACCCTGGACGAGCGGGTAATCGCGCGTCTGGATCGCCTGTACGGTCAAGCGGCCGATACCGGGCCAGCTGAAAATAGTTTCCGTGATCAGCGAGCCGGCAAGCAGGCTGCCGAACTGCAGGCTCATGATCGTAAGGGTCGAAACCAACGCGTTGCGCAGAGTGTGTTTTAACCAGACACGTAGCTCGCTCAATCCCTTGGCTCGGGCCGTTTGAACGTAATCTTCGTGCATCACCTGAAGCAAACTCGCGCGCAGGATTCGAGTGAGAATCGCTGCCATTCCCAGCGCGAGCGTGAGTGCGGGAAGGAACAAATGGCTCAGACCGCCGCGCCCGGAAACCGGCGCCCAGCCCAGTTGGAGCGAAAAAACAATCATCATCAGCGGGCCAAGCCAAAAGTTCGGCATGGACAAGCCAAGCAAAGAAAAGAGTAGCGCGAGCCGGTCGACCCAACTGTTACGTCGCACCGCCGCGAGCACGGCGAGAGGAAATGAAATCAAGATCGCGGCGATCATGGCTGACAAAGCCAGTTGCAACGTCGCGGGCAAGCGCGCGCGGATGATCTCGGCGACACTGGCTTGTTCATAAAGCGAGCGACCGAGATCTCCCGCTGCAAGCTTGATCAGGAAAGAGCCGTATTGAGCCGATAAAGATTGGTCAAAGCCCAAGTTGCGACGCAGTTCTTCTTTGTCGGCCGCAGTGGCGGTCTCGCCAAGCATGACCTCCACCGGGTCGCCGGGAATCAAATGAATCAGTACGAACACCAGTGTGAGCGCACCGAACAATGTTGGCACGAGCAGCAGAAGACGTTGGTGTAAGTAACGCGTCACGTGTCAGCGTTAGCGAAACGACGCTTCTTTCAGCGAGATCAGATCGCCGTCGGGATAAGGCGTGAAACTTTGGATCGACGGTTTCTTGACAATGACATTTTTCCACCACCAGAGCGGCACATAGGGAAGATCTTCGGCGAGAATCTCTTGCACGCGGCGGTAGATGAGCTTGCGGGTCGCGGTGTCAGTTGTCATTCGTCCTTGTTCTAACAGGCGATCAATTTGGTGATTGCTGTAGCGGCCGCGGTTATCGCCGTTGGGCGGCGCGCTATCGGAGTGAAAGATTTGAAAAAAGATGTCAGGATCCATGACGCCGACCCAGGCGAGCGAGTAAAGGTGAAAGTTGCCTTTCTTCACGTCGCTAAAAAACGTTCCCCATTCGTAGCTGCGGATTTCCAGTTCTATGCCCACTTGCTGTAACTGTTCTTTCAACGCCTCGGCAATTCTTCTCCGTAGGTCGATATTCGTCGTCTTGAACGATAGCCGAAAGCGCGGCAATGGCCCGTCGCCATCAGGGTCGTTGAAACCGGCTTCGTCGAGCAACTGCTTGGCGCGCGCCGGGTCGTAGGACCAGCGTTGAGCGCTTGCGGCGTAGGCCCAGTTCAGCGGTGACAGCAGACTGTTTGCGGCGGTCGCGGTGTCTTTGAGTAAATGGCGGATCATGCGATCACGGTCAATCGCATGCGCCAGTGCTTGGCGGACCTTGGCCTGCTTCAAGATCGGATGGGTGAGGTTGATGCCGATATATTGAAATGTCGTGCCTTGATAGGCGTCGATGTCGGCGTCAGTGCTTCTTTTCAGCCAAGGCAGCACATCGGGTTCAAGATCATTTTGCATGAAGTCGATCCCGCCTTTCTTGAACTCGAGCACGCGCACGATCGCATCCGGCACGTTCTTAAAGACGAGTCCCGGTAATGAGGACTTGCCCTCCCAGTAGTCCGAATTGACCTTGAGTGTGACTTTTTCGCCGGACTCCACCGCTTGCAACATGAATGGTCCGGAGCCGAGCGGTGGTTGCGTGCTTGTGGCGCCGCTCGCTGAATCCGCGGGAACGATGCCCAGGGTAAATTGCTCGACGAAGGGCGCGTGGGGCGCGGTTAAGCGGAAGCGCAATTGAAATGTGCCGGTCTGCTCCAGCGATTGGAGAGGTCTTAAAAGTCCCCGCTTGGGCGAGCGATTGTTTGGATCGAGGATCGATTCGTAAGTGAATTTCACGTCGGCCGCGGTGAGCGGCTGTCCGTTGTGAAATTTGATGCCTTTGCGGATATCGAAAAGGTACGTTCGATCATCGAGCATGCGCCAGTCCTCGGCCAGCTCTCGTCGCAACTGTGATCTTTCGTCGGCCCGCAGCAATGAATTGTAAATCAAGTTGCCGACACGCGCCGAGTTGGCGTCGGTCGCATACCGCGGATCCAGCTGGAGCGGATAACTTTCAATGCCGACGACCAAATAGCCCGGCGGCCGATCGGTCGACGATGAACGACAGCCCGCAAGAAGCAGGATGGGAACGATAAGAACCTGAGCAAGAAAAGAATGGGAGCGGCCCGGCAAGCCCGATCTCCATAAGAATTTTGACTGACGATAGCGCGTTTGCTATGATCGGTCAATTTTACCAATCAAATGAGGCGCCCAATTCACAGCCCGGCGCATTCCCTGCTCACGGGTCTCGCATTGTTCGTTACGCTCGCGTATGGCGTATCTGCTTTCTCTCAGGAGCGGCCGTTTCCCGTGCTCCCCGGACTTGAGAGTAGCGTAGATTTTTGGAAGCAAATTTTTACGCGTCATGGTTTCGCTGACGTGGTATTGTTCGATCCGATCGATCCCAGCATGATCTATCGTGTTTTGCGCGTGCCGGAGAACGACCAGGGGCGTGCGGCAGTCGACCGGGAGCGCGCGCGCGTCGTCGCCGATTACGATCTCATCGACGACGAAACCCGCATCCGAAGTCAACGCGGCGCCAAGGAGCATTTTGCCGAGGGGCTGAGAATCTCCGGGCGTTACATGGCGCAGATGCAAAAGATATTTCGCGACGAGGGCCTGCCCGTGGAGCTAGCTTATCTGCCCTTGGTCGAATCGTCGTTCAATATCCGAGCTCGCTCGGGCGTGGGCGCGGTGGGCATGTGGCAGTTTATGCCGGAAACGGGGAAGAAGTTCATGCGCGTCGACGCTGCCGTGGACGAACGGCGGGATCCGATGGCATCGACACGGGCGGCGGCGCGCCTGCTCAAAGAGAACTATCGTATCCTCGGCAATTGGCCATTGGCCATCACGGCCTACAATCATGGGACGGACGGCATCTTTCGCGGCATCAAGGCCGTTGAATCCGACAATCTGGTGGACCTCATCCAGCGTTATCAATCTCCGACGTTTGGTTTTGCCTCGAAGAATTTCTATGCCGAATTTCTCGCGGTGGTCGATATCGCGACCAACAGCGACAGGTATTTTCCGTTCTTGCGGACGCATCGACCGGTGGCGCTGCGCGAAGTTGAGATTGCCAAGCGAGCGCCGCTGTTTGCCGTGCTGAAACCTGCGGCGATTTCGCAGAACGACTTTTTTGAATGGAATCCCGCCCTCGATCCGACGGCGAAGTTCATACCGCTGGGCTATCGCGTGAAACTCCCACCCGATAAAGTCGATGATTTTCTCTCAGCCCACCGGCGCGCTCTCGCAACGCCGTCCGCGAAGAAAATTGCCCTTACATCGAAGCTGCGCAATTGGCGATCGGCTCTGGAAGCTAAAAAAGCGGGGAAGGTGGTAGCCAAACCAGCAATACGCCCAACCGTCACGGCGAAGGTCGCGCGCAAGCCGAATCTCACTTCGCCGAAGCCTAATCCCGCAATTCGTTCGTAGCTCACTTTTGGCTGCGCCGTAATCGCTTCGCGAGCGAATTGTGATTGAACACACCGCAGCCTGGCTAGCCAACAAAGGTAACTTATCGGTCCGTAATCGGTCTATCGCCGGCTTGAAGGCGGTCCGGGTTGGCTTATAATGACTTTGCCCTATGGACGCTGTGTTATTTACTTTGACCGCCGCAGCTTATCTGATCGCCGCCGGCAGTTTTTTCGTATATCTATTTCGCGGCGATGCTACGTCGCGTTTGCCCACAGCCGTTTTGCTTTTTGGCTTTGTCCTTCACACCTCGGCGCTTACGAGCCGCTTTTTTCAGCAAGGCTTCGCCGCCGTGGCGGTGATGGGTGAGGCGTTGCTGTTTCACAGCTGGCTGATGGTCGGCATCTATTTGCTGATGCAGCTCAAGTATCGCCTCACGGTGCTGGGTGGTATCATTTCGCCATTAGCGTTTCTGATGACGCTGGCGGCGTTTGCGGTCGGTAGCGGCAGCGGCGAGATCCCTCCCGGTTTCAGCACCTTCTGGCTGCCACTGCATGTGACCTTGGCCTTCCTGGGCAACGCCGTGTTCGCTCTCGCATTCGGCGTGAGCCTGATTTATCTGCTGCAAGAACGCCGCCTTAAGCATAAAAGAATGACGGCGCTCACGAAACGTTTCCCGTCGTTGGAGTCATTGGATAGGCTCAACTACACGCTCCTCGTATGGGGTTTTCCTTTGATGACGTTGGGGATACTCACCGGAAGCCTGTGGGCGGGCATCCACTGGGGCCACTATTGGTCGTGGGACCCGCGGCAAATTTCTTCGGGCATCGCCTGGTTGCTCTACGGCGCCCTGTTGCATGGTCGCATCACGGCGGGTCTACGAGGTAAAAAGGCGGCGCTCCTTACGATGTTCGGTTTCTGTGTGGTTCTCGGTTACTTTCTCTGGGGCGACACAATTTTCCCCAGCCGGCATGGAGGCCGGTTCGAATAAGCATGCAGAACGAGATCGTCATCGTCGGTCTGAACCACCGCAGCGCGCCCATCGAGGTGCGTGAGAGCGTCGCCTTTGAAAATTCCTATGTGCGCGCAGCCCTGGGGCGTCTGCATGACTATCCCTCGATCCATGAAGGTGTGATTCTCTCCACTTGTAATCGGGTTGAAGTCGTCGCAGCGGCGTCGGATAGTCACTCGGCATTTAGCGACATCACGGAGTTTCTCGCCGCACAGAGGGCGCACCGAAATTCCTTGCCTCTGGACGACCATGTCTACACTTATCGCGGTGCCGAGGCCGTGCGCCATCTGTTTCGGGTGGCCGCTAGCCTCGACTCGATGGTTGTCGGCGAGCCGCAAATTCTCGGTCAGTTAAAAGAATACTACGACACGGCCCAACAGGCGGGCACGGTGGGCACGATTTTGCACCGGCTGTTCCATCGTTCGTTCTCGGTCGCTAAACGAGTGCGCACGGAAACAGGAATCGGCAGCGGGGCGGTATCCGTGAGCTCGGTGGCGGTGGATTTGGCGAAGCGGATTTTTGATCGGTTTGACGACAAGACGGTCATGCTGATCGGTGCAGGCAAGATCGGCGATCTAATGGCGCGCCATCTTTTGAGTCAGGGCGTTCGAAGCCTGATGGTGACCAACCGCACCTTCGAGCGGGCTGTGTCGTTAGCCGAGAAGATCCAGGGGAGCCCGATACGTTTTGAAGATTTTCCCCGCTACCTCAAGATGGCTGATCTGGTCATCGGCTGCACCGGGGCGGCGGAAGTGCTGGTCGAAGCCGCGACCGTCGAAAAGGTGCTACGCGAACGAAAACAAAAAGCGATGTTCTTCATCGATATCGGCGACCGGCGTAATTTTGACCCGAAGATCAACGATCTCGACAACGTCTATCTTTATAATATCGATGATCTAAAGGGCGTCGCCGACGACAAT
The DNA here is from genome assembly GCA_036000865.1 of Binatia bacterium. GTDB lineage: Bacteria > Desulfobacterota > Binatia > UBA9968 > UBA9968 > DP-20. The sequence goes on along the minus strand of DASYUV010000084.1, from coordinate 31,410 downwards.
CTTCAGGAGCGTGCCAACGAAGCCGAGAAGGCTGAAGAGATCGTGCGCAATGAGGTCGAGAGCTTTGTTCGTTGGATGGGGTCGTTAGAACAAGTCCCCACCATCATGGCATTGCGCCAACGCTTCGAAGAGATCCGCCGGAAAGAACTTGACAAATCTTTAGGAGGGAGCTTGAAGGATTTATCCGAGCCACAGCGCGCCGCGTTGGAGGATATGACAGTCGCCATGATAAACAAGTTGCTCCACGCTCCGATCTCCCAGTTAAAGCGGAACGGCCAAGACGACGACGAAGAAGATAGCGCGCTTTACGTAGTGGCTTTGAAAAAGCTTTTCGATCTGGAGGGAAAGTGAGGTTGGTCCGGGTCGGCACGCGCGGCAGCACGCTGGCGATCGCACAATCGAATTGGTTGAAAGAACAGCTTTTGCAACACGATCATACGCTCGAGGTCGAATTGGTGGTGATCAAAACCAGCGGCGACCGCTTCGTGGACAAACCGATCTCGGCAATCGGCGGAAAGGGAATATTCACCAAGGAAATCGAGGACGCCCTGTTGCGCGAGGAAATCGATCTGGCTGTGCACTCGATGAAAGACCTGCCCACGGAGATACCGGCCGGGTTAACGATTGCCGCGATTCCGAAGCGAGAGGATCCACGCGACGTGCTGGTTACGCGGGAGAAATGCGTGCTGTCGACATTGCCGACCGGCGCCAAGATAGGCACCGGAAGTCTTAGACGGCGCGCGCAAATTTTACATCATCGATCTGACCTATCGGTGATGCCGATTCGCGGCAACATTGATACACGACTTAAAAAGCTCGATGCCGGCGAATTTGACGCGCTGATCATGGCGGCGGCGGGCTTGAAAAGAATCGGGCGGGAACACCGCATTGCTGAGTATCTTTCGGACGAGGTATGCGTGAGTGCGGTGGCGCAGGGGGCGCTCGGGATCGAGTGTCGCGCCGATGGTTGGGCGCGTGAGCTGGTGGCGTATCTGCATGACGCCGATACTAGCGTCGAAGTCAGCGCTGAGCGGTCATTCTCAAAGCGGTTGGGTGGGGACTGCCTTGTGCCGATCGGTGCACGCGCGAGAAGTGAAGGAGAGCGGCTCAAGATGATCGGCGTGGTTGCAAGCGCCGATGGCGAGGCGCTTTGCCGCGGCGAGATCACGGGAAGTTTATCGGACGCTGTGGCCTTGGGCCGGCGCCTCGCAGAACAGCTGTTAAACGATGGCGCGGATAGGCTACTTAAGCTCACGTGATTGACGACTAAATCAATGACCCAGTCCGTCAAAAGTCACAGCCCCGTCGCTCTCGACGAGCCCCTGGCCGGCAAGCGCATCGTGGTCACACGAGCGCGGGATCAGGCTCGAGGTCTTGTCCAGCAGATCGAAGATTTTGGCGGCGAAGTCATCGAGTTTCCCACCATCGAAATTCAGCCACCGGAGAGTTTTGTCGCCTTCGACGCCGCCGTGGCAAAAATCGAGAGCTACGATTGGTTGATGTTCACCAGCGTGAACGCCGTCGGACCATTTCTGTCGCGGCTGCAGCATGTCGGCAAAACAGTGGACATGTTGGAGCATCTAGATGTTGGGGCAATCGGACCTGGAACAGCTAATGAACTTGCCGCTGCTGGGATCACCTGCTGCCTCGTTCCGGAGCGCTTTCAGGCCGAAGGGATTCTGGATAAGGTCACGCCGGAAACGATGCGCGGCAAGCGGGTATTGATCCCACGGGCCGCCGCGGCACGCGAAGTGTTGCCCGACACGCTGCGGCAGTGGGGCGCATTGGTTGACGTCGTCGTTGCCTATCGCACAGTCGTTCCGGCGACCGACATCGAACCGCTGGTGGAACGCCTACGGCAGCGCGAAGTGGATGTCATCAGTTTTACCAGTTCAAGTACGGTTAAAAATTTCGTGCGGCTTTTTGATGGCAGAAATCTAACTGAGATCGCAAATGGCAGCACCATCGCCTGCATCGGTCCCATCACGGCTGAAACCGTGGAACAGCTGGGAGGGCACACAGCGATCGTGGCGGAAGAATTTACGATCGACGGTCTGGTGCGCGCAATCGTCTCTCACTTTGAGAAAGTATCGTGAAGCATCGCCAACCTTCGCCAGCTAAAGATCGAGCCCGGAGTTTAGGATGAATTTTCCCAGCTATCGTCCACGCAGACTCAGGCAAAACGAAAAATTGCGGGCGCTGATTCGGGAGACCGGACTAGAGCCCCAAAATTTGATTTACCCGATATTTATAGGTCCCGGAAAAGATAAAGCGCAGCCCATCTCTTCGATGCCTGGAGTCGCGCAGTTATCCGTGGACCGCGCAGTAAAAGAGTGCGCGGAAGCCGGCGCGCTCGGAATTCCCGCGGTCATTCTCTTCGGTATTCCGGAACAAAAAGATGCTCTTGGCAGCGAAGCTTACGCCGACAGTGGTGTGGTGCAGCAAGCGATTCGCGCTTGTAAAGATAAGCTCCCGGATATGGTCGTGATTACGGATGTGTGCCTCTGCGAATATACCGATCATGGCCATTGCGGTGTGATCAAAAATGGCGACGTGGACAATGACAGCACGCTAGAATTGTTGGCCAAAGAAGCATTGTCTCATGCCAAAGCTGGCGCAGATATCGTCGCACCGTCGGATATGATGGACGGCCGCGTAGGGGCGATCCGAAAAATTCTCGATGCCAACGGCTTTACACACACGCCTATTATGGCTTATGCGGCGAAATATGCTTCCGGTTTTTACGGGCCGTTTCGCGAGGCTGCCGAATCGACACCGCAATTCGGCGACCGCCGCTCCTACCAAATGGACCCGGCGAACTCCGACGAAGCGTTACGGGAAGTCGAGCTGGATATTCGCGAGGGCGCCGACATTGTCATGGTTAAGCCGGCGATGGCCTACCTCGACATTATCTATCGAGTCAAGCAGAAGTTCGGCTATCCCGTGGCGGCTTACAACGTCAGCGGCGAATATTCGATGATCAAAGCCGCCGGCCAGAACGGCTGGATCGACGAGCAGCGGATCATGATGGAAGTGTTATATGCGATCCGGCGCGCCGGCGCCGACATGATCCTCACTTACTTCGCCAAAGACGCGGCCAAATTGCTTCACAAAGGTCTTTAGCAAACCGCTAGTTTGGTAGGGGCAGGTTTGAAACCTGCCCCTACACCTGTTCGCCTCGGTTAGCCTCAGGCTGATTTGGCGGCCGAAACGGCCACACGTCGCTAAATCAAATTCCACAAATCTTTAATTTTTCGATTCAGCGTACGCTCGCACTCCGCCTCGCGCCCGTCGGTATGCACTTGGCTTTGCGAAAGGCGAAAAATCAGCACGCGAGCGCCTTTGACCAGCCGTACGACGAAGGTGTTCGAGTCCGAATCGAACTCTACCGTGACAGCGACCGCGGGATCGGCACGCTCTGCGATCTGTTTTGCCCAAGTTTCCAGTTCGGGAGTTGCTGCGTCACCTCGTTGTGCGCTCAACATGATGTGGCAGGACGAAGCTCTATTTCTTTTTGTAAAGACCGTCGATAAAGCCGCTCTGGTCGAGCTCACGGATGAACGTCATGTCGACGAACTGCTCGGGTTTGGCGCTCTTGGCTCTCGGATCGCGCTCAGCGGCGTCATCGAGAACCGTCTTGAGTCCTTCTAGGCTAGGGTATTGTTTTTTTGGATAGAATGCTTCGGTCATCACATTTTCGTAGCTCTTCTGCAAAATCTCGCGGTCCAGACCGCTGCCCATATAACGTCCGAGGCCCTTAATTGTGGCTTCTTTGTCGGTCCACATTTTGTGCACCGCTTCGACGTGTGAGCGCACGTACCTGCGTACCGTGTCGGGATGTTCCTTGATAAATTTGCGGGTTGTTGCAGCGCCCGTATGTTGAAACACCAAGCCCATTTGCGCGACATCCGCGATGACCGCCAATCCTTTCTTTTCCGCGATAAAACTGGACGGCGGATTGATCACTGCAGCGGTGACCCTGCCGGTCAACGCCGCGCTCAGACGCTCGGGGCCGCTCCCGACTTGTACGAGCGTCACATCCTTTCCCGGAGTCAAGCCGATTCTTCGCAAAGCAAATCGCGCGATTGTATCGGTCGCCGAGCCGAAACGGCTGATCGCTACCGTGCCACCCTTGAGCTGCTCGGCGGATTTCGTGCCCGGCTTTCCCATCAGCACATAGTTTAGCGAGGTAATCCCGGCGGCGACAAAAACCGCGTCCGCGCCCGCGAAGACGCTGTTGACCAGCCCGGGTCCGGATACTTGCGTAATGGGAACATCGCCCGACACGAGCGCTAGGATCGCAGTGGTTCCTCCGGTGAAAAATATTAGCTGAACGTCGAGACCGTTCTTGGCAAAGAGTCCGGTTTCTTTGGCAACCCAGGCGGGTAATTGATCCGCGCTGGCCGCGCTATAGCCGACGTTGAGCTTTGTCAGTTGAGCGACGGCCGAACTTGACGACCGAAAAAGGACGAGCGAAATGAGAAAAAAACTCCCCAATAAATTTCTGCGTTTCACGGTCAATCTCCCAACAACAAGTCCTTTAAATTAACGATCATCATATGACTCGACGCAAAAAAAGAAAGCCCTTGCGATCAGCAAGGGCTTTCTCGAAGACGAATTATGAAGGCAACCGTTGGCTTATGACTGTGTTGCTTCAGTTTCCGGTGACGAGGCGTGGGTTAATTGGCCTTCCTTGGAGCACGGAAGCTGTTGTGACAGCTTGTGCAGGCCTCCCCCAGTGCTTTGAGTTTAGCCTTGACCTCCACCTCGTCTTTGGCCTTAGCTGCATCAGCTAATTCTTGGGCTGCTTTTTTTACTTTGCCAGGATGCTGGCTGAACTCGTCCCACTTCTGCCAGATTTCAGGCTTGGCGCGAGACTTTTCCGAGAGGCTGCCAGGAGGAAAAAGTTCGAGGATCTTATCCATGTTCTCCATAATTCCCTTGACCTTGACTTGAACTTCGGCAAAGTTGCCTTCCTTGACCGCGTTGTTTATGGACTTTACAACAGCGTCGTTATTGGTCTCCATAAGAAGACGTCTCTTTTGAATTTCTTCTTCCTGGGCAAACACCTGGGAAGAAATAACTAGGGACAAGAGACAGAGAAAACCGATGCGTAGAAAATTGCGTGTATGCATACTCACTTTACTCCTTCCGTTATTAACTTCTCCCCTCCGGCTTGCGTCGTCTTGTGCGCCCATCTTTGGCATCGGAGCACGCAAGCTGTTGTGACTTGAGAGCCGGATCAAAACTTAACGATATTCTTCGCCCATCTTTGGCTTTGGCGCACGGAAGGTGTCGTGACAGCCTTTACAGGCTGCTCCCAGCGCTTTGAACTTGACCTTGATTGATTCCTCATCTCCGGCTTTGGCCGCCACAGCTAATTCTTGGGCCGCTTTTCTTACGTTGGCAGGATGCTTGCTGAATTCTCCCCACTTTGCCCATATCTCGGGCTTGGCCCGAGAGTCTTCGGAAAGGCTTCCTAGCGGAAAAAAATCAAGAACCTTATCCATATTTTCGAGAATAACATCGCACTTGCCTTCGATTTCTGCGAAATTTTTTTCCTTTATGGCCTTGTTTAGAGCTTCAGCCACTGTGCTGTTGTTGCTCTCCATCAGCCTCCGTCTCAGCACGACCGAATCCGGAGCCATAGCACCAATCAGGATCAGGCCGCCTGCCACCAAGATTACCGTCATTAAAGGGGTTCTTTTCGCAAACATTAGTTTCACGACGGGAATTTATTTGATCTTATTAGCAGTAGGGCGGATCGACTTCAAGTAATCCGCAATCGCTAGCGCATCCGCCCGCGTCATATTTTTGTATCCTTGGGAGACACCCTCGATGACTTCCTCCATCAGACCTTGCACGTTGTCCAAATTAGGCTTGATCCCCGTCAAGATAAGCTCCGCGATTTCGTCTCGGCTCCATTCTCCTATTCCGGTCCGCTTGTCCGGGGTGATGTTAGGGAGCTCGTCTCCCAACGGTCCTACTTTAATACCAGCGAGATAGAGAGCGCGGTTCGGGACCCCCAAGAAGTTTCGTGGGGTATGGCAGTCCCCGCACACAGAAACATAGTCCACCAGGTAACGCCCTCTCTCTATGCCGTCCTTAGGCGCTTTGGGAGGGGGAGTGGAAATATGGCCAAAAAGCCTTAGCCACAAGGGAACAAGCAGGGAGCGATAAAAAGGAAACCAGGCCTTCAGCTTGGGAGTCTCTTTACGCACCGGCTTTAGGATTCTCAAGTAAGCAATCAGCGCCTCGACGTCCTCTTCAGCCATGCCGGAGTACGCCTCGTACGGCATCACGGGTAAAAGCCTCTCGCCGTTTGGCCGAACGCCCCTGGTGATGGCGTTGAGAATCTCCTTGTCGGACCAACTTCCAAGCCCAGTTTCTTTATCGGGAGTGATATTTGAGGCATACACGGTTCCAAAGGGGATTGGAAAGGCGCGGCCACCCACGTGAGGTGTCCCTCGAGGGACCGTATGACAGGCACAGCCTCCGGCGACGGCGAAGATATACTGGCCTCTTTCAACAAGCTCTTTCCCTCCCTCTTGGGGGGCTGCCGTTCCAGGAGCAAGCTCTGCTAACAGCAGCGAAACAAGCGATGAATAAAACACCCGTGAGAGAATACCCCACATAATATATATGGAGATGGAGCAAAGCCACCTTCAATTTGACTTAGCATGGCGAAGCCGCCAATGTGGTCGTGTTACTTTACGAGATCGGCTAATGCCTTGGTTGCCTTCGCTTTGGCCTCACCACGATAGTGTAGTTCGGCGTCCTTCTTGGCACCGGCCTCCTTGTGGTCGGCCACTGACTGCTGCACCAGATGGCTCTAACAGCGGCATGCATGTTGCGTACTCCGAGGGCTTCTAACTGTCCGCCGCTCACGGGTAAGTCCACGTCTGCAGAGCTTTGCCAGCGCGCGCTCCAGCGTATCCTGAACTAGATCGTCAGCACGTTGCTCATCGTCCACCAGCGCGCGTGCGTATCGGCGAAGGCGGGGGATGTGCTCGATGAGATCGGCTTTGAAGTCCACCTACGGCTTAGCTGTGTGCCACACCTTACCGACGCCGTCGCCGGTCGTATCGCCAGGCTTCTGATCCTTGCTCCAAAGGTACAAAGGTTTGCCCTTGTAGGCCCACTGCTTCGAGCCATCGTCACGGGTGATTATGGTGTAATCCCCGGTGCCGGTATCCCCAGCCTTAGCCATCAATGGTGGCCAGTTGACGGCACATTTGTCATTGCAGGCACTCTTGCCAGGTGGGTCCTTATCAAATGTGTACAAGGTCATGCCAGCGGTGTTCGTGAGAGCCCCACGGTTAACTTGGGTCGGCGGAGATCCTTGCGTAGCGCAAGCAACGAGTAAGCTGAGACCCAGCAACGAAGATACAAGATTGGTTTTGAGTCGCATAATCCCTCCCATTCGTCTTCACTAAAATAATCTCAACCGCCTCTGTTCACCTTCTTGACTCCGTCTAACAATTGCTCCGTCGACAGCAGATCCTTTTCGGAATTGCTCGGACGTATGTCCAAATAACGGATCACCCCCTCTTTGTCGATGATTACGTAGGAGCGTTTGGCGATTCGTCTCGGTTCGTCATAGACGCCATAGGACTGCATCACCTTGCCCTCCCGATCGCTCAGCAACGGGTAATTAATTTTAGCGAAATCCGCAAAAGCTTTCTGCGAGAAAGGCGCGTTGGCGCTGATGCCTACGACCTCGGTGTTTTCGGCTTGAAACATGGAGTAATTGTCCGAACCGGACGCCTGCAAGTCTTTGATTCAAGTCGGGCTGAAGTCGAGCACGTAGAAGTTGATCAGAACATTTTTGCCTTTGAGGCTGCTCAGTTTTACTTTGCCACCCTTCGTGCTGTCGAGCTCGAAGTCTGGCGCCTTGTCGCCAACCCCTAGTGCCAGGGCGAATCCCGCGGTCACAAGTACAAACGAGAAAGCTGCTGAGAGGACCGAGAATATCTTTCGGTTCGTCTTCATGGTTTTCTCCTTTTCATTTAGACGCATTTCGGGAGAACTTATTCCAAAAGTTGTTGCTTTATCCCTTAGATTCCCGGCACTGTCAATCCCCCAGAACGGGGAGCTGGGGTTGCCCCCCAATGGGGTTATTCAAGCCCTTCGCGGACTGCCAGGACGGCTGCCTCAGTCCGGTTCTTGACATCCAGTTTGCGGAAAAGTGACTTTAAGTGCCCTTTAATTGTCTCGCGGGCGAGGCGAGTAATCTCGCTTATCTCCTCGTTGCTAAGTCCCTCCGAAACCAAGCGAAGGATCTTAAGCTCTAGCTCGGTTAGGCCGAATCGGTCGGCAAATTGGCTAATGCGTACAGGGTTTGAACCTGCTTTTCGGTTCGAGGTTTGTTCTAGGGCAAGGTGCGCAAGATACGGCGAGGACGAGGTCTTGCCGGCATGAGCTTGCCGGATAATGTTGATGAAATCGGAACGATCCGTATCCTTTAAAATATAGCCCATCGCGCCGGCGCGGATCGCCGCGCGAATTTTATCGTCCTCATGATGGACCGAGAGCATGAGAATTTTGGTCCTTGGCGAAACCGCGCCGATCAGTCGGGCGGCTTTGATCCCATCCATCTTCGGCATATCGACGTCTAACAACGCCAAATCGGGTTCGGTCTCGCGTGCGCCGGTGACCGCTTCCTGGCCGTTTGCCGCGTCGGCCACGACTCTAATGTCCGTGCCGGACTCGAGCAGGATCTTTAGACTCTGACGAAACAGTCGTTCGTCGTCAGCGATCAGCAATTTGATCGGCATCGATTTGCATCGTCTCGTGGGAGCTACCGTAAGGTTTCTAGCTGCAAGCGCACCCGAACGCAATACCACGCTAAACCGGTTTAAGGATCAGGCCGGTGTTGTCCAGGTTTTCGTCTCCAGGTACCGAAGAAAGTGATATTCTTTTTCCATTGAGCCAAAAATCCGTTTGATCCGCATAATGGACTGACAGCGGATGGCCGGACTGTCCGGAAGGAAGTATGAAGCCGGAGTCTTGCCAATTTCCCAGATCGATAATGAATCTCAAGGAAGCGCCGACAGTTTGAGCATACGGGTTCGAATGCCGATAAAAGCCGAGATTGATCGTCATGCCGTCACCTGGCATTGAAATCGGCCCCACGCTCAGCAGAGGCTTCAGGAAATCTAGGCGTCCTAACGCATGGTTCAGATGCAACTTGTGAATTTTGCCCCAATGCCATTCCTCTAGCTTTCCACCAAGGGTTTCTTGAAGCTCAAGACAGGCCTCACGCAACGACACGGTGACAAGTTCGTATCTCGACCGGTAAGTGAACCAAACCGAGTTTGGATCGTTCAATATGCGATCAGTCGGCACGATACATTGGTTCAAAATCTCAACGTAGGCAGTGAAAAGTTCTTCCCCTAGTGTGGGGCTTAGCAGGTTGACCAACAGCCGATGATGAAACACGTGAAAGATCGCTGCCTCGACGCTCGCTTCGCGACAACGACCATCCCAAAAGAGCAGCCGCTCGGCGGCGGTTTTGACCGTCGAGAAATCGTTTGGTATTTGAGTTAGTTCAGTTTTGAGTTGGTCGATCAGGCCTATGGCATGGAGAGAAACGTTGTCGAGCTGCATCGCTGCCATCTCGTTGGCGGAGAATTTTTCCCGTTCGCCCAAGAGCTGACGAATGCGCCGGATACGATGGGGCGGCTCAAAGAAATGGGATAGGTAAGGATAGCCTGAATCCGCGACACGGTTATTTGCCGTCGCAACGGCGCCATCTGGCGGGTTATAGATACGGGGCAGTTCCTCAAAGGGAATATAATCGCTCCAGTCATTCCGTTCATTCCAGCCTTCCACCGGAAGCAACGAAGGGACTTCGGCGCGCCGGGGTATTTTTCCGGCAAGAGTGTAACCGATATTGCCGCCGCGATCGGCGTAAATGAAATTCAAACTTGGCGAACCGTGATGGCGAAGACCATCTTGGAACTCCCGCCAGTCGCGCGCGCGGTTGACTTCATAGAGGCCGACCGATTCTCGGCTTGGCTCATGGGCTGTCCAGCGGATCGACAATACTTCGCGGCTGTTTTGCGCTCCGTTAAAATCGCTGATGACCGGACCGTGGCGGCTCCACCGCACTATTCTTTCGAGCTGTCGCCCTCGCCTGATGCCGATCAATTCCCGACGCGTTTTAAACTTCTGCCACCTATAGCCAACCAGGTAGCAGTCGGGCTCCAGAGGATGTACTTTCTCTCGATAGATCTCGACATCGTCGCACACGGCCGCGGTCATACCCCATGCAATGCAGCGGTTGTGACCCAATTGAATGTAGGGAATACCCGGAATTGATGCGCCCCAAACTTCGTAGCCGCTTTGCTCGGCCGTGCTGGTATCGTGTTTCAAATGCATCAGATACCAAATCGACGGTAGCGTCATTCTGAGGTGAGGATCGTTGCACAGAATCGCGCTGCCGGAGGTCGAGCGGCTCGGCGCGATCGCCCAATTGTTGCTGCCGTTGCCGGCGGGATGCCAATCAGTGGCCGCAAGCACGCCGCTGGCGAATTGCCAAAGACCGCTCATTTGATCCCTAATCGAAAGGGTGATGGTGGGGCCGTTATCAGGGTAGGACGGGTAGAGCGTCCGGAGCTTCTCCGGTTCGTCTTTCAACCGTTCGGCAATGGCGATCAGATTGAGACGTGTAAAAAGCGCTGTCGAAAGCAAAAAGCCGAGACCTTTGCCGATGGTCAACGTATCTTCCGCGCGCCACAGTTCGGGTTGGTGACGGAGCAAACGAAATTCCCAGGGTAACTTGCGCGCGCACTGCTCGATATAATGATTGACACCGTCACAATAGGCGCGCAAACGGAGCTGATCTTGTTCGGGAAGAACATCAAGCGAAGCCACGCCGGCCGCGCGGATACCGAGAAGCCTGAGAAAGTAATCGAAATCAGCGCAAGAGCGTCCGCGAAATTGCGTCGACAAATCTCGCCATGGAAGCGAAAAGTCGCCGAAGATCTCGGCCATCCGACCGCTAAAGAGCCGCCGGCTCATTTCCATCTGCCAAAGTCTCTCCTGCGCGTGCAGAAATCCTTGGGCGAGAAACAAATCACGTTCGTTGGCGGCAAAAACATGCGGGATAGCGAAGCGATCCCAGCGTACTTGGACCCGATTCTTGAGACCGACGATCGCGAGCTCGCCGTGGTATTTTGGCAACGAGCCTTTATCGAGCAGTTGAATGAATGGACGAAGGAGCGCCGAAAAGCCGGTCAGTAGAAACCCGCTTTTCGGCAGCTCCATAGAATCTTAAGACCGAACGATCGAAGAGAGATAGGTTCGACAGCTTAGAGAATCGCTTTCACCGATGGGCGCGCTTTCATTCTTTCCATGTACTTGCCGAGGCGGGGCAGCGATGGATCCGGTAAGATACCGAATCCTTCTAATCTGGTGAAGCGGGGAATCAAGTCGGCATCGACCAACGAGAAATCACCCACCAAATACTGTTGATCGCCGATCTCGTTTTCAAAGCGTTGTAGAAGCTTCTTCAAGTCGCCTTTTGCGCTATCGATCACCTGCTGGTTTTGTTCCTTTGGATCCTTCGTGAGCTCCATTCTGAGCTTTTGGTAGGGGCTGTCAAAATGAGCCATGCCGTAATCGACCAAGATCCTTGCCTTGGCTTTTCTGCCCAGGTCCTTGGGCATCAGCGGTGGATTGGGATACTTTTCTTCCAGGTACTCATTGATAATTAAGGATTCATAAAGCACCGTGGTGTCATCGGTCAGCACCGGAACTTTGCCGTACGGGTTCAGCTTTAGATATTCCGGTGTCTTTTGCTCCTGTTTACGCAAATCAATGGGCACGGTCTCATAGGGCAAATTCTTCTCTGCCAACACGACCTTGACGCGCTGGCAGTTGGGCGAGGATTTGAAATCATACAATTTTAGCACTGTCATTCTCCTTTCTCTTTCATCAATTTTCTTGCAGCATTTATACTAAGATTTTGCCGAAAGGAAAAGCCTGAGCACAAAGAAATCCGCCTTGATCTAGCTGCATATTGATGTTAAGCGGATCCATGACAGCAGATGCGAGCAGCGATTGAACTCGGCCGAAGCAGCGAAAACGATTGTTGACGGACTAAAGCGCGCAGGAATCAATTTCGTCGCGACGCTGCCTGATATAAACCTTGCAGACTTGCTGCGCGAGGTTGAGGAAGATCGGGATTTCATTCACGTGCCTGTTTGCCGGGAAGAAGAGGGAATCGGGATTTGCGCCGGCGCATACTTGGTGGGAAAGAAGTGCGCGGCAATCATGCAAAACGGCGGTTTTTTCAACAGCATTAATGCGATCGTCAGCACTTCGCTGCAATACCAGATCCCCATATTACTCTTGATCTACTACGCCGGCGATATCGGAGATCGGACTTTCAGCACCACGGGCAGCATGACGGAACCGGTGCTGCAGGCTCTCGGTGTTCGCTATTATGTCATGCGTGATACCGGCGGTGCGCCGGAGCTAATCAAGCGAGCACAAATTTTAGCCGACGATTCAAGGCGGCCAGTGGCGTTGCTGTTAACCAAGGAGGTGCTTGGACGGCGTCCGTCGCTCAAGTTGTCTTAGTGCGATGCCGCCAATCCAAGTCCCTTAAATCTATCGTGGCGTAATATCGATGAAGAGATTCGACTGTTTGACGGCGCTTGCTGCGGTGGCCAACGACGCGTTGATTGTGAGCTCCGCCGGGGCAATGACTCTAGAATGGAATTATCTGAGGCCCGGTGACGGTAATTTCCGCGTGCGTACACTTGGACTTTGTTCTTCGATCGCGCTTGGCATGGCGCTTGGCCTACCCAATCGCAAGGTGATAGCGCTGGACGGCGATGGATCCTTGCTGATGAATCTTTCGTCGCTCGCGACGATTGCCCGTATGCGGCCGAAAAACCTCATCCATATTGTTTTCGATAACGAGGTCTACGAAGCTTCCGGCAGCAAAAAAACCGCCACTGGCGCCGGCACGGATCTAGTCAGCGTTGCGCTGGCCGCGGGCATCAAGAATGCGCTTTGGGCAAATGCTCTCGACGACTTCGCAACAGCCATCGCTGTGGCACTGAACGCTCATGAATTATGTTTCATCGGCGCTAAGGTCTCCACAGAGCGCACTGAAGTACCGCCGTACCCGATCGATGAGGTGGAGAATAAGTACCGTTTCATCCGCCATGTCGAAAAGACCGCAGGGATAGAAATTCTCAAACGCCATTTGCCCGCCAGTTACGACTAAAATTCGCCGGCCAATTTACCGTAAGATATGAAAATCGATATTGAGTTCAACTCGGGAGCCCAGTTGCCAATGGACGCGATTCCAGAGCTCGCCCGGCTCGCTGAAACACACGGGTTCGACTGCGCCTGGGGCGGAGAGGCCAACAATAAAGATCCTACGGTGATGCTGGCCAGTATCGCTGCGGTCACAACTCGCCTAAAGATAGGCTCGGCTGTCTATCATATCCTGGGCCGCACACCGGCGACGCTGGCGCTCCAAGCTGTTGGCTTGGACGAGCTGTCGTCAGGCCGCTTTTTCCTTGGAATCGGCTCGTCGAATCCGACCATTGCCAAATGGCACGGGCAGATTCTCGACCATCCGCTTGGTCGCGTTCAGGAATATGTTGACATGGTCTGCGCGGCGATGCGCGGTGAGAAACTCAACTTTGAAGGCAAATACTTTACCGCGCGGAATTTCAAAATGGCTTTCAAACCCTCCGGTCGAAAGATCCCCGTTTATCTAGCCGCATTTGGTCCGAAGATGACTCGATTGGCGGGTAAGATCGCCGACGGAGTCTTGATCAATATGGCCAATCCGACCGAGATTCGCCGCATCACCGAAGAAGTGAGAGCCGGCGCACTGGACGCAGGTAAAGATCCTGGAAAGATGGAGATCATTTGCAAGATTCGTTGCTCGATTGCGCGAAGCTACGCAGTCGCGCAGGACGCCTTGAGTCACGCGCTTACGTACTATGCCTTGGCGGATTACTACCGTGACCTGTTGGGACGCATGGGGTTTGCAGCCGAAGTTGAGTCAATGCGGGCAGCTTGGAAATCCGACGGATTCCACGCGGCGCGCAGGTTAGTTACGGACCGTATGTTTAGTTCATTGCCGCTGATCGCCGCTACATCGGTTGCGGAAGTGATTGAGCAACTCAAGCCATACGCTGAAGCGGGAGCGACAAGAGTCATCTTGCCTTACGTGTCAGCGTCCGACGACATCGTCGGGGAGATCAAGAGCTTTATCAAATTTTGGAGTCCCGCAATCACCGGAGCGACTGATGAAATAGGAGATAATCGAAATGCCATTTGAGCTCGTAAACCCCACAGGATTGGAAGCACCGGTCGGTTATTCCCACGTCGCAAAGATTTCCGGTGGAAAATTGGTTCACGTCGCCGGCCAGGCACCCTTCGATGACCAAGGAGAAGTCGTTGGTAAGGAAGATTTTGTCGCACAGTTTGCGCAGGTTATGCGGAATTTGAAAACTGCAATAGAGGCCGTCGGCGGGCGTCCGAGCCAGTACGCGGTACTGACGATTTATATCACGAATTTGGCCGCCTATTGGGATAATAAAAAGCCATTGGGCATCGCCTATCGCGAAGTGTTCGGAAAATACTTTCCGGCGATTACTTTGGTGGAAGTAAATCGCTTGTATAATCCTGATTGTATGATCGAAATTTCGGCCATTGCGGTGATCGACTAGGCCGGTCTTTTTGAAGGATATTTCCTTCCCTGCCCCGCCATTTTTGGCGTCTGTATCGACAAGATTGCTCCAAATTACTGACATTGCGGCGGCGGGCAAAATAATGAAGACCAGAAATTTCGGTATGTTAAGCGCGTGGCACCCACCTTGCTTGAGTAATATGTAACGACACGTGAGAGGCGGTTGAGACATGATGCCAATGAACACGAATTCAATCTTAGACAAAGAGTATGATCAGGATCTTTTCGAAAGCGTGACGGAAGAGGAAATCATCTACCTTTGGCGTTCGATCAAAGGCCGCGGGATTTCCGAAGATGAAGCGTGGCATGCAGTCGTCACTGGTCTTGCTCTCGACATGGCATTTGCCAAAACGAAGGCGTGCAAACAAATCGAGCACTAAAAGCCACATACTAATATTCTGTTGAATCTCCGGTTTCATCGCAGTCTCTGATCCATTCACTTTTGTCCGATTCCGCGGCGGGCTTGTTGTGCTGTCCCGCTGTGCGGCGTTCTGGGCGACGCCGTGACATTGACTCCTCTAGAAAAATCTGATTGAATCGGCGCACACTTACTGAGGAGCCTTTAATGTCACGCATTACCGTCGAAGATTGCCTCCAGAAGGTTGCCAACCGGTTTGAATTGGTTATGCTTGCGTCGAAGCGAGCGAGACAGTTATTCAAAGGGGCCAAGCCTTTGATCGA
Organism: Binatia bacterium; assembly: GCA_036000865.1. Taxonomy (GTDB): domain Bacteria; phylum Desulfobacterota; class Binatia; order UBA9968; family UBA9968; genus DP-20. The sequence goes on along the minus strand of DASYUV010000084.1, from coordinate 16,004 downwards.
ATCTGATAACCGTGAAGTTGTGGTGGCCCTTCGCGAAATAGCTGATGGCAAGGTAAGAAAAGTTTCAAATCAGTCTTAACGACTGTTACGCTTCCGCTCGCGCTTGATCCTGCATTTCTGATTTTGATCGCGCGCAGTTCCTAGATTCGATCATTTTGAAGGGCCCGCCAGTCCCCCGTGATACCAGCCTTTTGGTAGCGAGGATTTCAAAACCGCTCATGGCCGAAGACGACAAAAACACCGAACTAGACTTTCCGTATTCCGAGGTTGACCTCCGGAAAATCGCTGAAACGTCGGAGGGAGGTGCGAGAGACAAGGCTCTTGTTCCGTTCGATCCGCTCCAACGTTATCTCACGGAAATCCGGCGCTTCCCGCTGCTTGGCCGCGATGAAGAGCATCGGCTCGCGGTTCAGTATAAAGAATATGGAGATGTGAAAGCCGCATACAAATTGGTCACGTCGAATCTCCGGTTGGTCGTGATGATTGCGCGAGAGTATCAGAAGGCCTTCAAGAACCTGCTTGACCTTATCCAAGAAGGCAACATGGGACTCATGGAGGCCGTGAAGAATTTCGATCCTTATCGTGGCGTTCGTTTTCCGTCCTACGCCGTGTGGTGGATCCGCGCGTACATGATCCGATATATCATGAACGATTGGCGCATGGTGAAGATCGGCACCACCCAAGCCCAACGAAAACTATTCTTCAACCTGCAAAAGGAAAAAGAAAAGATCGAAGCTGAAGGATTGACGCCAGGGCCCAAGTTACTTGCCCAGCGTTTGCACGTCAAAGAAGACGAAGTTGTCGAAATGGAGCAACGGCTTGGCAGCCGCGATCTGTCCGTTGACGTACCGATCGGCGACGACGATGAAGCGACGCTGCTAAATTTTCTGCAGGACAATAAGCAATCCCCGGAAGAACAGTTCGCTGACGCCCAATATCGCGAGCTGTTGCGGCTCAAAATGGAGCAATTTGCCAAAAATCTCAAAGATAAGGAGCTAGTGATCTATCGAGAAAGGCTTCTAACCGAGGACCCGGTGACCCTTCGAGAAATCGGCGAAAAATACGGTATCAGTCGAGAGCGGGTTCGACAAATCGAGGAACGGGTTAAGAAAAAACTCAAGGCTTACCTCAACAAAGAGCTCAAAGACGTAACCGACTTTGCGGGCCCGGCATAAGCTCTACCAACTCAGCGCGGCGAACCACAATCTTCACATTATTATTTTGCCCGGGTAATTCGGAAACTGCGACGGCGCAGCGATCGCATTGACCTCTGGGCAATGAAATCAGCGCATTTTGCTTGCGCGTTTCGCACGCTTCTGATAGCAAAAAATTGCAACCTAACTAGGAGAGTCATCTTTGCAATTCCAAAAGGAAGTCGAGATCAGCGCGCCGCGGGAAAAGGTGTGGCAGTTCATCTGGGACGTCGATCGCTTCATCTCGTGCGTGCCGGGCTGTAAAGACGCGAAAACCATCGAAGAGGGCAAGCGATACGCCGCAACAATGGTAGAAAAAGTCGGTCCGTTTAAAGTGGAGTTTCCCACGATTATTGAAGTTATCGAACGGGAAGAGCTAAGCCGCATCAAAGCGCAAGCTTCGGGGGCCGACAACAAGATCGGCAGCCGCATGAAAGTTGATCTTGACGTAAGCCTGCGCACACAAAATGATAAAACCATTCTTGGTTTTGTCGCTGGCGTGGACATCCTAGGAAAGCTCGCGGCGTTGGGCCACGGCATCATCAAACGCAAAGCCGACCAGGTGCTTGACGAATTTGCTCAAGCCGTAAAGCAGAAGCTCGAGGGAGACTCGTAAAATGCTACGAAGGTTCCGCTTAGAAGAGCCAGAGAGTGTGGCGCAAGTGTCCGAGCTGCTGGGCCGGTTCGGTGACAGCGCAAAGGTTTATGCCGGTGGTACAGAGCTTCTGTTAGCCATGAAAGAGGGATTGGTTCGATATGAGCGGCTGATCAATGTCAAAGGAGTCAAAGGACTCAGCGAGGTTGCGATCGATAACGGCACCATTTGTATTGGCGCGCTGTGCACGCATCGCCAGCTGGAAACATCGTCGGCGCTGCAAGAGAAACTACCGTCATTGGTGCGGCTCGAGCAAAATGTCGCCAATGTTCGAGTCCGGCAAGTTGGCACCATCGGTGGCAATCTTTGCTTTGGCGAGCCCCACGCCGACCCCGGCACGCTGTTGATAGCCTTGGGGGCAAAGATGGTTGCCGAGAAGTCGTCTGCAAGACGCGAGATCACCGCGGAAGATTTCTTTGTCGATGCCTACGAAACTTCACTCCAATCCGATGAAGTGCTCACCGAAATCCGAATTCCGACTCCGGCGACGAACTCCAGAAATGCATATTTGAAATTTGGCTATCTGGAGAGACCGAGCGTTGGGGTCGCGCTGGCGCTGACCGTAAACGCCGGAAGCATAAGTGACACGAAGATCGCCGTAGGCTGTGCCGGGCCGGCTCCCCGACGCGTCGCCGAAGCCGAAGCTCTACTCGATGGGAAAAGCACCCAGGAGGCGATGCGAAATCTGCCCGCCGCGGGTGTCATCGCGGGTCGTGCGGCTGAAGCAATCAGTGATCTGCACGGCTCCCAAGAATATAAAGAACATATCGTGGGCGTGCTGTTGAAGCGCGCTTTTCAGAGTCTGGTGAGCTGACGCCGGCGACGGATACGGATACGGAGACAGGCATGTCCAAAGCGATGTCAAGGCAACACGATGCGCAGTTCATCCCAGTGTCGTTCACGTTGAATGGACGCTCCCAAGAGATCGAAGTGGAACCCCACGAGTTGCTGCTCGATGTCGTGCGAGACCGACTCGGACTTACCGGAGTGAAGCGGTCTTGCGATGTTGAAGTCTGCGGGGCTTGTACACTGCTGGTGGATGGCCGGCCGGTGAGCGCCTGCACAACGCTCGCCTTCGAGGTTCGCGGACGGTCGGTATTAACGATTGAAGGCCTCGCCGAAAATGGCAAGCTCCATCCTCTCCAGCAAGCGTTCATTGAACATGGCGGCTTTCAGTGCGGGTTTTGTACGCCGGGTATGATCTTGGCAGCAAAAGCTTTACTCGACGAAATTCCAAATCCTACAGAAGAACAGCTAAAACATTTCATGCATGGCAACCTTTGCCGCTGCACTGGCTATAAGAAAATCATCGAGTCGATCATGGCGGCGGCGAAGAAGATGCGGTCAAAAGCCTAAACGTTCAAATAGTTCAAGCCGTTCCAAATCGTTCAACCTGTTGACTCGGATGTTTTTCTCAGTTGCTCTTAGAACGGTTTGAACTTCTTGAACGGCTGGAACGTTTTGAACGTTAGTCTTCTATTCCGTACTCCTGCCAGCGACTCGCCACGAGATCCAAGTGTTCTTTGGGCGGAAGTGATATCGCCGGATATTTATGCTTTCTCGTGGCGTCGATCGCGATGCGGGAACCGACGTAACGGCTGGGATGATGCTGAACGACATCGGCGGGCGCCTGGGAAGGGTCAAGACCGACGGCTTGAACATCCCGCTCGATATAAATGTCTTTGTCGGGTCGGACATGCCAGCTGAGCGCCCAATCGACGGCGAAATCGTCCCATACATCGATATCGTCATCCACAACGACGGTGATCTTGCCAAAGCCGGTGCGCAATGACCAGGCACCATACATAAGTTGACGCACCTGCCCATCAAACTGCTTCTTGAGCGAAATGACCAGATAGGCGCCGCTGCCACCGGCTTCCTTGAGCCGCAGATCTTTGATCGGGATATGCAAGGTATCTTTTAAATGTTTAAACAGCGGCCACTCGCGGCCCACGCCACGGATGCAGCTCGACTCCGACGGCGGCATCTGACTGATAAAGGCTTGATAGAGCGGCTTGTGGCGAAAGGTCATGCACTTGATATTGAAGAAGGGCTCGTTTCCAGCGGGCCCCATGTAACCCGTGTATTCGCCGAACGGACCTTCGGGTTCGACGGCGTTTGGCGGGATCTCCCCCTCCAGAACGATTTCCGCTGTGGCCGGAACTTCAAGCGGAATAGTTTCGCAGGGAACGAGATCGACCGGCTCGCCGCGCAGCGCCCCCGCGACGGCAAACTCATCCAATGCTTCGGACATTTTCGATACCGATACATAACCTATCGATGGGTCGGCACCGATGACCACGGCGACCGGTGTGGGTTTGTTCTGGGCATTGTTCTTTAGAATGTGCCATGCCATGTCTTGGCGTTTGCCGATTAGGAGTCCGGTCTTGTTTGGGCCTTTTACTTCCATTCGATAGGTGCCGACGTTGCGAACGCCGGTTTCGGGATCTTTGGTGATTAGATAAGGCGAGGTGAAAAATGGTCCGGGATCTTCGCCGACGGTCCACGTGGGCACGGGGAGTTTGGTAATGTCAACATCTTTCCCATGTAGAATGTTCTCCTTGCACGGGCCGTCTTTGACCATGCGCGGCGCAATCGGATTTCCAAGCGCATAATCCCACTTGCGGTTGATGCCTTCCACGGATTCGGTTTGAAGACCGAGGGCGTAAATCTCCCTGGAGGCGCCCAGCACGCCGGCGACGACGGGAATCTTGAAACCTTTGACGTTTTCGAAGATCAGCGCCGGTCGTTTGTGCGGCGGGATTTTCTTAAAAAGCTGACGGCACACCGCCGCAATTTCCCAGTCCTTGTCGACTTCTTTTGTGACGCGCTTGAGTTTGCCGCTTCTTTCTAGTGTCGAAACGTATTGTCGAAGATCGCGGTATGCCATGCATCCTCCGTCTATCAAACTGAGCAAGCAAAGAATTTTTTCGTATAGTAAACAGAAATTATTTATATATCAACAATTAAATACTAAACTACATCGATTGAGGCAACACTGCGACAATGGCGAAGGAAGAGCCAAGCTTTTTATTGAAAAAGTTCGGCGAGAGTTAAATCCTGGATGCTTCGACCGAGGATTCTTTATGCCCTGATCTCGGCACGCATAAAGATGATATAGGAGATGCCGAAGCAGACGGCCACCAAACCGAATATCGTTGTGATATGCGGCCAGATTAAGCTTAAACTCTGATTAAGAGCCAGCGGTGTCGGAAGAATACCTTCCGCCTGGCTTTGCAACGTCATGCCGAAAACGCGAGCGGCTGGATTGAGCAAAATGCCGACGGTTTCCGAGTACAGCGTGCTCGGAGAAATCCTACCAATGATATTTTCTACATCGGATCGCCGGGCGATCGCTTCGGGACTCGAAGCGTCGGGGACGATCAATCCAGCTATTCCCGAGCTGATAACCGACACGAAAAGAGACAAGAAAAGCCAAACCGCCATCGACGCCAAAGCTGCGGTCACGGTTTTCTGAAACAACAAGGAGAACAGCATGGCAAGAGCCAGCCAAAAGCCCAAGTAAAACACTCCCACCGCGGTAAATATCAACATGCGCCAAAGCTCTTCGGCGTTCGGGGGGAAACCCAGAAGCGTGATGCCGAGCCCGATGACTAAAAGCAGGATGGAGCCCCATAATACTGAGACCGTCGTGAGACCGGCAAGGAACTTGCCATTAATCAGGCTATCACGATAAATCGGTTGCGAGAGCACGCGGCTAAGTGTGCCACGGGCATACTCGCCGCTGATGGAATCGAATCCCAGCGTAATCCCCACCAAAGGACCGAAGAATCCGAGAAACGTTGTCAGGGAAAAAAGCGTTTCGCCGCTCGAGGTCAGCAGGAGCAAAAAAGCATACTGCGAAGGCACCGTGTCGGTGTTTTGTCGGATCGCTTGTCCGGTGGCATAGGTCGCCCAAAGGCCCGATAGAACAATCATGATCAGGAGGATCATGAAACGGCGGCTACTAAAGTGATCGGCCAATTCTTTCCAGAACACCACGCTCATGTTTTTACGCCTCGCGGAAATATTTTAGATAGATCTCTTCCAGCGTCGGGTCTTCGGAGCGCAATTGGAGCAGCTGAAGTCCTCTACGGTCGACAAGCGAAACCACCTCGTGGCGAACGTCTTCAGTGCAGCGGATAAACCAACCGTGGCTGCGCTTTTCGATTTCATCGACGCCTTTGATATTTTTTAGATCGCGATCCATACCCTCGACAGGGCCGCTGACTTCGACCAGGAAGTTCCATTCGCGGCCTTTCAAAATCGATTTGCCAAGCGCGTCCATCGCCCCCTGGACGATCAGCTTGCCTTTGACGATAATGCCGACGCGACTACAAACTTGCTGGACTTGCTGCAATTGGTGCGACGAGAGCATGACGGTCAAATTATGCTCGCGGTTTAAATTCTCGATCAATTCAAGAATCTTGATGGCACCGTCGGGGTCGATGCCGAGAGTCGGTTCGTCGAGAATGATCGCCGTGGGTTTTTTAACCAGGACCTCGGCGATCCCCAGGCGCTGCTTCATGCCGCGTGAATATTCCCGGACCAATCGCTGGCCGTCTTCAGCAAGACCGACTTGGTCCAGCACCTGAACCGTGCGCCGGCGGCCTTCCTCTTCGGGAATACGATTGAGCCGCGCCATGTATAGCAGGTTTTCGCGCGCACTCATGTCATCGTAAAAACCCGGATTTTCCGGAAGGTAGCCGACACGTTTTTTCACCTCAAGTGATTCCAGGGTGGGATTGTGGCCGCAAACGGTAACCTGGCCGGATGTGGGCTCCGTGAGCCCGAGGAGCATGAGGATCGTGGTTGTTTTGCCAGCGCCATTGGGGCCGAGAAAACCGAAGATCTCACCTTCCTGGACGGTCAGATCGAGCGCGTTCACCGCGAGTTTTTCGCGGTAACGCTTGGTCAACGCCTTGGTTTCGACGACCGCGCTCATCTACGACCCAAACGGAAAAACACAATCGCCAAGCCGAGCACAACTAGACCCACGATGCCGAATCCGACCCAACCCCAAATCGTTGGCGTCGAAACCGTGACACGGAATTCGACAGATTTGTTCGTCTCTGGCGAGTTCGCCGTAAGCGTCAATAGGTAATCGCCGGCGATGGTCCGGTCCGGCGCCAGAATCTCCATCTTGATTTGCTTCACTTCTTGCGGGCCCAAGGAATCGATCTTGTCCGGCTTGAATTCAACCGTCCATTTGTCGCTCGGCTTTTTAGTGACGAATCCGAGATTGCGGATCGGCGCGGTGCCGGCATTGCCGACCACAAAGTCGATCGGGGTTTTTGTGCCGGCGGTCACCGAGGTGTTGAGTGTCCCCGCCAGTGACCCCATCTTTAGGTCCTGGGTGCCTTTGAGCGAAACTTTTATGTTAGCTGAGGTTTCGAACCCCCCGGCGCGCGCTTGGATCGTCACCGGATACTCTTTCGCCTCAGCGGTCGCAGGAGTATCGATCTCGACGCTCAACGTTTCCGAGCCGTTCTCTTTCAATTGAATCGACGAAATTTGCTGGTCGCCGAACTGCGGCTTGAAACGGACTGTCCAGCCCTGGGGCGGCTGCGCGACTAGCGAAGTGGTGAGCGGTTTGTTGATCTCGTTTTTGAGATCAACGGTAAATTTCAAGGTCTGTCCTGAAGCCGTGGTGAGCACTGGGTATTGGCTGGTGAGCTTGATGCCGCCGGTCTCAATCTTCTTGGAAGTCACGCGGTAATTGATGGTTTCGACGTACTGAGTTGCTCCCTTGGTATCTTTGGCGGTCACCTTGATCGGGTAGGTTCCCGGTTTTGTCTTCTCCGGAATTTTGGCTTTGAACTCAAGGGTCGTTGATTTGTTCGAGTTTTGATCGCCTCCTTGTACCATCACAGAGCGCACGGGAAAGCTCGGATACCTGGAGTTGAAATTGATGTCCCATCCTGCGGGGATGCCTTCAATCGTCAGACTTACTTCCACCGGGTCCTTCGTTCGGTTGACTACCTCGGCATCCATCGTGGTCTCTTGTCCTTGACCCACGGTGAGATCCTTGAACGGCAGAATCAAATTGAACGATTCCTTCGAAGGAGGCGAGGCTTCCGCTTTTTGTGCTTCGGCGGCGAATCCCTGGGAGATTAACGTCGAAGCGAGAAATAAGCTTATGAACAAGAACAAAACTATGCGCGGGCGAATGCTCGTTGCCCTAACCCTCATATCTACCCCCTCAGCAAGAAAAGTTTGCAGATAAATAATCATAAACTCCTTTACGGTCAAGGCCCTGGCGAAATTATGTTTTACCCAGTTGCCGAAGAGCTTCATAAAGAACAATGGAAACCGCGTTGGAAAGATTTAAGCTGCGCACCCCGATGGCCATCATGGGGATTCGAAAAAAACGATTCTGGTTTGTCTCCAACAGGCGCTGTGGTAAGCCCCGCGTCTCCGGGCCGAATACGAGAAAATCATTTTCATCATAGCGAGTTGAGGTGTACGACTTGGCCGCCCGTTTAGAAAAAAACAGTAGATTTTTCGGCGCTGCTGTCGTTAAAAAATCATCCCACGACTTGTGAACGTGCAGATCGACAAACTCCCAATAGTCAAGACCGGCGCGCTTGAGATGCTTATCGTCGATCTTGAAGCCCAATGGCTCAATCAGATGCAGTGGCGTAAGCGTCGCGGCGCACAGTCGCGCGACGCTCCCGGTGTTGGGCGGGATCTCGGGTTCGAACAAGACGACTTGCATGTTTAGATTTCCAGAATAAAAGTGACGGGTCCGTCATTGACGAGTGAGACTTTCATGTGGGCTTGAAAGCAGCCGGTCGCGACCTTGAGGCCCGCATCGCGCAGCGTTTGGGTAAAGAAATGATAAAGCTTATCGGCTTCGGCGGCAGGTGCGGCATCAGAAAAAGACGGCCGGTTACCTTTACGGCAATCCCCACAGAGAGTGAATTGCGAAACCACGAGCGCCTCGCCACCGATGTCGATAATAGATCGATTCATTTTGCCCTGATCGTCCTGGAAAATTCGCAGGTTCTTAACTTTGTTAGAGAGCGACTTGGCATGCTCTTCGACATCTTTTTTGCTGACACCCAGTAGGATGCAGAGGCCTGGCCCGATCTGACCAACGACCTCGTGTTCCACAGTTACACGCGCTTCGGTGACTCTTTGAATTACAGCGCGCACGTGAAATCAGTTCAAAAGCATAATTGTATACAGAAGTGTTATATAAAAAGGCACGCGAGTTCGGATGAGGATCATTCCTACTATATCGACTGTTAACAAAGAACGCACATGGTGACAAGGCTACCAGTATTAGGCATGGGTACGGTACAGCAGATAAGCTGACGATGGTAACACGGCTAGCGAAAGTTTTGTTGTGTCTTCTAGGTATCGGGCTTCCGCCATTTTGGCAAGAGAGTTTCGCGCAGGACGATCCTCGTTCGGCAGCAGGCAAAGAAGTAATCTTCCCTGAAAGGGATGGCAAGGGTGAGCGGTAGAGTGATCGTTGGTGGCAGCTACGATAAGCCCAAGCCGTTGCCGGTGTTCAAAAATCGATCCTTCTGCGGCTCGCGAGTGCCGAATGAAACCCTGCTCGTCGGACGAGAGGGCGGATTGCGGAACGCGATTCTTACGCTCCATCCTCTTGATCGAAATGCCGCAGCGCAGCCAATGCCACTAGTTCTCGACAATAAGCAATGTGCGTTTGCGCCGCACCTTCAGGTCGGTGCCGTCGGCAGCGAATTGCTGCTCAAGAATAGCGACCCGATCCTCCACACAGTGCATGCGCGTATCGGTAACGAGACATTGTTCAACGTCGGCCTGCCGACTTGGCGACAAGTCACGAAACGGCTGGACCAAATCGGCGTCGTCAGAATTGACTGTGATGTGCTGCACGCATGGATGAGCGCTGTCATTGTCGTCACCGACACGCCATACTTTGCGGTCAGCGACCAGAACGGAAATTTCGTCATGGAGCAGCTACCAGCGGGGCAATACCGGGCTGAGATCTGGCATGAAAAGCTGGGCGCAAAGACGATCGGAGTGGCGATAACCCCCGATAGGATCGTTGCGTTGGACTTCGTCTACGCTTTGAAAAGCCTTCATTAGAAAACGTTTCCATCGTCAGTCGCGTCGGTTGTTCACCCCCACAACCTCTTCACTTTGGAATCCGGGCAAATTTTCCTCATCTATCATCCCGCCTCTACCTTCAAACAGATGCGTAGTCGCACGATAGCGTTTAAATAATCTTTTATAAATCCAGAGCTTATGATTGAATTGAGCTCTCTCAAGGATGATCGCTTGAGCTCCTAGTTATAGCCCTTAGAGCTGTAATATTTCCGGGCTTAAGCTCTTCTAAATATATAATACAGCTGGGTGCCTATTGACAAAGAGCTGTTCGGCTGTTAGAAGACCAGCTCATGGTTGAATGTTCGAGAGCTGGAATGATGACAACAAGTGTGAGTACCAAATGAAAGTTTCTTTTCCTGTAATAAGGGGGAACATGGGTGGGCGTCAGTACTATTCGCTACTGCTTCCGCTTTCAGAGATTCCTCATTTGTTCAAGTTCAACGATTGGGAACACTGCCCTCCGGAACTCCGGGCGCAGAGAGTTCTGAACAAGGCAAGAGTTCCAGACATTACGAGGTACATAGTCGAAAATGAGGACGGGTATCTGTTTTCGTCGATCACGGCATCCTACTCGTGTCCTGTAAAGTTTGTCCCTTCAGCAGAGAATGCCGAAGCTGGAACTCTAGAGATGGAGCTCGAAAACGTTGAGTTCATTATCAACGACGGCCAGCATCGTTGTGCGGCGATTGCCGCGGCACTCAAGGAAAGTCCTGCACTTGGGAAGGAGAAAATTTCGGTGCTTCTCTTTGAGACGGAAAGTTTGGAACGGCTGCAGCAGATGTTCTCGGATTTAAATCGGTTCGTGCAGCAGACCTCAAAATCGCTAGGGATGCTTTATGATCGTCGAGATAACCTTTCCGCACTCACAATGGAGCTAGTCGAGCAGGTCGACGTATTCCGAGACATGGTGGATAAAGAGAAGGTAACGATTCCGCGCAGGTCTCCTAAGCTTTTTACCATTTCCGCTTTATACGAAGCGAATGAAGAATTGCTGGGTAAAAAAATCGCTGAACAGGGATCACCGGTCTACGCGGAAATTCTCAAGAGGGCTGTCGAATACTGGACAGAGGTCTCAAGAATCATCGACGATTGGCAGAAAGTTAAGCATGGCGAGCTGAGTGCTTCCGAACTCCGTCAGGAGAAAATCAATACTCACGCGGTCGTTTTGCGTGCACTCGGAGGCGTCGGAAGAACGTTGCTCGAGAAATATCCTCACGATTGGCAAAAAAAACTTAAGCTCCTCGAAGGAATCGATTGGCGAAAGTCTGTGGGCATTAGTGCGAATCCTCTGTGGGATGACGTGTGTATCACAGCGGGCTCAGTCGTCTCCAACAGGCAGGCACGAGCAGCTACTTTGGCGGTCTTGTTACGAGAAATCGGCGAATCGCCAAACGGAAAAGTGACACACAAGGAATCTACGGAGGTGACTAGTGCGCAGGCAACTGAATAATGGAAGCGAACAGAAGAATTCTAGTATTGCCGATCGGCAGGGATCTGTGGGGGGCGTTCTCCGTTCGGCCGATGATGGTGTGGTCACTCCCAATCCTACGGAAGATCTTTCCACAACTCGCCTGCGCCAACTGCTTCCGACCGCATGGAACTTGATCCGACCCTACTGGTCCTCGGAGGACCGCTGGGCGGCCTGGGGGCTGCTCATCGTCGTGATCGCGCTCACTCTCGCGATGGTTCACATGAGTGTTCTTTTTAATCACTGGAACAACGCCTTCTACACCGCTCTGCAGGATAAGAACCATACTGTCTTTTTCCGGCAGCTGATCGGTCTTTCCTGGCTTGTAGGCCTGACAATCGTTTTCGCTGTTTATCAGCTTTATCTCAACCAGATGCTGGAGATCCGCTGGCGGCGCTGGCTTACCGAGCGATATCTTCGCGCTTGGCTGACCGACGGCGCCTATTATCGGATGCAGCTCGTGGCGGGTGAGACGGACAATCCCGATCAGCGCATCGCTGAAGACGTTCATCTGCTCATTTCTCATACCCTCACGCTTGTCATTGGAGGTTTGCGCGCGCTGGTAACTTTGGTTGCCTTTGTGGCGATCCTGTGGGCGCTCTCCGGAGCGCTCAGCGTTCCTGTTGGCGGGTGGTTCTCCATTATGCTGCCCGGCTACATGGTATGGGCGGCGATCTTATACGCGATCGGCGGCACTTGGCTCACCCACTGGATTGGCCGTCCGCTCGTGCGGCTAAACTACGACAAGCAGCGTTGTGAAGCCGACTTCCGGTTCGGCCTGGTACGCTTCCGGGAGAACACCGAGGGAGTCGCGCTCTACCGGGGCGAGGCGGACGAACTCCGTGGTTTTCGGGAACGGTTCGAGGCGGTGGTGATGAACTGGTGGGACATCATGCGCCGGCAGAAGCGGCTGACCTACTTCACTTCGGGCTACCAACAAGCGGCTTGGATCTTCCCGTCGCTCGTCGCGGCGCCCCGCTACTTCCGCGGCGAACTGGCACTTGGAGGGCTCATACAGACCATCGGCGCCTTTAGCCAGGTACAGGCTTCGCTTAGCTTTTTTATCGACTCGTATAGGGTGATTGCTGAATGGTGCTCGGTGGTTGAGCGGCTCTCCGGTTTCGAGCGGGCGCTTGAGCGCGTGCGCATCCAGGCGGCGAGTGGCGGCGGCGTCCGGCGCGCCGACGCAAACACTACGCATCTGACAGTTGAGCGTGTGGATCTCTGTCTACCCGATGGTCGGCCGCTCATCGCGAATGTGAATCTCTCGCTCTTGCGGGGAGACACAGTTCTCCTGGGGGGAGCCTCGGGTTCGGGTAAGAGTACGCTCTTCCGCGCCATCGCCGGAATCTGGCCGTTTGGGAGCGGCGAAATTCGGGGACCGCGCGGCACCCAGGTCCTCTTTCTGCCGCAGAAGCCCTATCTACCGATCGGCACGCTCCGGGAAGTCGTGAGTTATCCGATGCCGGTGGACGGTGTGAATGACCCGACACTGCGCGAAGCTCTGGAGGCCGTGGGACTTAGTTACCTAGCCGGGCGACTCAACGAGGTTGGCCATTGGGCGCTCCAACTCTCCCCGGGTGAGCAGCAGCGCATCGCCTTCGCTCGGGCGCTGGTCCAGAAACCCGATTGGCTGTTTCTCGACGAGGCAACCTCAGCGGTTGACGAAAATACGGAGGCGCGGCTTTATCGATTGGTACGCGAACGGCTCGCGGGAACGACAGTATTCAGTGTGGGCCATCGCGCGACACTGCGACCCTTCCATGCTCGCCAGCTTCTGGTGCGGGCCAATGGGAACGGGCCCGCCTCCATCGTGGAAGTAACGGCTGTGCCTGAGTTGGCTCGACGCTTTGCTGTGCACGACGAAGCGGTTGCGATGGCTGGATAATCGTCATCGAACGATACGATTCTTTTCACCTCCGGTCCGGAGGTGCGCGGGACCGGATCTCTTCAGATGCTTCCAGTTCGGCCATCGTCCCGCGCGAGCTTGTGTATCAACAAATAGACCGAGCTAAGCCACTCGTCTATTTTTTTGCCTTGGACCTTGAGATATGCGCCTGCACTATGTTTTGGCTCTATCTTGCGCTCGCAGGCTTAGCGCGCCTGGTCGTCGAATTCTCCCGGGTGAATCCAGTCCTTACTCTGGGTTTGACCGAAGCTCAGTGGTTTAGCGTTGCGATGATCATCGTCGGCACGTGGCAATTGCTCAAGACGCGTCACGGCCAAGAGAGTTGCAACTACTTGAGTCGCCCTTCACCGAATTATTGGTAGCCCGAATGCCGAATGGCCGATTCGCATTGCCCTAAAACATCTCGTCGATTAGAATACCGATATTCTCAGTGCTCCCTTTTCTCATGTTTAGCCCAAATCTCGAATGCTCACTTATTTAAATTCAAGCATCGTGTTTTCGCCCGCTCTTTGTTCGCCCTTTTTTGATCCATGAGGAAAAGCTCGTTGGCCCTAGCAAAGCTCATGAGATATCGCCCCATGACCAGCATTTGGGTATGGTATTCCATCAAGCTTTTTCGTTTCTTCGCTAATTCCGCGTCGGATAGTGCGAATGAGATCCAGTCGGTTTCTTCCTCAGAAAAATCCTCGGGAGGGTTTAGTCGGTGCCCAGTGCCTGCCCCGCTACCAACAGGCCACTGGCGAAAGTGAACTAAGTAAGTGAGGATGTAGGGATCAAGAGTGAGATGCTTCTTCCTAAATTCTTTTAAAGAGGCGCTAACAAAAAAGTACGTCGAGCAATGATCGGAGTGTCGATCCCTGTAATCAGCAAGCACGATGAGAGTGGAACGAAAATCTACCAGCAATTTTTCGATCTCTCGTTTTACGTCCTCTCCGTTAAACTCTATATTCGGTAGCACTGTGTCATCTGCTTGCGGATGATCTTCCAAAGTATAAGGAGATCGAAAATATGGGAATCTATCAAGCCAATGCTGGCGCAGGAGATTGGGAAGCCCACCATCGGGAAAGTTCAAAAAAACTACATCCTGCTTTTTGATTCCCAGAATCCGAAGCGCCTGACGCGCCTCCTTTTTGCGCGTCTTTCCATAGTTGCGATAATCCTCCGCGGTGGGACGGGCAATATGATTTTCTTTTTCCACCCCTTCAGGAAAACCGTCGCCGCTGGTCATAAACACGACCTTGACGGCTCCACCAAGGCTGAGCACTCGCTGGATAAGACCTCCGGCTGCCAGAGTCTCATCGTCTGGATGCGGGGAAAAAACCATGAGTCGGGTATTCTTAGAGAGGAATGGTTCAAGCGGCAACGGCGGCCCTGTCCCGTGTGCGTTGGGAGTGAGTACTAGCGTACAGACAAGAAAGCCTAGCAGACATCCTTGCCATTCACCGGACGATCGAGCTATCACTCTTTAATCTCGCCTCCCTATTTAATTTACCAACGTCGTAAACAAATAAGTAAGCGGTTGTCAAATAGTGGAAAAAAGATTTAAGTCTCTCAGCGGCTAGTTCCTAGATGCGATTAGTTACTGATTAGGTAAACAGATTGTTAACATGGCAACCTATCGGCGACACTCTTAAACTCCAGCGATGAAATTCACAAAAGCAAACCGTTTCTGGTGGTTGATCGTGATCGCATGTGTTGCCTCCTTGGCCATAAGCGATCTCGGGACGATAGCGAGCGACTCTTATCGCCGTCGGATCAGGGACCCGAGAGTCATTCGCGACTATCTCGAATCACACTCGGTTCGCAAGCTGCAACTTGGAGCTGGTGGTAACGACCCGGCGGGGTGGTTGAATACCGATATTGCACCCAGACGTGACGAGGTCTATCTCGATGCTACCAAACGATATCCATTCCCAGATGGATCCTTCCAGTATGTTTTCAGCGAGCATATGATCCAGGCGGTTCCCTGGGAAGGCGGTGTAGCAATGCTAAAGGAGTGCTATCGCGTACTTGCACCAGATGGAAAATTGCGCGTCGTAACCCCGAACCTCACTAAATTCGTTCAATTGTTAATAGGGAACCCGGATGCCGACGCGCAGCGGTTCATAGCTGCGAAGCTACGATTGACTGGCTGGCCGGAAAGCCCCGTGACCGGTGCGTATATCTTTAACCGACAAGTGCGGGACTGGGGTCATCAGTTCCTCTACGACCCGGCAACGCTCCGGAAGAGTCTCGAACTGGCGGGATTCAAGCAGATTGTCGAATACCGTGTTGACGAGAAGACCGATCCCCTTTTTCGCGAGGTAGAATTTCGTACGCGCAACGAAGGCTCGGATCTTTGGCTGGTCAACCGTTGGGAATCGATTGCCGTCGAGGCGGTGCGTTAGCTCTTAGACGAGGCAACACCGCCGACGAGACGCCCAATGGTTGTCTTCAACATATCTTATAAATGGTCGCGGATCTTTGCCCACGCATATTCCAGACTTTTTGATTATGGCTCCGAAGCGACCACTCGTGTAGCCGCTACTCAGACTAGCGCTGTCGAACGCCAGAAACACGCTCGATAGCCAATGAGGAAGCGCTGCGACATAGGCTCCCGTCAATAGTGCCCAGATCAAAAATCTTGGGCGGCTATCCAGCGGAAGGGTGTCGGAAACTAGGCTGCCGAGTCCTGTT
>DASYUV010000083.1:0-3676 GCA_036000865.1 Binatia bacterium | reverse complement strand
TCGTAGAATTCTTGAAACGCTCTTTTGTCTCTGCCTTTCGCCAGGGAGCCTTGTCCCCGGGAAACACTCTCGGCAAATCCACTCAGACGCTCGTTCACGTAGCTCGACCAGCTCGACTTTGAAAGCTCTCCGTCATTGACGATATCCACGCCGGACTCTCGTTGCAGGCGGACGACCTCCAAAACCGCGGTTTTTACCCGCGCGGTCCATGCCGATGGATCAACGGGCCGACCATTTGCCTTCGCATCGTTCATCTCCAGAAGATCGACCGGCCGAGGCAAGCTGCCGACATGGGTGGTAAGAATTCTGTTGGTGCTGCGCTTCACTGATTTTTTCCTATTGCCGGTGTTTCACCCCCATTTACATCTTCTTGCGCCGATTGAAAACAGTTATGACTGGGAGCCAAGTTTTCCAAGCGCACATTCGCGCGCGACTACCGGGTTGATCTTTAGCTTTCGCCGTTCAAATCCTATCCCGGGTGCGCAAGCAATGGAATTTCGACCAGGGACAATTTCACACAGTCGTCGTGTAAGACGCGCGTTCTTCCATGCCGCGGCATTCATTCGCGGACCTCTTATACACCTCCGTGCTGTTCGACACCGTGGCCATACTTTCACGTTTTCGCAATTGCGAAAACGTGATAAGCGTCGCTGCCGTGGAAGAGCTGAGCTATAGGCAGTCGCGGCTATGCCGCCTCCTCGGCAACCCGGTGGCGTTTACCGTGGTTCTGTTGTTGGCAAACAGCAAAGACATGAGCACCGGCGAGATCGCAAGAGCTATCGGTCGGAGCGTACCCCGCACCAGCAATATCCTTGGCGCCTTGAGGCTTGCCGAGGTGGTCCGCTATGAGACCGAAGGGAAACACGCGCGATATCGACTGAAGCATCCGCGCGAGATACGAAGAATTCTCGACGCGCTTTCCGGCTTTGTAAAAACCACATCCGTGGCGCCCCGTTGATCGCACCGCTCATGCCGTCCGAGATGCTTCACGTTTTCGCAA
This sequence comes from Binatia bacterium, assembly GCA_036000865.1. Taxonomy (GTDB): domain Bacteria; phylum Desulfobacterota; class Binatia; order UBA9968; family UBA9968; genus DP-20. Next base: position 2,676 of record DASYUV010000083.1, on the reverse strand, counting down.
TTGCGAAAACATGATAAGCGCCGGCAATTTCGCATTAGCAATCGTGGTGAATGTCGAACATGTGATTAGAGCTGGAAAGACGCGTTCCAATAGATAAGAGATTACGGGGTCGCATCTTTACATCTTTACTTTTGACATTTAGCAGCATCACGCCAGCGCGCCCCTATTATTCACTATGCTCTTTCTCACCCTGGCCGGCAGCGCCTTCTCAGCGTTACGCAGGTCGTAAGTCATTTGCAGGTTCATCCAGAATTCCGCCGACGTTTTGAAGAACGTTCCCAGGCGGATCGCCGTGTCCCCCGTGATACCTCTTTCGCCCTTCAGAATCGCCGTGATCCGGTTGGGCGGCACCCCTATCGCCTTCGCGAGCGCGTTTGCTGTCATGCCAAGCGGCTTCAGAAATTCCTCATTAAGAATTTCACCCGGCGGCACCGGCCGCATTCCATTTTTTTTCATCGTTGTCACCTCTCAATGATAATCTGCAATTTCCACGTCGTGCGGACCGTCATCCTTCCATGCAAAACAAATCCGCCACTGGTCGTTGATCCGGATACTGTATTGCCCCGCCGCGCGGTATCCGGACATTTGCTTGAGTCCGCCTCTCGGTCTTAAAGCGAAGGAAAACAACCGTCACGAAGGCATCACGCAGGGCACAACCTGCCGGCTATGGCGGCGGTAGATGCGGAAGTCGGAATCCGTAGTAAGTATCATGGGATCCGAAAGCGTTTCGGTCATACGCACGAGGCAGGCATCGGCGAGGCTCATGGGTACGTTTGCGTATTTCTGCAATAGCTTGAGTACTGACTCCACGTCGTTGTCCAGGTCAAAAGCCGCGATCAGGGCGCGGCGGCGAAGCAGTGCGCTGAGTCCTGGCGCCCCGCGGGGGCCGAGAAGGTGGAAGGCCTCGGACAGAACGGCTTCGCAGGTGCGCCAGGGTAGATTGTGATCGGGCGCTTGCGTTACCGCCCACGGGTGGTGGGAATCGCGGCGGCTAAGCAAAGCCACTAAAAAGCCCGCATCAACGAGCACGTTTCTGGCCATAGCCCGTGGCTTTCAAGTATCGCTTCTTTCGTGCGCTCAGGTCGGCCGGCAAGCCGTCCACCGAGCCGATAAGATCGACGATCGCCTCAAGCGGCGTGGAACGACGCCGTGCGGGTCGAGCGACGCGCTGCAAGCGCTCGCGAACGATGTCGGACTTCGAACACTTTCGGCCGCGCGATTCCTCTTCGATCTCGGCTACGAGCGGCTCCGGCAAGCGTACCGTTAAAGTCTTCATGGTGTCAGTGTATTACAGTGCCGCCGGGCGTGCAAGACAACTTGGCAAAAGCATGGCAAAGGTGAGAGGGTCATGAGTTGTGCATTAGAAGCCAGCTGACAAAAGGCAAACACTTTCCCCAGGGAGCGCTTGCGGGCTTTAAGACAACTTCAATTCCGCCTGACAACTTTTAGCCGAGAAGTTACTCTGCCGCGTACATGGGCCAGAGAGGATCGCTGTCGCCGCGTGTTTTTATGTAGTCGAGAGCGTCGTTGACGGCAGTCAACGGGAAATAGCGCGTCGTGATATGGCGCGTATCGATGACGCCGTTTCGCACCAGTTGTAATAATTCCGCGACGTCCATGGCGAAGCGCCCGGTGACGCTGGTGAATTCGATGGAGCGAATCATCAGATAGCGCAGCGGCAAATTGAGCGGCTCCGGGTTGGGAGCGATAAGCGCGACGCGGCCGCCGGGCTCCAAGTTGCGGATGCATTCGATGGTCGTTTCAATGCCGCCGGGAGCCAATTCCGCGAGCACGCTGGCGCCTTGACCGTTGGTCAGTTCTTTCACTTTGTCGGTGATCGATTCGCCGCGCGCCAAAGCGACAGTCGCAATTCTCTTGGGATCGATGGCGCGCACGCGCTCAAGGCGCGCCGGATTGCGCGCGACCGCGATGACTTGTGGCGCGCCCATCGCCAAAGCGGATAACACGGTGCCGATGCCGGTAATCCCCGAAGCGCCGTTGATCAGGACGGTTTCTCCGCTATGCAGACGCGCCCGTTTGAGGGCGCGATAGCCGACGTTGATCTGCGACACTTTGCACATTTCGTTGATGTCGGCATCGCGCGGGAGAGGAACCAGGTTGCCCACCGGCACGCGGCAATACTCGGCCCACAGTCCATCCTTGTAGCGACGGAGATAAGCCGGTCCTTCGCCCCACTTGGTGAGAAATCCCATGGTCTTCTTGGTTTGACAGAGGTGCTGTCTTTCAGTCCGGCAGTATTTGCAAAAGCCACAGGTAATCGAACAGATCACGACGACGCGGTCGCCAACGCGAAGGTTTTCGACATCCGGGCCGACCTCGACGATCTCGCCTAGACCGTCGTGGCCGATGGTCATCGGCAGATCCGGAACCGTCTTTACCTCGGGGCTATACTGCACGGCGTCTTCCCGCATGTGCAGGTCGCCGTGATTGAGCCCGGCGCGCAGCACACGAATCAACACCTCACCAGCGCCGAGATCGGGAATCGGCACGTCATCGACGCGCACAATTTCGCCGGCGCCGTGGGTGCGCTCGAAGCCATGCAGACGGGCAGCTTTCATTGTACCGTGCATGGTTAAGAATGGGATGATGGAGTAATGGAGTAATCGCAGAGATGGAGTGATGGAGTACTGGAGTGTTGGGCTAATTCGACCTCGC
>DASYUV010000082.1:0-48340 GCA_036000865.1 Binatia bacterium | reverse complement strand
CCGCCGTGCATCTCGACAAGCTTTTTTGCCAGCGCCAAACCCAATCCGGTTCCTTCAGGCTTGCTCGTGGCGTCACCGATCCTAGCCTGTTCGAACTCGAGGAATATCCGTTCATGATCCTTGATTGGAATACCGGGCCCGGTATCTTCCACTTCGATCCGCACAAGTTTATCCACGGCGCGCGCCCGTAGCCAAACCTGCCCTCCTTCAGGGGTGAATTTGACGGCGTTCCCGACCAGGTTCAAGACAACTTGCCTGATCCGGGCGGCATCCATCGAAACCCGAGGAATATGCCCATCACTTTCAATCCGAAGATCGATTGCCTTTTTGGCCGCCAGCGGTTTCAGCGTACTCGCCGCCGCTTCGAGGAGATCGGTGATCGCTGCCTTTTCAAGCTCCAGCTCCAGGTGTCCAGCTTCGACCTTGGAGAGATCGAGGATCTCATTGATCAGGCCGAGTAGATGTTTGCCGCTGTTCAAGATGTGCGCGAGAAACCTTGATCGCTTCTCTTCGGTGACCTCCAATGAAGGATCCAGCAGGACATCGGAGAAGCCGATGATCGCGTTGAGCGGCGTGCGCAGCTCATGGCTCACGCCGGCAACAAACTGCGACTTGTGACGGTTGGCTGCTTCGAGCTGCTCGTTCTTCTCCTGGATCTCCTGGAATAGCCGCACGTTCTCGATGGCGATCACGGCCTGGGCGGCGAAGGTCTCAAGGAGCTTGATTTGGCTGTCAGTGAAAGGACGAACCTCCGTCCGGCGAATGAAGATCGCCCCGATGGGAACGCCTTCTCGCAGCAACGGTGTGGAGAGTACAGTCCGGGCGCCGCTAAGTAGCTGCATAGTTTTGGATTCCGGGAATTCGGTTTCGACCTCCGCAGCGAGATCATGGATGTGAATCGTTTGCCTGTCGATTACGGCACGGCTGGCAGGCCTGCCTCGACTCACGGGCTGGGCGGGTGCAGGGACAGGCAATGAGCCATATCCCGCCACGCGCCGCACGAGTCTACCCTCGACACGAAGAATCACAGCGTCGTTCGCCTCACAGAGCCGTGCCGCATTCTCAGCCACTGTGTCCAGGACGGGCTGGAGGTCACTTGGCGAGCTAGCGATCACGCGCAAGATCTCGCTCGTGGCGGTTTGCTGCTCCAGAGCCTCGCTAAGTTTCCGCCGCAGGATTTCGACTTTCTGCTCTAGCTTGGAAATAGGCTCTTCACGAGATGGGAGTCGCTTTCTTGTTTTTGATTTCCGAGATGCTTTTTTTGCGGTGAGTTTTGCCGGCATTGTGTTCAAAGACTGCTTCTTTTTATTGCCAACGACCAGCGCCGTCAAGCAATCCCCTCAGACTACTTGGTGCCGACCGCGATGAGTGCCTCGCCGGGGACCTCGAGTCCGTCCGGACTTTTAAATTGACCCAGTTGCCACTCGATTTCGGCCCAGGCCAATTCACGCTCGGCATCACCTAACTTGGCCATGAGCTCCTGGAGAAAAAACGGGGAAAAAAAGTCCTTCATGGCACGTACGGCTTCGGCGACGGACTGGAAACGCCGTCGTATGCTAACCGCATGGACGGCTACGTCGAGGAAGCCGGCCCGCCTGTAGGCGTCTTCAAGCACCCCCGGCCCGCCGAGCGCGAACGTCCCGCGATCCCCCTGCGTTGGGGACGGTATCCTTCCCAGGCGGCGAACGATCGCAAGTGGAATCGCTAGATATTGATTTTTCTCCTCAATCGACAACACAACGGCGACGACCTTCCCCGTGGGCTTCACCACGCGGCGCATCCCAATAAGCGCTTTGACCGGATTGGAAAACAACATGAGACCCATCCGGCATATGACCGCGTCGAACGAGTCTGGGTCGAGGTCGATCTTCTCAGCGTCCAGGACCCGCGTCTCAACGTTGGTGAGGCCGGCATTTCGCAGCGCCTCGTCAGCGATCTTCAGCATGCTGGCAGAAAGATCAATGGCCAACACATAGCCGGTTGGTCCGACGCGCTGGGCCGCCATAAGCGTCTGGTCCCCTGTGCCGGCCGCCACATCGAGAACTCTATCTCCGGCGCGGAGATCGGCGAGATCGAGCATCATCTCGTTTGCCGCGCCGCTGATCTCGGCACGATACACTTTCCCACGATGCCATTGTTCGGCAACCTCGCGGGACGCGAAGATCGATCCCTTCTCGTTTGAATCAGGCGATCTCGTGCTCATGGTTCTTTCCTACGCGCTTTGTGTTTTCGAAGAATTGAGCACTGGCTATTCTTACTGAGAAACGGAGCTACCGGGAGCCAGCGCTTTCGACTTGCGTCACGAAAGAGAGATCAGCCACCTCGTGCGGATCCATGCTCCTGGCTTGCGGGTATTCATCGGACAACATGTCCAAGGCTGTTTTTATTGCTTCGATCGAAGGATATGGAAGCTTCTGAGTCCTGCTGCTGAAATAACCATAGGTGTCGCCGAGAATCTCTTCGCTCGCGCCTCTCAAGTATTTCTTCATCACGAGCAGGCTCTTCTCTTTGTTGGTTTTGAACACGCGAATGGCGTCGGTTAGGGCCGCAACCAGCTTGCCGGTTGTGTCCGGGCTTTTTTTGACAGTGGCTTTCAGGGTGTTGATCCCGACGTAAGGAATCAGAACCCCAAGCTCATCAAGATCGAGCAATTCGCGAAAGCCCATCTTCCTTGCCAGCAACCGCGCCGGAGTTCCAAGCATGGCGGCATCGACCACGCCCTTCTCCAATGCTGGAAGGACATTGGGAGGCTCTCCCAAGGGTACGATCTTCACGTCGCGTGTGGTATCGAGGCTCAACCTGTTTTTGAGGACATATCTCGCCAAGCTGTTCGTTACATCCCCTGGAATCGCGGTGCCGATGACTTTCCCTCTCAGGTCGGCAGCTTTGGTTATTTGCGGCTTGGAATAAATAGAAAAGCCGGTCGTATTGGCGAAGGACGCTATAATGACGTGGTCCTTCATCCCGAGCGCGTAGGACTGGACCGTTCCGAATCCGGTGGCCACGGTGTATTGCGCCGCGCCGCTCTCCAAAAGTAGACGAGGGCTCGTTCTGCCTGCGTAGATCGCTTCGAGGTCTAAGCCGTATTTCCTGCCTAAACCTTCTGCCACCGCAATCCAAAGGGGTGCATAGGCGCCGGTGAACGCAGGATACCCGATCCTCACTTTCTCAGAGCCGGTCGCAGCGCACGAGAGCGCGGCAAAAGCGAGAAGCTCCACACAGAACAGGAATCCGGAGAACCAAATTTTGTACCTCATGACCTTGCTCTCCTTTTCTTGCCATGCCTGAAACGCAATAACCATATGGTATCCACTGTGGGTTTTTCCCAGACTAAGCCTATCCTACGACGCTTGACGGGAGATTTCCCTCCGCCCGCGCATAGATGTGAAGCGCGAAGGCTGCGACGAGTATCGCGGCGAGATGAATGAATTGTTTCATGACCTATCCTCCTTTTGTTTGTGTTCGCGGAAGCGCAGAGCTTCGCAACGCAAGCACCGCGCCATATCGGGCGAGTGACCGCCGGCAAACCGATGCGCTGAATTAGCGGGAGAATTTTTTTAGAAGCGTTTTGATGGAACCTGCTAGAGCGAAGAAAAGGAAGATTTCTCTTCCTTTTTCGGAATAAAAATCTTCCGCAGCGTCTTTTAGGCTGCAAGCCGAGCGTTCTGAATTCGTCGAGTGGCAGTCGATTCCTATTCCCGTCATTCCGGCCCTTCGACGGCGCTCAGGATAGACTCCAGCCGGAATCCAGGCGGTCTTTCAAATTGAACCGCAAACGAACCTGGATGCCGGTTTTCACCGGCATGACGAACTTCGATTCGCCTGAAGGCAAGGGACATAAAAGCTTCCCGAGAGCGAGATTCGGTGAGAGAACTTGATGGAAGTCATCGAGGAACTCCTGATTCCCTGCGGGCGACGGTCGTAAGTCTTGGGACACCAGTCCGTACTCGCCTGTGGTGAGCCCGTTCGAACCACCGCTAAAAGCATGCGGGAATGCCGGATTTGATGGTTGTTGCTCCGGGCCGGGGTTCTGTCGTAAATGTGGTCAAGATGACCAAGCGCGTGTGAGCAGGGGGCTTCGTAAATGTAGGGAGCGAGGGGGACTGACCATGAAGTTTTCTATTTTCATGATGCCGTTACACTATCCGACGGAAAATCCGGCGTTGGCTTTCGACCGAGATATCGCGTTTATCCGCTATGCTGATGAGCTCGATTTCGACGAGTTTTTCATCGGCGAACACCACTCGGGTGGTTGGGAAACCATGCCCGCGCCCGAAATGGTTCTGGCGAAAGCATCGGCAGGCGCGCATCGGATTCGCCTTGGCACGTCGGTGCTCAGCCTGCCATTTCATCATCCGTTCGAAGTCGCGGAGCGCATGGCGTTTCTCGATCACCTGACACGCGGGCGGACGATTCTCGGCGTCGGGCCGTGCAACTTGATTACGGACAAGAAACTATTTGGCCTGCCTGATGAAAAACTTCATCCGATGATGGCCGAGTCGGTGGATATCATCGTGCGTCTGCTGGAGTCGCCCGAGCCGATCGACTACGACGGTCAATTTTGGCGGTTCAAACAGATGCGCCTCCAGCTCCGATCCTATCAGCAACCGCGTATACCTCTGGCGATCGCATCGTCGGGAAATCCGATCAGTCTCGAGCTCGCCGGGAAATACGGCATGCTTTTGTTATCCCCGGCAGGAAAGAACAAGAGAAATAATCAAACGAAGGCCGAGCAATGGAACACAGTCGAAGCAATCGCGGCGAAAAACGGCGTCAAAACATCGCGGGATAATTGGCGACTGGCGACCTGCATTTATCTTGCCGACAGCCGGGAAGAGGCGTGGCGCGATGTCGAAGAAAGCATTCGCCGCGATATGGAATATTTCTTTGCCATCGGGCTGAAGGCTCCGTATGAATCCTATCCCGGGCAGCCCGGACATGAGATCACGCCGCGCTCCGGCGCCGACCGGCGCGATTGGATCATCGGCACGCCGGATGATGCCATCGCGCAAATCGAGCGCATGCAGGCCGAGACCGGCGGCTTCGGCGGTCTTTTGCTGACCACTCACGAATGGGCTGGCACTGAGAAGCTGCGCCGATCCTACGAGCTGTTCGCGCGCTACGTGATGCCGCACTTTCGCGGTCACACGCAAGGTTATCGAGACGAATGGCAGCGCATTCAACAGGCTGTGAACGACGGCGGTATCAAACTTAATGGCGCCGATCAGCCGAGCAATCTCTTATTGAAAGACGCAGGCAGAGAATGAGGCGCGCGGTGGCCGAGCACAATTCGACCTCTAATTGGGAATCAGCCATTGGCACGCGCGTGCGCGCAGTCATGGCATCGCCGGAAATGGATCGCTATTTCAGCGTGAAGATGACCACAAGTCGGGCGCGCATTGCGCTATTGCAATTGAGTCTCTTTGTCAGTTGTCGCCGCGATTGCTGGGCGAATCTGATCGCCAATTGCGACGCGCCGGAGATCCGCCGGCGCTTGATGGAACACGAGTACGACGAGCTCGTAGAAGATGAATACAGCTCCAAAGGTCATTATGACCTGCTCGTTCGCCAAGGGGCGCTAATCGGTTTGACCGGAGACGACTTCGCCAACGTCCAACCATTGCGGACCAGTTTGGCGACCTTCTACGCTTGGAAGTGGATCGCCAGGGAAGGCGCCTGGCAAGACGGGCTCATCGCCATGATGGCGACCGAATGGGTAAACGACGACCGCCGCTTGATGGACCAGGGCGGGGGCTTGTCGCGTCGAGACGGGTTAAGATGGATTCGCGAGTTCGGTTACAAATGGGAAGAGATGCCCAACTTTGCGACTCACGCCGTGGCGGACGAGAAGCACGGGGATCTGTTCGTGCCCCTTTTGTCGAAATATGTCCGCGATCAAAAGAGCGCGTTAAAAGCAGCCGACGATGCGTTGGAACTCTTCAAACTCTATCACTTCGGTGTTGCTGAACAGATGGAGAGAATAGACTAAAGATGTGGAGAGAATTTATTCGCGCTGCGGATTGAGTTGCTGGATGTCATCTGCCGCCAACCTACGTCTTGCGGTCGCCCGCGCTATTTCGATTCTTTTCTCAGCGAGATAGGCGAGATGCTCCACTTCTGTGACATCCTTCTCCTCCGTCCACACGCGCTCGGCTTGTTCCAGAGTGAGTCGCGCCCTGTCCAGCGCCACGCCAGCGCGCCCGGCGATTTCGCGATCTTGCCGGGCCCGGTTATAGGCGTCGCGCGCCCGCTCTAGGGCCGGATTTTGCACCACTCCGCATCCTATGGACAAAAAAGCCATTAACGAGAGCGCCGTGTTAACGGTTCTTCGGCCGAGAAAGACGTTGAGCTTCATAAACTATTCCTTGACAGACGCCGGCGATGAAGCTGGTATTGGGCCGCGTTCGGTTTCTGCTCGAAGAGTGTCAATCCGTCTGCGGAGATCGTCCGCGGCCCGGCGCGTAAGCTCCGCTTCGGCCTTCGCGGTTGCGAGTTCGGCTTCTACTTGAGCGCTTTCGGCGAGGCGCCGGGCGTCTTCATATCTCTTGGCAGCTATGGCTTTCTTGGATCCCTCGAATTTTTCCCGGGCGCTCTGTAAATCCATAGGAGCAAATTCGTCGGCCCTGGCTTCAGTCGCCGCGCGCAGATCCATTTCCGCCCTCGACAAGATCTCGGTCGGCGGCTTTGCGGTGCTGCAACCGCTATTTTCGAATGCAAATAGGACAATCAAAGAGGCTATGATCCAGGCGCGAAATGGCTTTGTCCGTGGCTGTATCAGGTCGCCGTTAGGATCGGAGATCGTGCTCATGAATTTTTCCTCCGGCTAAAATCAAGGTGGTGTTCCAATCTGTAATACGAAGTTGACACCGCCATGCGAGCTAGGCTTGTGCATTTGCTATTGACTAAATTGTATAACTCTCGATGTTAAGTACAAGACGGATGTCGTCGTTCGTGCAGCTGTGAGGGTTTCATGAGGCGGATGGCGGTAAGGGATCTGACCGCCGGTCCGAGTTTCCGGAGAAAGTAAGATCGTATATAGGTCGGAGGTCGTGAACCTAACCAGCCATTTTTATCGCGTACCGCTCGCCGTGCCTTACTGGAACCGCGGGACTTATCGACGAATTCTCCAGTCATTTTGTTCGGGCAGCGTCATCGATGGCGCGGATCTTCACAATCTCAGATCCCTTGTGATCGAGGGACTTGGAGTCAAAGAGGCGGCTCTCTGTGGCTCGGGAAGTTTGGCGCTCGAGATCGCCTTGCGCGCGTGCGACGTCAGGCGAGGTGATGAAGTGGTGATTCCGACCTTTTGCTGCAGCGCCGTCGTCCCACCCATTTTGGCGCTTGGCGCAACGCCCGTCCTAGCAGACGCAGGTGAGGAGCTAAATCTTACCGTTGAGACTGTCGGCGCCGTACTGACTCAGAAGACCAAGGCGATCATCGTGCCGCACTTGTTTGGTAACCCCGCCGATATCAGCGCCATTATCGAGCTCGTTTGCGGTAAGAATGTCCGCGTCATCGACGACGCGGCGCAAGCATTGGGCGCGACGCTCGATGGGCGACCGGTCGGCAGCTTCGGCGACGCCGGCATTCTTAGCTTCGGCAGTGAGAAGGTTTGCTTCGGTCTGGGTGGCGGTGCCGTTATCTCCTCACAAAAAAATCTTCCGACCAAGCATTCCATGACAGGATTGGCGCCGCCCCGATTATTTTCGACGCTTACGAATTTCTTGTCGACGCTCGTTTGGCGACGCTGGCGGCGTTGGACGCTGCCCGTGCAGGCAGCATTTTCAGATAGGAAATCGCGCGATCCAGATGAATTGCCGAGTCCATACCGAAAAGAGCGAATGGCGAATCTCAACTCCGCCGTTGCGTTAAGTCTCTTACAAAATTTGCGTGCGAACGTCACAGCCCGCCGGGCGCGCGTCCACGCCTTTCGCGAGTTACTCGGAAGCGTGGAAGGATTACAACTGGTTCCACATCGGACGGGCTCTGCGTGTTTAACGCAGGTCGCACGCGTTTTGCCCCACCGAAACCGTCGCGACTCGGCAGCACGTGTGATCAAAGCCCTCGGCCGCGCCGGTTACGAAATTCAAGGGAGTTATGTACCGATTCACCTCTTGTCCAATTTCGACAAATGTGTTTGGGATTACCTTTCCTACGCTGAGCGTATCTGGGCCGACTTGATCGAGCTTCCGTGCGAGCCTAACGTGAGCTTCGATTACTTAGAACGAATTGCCGCTATCGTAAAACAGACCGTCAACTCTTAGCTCAAAAGGCGGCGCCACCAACGAGGGAAGGCAAGGGTTCCAGGAATATCTACGTCACGGTGGGCCGGCGATGATGGCGCTCCGCCCGATGCCATACGACAGCCTCAGCCCGCTAGACTGCACGAACTTGTGCGCGACGGCGAATGATTAGTTACGCCAAAGGCCAGCCAGAAGCGTTGGGAAGTGCAAAAGATTCCGCTCAAACTCCCAAAGTTGCGGAGGTATATTTTTTGCGTTGCTTGAGGCTCATGAAATATAAAAAACTCGTTGAAAAGAACATGCCGTCTGCGTCCTTGGGTCAAGAGCTCCGTGCGGTCGGCCAGGGTTTGGAATCTCTTGACGTCGAGGATTTTGATTTGCAGGCCGAAGGCGAAGGTTATATCGCACTGGGAATGCCGCGTACCCCGGCCAATGCGGCGAGCCCACCGAAGCCAGCGGATATAAAACAGTTGCTTCAAAACGCTTGGCAGAGTTTCACCAGTCGGATTGATAAGACTGACAAAGCCTCGAAAACTAAGTCTGAGGTTTTGCGCATACTTTTTACTCCGGAAGGGATCCTTCGGTTGGAGCGCGAGGGAAAAGCAAAGCGGAGCGAGGATTCGGTGGGTGTCCCCAATTTTGGCAAGCTGGCTCAGATTCTGCGCATGGTCGGCGAGTACGTCGACGCGAAATCGGGCCACTTGCTGAAAGCCTGCAAACGGCGCGACCGGATTTCGTTTGAATATGAAACTGCCTCGAACAAGCGAATCACCGAAGAATGGAATCTCGTGCAGCTCTATGAATTTTGGCTGAAGGCTTCCAACCAGCGGCAAGAGCGCTACGACACCGTGAAACGCGAGTTAGGCGGCGAACGAGAAAAACCGAGTAGCGGGTCGTATCGCTGATTACTCGGCGGTAACTCTTTCTATTTTCATTGTCTAACAGCCAACTCGAATCGCGCTTTTGCCGCGCCCTTACCGAATCCGCCTGAAATTGCTCCGCTTTAGCTTTTTTGATGAGCCGACGAACGCTCATCCTGCTCGACGAAAACGGGAGAACTATGATAACGCTGACCAGGGATGATCGCCGACACGACGAGCGGTATATTCTCCATTTTCACGGCTCTGACACTGTTACTGCTGTCGGCATGCAGCTCTACGCCCGAAATTGCGGTCCGGCCGCCACCCCCCGTATCGTCTCGCTCAAACGGCTTCACGAACTTCGAAACCGAACCCGTTCGCCCGCTAATGTTGTCTGCGGATGGACGATATCTATTCGCGCTCAACACCGCCGACGATCGCTTGGAAATTTTCGACGCGCAAGGCGAATCTCTGCGTTCCATCGGTGAGACCGCAGTCGGCTTGCGACCGGTCGCGCTCGCGCTTCGCGGCAATCAAGCCTGGGTGGTCAATCATCTCTCAGATTCAGTCAGTGTCGTTGATATTAGTAATCCCAATCGACCACGCGTTATTCACACTCTTCAGGTTGGCGATGAGCCAAGAGGAATTGTCATCGCAGGCCCGAAGCATGATCGGATTTTTGTGGCGACGGCAAAGCGCGATCAGACTCTCACTCCTGGAATCGGCCGAGCGCAGGTTTGGATATTCGACGGCGCTCGTCCTCAGGCACCGGCAAAAGTTTTGACGCTGTTCGGCGCCAAACCGCGCGCCCTTGCTGCTTCAACCGATGGTCGCTACGTGTATGCCGCTGTATTTCTTTCAGGCAACGGCACGACCACCGTGTCGGGTGAAGCCGCGGTACGCCTGGGACAGGCGCGACAAGTTTATATAACCGACGTTCCGTATTCAGCCGTTCCGAAACAAGGTCCGATCGTCAGGCGCGCCGAGGACAGCTGGCGCGATTCTGCGGATCGAGATTGGAGCTCGGCTATTCCCTTTGAATTGCCGGATTACGACCTGTTCGTAATCGATGCCGTCGCGGACGAGCCGAGAGTCGCCGACAGCATCAGCAACGTTGGCACCGTACTGTTTAACATAGCCGTGCAACCTGAGAGTGGAGAGGTTTGGGTTTCGAATACGGAAGCCTTCAACTTCATTCCCCATGAATCTCGTTTGCAGGGTAAATTCGCCGAGAACCGAGTCACTCGAATTCTTCCGCTCACCGGCGGTGGTTACCGTGTCCTGGCTGTAAATCTCAACCCACATGTCGATCATTCATCGCTCGCCGGTGCGGCTGAGTCACGTCGGCGCAGCCTGGCGCAACCTCTGGACTTGGTATTTCAACCTGACGGCAGAGAAGCCTACGTCGCTGTGTTCGGTTCAGGAAAAGTGGCTGTGCTCGACCCAACCGGCAAGGTCGTGGATCGCATCGCCGTCGGTTTTGGTCCGGGGGGACTCGCGCTCGATGCGCGCCGCCAGCGCCTCTACGTTTTGAACCATCTGGAAGCGACGCTCTCGGTGGTGGATTTGCACAAACGGCAGACCACCGCGACTGTACCACTGCGTCACGACCCCACGCCCGGCGTGGTGAAACAAGGAAGGCCGTTTTTCTATGATGCTGCTTTGACTTCGCGTTACGGCGATCTTTCGTGCGCGACCTGTCATGTGTTCGGTGACATGGACGGCTTAGCTTGGGACTTGGGTGATCCCGTTGGGCAACGCATGGATTATCCCGTTGCGCTGAGAAACATCGGACTTCTGGAACCGCGGCAGGCTCTCCATCCGCTCAAAGGTCCGATGGTGACCCAGAGTTTACGAGGATTGGCCGGCACGGCGCCGTTTCATTGGCGCGGCGATCGCTTTGGAATTGCTTACGCTCCCGGACAGGACGTGCCGAGCTTCAAAGATTTTAACCCGGCGTTTGTCGATTTACTCGGCCGGTCTGGGCCGATCCCGGACACTTCGATGGAGGCGTTTGCGCGCTTCGTGCTGACTTTGCGCTACCCGCCCAATCCCAATCAACGCCTTGATCGCCGCATGGACGCGGAGCAAGAAGCGGGATTTAATTTCTTTACCGGCCCCTTCCGTTCGGCGGCGGGAATCGAAAATTGCGTCGGCTGCCACAAACTTCCCTTGGGTACCAACCGGCTGGTCAACTTCGAGCATACCCAAGTCGGACGCGACATGAAGGCTGCGCACTTACGCAACGTGTACGACAAAATCGGGCGGTTCAATACCTCGGGCCCGCAGGTATCCGGTTTCGGTCTGATCCACGACGGCACCTTCGATACCGTTGCGAACTTTCTACGCATGGACGGATTCCTTTTTCCCGGAAAGAGCGAAGAGGAAAAAGATATCATACGCCGCCAACTTCACCACTACGTCATGGCATTTGACACAGGCATGGCGCCCACAGTGGGCAAGCAATTGACCATCGGTGGCGAACTCCAGCAAGAAGAGCGACAGTTAGTCGATTTGCTAATGAATCGATCTTCAGCCGGCGACTGCGAATTGACGGCGAGAGGTTGGCAAGGCCAAGCGCTGCGAGGTTGGTTGTATCGCGGTGGAAAATTTCACGGGGACCGACGCGACGAAACGCCGCTCGATCTGGACGCGTTGTTGGGCCGCTACCGGAATAGCGGTGAGCCGATTACCTTCACCTGCGTGCCTCCGGGCGATGGTTTTCGCAGCGCGCTGGATCGTGATTTGGACGGCATCTTGGATGGCGATGAGCAACTCGTCGGCAGCCATTCCGCCGATCCGCGAAGTGTACCTGCACAAACACACTTGCTTAGATGATCTCTGTTTTATCCCAGGCCATTGTCTGGCTGATCGCCATCGTCTTTCTGGCAGCGTGCGCGGGCATACCGGTGCGCGGCACCGTGGGCGGTCAGACGATCGAGACCCGTGTCGATTCCGAAGTCGCGCGTTACTATCTTGCCGACTACCTCGCCGGCAAACGCAGTAACTCCACCGTCGATGAGCGCATCGATCAGGTTTCCAGCGAATCGCTTAACGGGCTGCCTGATCGCGACCGTCTCAAACGACTGAGCGACGATTTTTCGGTCGATTTCGCGGCTTTGTTTTTCGCCGATCGTGTCGCGCGTATTTCCAGCAATCGTGAATTTCGCGTCGCCTTCAACCGAGTGCGCGACACTGTCAGCAAAGGTTTTTCCCAAGGTGACGTTAGCTTGCCTGTCGGGGCCGCCAACTACGAAGTGGTGTTGGTTCCCGGCTATCTCTATCGACGGCATCCGATCACCGGCGCCGATCTTGCCTTGCCGCGTGCCGCGTTGAGGCGTGTCGGGCTGGCCCATTATTTCGTCGAAACAGTTGAAGATGGTGCCATCGAAGCGAACGCCGATCTGGTCGCCGCGGCGATTCGCGCGCGTGGACAAACCGGTCGTCGCCTGATCGTGGTCAGCGTGAGCAAGTCCGGACCTGAAGTTGCTTTAGCATTGACACGGCTGGGACCGAACGATTCTCGTCGCGTCGCGGCTTGGGTGAATATTGCCGGAACGTTGCACGGCAGTCCGCTGGCGGACAACCGCCTCTTGCAAGTGGAAGAACTGGTCGGCCGCGTCGATGTCTCGGGCGTGGAAAGCCTCAGCACGCCACGAAGCCGTCAGCGCTTTAATGGCTTCCATGTCCCCGGACACGTGCTGATCGTGAACTATATCGGTATCCCGCTGACAGGAAGCATTTCCATGTTGGCCCGCGGCGGCTACGCGCAACTGCGCGCCTACGGCCCTAATGATGGATTATCGTTGTTGTCCGATCTGATCGCGCCCAACGCGGTGACGCTTGCCGAACTTGGCCGCGACCATTTCCTGCTCGACGACCGAGTCGACGTTACGACGGTGGCACTGGCGTTCGCCGTCATACAAACGCTGGAAGAGCGCCACGGTAAGTGACAACGTTGTCATGAGCTCAAGTTGGCATTGATGCCGAGCAAAAGCGAAATTCAGATCGTCGATACGACGCTGCGCGACGGACAATTAAGCCTCTGGGCACTAGGCATGAAAACCGGAGCCATGCTCGCCATTGCCGAGCAGATGGATCGATGCGGTTTCCAGTCGATGGAGTTTTTCGGCTTTGCCGGTTTCATCAAATACGTGCGTGAGCACAAGGAAAATCCCTTCGACTGGATCAGACTCGGAACGCAGAAATTTCGCAATACGCGATTGCGCTATCACGGCGGGCTGGCTTCCGGATTCGAAAAAGTGCCACGCTCGGTGCGCAAGCTGATGATCGAGCGGATGGTCGCTCACGGCATCACGCTCACGCGCTCATCCGATCCATGGAACGATTACGAAGCGGCAGCAATCGAGAACGAAGAGTTGCGCAGGCTCGGCATGGACGTGGTTATAAACATCATTTATTCCGTCTCGCCACGCCACACCGACAATTACTATGCGCAAAAGGCGCGCGAAGCGGCGGCGATCAAGCCCTATCGCATTTGTTTCAAAGACGTGGGAGGCCTACTGACGCACGAGCGCACTCGCGCGCTGATTCCACTGATCAAGAAGAATATCGGCGAGGTGCCGCTGGAGTTTCATGCGCACTGCAACAATGGCCTGGCGCCGTTCAACTATCTCGAAGCGATCAAGCTCGGCGTCGATATTCTGCACACGGCGATTCCGCCGCTCGCCAACGGTTCATCCCAGCCTTCAATTTTGAACGTTGCGTCTAATGCGCGCGCGCTCGGGTACACACCGGTGATCGATCTCGACGCGATCAAAGCCGTTGAAAAACATTTCACCTTCATCGCCAGACGAGAAGGTCATCCGATCGGCGCGCAACGGGAATACGATCATGCTCAGTATCTCCACCAAGTTCCCGGCGGCATGATCTCCAACTTGGGCCACCAGCTGCGCTCGGTGGGAATGGAAAATCGTTTACAGGACACGTTGGAGGAGGCGGGCCGAGTGCGCGCCGAGTTCGGTTATCCGATCATGGTTACGCCGCTGGCGCAATTCGTCGGCAGCCAGGCGGCAATCAACGTTATAACCGGTGAGCGCTACAAAGAAGTGACGGATCAGGTTATCCAATACGCCCTCGGACACTGGGGCAAAGAAGCTCCTCTGGTAATGGATCCAAACGTCAGGGATAAAATTCTCAACCGGCCCCGCGCCACGGAATGGAAAGGGTGGACGCCTCCGGACCTGACGCTCGAGGAAGTGCGGCAAAAATTCGCTGCGCCCGGCGTTTCCGACGAGGAATTGGTGCTCCGCGTCATCGCCGGTGAAGCGGCGGTCAAAGCGATGCTTGCCGCCGGAGCGCCGAAAGAATATTTACGGGCGAACCAGCCACTGGTGCGCTTAATCGGCGAGCTGGCCAAGCGACGTGACTGCAAGCACGTCTACATCCAGAAAGAGGGTCTCTTGCTTCGCATGGAAAAGAATAGATGACCACGCGATCCACGAATCGACACAGGGCGCAGGTGGAAGGTTCTGAATTCGTCGAGTGGAAGTCGACTCTTGCTCCCAGTCATTCCGGCCCTTCGACGGCGCTCAGCATAGACTCCAGCCGGAATCCAGGCGGTTTTTGATCGTGAACCGAAAACCTGGATGCCGGCGTTCGCCGGCATGACGAACATTCAGTTCGCCTGAAGGCGAGGGATTTCAACCATCCCCGAAAGGAACATTAATCCTACTGCTGTTTGATCGCGTGATGCCTGGCGATCCAAGCCGCCGCGCGGAGGTTGCGCGGCTCTTGTTTAGCGCCAGGCTCTGAAAAGACCTTCGTCCTGGTCGGAAGAAATGCAAACGGGATCGAGGAATTTGGTATAGCCAGATGCGGAAAGGTTTCCAGGCGTTATTTTTGCGAATCAAGCCGCTTGTTCCGCTGCGCGCGATCGATTTTTCAACGAGCCGCGTAGCTCTGATGCCGGCCGTCTGAGCACGTTTTGCCGGACGGCGTCGGAATCTAAACCGAGGTGGTCGCAGATCCAAATTAGGCTTCCAAGAGACGTATTGCTCGAGGACAACCAAGCGCGCGCCGGCTTCGCGAGAAGGTCCGGCCCAGAAAGATCTTGCAACGCTTGAGTGAGTACAGACATCCACAACACTTGTTCCGGTTCAGTCATGAGCTGGCACCTCTAATTTTAATTTATTGCCTGGTCGCTTGCCAAAACGATCGTGAAATAGTTTGGTTGCGAACGTTACAGTTTGGGTTCCTCGAAGCTCTACCCTGGATTAATTGCCACTTGATGGAGTGATCGCAATGACCGCAGAAGCCAGTGATCGTGCGTATCCTCGAACTGAACGTCAGGAGCATCACAATGAAGCTGCACCGACACTTGGGGCATCGACGGTTGGTGAGGTATCTTATCATTGGTGGCAATGGTCGAGTTGGGTTGATTGCAACCAATATGCCAAAGGAATCTTCTCCGTAGCGAAGACTCACTGGTGGCTAACATGGCTATAAATGGGGTTTTATCTTCTGGGAATACAGCCACCGGTGTCCTTTTGATCATCCGGGTTACAAAATTCGCAGCACTGTGCGACAAATGTGTTTCACTGACCTGAAGTCCTCACAAGCATCGAGGAAACGAAATTCAAGCTCGAGAAGCTTCCGGAAGGTAGCTGAGGAACCGGTGCTTCGCGGTCCGTCGGTGTTTCCGGCAGCCTGTGAATCCTGCAGGCGTAACTAATCCTTGAACAAAAAAGGCCCGAGCTCTTTCGAGTCGGGCCTTCGAATTGTGGTTTGACTGAGAGGAAAGTTAGTCGAGAGGCTCCAGTTTAAGCACCGATGCGCCGTGATTGCTGCCCACCCAGAAAGTGACCGGCGAAGTCGAATTGTCGATAAAGACGCGTCGAATATTTGTCTCCCTGGGGAGAAGATAATCGGTGAATTGACTGGTTTTGGGATCGAGACGCGTGACGCGATCGGTCCACATCGACCCGGCCCAGACTTCGCCGTTCTTATCCGGTACGACGTGATAAGGAGCGCTCCACGGAGTCGGTAGCTTCCATTCCTGAATCTGTCCCGTCTTGGGATCGAGCATGCCGACGCCGTTGGCGCCGTATTCGGCGAACCAGAGCCGGTCTTGCGCGTCGAATCTGCCGCGGCGCGGCCTTGAACCCTGGGTCACGGTCGAGTACACCTTGAACTCTTTCGTCTTCGCGTCAATCCGGCCAATGTTATTCGCGCCAAACTCAAGCAGGTAAAGGTTGTTCTGGCTGTCCGATGGGATGCCGTAGGCGTTGATCGAGCGATCTGCACCGGGAATTTTAAATTCGCCAAGATTCTCATACTGACCGGTCGCGATATCCAATCGGTAAATCGCGTGAGTATCCTGGTTATTGGTCCAAACTTTACCGTCGACGTGCGAATTTGACGGACTGACCATCGATTGCTGCGTGTGATTTCCCTGCCACTCCTTGGGAACGGGATAGATCTGGAATTTTTCCGTCTTGCGGTCGAACTTTGCGATCCCGCCCTGGTACATCAATGACACCCAGAGGTTTTGTTCCTTATCCAGTTGCAGATCGAGGGTGCCGAGGGGCCATCCTTTTTTCAGCTCGGGAATTGGGAAATCCGTGACCTTCCCCGTCTTGGGATCGATCCTGCCGATGAACTGCTCGCCGAAATCCGAGTACCATGCGGTTCCATCGGAGTCGACGACGACATCGTGCGGCATGGCCAACCTTCTCGGTAAGTCATACTCGGTGATGATCGTGCGGGTGGCTCTGCCTTTGGGCCGCGGCAAGGTTTTGAGTGGAAAACTCTGCTTGGAATTATAACTGGCATTGACGCTCGCTAGCCATTCGCCGATCGCCATCGGATCGACGCCGCGGGTGCGATCGCGCTGTACGCCGCCGACGGTCATCTGCGGCCTGAGCGGACTACTGCCGGGCGCGTACATCGACATTCTGCGGAACACTTGGACCCATTCTTCCGCGCCTTTGTTGGCCTTCACGATGCGCTCGATCGTGTGACAGCCATTACAGCCGAGGAGAAAATTTTTCTGTTGCTCCGTGCCCGGAATGCTCAGGAGCCATTCCGCGTCGCTCAACTGGGCGGAGAGATTCTCGGTCGGCTTTAGTTTGAGGTTGGCCGTCGTGGCCTTTCCTGCGACTACATCCACGGTCTTCGGGCCATCGAGATCATAACCCGCGGCGCGAATCTTGAGAGCGTATCGGCCCGGCTCGAGTTTGGCGGCGGGAACGTTGAAGCGTCCCTTGTCGCCGCTTACGACGTTGACGGTGATAGTCGAGCCGTCCTTCTTGGCGCCGATCACGACACCTTCCATCAGGCCTTCTTTCTGCGAGCTGACCTGACCGGTCAAAGCGAAGGGCGGCGAGCCATTGGCGCCAATTTCCGCTGACGACGCGAATAATAGGGTAATCGCGGCGATGGCGAAGGCCTGTGATTTGTAGTTCGGCATATGAATCCTCCTTGCGGCTAGGGTGAGTGACTTTCCAATGGAGAACGGCAGGGAAGCTGGGCAAGGAGTATCACCAGCTACTTTCGCGCGTCAAGCGAATTTTTCGGACGAATAACAATCGAGAGCGACCGCTATCCCCGGTTTAAAAGGCGACGAAAAACTACATTGACAATTTTCAAGAGACCGGGTTAGTGTCGCCCCTGGCCGGGGCATGAATTTCTCTTTGCCCTATCATCTGGCGCGAATACAAAACGATATGGTACTCCTCGACCGCCGAGGGACGGCATCAAAAATAAGTATCACGCAAGCCGATGCCAGCGGATGCGATAGGAAAAACCGTGATCAACTACAACGCCTATGTGGAGGCCGGAAAGGACCCGGATTTCGGCAAGCCTGCGCCTAAGTACAAGATCCAGACGCCGCCTTTTCATGCCGCCTGGGCGACACCGGTCCTCCACGACACGCGCGCCGGCCTCAGAATCAACGCGAAGTGCCAGGTGGTAGACTTTTCCGGCACCATCATCTCAGGCCTTTACTGCGGCGGCGAATCAGCCGGCGGATTCAGTCTGCACGGGCTGGCTCGATGCGCTGTCCAAGGGCGCATTGCGGGTAAGAATGCGGCCAGCGAAACGACGGTGAAGATCACCACTATCGGGCGGCAGTCGCCTTAACCTAGCCGCTGAATTGAACGGGCTTTGGCTTTGTTCTAGCATCGAGCAGTAATTGTATAAATGCATTGGCTAAAGTAGGCTCATTTCTGTGTCACGGCGATCAAGCTGGTATCCATTCACAATTCAGTACCAAAGGAGCGGAACATGAGGACAACAAAGCTGTTGTACTTAGGCATTGCTACAGTCGGTATCGCTGCCGTATTGACTATGCGGCCGGTCCAGGTAGGCAGTCAACAAAGCCAAGGCGCGGCGGTGCGCATCGACAACGACGACATCGGCGGCGTGGTGACGGGCGCGAACGGTCCGGAAGCGGGCGTCTGGGTGATCGCAGAAACCAACGACTTGCCCACTCGATTTGCAAAGATGGTGGTCACCGACGATCAAGGGCGCTACGTGATTCCCGATCTACCGAAAGCCAATTACAGCGTATGGGTGCGCGGTTACGGGCTAGTTGATTCGCCCAAAGTAAAGGCCGCACCGGGGAAAAATCTTGACTTAAAAGCGGTGGTGGCGCCGAACGACACGGCCGCGGCGCAATACTATCCGGCGATCTATTGGTATTCCATGCTCAAAATTCCGGATCCGAGCGAGTTCGGCGGCAAGGGAAAAATTCCAGACAAAATAACTCAGACTGCGTGGCTCAACACGATGAAGAATAACGGTTGCATCGGCTGCCATCAGTTGGGCCAGCTTTCCACGCGCACGTTCCCGAAGAATGTACCTCACCCGTTCGGCAAGTTCGCCACGTCGGAGGAAGCATGGTTCCGTCGAATCCAGTCCGGCCAATCCGGCGAACAAATGTTCACCACGCTCGTCAAAGAGCTCGGCGGCGCACCCATCCGCTACTATGCGGACTGGACCGATCGTATCGCCAAGGGCGAGCTACCACATACCAAGCCCGCTCGGCCCCAAGGGATCGAGCGTAACATCGTCGTCACCACCTGGGATTGGCTCGACGACAAGCATTACCTTCACGACCTGATCGCCTCGGATCGGCGCAACCCGACCGTCAATGCCTACGGCCCCTTGTTTGG
Organism: Binatia bacterium; assembly: GCA_036000865.1. GTDB lineage: Bacteria > Desulfobacterota > Binatia > UBA9968 > UBA9968 > DP-20. Next base: position 29,101 of record DASYUV010000082.1, on the reverse strand, counting down.
GTCACCGGAGTACAGCACCGATCTCATCCCGGTCCTCGATCCAAAAAAGCACACCACCTGGAACTTAACAGCCCCGGTACGGGATGCTAATACGCCGGAGGCGCTCGGGCCGGGCCATGCGGCAAGCGACAAGCTCATGCAACCGTCGCCTTACTGGGGCGCGGAGAAGATCTGGGACACCAAGGCCAACAACCATAATCCGATGATCGACCGAAAGGGACGAGTGTGGTTCGCGGCGGCGTTACGCGGCCCCAACAACCCCGACTTCTGCAAGAAGGGCTCCGACCATCCGTCGGCCAAGCTGTTCCCGATGGAACGGACGAACCGCCAGCTCACGATGCTCGATCCCAAGACCGGGCAGTACACATACGTAGATACCTGCTTCCAGACGCACCATTTGCAGTTCGGTTACGACGCCAATGACACGCTGTGGACGAGCGGCGGCGGCGCGGTGGTCGGCTGGGTCAACACCAAGATGCTCGACGAGACGGGTGATATTGCCAAATCGCAAGGCTGGACACCGCTCATTCTCGACACCAACGGCAACGGCAAGCGCGATGAGTACGTCGAGCCCAATCAGCCGGTGGACCCGACCAAGGACAAGCGCATCGTCGCGGGGTTTTACGCCGTAATGCCGAGTCCCGTCGACGGCTCGATCTGGGGTTCCTTCAGAGGCAATCCCGGCGCCGTCGTACGGCTCGTCCCGGGAGCCAATCCGTCGGAGACGGCGCTCGCCGAGATCTACAACGTGCCGATGCCGGGCTTCGGTATTCGCGGCGCTGACATCGACCGCCAGGGCGTCGTCTGGGTGTCGCTCGCGAGTGGTCACCTCGGCAGTTTCGATAGGCGCAAGTGCAAAGGACCGCTCAACGGCCCAAAGGCGACCGGTGATCACTGTCCTGAAGGCTGGTCATTCCACAAGTATCCGGGCCCTGGATTCAAGGGAATCGGTGATAATAGCGCGGAGTCGAGCTACTACACTTGGGTCGATCAGCACAACACGTTCGGTCTCGGCGAGGACGTGCCAATGTCTACGGGTAACTTGAACGACGGGCTGATCGCGATGAAAGACGGCAAGATGATTGTGTTGCGCGTGCCCTATCCGATAGGCTTTTACGCCAAAGGTTTTGACGGGCGCATCGACGATCCGAAGGCAGGATGGAAGGGCCGTGGATTGTGGACCACGAGCGGCGACCGCGCGCCGTGGCTAAAAGAAGGCGGCAAGGGCGCCAAGCCCGTCGCCGTGCATTTTCAGCTGCGGCCCGATCCGTTGGCGAAATAAAGCACGAATACAACCGGCTGAGAGTGACAGGTCTTGGATTTCAGCTATGCGCTATCCAAGACCTGTCGCCGTTTATGGTCGCCGCTCAGCGATTGTTGCTCGCTTTGGTCAAGGATTTTTTTTTCCGAGCCGAGAGCGCGGGTTCATGTGGACACTTCACTGCGCCGTTAGTTACTGTCCGCTGGCGCGCGCCTGAAGTTGGCGCAGTCGAAAGGATCAAGTCATGATAAAAACAAAATTGTTGCGCTTAGCTGCGACGACTGTCGGCATTGCCGCGTTCTTGGCGGTGTCGCCGGTCCAATTGGCTAGCCAGCAAAGCGCGGCGGTACGCATCGACAACGACGACATCGGCGGAGTGGTGACGGGCGCCAACGGTCCCGAAGCCGGGGTCTGGGTCATCGCGGAGACCACCGATCTGCCGACCAAGTACGCCAAGATTGTCGTTACCGACGATCAGGGACGCTACTTGCTGCCGGATCTGCCGAAGGCCAATTACAACATATGGGTGCGCGGTTATGGTCTGGTGGATTCCCCTAAAGTAAAAGCGGGTCCCGGTAAGACTCTAAATCTCAAGGCCGTGGTCGCGCCGAACGAAGCCGCTGCGGCGCAATATTATCCCGCGATCTACTGGTACTCGATGCTGAAGATTCCCGACAAGAGCGAGTTTCCCGGGACCGGCGACAAAGGCAACGGCATGCCGGAGAAACTAAAACACCAAGCTCAGTGGCTCGATGTCGTAAAAACCAATGGCTGCAATACCTGCCACCAACTGGGCAACAAGGCGACGCGCACGATCCCCAAAGAGTTGGGTGAATTCAAGTCGTCAGCCGATGCATGGCAGCGGCGCATCGTTTCCGGCCAAGCCATGACATCGATGCTGAATGCTATTGATAGAGTCGATTCGAAACGCGCCTTGGCTCTCTACGGTGATTGGACGGACCGCATCGCCGCCGGCGAATTGCCGAAGTTGAAACCGTCGCGGCCCCAGGGTGTGGAGCGCAACGTTGTCATTCACGTGTGGGATTGGAGTAATCCCAGGGCTTATCTCCACGACGAAATTTCCACCGACAAGCGCAATCCGACGGTCAATGCCAATGGGCCGATTTACGGCTCGACGGAGTTGAGCACGGATCTCGTGCCGGTGCTTGACCCGAAACATCACAAAGCGTGGGAGATCAAACACCCCGTGCGCGATCCGAATACGCCGTCGGCGAAAAAGGACCCGCTAACGCCGTCGCCTTATTGGGGTGCGGAACCGATCTGGCATAGCCAGTCGAATCAGCATAATCCGATGATGGATGAAAAGGGGCGCGTGTGGTTTACGGCGCGGGTTCGTCCTCCGGAGAATCCGGATTTCTGCAAGAAGGGCTCGAACCATCCGTCGGCCAAAGTTTTTCCCATCAACAGCGCGAACCGACATCTTTCGCTGTACGATCCAAAAACCAAAAAGTTCACGCTGATCAGCACCTGCTTTTCAACCCACCATCTGGTTTTCGGGGAGGATTCCAATCACACGCTTTGGACCAGCGCCGGCGGTGCCGCCAGCGGCGTGGTCGGCTGGCTGAACAGGAAAATGTTCGAAGAAACCGGCGACGAGCAGAAGTCGCAAGGCTGGACGCCGCTGATTGTCGACACCAACGGCAACGGCAAACGCGATGAATGGGTTGAGCCCAATCAGCCTGTCGATCCGACGAAAGACAAGCGCGTCGCGGCGGCCTTCTACGGTGTCGCCGTGAGCCCGGTGGACGGTTCAGTGTGGGGATCCTCGCTGGGATTTCCCGGCTCCATCGTGCGCCTCAATCCCGGTCCAAATCCTTCGGAGACCGCGGTAGCTGAACTATACGAGGTGCCGCTCGATGCCGGCGCTTACGGCATCCGCGGCATGGACATCGACCGCAACGGGGTCGTCTGGTCTTCGCTCTCGAGCGGCCATCTGGCGAGCTTCGACCGGCGCAAGTGCAAAGTGCTCAACGGCCCGACCGCAACTGGCAAACACTGTCCCGAAGGCTGGACGCTGCACACTCTCCCCGGGCCCAACTTCGAGAGTTTGAAAGAGCCGGGTAGCGCGGAAGCGAGTTACTACACCTGGGTCGATCAGTTCGACACCTTCGGTCTCGGCAAAGACGTCCCGATCGCCACCGGCAACCTTAATGATTCTTTACTCGCCTTGGCGGATGGCAAGTTCGTCAACGTCCGTGTGCCGTATCCTTTGGGTTTCTATGCCAAGTGGATGGATGGCAGGATCGATGACCCGAAAGGTGGCTGGAAAGGCAGAGGCTTGTGGGCGACCACTGGCACTCGCACGCCATTCCATATGGAAGGCGGCAAGGGCGCAAAGCCCAAAGTCGTGAAGTTCCAGCTGCGCCCGGATCCGTTGGCGAAGTGAAGCGCAGGTAGAGCGCTTAGATCGAGTTTATCGCCTCTGAAAAATGCTCATTCAAATCCCGTCCGTTGTGCCTCGTGGCGCCGCGGACGGGATAACAAATGATCCTCTCGTGAAGCTTTCTTACGAAGTAACGCCACACCCATAGATCGTTAGATGTCGAACCGAGGAGTCTTTCGATATCTTGCGCAGTGATATCCGGCGCTGTGTGCTACCTGCAAAGTGACTCTGGCCAACGTGTTGAAATTAAGCGTGCAAACCGTCGTTCGAATTCAATTTGACACGGCGCGTTATGGTTCGATAGTTTTGCCTCTGAGCTCAAAGCGGCTCGCTCGGTCCGTAAATTCTTTTCAGAATCGGGTTAGAATAAAGAAGCAGGTCACACCATGCTGGTCAATTGTCGCACGTTGCGCATCGAGTGGGGTCAATGCGATCCTGCCGGGATCGTATTCTATCCGCAATACCTTCTTATCTTCGACAGCAGCACCGGATGGCTATTCGAGCGCACCGGCTTGACGCCCTCGGCGATGAGAAAAAAGTACGGCATCGTCGGCATGCCGATTGTCGAAGTTGGAGCGCGCTTCGTCATCCCATGCCGCTTCGATGATGAGGTTATTGTGGAGAGCGAGGTCAGCGAATGGGGACGAAGTAGCTTCACGGTGCGACACCGAATATCAAAAAAAGGTAAGCTTGCCCTCGACGGCTTCGAGAAGCGCGTTTGGGCGGCTCCTGATCCCGAACGAGGTGGCGCAATCAAAGCGCAGGCCGTCCCGGCCGAGATCATCGCAAGCCTGTCCGATCCCACGGGGGCGACCACTGTCGCGTCGGAAGAAACGGACAAACCGGACGGCGAGACCTGAGGGGCAGGCGAAATGCCGCTGCAATCCAGAATCATCCACCGTGGAGGGTGCCGGAGAGATAAGAACAGAGGATCGGCTTCAATCCGATGATTTCCAGTTTCAATGGGTAAAGATAACTCGGAGGGTGCGTTAGGGAATCTTTTATTGTTGTTCCGGTCTCAAGTCTTTGTTAAGCCGATAAACTATCTACCGACCGAAGGGAGGATTGCTGACATGGCGATAAATTCAAAAGCGTTCGAATTGCAAGAACAAGAAAAAGTCGAGTATGACTGGGGCACGCTCTGGCCGAAATACCACAAGGAAAAGATGAACTGGGCCACGGGGTTTAGAACCAAAGGTGACGTCGATATTCTTTTCCTTTCCGGTTCTACAGGAAGGGATCCCTTTGAAGATGGCCCTTGCAGAACTCCCGACCAGGAGCGGGCGGGAAAAGGCAAAGTAGTGGGCGGCATCAAGGAACAGACACGTCAGACACTCGAAGATATCAAGGCCAGCCTCGAACAGATGGGCGCGACGTTAAAAAACATCGTGATGTTCCGTTATTTTCTCAAGCGAAGAGAGGACGTCTTCGACATGCGTGACGAGATGTACAAGTTCTTCGAGGAGAACGAGCCTGATTTGCGGGCGCATCCGCGACCGGCCACATTGATCAGAGGAGTGGGCATAGACTTGCCGGACATGCTCGTCGAAATCGAAGCCTGGGCCGTGGTGCCGAGAAAAAAATAGGATTGCATACCTGGCTTGAAGGAGGGTTCCTGAAATGGTGGCGTGGCGCGCCCGTATCGGTTTGATCAAGCCGACCCATCGCGGCAAGTCGTTTGCCTATTGGTACAAACACGCGCCGGAAGGCGTCGAAATCGTGCCGACGTTTATCGGGTTTCGGAGCGAGAGGCGGGAAAGTTTTCTCGAAGGTTTCAAGAAGGCGGAAGCGCTAGCAGTGCAGTTGAAGGAAGTCGGTTGCGACATTATATCGGTCAGCGGCACGCCGCCATTCTTGCTCAAGGGGCTGGATTTTGAACGGCAGTGGGCAGCTGATCTGTCGGAGAAAATCGGTCTGCCGGTGGTGACGCCGATGGAACCGCATGCGATCGCTTTGCAGGCACTCGGCGTAAGGAAAGTGGCGGTGGCGACTTATTACGGCAATGAACTCAATCGGGCGATCGTCGACTATTTTTCGCGTTTCGGTTTTCAGTCAGAGCTGATGCCGGGTTTGAGCATGACCGGCGAGAGCTCGGGGCTTTATACGACTTCGCTTCTGGCTTTGGATGAAGTGTCTTATAGAGACGTCTACCGCCATTGCAAGCAGGCGTTGGCGAAAATGCCGCCGGTCGACGCGGTGTACATCAACGGCGGCGGTTGGGACGCCGCACCGGCCATCGAATACCTTGAACGCGATCTGAAGATCAAAGTCGTCTGGGCATTGGCTGCCGAAATGTGGCTCACCTATCATATTCTGAAGATCGAAAATCCGGTGCCGGGCGGAGGAATGTTGCTGAGCGGTAACTACACGCCCGGCGCAGGGCGTTATCCTTCCATACCGTCGGCATGAACGGGTGAAGACAGAGAGTTTCATGTATGCCACTTCGCTGCTTGGTGAGTCCCGTCTGACCATCAATCGCCGCATTTGCGATGAGTGATCAAAAAGAAGAAATCTCGCAATGGGCGGATGAGTGATATTCGAAGCACGAACAGGAGGAGATCATCGCGGGCCTCTCCGATGCTACGGGCAGGACGACCATAAAATTCGACGACACTGACAGATGGGTACGTGCGACGTAAGAAACGATGCTGCGCGGAATTTATCTCTCGCTAATGCCTAGCTCTTTTTGTGCCTCTCTCAGAATCGAGAGATCCGTTACTTCGCTCACTGAAACTTCCCGGTCGACCTTACCGATTCGTTTGGCCTCCTCGATAGCCAGGCGGAGACCCTTTTCGGGGAAGCTGCCGTCGTCGTTGAACGCCTTCGAGACGCTTTCGTAAGTCGCTGCGGCCAGCTCTTTATCAATTTTCAGAAATTCCATCATCACCTGAATGGTGCCGTCGCGATTTTGATGAATATAGCGGTTCGCCTTGATACCGGCTTTGATCACACGCTTTAGCTCATCGCGCGATTCTTTGATTTTCTTTACGCTCGCAACCAGACCGCTAGCGGGAAAACTGAAAAGTTCGTTGGCGCGCACCAGGACCACGAAACCTAATTTCTTGCCGAGAAAATCCAACGGTGCGGAGCCCAAAGTGGCGGCAGTCAAACCTTGCTTCATGGCGGCGAAGCGCGAGTCGACGGTACCGGTGGCGAGAAATTTTATGTCCTTGTCCGGGTCGAGACCGAAATGTTTGGCGATCAATCTTGAGATGGATTCCAGGGTGCCGCCGAAGGTGTTAAGCCCGATGGCCTTGCCTTTGAGATCCTGGACCGATTTGATGTCGGGCCGAGCGATGATAGCGATGGGCGTGGCGGGCATGTAACAGGCGACGAGCTTGACGGGAAGTCCTCGGATCGCTGCGCCGATGCCATTTCCAATCACTGCGTCATAGTCGATTTCTCCGCTTACCAAGGCCGCCGAGGAAATCGCCGGCCTTATGCGAATGAACTCTGCCTGCAGTCCTTCCTCTTTGAAGAAGCCCCGCTTTTCTCCCAAAGGCAGCGGAACGAATTGCGCCGCGAGATCCGGAAAACCGATCCTGAGTTTATCGACTGCTTGGGCCGGGGCACAGCAAAGAAGCATGGTGAGGCCGATCATCCAAGCCGTCTTCATAGGAGTCCCCCCGTCTCCTCAGATTTCTTTGACGCGGTAGTATATTTTTCTTGCCAGAGTGTACGCCCGTGAGTCGAGAGGCATCAAACGCCGGATGATACCAACGGAACGGTTCTCGAATTGTTTGTAAAAGTAATCGATGGGTGAGCGCTTTCGATATTCGGCAAAATACGCTTCAAGCTCTTGATAATTTTTCGCCCTGCCGTTGTCTCCGTACTTCGCAACGAAAGGTGTAAAATCCGGATAGAGCGGGCGTTTGCCATGAGCTCCATGCAACGTCGTTTTCATGAAATTACCAATCAACATGTCGTCGAATATCTCCTGTTCAATGGCCAGCATGAGCGAATGGCGCGGCGCTTCAAAGGTAATACCTCGATCGCGCACCTGGGCGTTCATGTCGATTGTGTGAGTCTTGCCGCCGACGGTTATACGAACAAAACCAAAGCGATTCTTGACATGGTCGAAGCTTTGAAAATAGGTTGCTATTTTTGCTTTGTCATCCGTGCTCAACGGCTCGGACCAGTCATCGCCGAATTGCCCGGGCGCAAACACCTGTAGCGACGTTTGGGGCGGATCGATAGGCTCAAGAGATTCCGTCGAACAGTCATATCTTATAAACGCGGGGAGCAGCTCACAATGAGTCGAATCAAATCCGTTGCGATAGTCTTCGAGTGTCGTGGTGTATTCATTGGCCCAAATACTGTCGGCGCGTTGGTACCGATGCATCGAGCTAAAAGGCACGAAATATTTCGCTCCATACTGTGCGGTTAAGTGTGAGATCTGTCTACCCACCGGCTCTTTCTTAGCGGCCGGTGGCGCTACGAACCGGCCGTTCTCGTCGAAGAAGTGAATCATCTCGGCATCGCCGTAGCCGGTTAGCTTGAGCAAAAATGACACATCGTAAGCGCGAACAATCTTGCGAACAAAGCGCCTCCAGCCGCAGTCGCTGGCGTCGTTTTAGTTGACGATCAGGGTGCCGTTTAAATCGACGAGAAGGATACCGTCTTGGCGACAGACAAAATGCGGATTCGGTCGGAAAGGCTGATCCATTCGCGGCTTTTTAAAATAGCAACGTCAAAGCCTTGACTCTTGAGACTATCGAAGATGCGGTTTCCGACATGATCGGGAAGCAAGAATTTCTTTTCCTTAAGTAATGTAATGGAATCATCGCTCAAGTGGTCGTGGTGGCCATGGGAAATCCAGACAAATTTGCAGCGCTTGATGCTTTTCAGCTGCTCGGCCGGTATCTCGTGAGAGCGTGTCCAGCTGCCAAAGTAGGCAGACCCTGTGATCCACGGATCGGTAACCAGCATCGGCACTTTGTCGTGGCAGATGAGTGTGGCATTGCCAATGGTTTCAAAACCAATATCCATGGCTCGTCAAAGCCTCATGGCCGGCGGTCCAGGCGTTTGTCACCAATTGTCCCGGGTTCGCCAGGCTAACCCGTAGGATTTCAGATATATCGCACCGGCGCAATAATGCCTTATCGCCTTTGAGATCCTTGGTCCAGGGTTGGCCCGATGACCCCTAGCTAGCGCGGCAAAACCGCAACCAAAAGAGAGCAATCCTTCACCACCAAGCGCACGAAGGACACGAAGGTATACGTAGGGTGCGCTCCGCGCACCGGTCCATTCGTAGCCGGATGTAAGGCAGCGGAATCCGGGGTCTTTAGCCGGAAACATTTGCGCGAGCTGCAAAAACTTTCAAGCATAGGAGTACGAGAGAGTCTCCGGCGATCGGTGATAGTGTATGGGAGTCAACCTGATTTCAGCCCTGTGGGGATTTTCTGAGGCAATATTTTTTTTCATCGTCCCGGATTTATGGTTGAGTATTGCCGGCCGAGACGATCTCCGTGCGGGGTTGAGAGCCTGTCTTTACGCTCTGATGGGTGCGTTGATAGGGGGATCGATCGGCTATTTTTGGGGCGCGCATGATCATTCGAGCGCGCTCGCCGTAATGGAAAGGATCCCTGCGGTTAGCACCGATATGATAGGCCGCGTGCGCACGGAGCTAATCGACCGCGGGGCATGGGCAATACTGTTTGGACCCGTGAGCGGCACGCCTTACAAACTTTACGCCGCCCAGGCAGCCGACGCGGGCATCAGTTTTTGGTTGTTTTTTGATAAGCATCCCGGGGCGGCTGATTCGCTTTGTCTCGGTTACTCTATTCTGCCACTACGGGCTCAGACTGTTGGATTGGTGGGGCGTCAAAGGGAGGCCCTTGATGATACTTTTGTTAGCCTGGGTTTTATTTTATCTGATTTTCTTTTGGGTGATGCCAAATTGACGGAATGGTCTGAATGAATCGCTCGGCTACTTCTCGGAAAGGCAACCGCCGGATTCCGGTTACAAAACTGAAAGGGATCACCGGGGTCTGACTCGGCAACTCTGCGTTCTTATGAAATTGCCGATTTAGTCAGACCCTCGGGTCCCTCCCGCCGAGCGCAATGCCGTCACGGCCTATCGTTGCTTTCGCGCTGCTGCTAGTTCAGTGGACGTTTAACTCGAGGATTCGCTTGCCGCGATGCCTAGAAGTTGTGCCGTGTTCTTATCGACGGCACCCGTGATCACTAGGTCATTATCTTTCTGAAACTCGCGAATAGCCGCACGCGTATCGTTGTCCATGAAACCGTCGACAACTCCCGGGTCAAAGCCGTTAGCCGCCAACGCCTCTTCCACTGCGAGTGTGTCCTCCTTGGACATTGCCGTGTTATTTTCTTCCGTCACTCCCGGGACACCGGGTGCCAAACTCTGATCGTCCTCGATCTTGGTTGGATATCGGTCAGTCTGTAATTCGTATCTGTCCCGTGGCCCCATTTCCGCAGGCGCGGAACTCAGTGCCAAACCAATCGATCCATTTATGATTACTGCCGCGAACAATGATGGTCTCAATTTCACGATTCTCCTCCCTTTTTTCGATTTTCTATGTGCGAGCCGGCAGTTGCACTCAGTGATTGTGGGCGCAAGACGCATGCCAGCATCCGGTGAAATTTCTTTTCTTCCTGTAATGACAAAGCGACACAATATCAGTAAGTTTCGGCCATATGATTAAATTAATTTTATCTCGGTAAGAGGAGCGAAAATTGATAGCGTCGAGTTGGAGGATTTTCCCGGCGACGTGGTTCCGATAGATCCTACACAACGCGGCTGCGCAAAATATTGCGGCTGTTTTCGACGGCCACTCTTGACAGGCCGCGAAATCTTTTTGTTCAGTTCAGAGAGAGACTAAGCAACCCATGAAGCGAAGATCTGGTGATATCCCGTGGCGCGACCAAATCGCGGCATGACTTTAGCATTAGCTATTGTTCGATAACGGCCAGATATTTGCGGACCGTCACGTGGAGCCTTCTTCGGCCGCTCGCACCGGGCGGACGCCGAAAGGCTCGGAGCGATTACCGAAAAGGATCAATGGGTCGGCGCCAACGCTTACGAGCTGGTAATATTCTTTTGCGGGTAAAAAGACGATGTCGTTTTTCTCAATGATCCGCTCATCGCCCTTGATTCCCTTTACCGAGCATTTGCCGTCGATGACCAAGAAAGTCTCTGCGGACTGATGATAGTGCATCGGCGTGCCATCACCCGGCTCGAAGTAGAGCATCCATGAGCGAAAATTGTCGGTTCCGAAGAGATGAACGTTTCTAACCTTCTCCTTGCTCGCCTCATCGATCTTTTGCTTCAAGCTGACGAACTCCATGGTATTTCTCCCTTCGCGGAAATCTATTCGCCTAAACTATTGCAGCTCGGCCAGGGTTGTCAATTCTGGACCATCGACAATTCCATGCAGGCTTGCTTTAAATTGAATAGCGCTTCTAGCTTTACTCTGAGAGCAGTCAGGAAATAGCTTCGCGCATCCCAATATGTCAGAGACCAACGTTCCGATTGACAAGCGCAGGACAATTTCCCGACTTCCGTTGATTGGTTGGTGCCGCCGTCATCAAGAAAAGCTCTGGTGGTTGCATAGCCTTTACGCGCTGATACTGGGCGTCGGTGTCATGTGGTTAGGAAAACGGAATTTTGCTTACGTGCGCGTCGCTGTGTTCCACATTAGTTTCATTTGGTTATCCAGTCTGCTGCTTCCGAAGCTTCTCAACCATCTCCGTCTGTCACCGCGATGGGCGTCTCGGCTTCGACTCCTGGTCAATTTTTTCAACAAGAATTTTTATCAACAAATGCTGTTCTTTGTTTTGCCGATCTATTATGCCAGCACGACGCCTAGTTCACTCAATGTCGTCTTTGTAATACTGGTAGGACTGTCTGCGTTATTATCCACTCTCGACTTGATTTACGACCGGCACCTGTCCGTGAGGCGCGGCTTGGCAGCGGCTTTCTTCGCGTTCAATCTTTTCGCTTTGATCAACGTCATGCTGCCGATCCTTTGGAGCGTCAGTAACACTCAGACGACGCGGATTAGCGGCGTATTGGCATTTGCGGGTTTTTTGACTCTGGGTTATCCGGCTGCGGAGGCAGTAGGCCGCCGCTTAGCGCGCGTCCTCGGAATCGGCTTTTTGATCCTAGTTCAGGTTGAACTGGGACGTCCCTTCATACCGCCGGCGCCTTTGCGTTTGGCGGGCGCCGAATTTGGAACCGACTTTGAACGAGAGGCATTGCAGATGGTGTCTCCGCTGAGCGAATTACCCAAAGTCGGACCGGTGTTGCTCTACAGCCTCACAGCGATCAAGGCGCCTCTGGGGCTCAGGGAAAAGCTGCAACACCGCTGGTATGAGAACGGAAAATTAGTGTGTGCTTCGCCTTTTTACAACGTCGTGGGAGGGCGGGAAGAAGGTTTTCGACTCTGGACGAGCTGCGCGTTCACCAACATCCGGTCACACGCGGAGCTGCGACTCGATCTGGAAACTGAGGGCGGGCAATTGGTGGGGAGGACCAAATTGAAAGCGGCAAGTTAGGCCTCATGTGAATTGTTCTTACAATCTCCCGACGAGCGAAGCTATAAGGAAACTCTCCGACACTTCGTCCACGCTTTCGCCGCCGCTTGCGAATTCATGAACAACCCGAAAAACCGCGCCGAGGTCACGAGTGTCGTCAAGGCTTTGTTGAAGGTCCCCGAGGAGATCGCGACGGAGATTTTCGCACCTTACATGGAGCCCGAGAAGAACGTTCTACCTAAGCGGGGTGAATTGAGTATCAAATCAATCAGCCAAGTGCTTGCGTTGATGGTCGAAGCGGGCGTCGTCCCGACGCCGGTCCCACCGGCGGAGCGTTTCGTCGATCTGCAATATCTGAGGGCCGCCGGCATTCGATAGTTGTCGCGACCGGCAAAGCGGACAAATGTAGTGTCCAAATTTGTGTTCATCGATCGGTTTTACGCTCGGCGTTCAACACATCGACGATTCATCGCGCGAAAGAGAAAGCCGCTAAGGACGGACCCCGCCCAAGCCTGTTTAGGCGCGCGCTTTTGTTTCGTATTTGGGCAAGAGGTTACCAAGCCAGCCCGGAAATACATTAGCGATGGCCGAGTCTTCATCGCACCCGTTTTCCGCGCGAAGAAACATTTTCGCGGTTGACGCGTAATTTTTTCCTCGACAATCGCCAGCCTTCGGCCCAGAGAGCGGCGAAAACCAACGATTCAGACTTCTTAGAATGATGGCATAGCGGTTGCTCTACTTGGCTAGTGATTAGACCTGTTCATCCTAAGGAGGTTCGTTCGTATGAAAATTGTCAAAACCACCATTTTAGCGGGGTTTCTTGCTGGGACTCTGTTGGCACCATCAGCCCCCGCGATGGCGAAAGATGACTACGGCTTTCATATTCCCCCAGGTCACATACCGCCGCCGGGTAGCTGTCGTATTTGGTTTCCAGGCAGACCGCCGGGGCATCAGCCGGCGCCGGGCCCTTGCCGAGTTCTGAGCCGGCAGGTTCCGCGGGGCGCCTATCTGATCGCCAATGACCGACGATGGAGCTACGGCGAGCTGAACGATCGCCGCTTTCGACATGACATCTTTGACAGTCCGCGATATTCCAGCCGAAGCGAAATTCGCGGGGACATTCGGGATGTTCGCGAGGCGCGCAAAGACGTTCGGGAAGACCGCGAGCAGTTGCAGAAAAATCGTGACGAGCTAAACAAAGATCGAGCGGAGCTGCGCAAGGACGTTCGTCGCGGCTCGAGCAAAACTGAAATCGCTCAGGACCGCCGTGAGATCCGCGAGGACGTACAAAAAATAGATCAAAGCAAAAAAGATCTGCGACAGAGTCATGACAAACTGCAATCATCTCGGCAGGAACTTAAAGACGACTTACGCCGCCGATAAGGCGTAGTTCCTCGAGCGGCCCGATCCATCTTCGTATAGATGGTCGGGCCGCTCCCATATTCTTTTCACTTCCTCTCCGAGATCCTTCATCACTAACCAGACCGGAGAGAACGATAATCTTCTCCGTCCTCTCTAGTTGGATTCACAACGCAATGGTCCCCTCAAATAGGCTCGCCCAATTCGATGTCTCCAGCGAGATGGCAGAAACGTCTCGCGAACCAAAGGAACATTCTGCCGCGAAGATGAATGACCCCTCGCTATCCCTCGGCCCAAGTCTAGACCATTCGCGTTGCTCAGGGTAACTAACTCCCGACTTAAGGCCATGAGTTAGTTAGTTGACATTGACACGGCGCTTCTTTGTTCGATACTCTTCGGCGGCTGGGACAAGGCGCTCACAGTCGGATTCTGAAGAAACGAAAGGAGCGGCAGATGAGGACATCGAGACTGTGGTATTGGACCGCTATCGTGGTTAGCCTCGGCGTGCTACTGATCGCTTCGCCGGAGCGACTGAGCAGCCAACAAAGCCGTGGCGCGGTACGGATCGACAACGACGATATCGGCGGAGTGGTGACGAGCGCCAATGGACCCGAAGCGGGTGCCTGGGTGATCGCGGAGACGAATGATCTGCCCACGAAGTACGCCAAGATCGTCGTCACCGACGATCAAGGGCGTTACGTCATTCCTGATTTGCCCAAAGCCATTTACAACGTTTGGGTGCGCGGCTACGGCTTGGTTGATTCAGCAAAAGTTCGAGCCACTCCCGGCAAGATTCTAAACCTCCAGGCGGTCGTTGCACCGAACACGGCCGCGGCCGCCGAGTACTATCCGGCCATTTACTGGTACTCGATGCTGCAGGTTCCGGAAAAGAGCGAATTTCCGCTGGGCAAGGCTAGCAGCCAGGGCCATTGGTTGGCGGGTATCAAAACCCACGGCTGTATATCGTGTCACCAACTGGGCAACAAGGCGACGCGGGTAATTCCTAAAGAGCTGGGCGAGTTCAAATCCTCCCTGGACGCCTGGCAGCGGCGCGTCCTATCCGGACAAGCAAGTGAAGTCATGATGCGCAATCTCAATGATGTCGAGCCTAAACGAGCTTTGGCGCTGTTCGCCGATTGGACCGACCGCATCGCCGCCGGAGCATTACCGAAGTCGAAGCCTTCCCGGCCGCAAGGAGTCGAGCGCAACGTCGTCATCACGCTGTGGGACTGGGCGACACCCAAGGCTTACCTGCACGACGAGATCGCCAGCGACAAACGCCATCCCACTGTCAATGCCAATGGATTGGTCTACGGTTCTCCCGAGGACAGCACGGATTTTATCCCGATCCTCGACCCGGCTCGTCACAAAGCCACTGAAGCAAAAGCGCCGGTGCGCGATTCGAATACGCCCGACACGATGTTCATCGCGACGGCGAATACACTGATGCTCGCGCCGTCGCCCTATTGGGGAACGGAACGGGTGTGGCAGAGTCAGGCATCTGTTCATAACCCGATGTTTGATGAGAAGGGTCGGGTCTGGCTCACGTCGAGAGTTCGTCCGCCGCAAAATCCGACCTTTTGCAAAAAAGGATCGGACCATCCATCAGCAAAGCTCTTTCCAATCGAAAGAGCCGGCCGCCATCTCGCCGTGTACGATCCCAAAACTAAAAAGTTCACGCTCATCGATACCTGCTTCAGCACGCACCATCTGATTTTTGCCGAGGATGCCAATAACACGCTCTGGCTAAGCAGCGGCGGCGCTGCGAGTGGCGTACTCGGCTGGTTGAATACGAAAACGTTCGATGAAACCGGCGACGAGCAGAAGTCGCAAGGCTGGACGGCATTCATCCTCGACACCAACGGCAACGGCAAGCGCGACGAGTACGTGGAGCCCGATCAGCCGGTCGATCCGACAAAAGATAAACGAATCGTGGCGGGCTATTACGGCATCGGTTTTAACCCCCTGGATGGTTCGATCTGGGGCTCGGTGCTGAGCTTTCCCGGCGCTGTCGTTCGCGTGAGTCCCGGGGACAACCCGCCGGCGACCGCTTTGGCGGAGATCTACGAGGTGCCGTGGAACGAGCCCAAGGCGGTTGTGAACGGCTACGGGCCGCGCGGCATGGACATCGATCGCAACGGCGTTGTCTGGGTGCCGCTGGCGAGCGGTCATCTCGCCAGCTTTGACCGGCGCAAATGCAAAGGGCCGCTCAACGGCCCGACCGCGACTGGCAAACATTGTCCCGAAGGTTGGACGCTCCTTCCCTTTCCGGGACCGCAGTTCGACAACGTATCTGACTCGGGCAGTGTCCAAGCGAGCTATTACACCTGGGTGGATCAGCACGACATTTTCGGATTGGGGAAAAACGTGCCGTTCGCCACCGGCAATCTTTCCGATTCGCTGGAGGCGTTCGTCGACGGAAAGTTTGTCACTCTTCGCATTCCCTATCCGATGGGCTTCCACGCCAAAGGCATGGACGGACGCATCGATGATCCGAAAGCGAACTGGAAAGGCAAAGGACTGTGGTCCGCCTACGCCGGTCGAGCGACCCATCACATCGAAGGCGGCAAAGGCACGAAGCCCAAAGTCGTGAAGTTCCAACTCCGCCCCGACCCGCTGGCGAAGTGAAGATCATCCAACACAGATGTCATTGGGAATTTGAGTCCGCGGCGTGAACAAATGAATTGAGCCGAGCGTTTATGGCGCAAACGGTTTCTGCTGAACCGCCAGAGTTCCGGGCGTGCAGCGACGGTGCGCCACTGGAACCACGAGGAATCCATGGAAAAAAATCTATTTGGGCTTGGTATCACGCATTATCCCGGATTGTCGATCCAAGGAAATTTAAGCCGTCGCATCAAGATATGTACATCCGATCCGGCGTTGCCCGAGCGCCTGCGTTCGATCGACAATTGGCCGGAGCCGATGCGGCAGCAGTGGGGAACGGACGACGGCAAGTCGCACTCGGACGAACATCGCCAGGCAATGATCGGCGGCTTTCGCATGGCCCGCCGCGCTCTCGATGAGTTTCAACCTGATTTCTGTGTTATCTGGGGCGACGACCAATTTGAAAACTACCGCGAAGACTGCGTTCCGGCATTTTCCGTCCTTGCGTACGATCAAGCGGAGTTTCAGCCGTGGTTGCACAATCAACGCGGCGTCAATTCGTGGAACGAACCGAAGGATAAGAGCTTTACGATTCGTGGTCATCGCATCGGCGGCAAGCACCTCGCTTCATCGCTGCTGAACGAGGGCTTTGACATCGCCTATTCCTACAAGCCGTTGCATATCGGATTGGGGCACGCATTTGTAAACTCGGTGCTCTATCTCGACTGGGATCGGCGAGGGTTTCCATATCCACTGGTGCCATTCACCGTTAACGCATACGGACGCCATCTGACGGGCACTCAAGGGGTTCCGCCAACCCCATCGAAGGGACGAGGCCTTCTCGAACTCGAAGAAGATCCGCCGGGGCCGCAGCCCTGGCGTTGTTTTCAAATCGGCGCCGCGACGGCTCGTGCCTTCGCTGGAAGTCCGTGGAAAGTCGCGTTGATCGCCTCATCCAGTTGGTCGCATTCGTTCCTGACTGCCAAGCATGGCCGAATGTACCCGGACGTGGAGTCGGACAAGCGCTACTTTGAAGCGCTGCGCGCGGGCGAGTGGGAGACATGGCGGGACACGACGCTGGCGCAAGCCGAAGACCGCGGCCATCACGAGCTTCTGAACTGGTTCTGTCTGGCGGGAGCGATGGCCGAGATCAAACGAAAGCCGGACAAAGCGGTGTTTCTCGAATCGTGGATTACCAATTCCGACAAAGTCTTCGCCGTGTTTTCGCCGCCGCTGGGCTGAAAAAAACAAAAAACTGAATGGAAAGCGCCTTGTCGCAAGCGAAAATAAAAAAAGGGCGAGGTCTCAAAGACCTCGCCCTTTTTATTACACCGCGTTTTTGTTAGCGCGGATTAATCTCGCTGGCTCTCATTTGACCATCTTTCTCAGTGTACTTGATGGTTACTTTGGAGCCTTCCTTCGCGTTTTCAAGTCCCTTCGTCTTGCTCCCGATAAGGATGGTCTTCTCGTCGTCTTTGGTTTTGACCTTGATATCCTTCTCGCCCTTGGTCACTACGGTGGCTTTCAGTTCCATTTCTTGAGCTGCCACGTATGCTGGAACTAAAGTCAAAGCCAAAAGCGCGGTTCCGATCGTTCTTTTTAAGTTCATTCCTTTTCACCTCCTCTCTTTTTGTGATATTTGCCCGTCTACGAAGTGTAAAACTATCTGGTTCACCGATGTTGTCAAGGGGTAAGTTGAACTCAACAGCTCCCCGAATACATCCTTAGTTACACGTTAATATCTCTTTCAGGAACAAATTGCGTCGATAATTTATTAGACGTTCGGAAATAAGATTTATTCGTCGGCCGAAAGGTATTCATTGCCGTCGTTGCGTGAGTGGGTGCCGTTCTCTGCCGGTGCCTCGTGAGGCTGGCATTCAGAACTCGAAAATCATCAGCACGTGAGATTACCGCGTTATTTTGCCTGCACAAGGTCCGTTCAGCTGATCCTGGCTATTTCTCTCGCAATTGCGATAATCTCTTAACAGAGAGGAGATGACGTTATGATCATTTTGCACGTTGCGATTCAGGTCAAGCCGGAGCATGTCACGGAATTTTTAGAAATCGTCCGATACGACGCCGAGCATTCGGAAAAAGACGAGCCCGGCTGCTTGCGCTTCGACGTGATTCAGGACCGCGACGACGCGAATCGATTCTATTTCTACGAAGTTTACCGGGACGAGGCGGCGTTGGCGGCCCATCGGGAGACGCCTCATTTCAAACTCTACGCAGAAAAAGTACAGCCTTGGTTAGCTCTGCCGCCCGAGCGCCGTTTCGGTAAGAACTTGATTCCATCGGACGCCGCGTGGCGCTAATAAAAAGGGCCGGGGGAAAGAGGTCGGGAAAAAATTCGCGGCGATTCTCGACGCGGTAAGTTCGGGAGGATTTCATAGGCCGTACCGGGGGATTAACGTCCGCCACACACAAAACCGATCCACCATGCGATCTTGACAAGTCGACCCTCGACGATATAGTCGGCCCACTTGGCGGAGGAACAACTGACGAAGAGGGTTGTTTATTTCACTTGTCGCATATCGCGTTGACGCTCTAATCCTATTGCGAGTGAGAGGAGCGAAAGGAGATCGTTATGAAAACGCGAGGTCCCAGGCTAACCCGCATTTTCTGCCTTCTAGTTATTCTGGGCGTTACAGCTGAGATCAACGCGCAAGCCGAACCGTTTTACAAAGGAAAAACAATTCGCATCATGGTCGGCTCGACGGCAGGCGGATTTTACGATCGTTGGGCCCGTCTGTTCGCCAGACACATGCCTAAATATATTCCCGGTCAGCCGGAGATCATCGCTCAGAACATGCCTGGTGCCGGATCCGTGATAGCCACCAACCATGTTTTTAACGTCGCAAAAGCTGACGGCCTTACACTCGCAATGCCCCTCAACAGTGTCTACGTCGACCAACTTGTCGGGCGCAAGGAGGTGCAATTTGATCTGCGTAAGTTCCACTGGATCGGTTCGCCCGCGGTTGAATCCGTCATCATGTACATGCGCGCCGATGCTCCCTACAGATCGGTAGCAGATATCATTAAGGGGAAGGAGCCGCCGAAGTGCGGCTCGACGGGGACGGCGAGCAGTGACTATATCCTGTCCAAAGTTTTGGAAGAGACCGTGGGGGCGAAATTCAACACGGTCCAGGGCTATCCGGGAGGCAGCGAGATCGATCTGGCAGTGGAAAAGGGCGAGGTGGTTTGCCGCGCCCATAGCACTTCGGCCCACTTTGGCCGCGAACCGTTCGATAGTTGGCACAAGAAGAATTTTGACCGCCACATCGTGCAGACGTCGCGCAAGAGAGATTCACGGGCAGCCGATGTGCCGACGACGCACGAAATCTTCGACCAGTATAAGGTTCCGGCAAATAGTCGCCGTGTCGCGCAGGTTGTGCTGGCCGCCGGCGATTTCGGCCGTCCGATCATCGTGACGCCGGGCACTCCTCCGGAAAGAGTTAAGATCCTGAGAGACGCCTTTATAAAAACCTTGAACGATCCCGAAGTCCTTGCTGAAACGAAAAAGGCCCGCATGGATGTGGAACCGACATCCGGAGAAGAGTTGGAATCGCTGGTCAAAGAAATCTTCGATTCGCCGCCGGATGTTCTCGAGCGTGTGAAAAAATTACTGGGCAACTAGGTCGAAGCAAGACGGAGAGCTTTTTGAAGATTGGAGCTGCCCAATGATGAAACTTCCACGGCGATTTTGGATCTTGACCGCGCTGCTGTCTATTTGTCATTTTTGGCTCTTGAGCAATGCTCGAGCGCAGGAAAGGGTTAGGCTTGCCCACAGCGCTTTGGAGAGCAGTAACGGCGTCTGGTATTTGGCTCAAGACCGAGGTTTTTACAAGAAACACGGCCTCGATGCCGATTTGCTTTTTATTCCAAGCACAACCACCAGCGTGTCGAGCCTTGTGGCGGGCGACGTGCAGGTGGCCAATGCCTCCGGCGGCGGCGTCGCGAGCGCGGTGGTAGCGGGCGCGGATCTAGTGATGGTCGCGTGTTATCTCAATTCGCTTCCCTACGAGTTGGTGGTAAACGAGAGCATCAAATCGCCGGAAGATCTCAAGGGAAAAAGCATCGGTATCAGCCGGGTCGGCAGCGCGTCGGACGTGGCCGCGCGTGCGCTCATCCGAGGATTGGGGCTGGAGCCTGACAAGCAAGTGCCGATCATGCAAGTCGGCGGTCCATCGGAGCGGGCAGCGTCTTTTCGCGGCGGCAGAATCGCCGGCTTTCCCTCGCCGCCGGGAATTATTCATCTGACCAAAGGCATTCCATACAAAATCCTGATCAGCACCGCGGATTTTCAAAAACGCTTTGAGTTCCCCTACATTTGCGCCACGACGACGAAGAGTTATCTCGGGCGCCAGCGGGAGACCGTGAAGAAAGTAATCATGGCGCACATCGAAGCCATGCAATTCTTCAAGACGCGCAAAGAAGAGACCAAAAAAATCATCGCCAAATACAGCAGAATCAACAACGAGGACTATTTAGAGTCTGCTTACGCCGCGAGCGCGAAACTCTACGACGTGGTCCCGCTTGTGACCAGACCCGGCACCGAAATTCAGATCAAAGAAGCGATCAGCCGTAAGCCCGGCGCGCAGCTTCGCTTCGAAGACATGGTCGATGAAAGCATCGTGCGCGAATTGGAAAAAAGCGGCTTCATCGACAAAGTTTACAGGCAATGAGGTTTTCAGATCGGCATGGGTGTACTAATTCGTTCCGTGCAACTTCGACTTTAATCTTGCCTGCTTTGCCCGGGGGGGGGAAGTATCTGTAAATATTATTCGCGCGGGCAGCGTCTAATTCACGTGGTCGAAAATCAGATTATTTTGTTTAGGAAGGTGCAGACATGAAAATTCGAGGGACAGTTTGGGTTCTATTGTTTACTTTTACTTCACTGCTGGCGGCCTGCGTAGCCACAAACGGCCCTTATGGCGGCCGAGGCTGGGAGCTCTTAGGTGAGCGAGAAGCCGATTTCAAAGTCGAGCGCGAGAGGATCGAGGTCGGTCGGCGAGAAGGGAGATTCAGTGAACTCCGCGTCGCCGTGAAAGGCGCCCCTTTGGAAATGTATGACATGGTTGTTACCTTCGCCGACGGCAATACTTTTTCGCCAAATATCAGACACCGCTTTGAAGAGAATTCATGGAGCCGGGAGATCGATCTGCCCGGCGATCGGCGTGTCATCAGATCGGTAGAGTTTCGATATCGGAGTCCCAATCGCCGTGAAGGCCGAGCCACTGTCATGCTCTACGGCCGTTGAGCCGCAATTTGCTCTCTCGTCATGCTCCACAAACTCCGCGCAGGCCGCGCTCTTGACCATCAACGGTAGGGAGTGCCGATACACAACCGCGCAGTCCCCATTCGCCATTGACCTGCGGCGGTGCGCGTTACTTCAATAGTTCGATGTAACCGACGCGGCCCGAAAGGTTGCCGGACCACCAGACGCGATTTGGATTGTTCGGATCGATCTCAATCCTACGCGGATCCGACTCGGCGCTCGCCAAAGGAAACTCCGTGAATGTCTCCGTTTTAGGATCGAAGCGGGCCATTTTGTCGACATGTTGTTCACTGAACCAAACCAGATTGCTTTTCGGATCTCCCTGCACCGAATATACACCGGCATCTTCAGTGGGCGGCGAATAAACCGTCATCTTGGTCGTTTTGTAATCGATCTTCATTAGCTTACCGGCGCCATGGAGGCCGACCCAGACGTTGCCAGCGGAATCCATGCCGCCTTTGCGCGCGACCGCGTTTTTCACGGGAATCTCGAACTCATGGATCCTGCCCGTCACCGGGTCGATGCGGCCCATTTGGTTCATGGCGTTTTCGATAAACCAGATCTTGCCATCGCCTGATATCGCCATACCGTAGGGATTAGCGGTTCGCCCCGCTTTAATTCCGGCGGGAACTTCATAGATGGTGAACTGCTTGGTTGCGGGGTCCAACCGAATGACCTGATTGGCGGCGATGGAATTCAGCCATACGGTTCCATTGGAGTGGATTCGCATGGTATTGCCGCTCGCGGCGCCGGTTTTTGTTTTTGGCAACTCAAAGACGTTGAACTCTTTGGTCTTCGTGTCGTAGTTCAACCATCGGCGGTTAGGACCGCCGTCAATGAACCAAAGCGTATTGTTCGGAGCGGCTATGATCGCGTTCAGACGATTGGTTTTCGATGTCCCGGCGGGCGGGGCAATTTCGGTGTAGACCAACGTCTTGGGATCCAAGCGCCCCAGCTTGCCGCCGATGCGTTGGGTGACCCAGCCGTTTCCTTCGGCGTCCACCGTAACCTCGTGCGGTTCAGCGTTGAGATTCGGCAGTTCATATTCCACGGCAATGTATTTAGTTGCCTCACCTTGGACCAAAGTTCGGGGTAAGCGGCTATTGGGATCGGGTTTCGGCCTTCCGCTGCCCGCTCGGCTGCCCGAGAAATTTGTCGCCACATAGTCCAGCAGGACTTTATCTTCCTGATCGGTCAAATCTTTGGCGAGGGTTGAGCCTTGCGCATAGGCTCGCATGTTGAGGATGATTTCTTCCCACCGGCTCCGGTTAGCTCGCGCTCTCACGGTTCTTTGGGCGTCATGGCAGGCGACACACTTCGTCTCAACGATCTGCTTGCCCTCTCCCTCCGGCAGAAGCGGACGTGTTCCTCCTGGTGCCGCCTCCGCCTCGCCGCCCTGCTCACCCGGCAGGCGTCCCGGCCATGCCCCGGCCAGTTGCGGCGCGCGCGCGGCAGTCAGCGACAGATCGACTGTCGCGGGCTTACCTGGAGTCACATCCACCGGCGCGGAAAGCTCGCTTTGATAATCGCCGCCGATCGCTTGCACGACATATTTTCCAGACGGCAGCGCGTTGACCGAGTAGCGGCCTTGCGCCTGGCTGACCACCATGAAGGTCAAACGCTGCTCGGGGTTTTTCATTTTCACGAAGGCGCCAGCGACGGGCACGCCTTTACTGTCCTTCACGACGCCTTGCAAGTTTCCGGCTCGGTCTTGCGCTTGAATCGGCTGGGCAGAAAGAAGCACGCTCGCGAATAGCGTAACAACGATTCTTGCAACGATTTGTTTAAACATGGCCGGCCTCCCGCATGGTTGTTGGAGTGCATTTTTTCATGAGCGAATTGGGTAATCCTACTCGCGGTCGATTGATAAATCTTTGTCGACTTCTACTCTAACGAGCATATTGACCGGGCTCGAGTTTCTTCGATGGAAAAGTATAACGGCCCTGGTCGTCGCTCACCACGGTAGTCGTTATGGTCGACCCGGCTCTCTTTGCGCTGACCAGCATGCCCTCCATCGGGCCTTCTTCAGCCGAGCTGACTTGTCCGTTGAGCGCGATGTCGGCAGAGCTCGCGCCTCGTATGGAATGAGCGAACAAGAAGAGCGCTGTGGCCGCAGACGCGAATGCCATTGCAAGTGCTGCATTCTTGCGCATGGTGCATCCTCCGTGAGAGAGGTCGATCCCCGTGCGCGCGTGAAGCTGCGCTCGTACTACCACCGCACTTGCGCGATCGTCAAGCGGCAAAAAAATAACTGATCGTTTATCTGGACAAATTGAATCCTACGGATTAATTGGTTTTTTCAGAGATCGGCTCTCTTTCAGTTGGTGGTTTATTAGCGCAACAATCGCGTTCAAGGTGAGTCGAGCTATCGCGACTCAAAGCTTGCGACGGGCAAGGAGGCAACAATGCCCACAAAAGGTCGGGCGGCGATTTTTGTCGAACCGAAAAAGCCCCTGGTGGTGGACGAAGTTGAGTTTGCCGACCCGGCGGCGGACCAGGTCCTTGTCAAGCTTTTCGCGAGTGGCGTCTGTCACTCACAGCTTCACACGATGCAGCGGCCGGCGCGACCTGGTCAACGATTGCCGGCGCTCCTTGGCCATGAATCGACGGGCGTGGTGGTCGCCACGGGGTGCGACGTCACGCACGTTAAGGAAGGCGACCATGTCATTACGACTTGGGTCGATCGGGATAATTCGACCACCAACCAACCGTTGGTCGCGCACGCCCTGAACGATCGAGCGCAATCGATCGCCTTTTGGAAGGGTCAAGAAGTAATGCACTCTGCCGCCACGTGGGCGGAATACACGGTAGCACAGGAACGCGTCGTGCTGCCGATGCCAAAGGATATACCGACGGACGTGACATCGATCATTGGATGTGCGGTCATGACGGGCGCCGGCGCGATTATCAACACGCTCGGGGTGCGCCCCGGTCGATCGGTTGCGGTTTTCGGCGCCGGGGGCATCGGGCTTTGCGCAATATCGGCGGCAGCGATCGTCGACGCGAATCCAATCATCGCCGTTGACGTCAATGATCAAAAGCTCGAGTTCGCGCGCCGCTTTGGCGCAACCCATATCGTGAACTCAAAAGAGGCAGACGCGCTGGAAACGATTCGGCAATTAACTGGCGGTGGCGTCGACTATGCGATCGATGCTGTTGGTTTACCGCAGACGCAAGAACAAATTCTTCGCGCCGTGCGCACCGGGTATTCGGGTATGAATAGAGGCGGCACGGCGTTGCTCGTCGGGATTACCCCGCCAAACGCAAAAGCGATTCTCGACACGAGCCTGTTTATCGGCAACCGATCGTTTACGCGTACGAGCGGCGGCGATTGCCGTCCGGATCGCGATTTTCCAATCTTCATTCGTTGGTACCGCGACGGCAAGCTGAAACTCAATGACCTGGTCACCCATCGTTACAAGCTTGAGCAGATCAATGAGGCAATCGACGACTTGGAGCATGGACGAATTCTGGGGCGCGGAATTCTTACGTACAACTAAGCGGCATGTGAGAAGTCCGTAAACAAATTGGCGAAGGCGAAGAAGAAAGATTTCTCCCTTCGGTCGAAATGACACAAAAAGATTGTCATTTCGAGGAAGCGGAGCGACCGAGAAATCTTGAGCTCGGTTCAGATCGTTTGCCGGGTACTAAGACCACATGCTTGGACTTGCTCAGTCACCATTCGTTCGTGATGAGCCGCGTCGAACGATGAAACGATGAATGGATCTCTGATGTCAATCGGACGTTTAGGATGCGGTAAGGAAAGCTTCGATGGAAAAGAAACCTAACAATCAGACAATGAACCATTCGATCGGTAGAGACACGATACGATCCAGGCTAGTCCTCGAACTTGCTTCAGAGTTGGTCGATCAGCCAGGCTGGGCGCACCGCCAAGCTCGTGTTAGCTTGCGACCGCAAGGCGCCGATGGCTGGCCAATCATTCTTTTTGCCAGCGACGGTCCAGCGGCGATCGAAGATGTCGCTCGTGGCGACGTCCAGGTTGCCCTTATCAATCCGGCGGGATATTTAGCCCTCGCCGAGCGCGGTACGGGACCCTTTGCGGCGCCGATTCCGCTGCGCGTGATCACGGTCATTCCGTCGCCCGACCAGCTCGCTTTTGCTGTGACTGAACGGACGGGCCTGAAGTCTTTCCATGAAATTCGTGAGCGCCGTTATCCGTTGCGCGTGTCCATGCGCGGTCAAAAGGATCATGCGCTTCATCCGGTTGTTAAAGAAGTCTTGGCGACCGCGGCGTTTTCGCTCGACGATATCGTTTCCTGGGGCGGGCAAGTGCGCTATGACGATGGTCTGCCGAGTAAGGATAACCGCTTCGGCGCGATGCAGCGCGGCGAAGTCGATATGATTGTCGATGAAGCAGTGCGCAGCTGGGTCAACGCAGCGGCAGAGGCGAGAATGCGCATGCTGCCGCTCGATGAGCCTATGCTAGCTAAGCTAGAAGCACTCGGTCTTCATCGCGCCGTGATTCCCAAGGCGCGCTATCCCAAGTTACCGGAGGATGTGCCCGCCTTGGATTTCAGTGGCTTCGCTGTTTATACGCACGCCAACGTTCCCGACACAGTCGTGACCGCGGTTTGCGCCGCACTGGAAGCTCGCAAGGATCGGATTGGCTGGCAGGAACCCGGTCCGCTGCCGCTGGAGCGCATGTGCCGCGATACGCCCGATGGGCCGCTCGTGATTCCCTTGCATCCCGCCGCCGAGCAATTTTGGCGCGACCGCGATTATCTGTAGGGGTGAAAAATTTTTCGCCCTACCAAATCATGAACACAAACCCGACCCAACACCATCGCCGCAGCATTCGGTTGAGGGCTTACGATTATTCGCAGGCCGGCGCGTATTTCGTTACCACCTGCACGCATGAACGAGCATGCCTGTTCGGCGATGTGGTGGATTGTGAGATGCGCGTGAACGATGCCGGCCGGATGGTAGAACAGTGTTGGTCGGCTATCCCGAACCATTTTCCGCATGTCGATTTGGACGCCTTTGTCGTGATGCCAAATCACGTGCATGGCATTATCGTCATTACCGACAGGGCTGTAGGGGCTAAAAATTTTTCGCCCCTACCCGACAGCAACACGTCAACCCATAGACCAATTCGATCGCCGTCCAAAACCATTGGGTCGATCATTCGCGGTTTCAAAATCGGCGTGACCAAATGGTTTCGCGAAAACACGGTTACGCATATTGTCTGGCAGCGCAACTACTACGAACACATCATTCGCAACGAAGAATCCCTGAACCGCATCCGGCAATACGTTCTGGATAATCCAGTACGTTGGGCCTTCGACCGTGAGAACCCAACGGCAAGCACGGCGGAATCGGACGACGCATGGCTCACCTGAGCCAATCCGATATCGAATCCGCCTTCTACGCCTGGCTGTTGTCTCGGATGGCGGAGTGCCCGCGGTCCCGGTAGCGCGTAGCCCGGATGTAGCGCAGCGGAATCCGGGGTCTTTCTCTGCGTTCAGCGTGAATGTGGTCGCAACGATTCAGCGCGGGGGTAGCGGGTCGCCGCCGGCAAGCTTTTTGAATAACTCCACAGTCTCTGGGTCGCGCGGCAGCTCGCGAATCGCTCTTTCCATTTCCTCCGGCTTGATCGGCGATGCTTCAAAACCCGAAAGTTTCTTGAATTCTTTGTGGAATTCGGGATCCTGATAGGTTTTCCTCATCGCCTCTCGAAGAATTTGCACCTGTGCTTTCGGAGTTCCTGGAGGGCAGACATAGGGAGTCCCCACCAAGCGGAACGTGCGGTACATCGTGACAAGTTTGCGCTCCTTGTCGGAAGCAGTGAAGGTCTCCAGCTCCGGCAGGCGCGCGAAAGCGGCGGGCTTATTCCCCTTCGGTACCTCGACGATCGCGTGTAGATCGACGAGTTTCTTTTCGATCCATTCGGCGTTGCGTGTGGTCAACGTTTCTGACGACGCGGCGCGCGCATCGATCTCACCACGCACGAGCGCGACGTCCATCTCGGGACCGCCGTAGCCGGTAACAAATTTCGGGTTCTTCAATGCCATGAGGTACGCGAACAGTCGAGCGCTAATGTAAACATCGTGGCCGACTTCTTGGGCTCCGATTCGCACTCCCGAGGCCGAGCGGAGCCTGTCCAGGTTGGTCAATCCCGCTTCCTTCCAGGTAAGAAAAACATAGTGAAAGATGCTGACCGGCGAGCCGAGATAAATAAACTTGTCGAGATCGTATTGGACGCCACCCGTATCGAGAATCGCGTTAGTCACTAGCGAGGCTGATAAGCCGCCGATGGTCAAACCGTCAGGCTTGACGACGCGGTAAACATAGTTCGCAGCCTTCCGGCCTCCGCCTCCAGGCATGTAGTCGGAAACGATCGTCGGGTTTCCGGGAATGTATTTCTGCAGGAAAGGGAAAAGCGCTTTTCGGCGTAAATCACCCGTACCGCCAGCCGCAACCATCTGAACCACCGTAATCGTCTTGCCTTGGTAAAAAGACGTCTGACAAAACCCATTTGACACATTCCACAGGCAGAAGAGGGAGCTAATTAAATAGGTGACGGCAAATTTTTTCATGGCTCTCTCCGGAGTTCAGAGCAACGCTCGAACTCAGATAGCATTACTTCCGGCCATCATGTTAACTCATCAACCTTCCCCCGGAGACGTTGAGCGATTCGCCGGTGGTGTGAGACGAATCGCTGGAGGCGAGAAAGAGCGCGGCTTTGGCGACCTCGTCGTGCTTGGCATATTTACGTAGCGGCGTGAGCTCCAACACTTGTTTTTCCAGCTGGGAAAACTCTATTCCTAATCCTTTGGCTCTTTCCGCGTACATCTCTCGGAGATCCGGTTCGTCCATGCCGCCGGGGCAGATCACATTGGCTCTGATGCCGTAAGGTCCAGCTTCTTTCGCGATTGTTTGAGTCAGGCCCACGAGACCCCACTTGGCCGCGCAGAGAGAGCCGCGCAGCGCCATGCCTTCTCTGCCGGCAGTGCCGGAGATACTGACGATGCTGCCGCTTTTCTGCTTCATCATCTGTTTCAAGACCGCGCGGCAGCAGAGAAACACGAGCTTAAGATTGTACAAGAGCACGTCATCCCATTCTTTTTCGGTGATGTCTTGCACCGGTACCAATGGACCGCGGAAGCCGGCGCTGTTGACGAGAATGTCGATCTTGCCAAAACGCGCCACTGTCTCGTCGACCATGGAGTTGACTTGGCGATCGTCGCTGCAGTCGGCAGCGATGGCGACGGCTTTCCCACCGTGCTCATTGATCCCTTGAGCGACGCCATCGAGTTGGGGCTTCATTTTTTCCAGATCCACCAAGACGATGCTTGCGCCTTCCTGAGAAAAAGTATGCGCGATGGCTTCGCCGATGCCGCGCGCGCCGCCGACTATGATTGCGACTTGACCGTCTAACTTCATTTCAATCCTCCTATATTCATTCATCAGCCACGGCTTGCTTGAACGACTTGAATAGATTAATCGGTTCAAAGCTTCCACACATTCCAAACACGCGGCTGGTCTCGAGAAGAGATGATTGTAATTAATCGTGGGTAAACCCCCAGCTCTGCTGGGGGGACTCACAAAGTTTGACATTTACGGGAGTCGAGAGAAAGCCTCCAGACCGTGAACCGCTCAGGGCTCAACGGAGAGGAGGCTCAATGAATAACAGCAAGGAAAGCCTAAGTCACACCAGATGGGAATGCAAGTATCA
>DASYUV010000081.1:0-15704 GCA_036000865.1 Binatia bacterium | reverse complement strand
TGCGCTTATTCTATACGGCGAAAGACCGGACATCAGCCCGACTACGTGATGGCCCTTATTTAGAAAAACCACATCAATGGGAAATTTCATGCCGATCGTATGAATTCCTTTGCTCGGCATGAGCCACAAAGCTTCTTCCGGCCCGAGATGTTTTCTCTTCAACAACCCGATCAGCCGGGTGAGGAAGTTGTCTGCTTTGCGTACCTTGGTGGCGAGCCAAGTTTGTTTCGTTAAATTGATGACCGGCACAATTACGATTCCTAACGCAGCGGATCGGAAAGCATCTGCATGATCCCCAACCCCGGAGGTCCTAAAAGAATAATGAAAATCGCCGGTAGAATAAAAAATACCAGCGGAAAAATCAGTTTGATAACGGTTTTCCGGGCTGCTTCTTCGGCGGCCTGGCTGCGCTTATCGCGCATGGTCTCGGCGTAAACTCGCAAAGAACGGGCGATGCTACCGCCCATTTCTTCGGTT
The DNA here is from genome assembly GCA_036000865.1 of Binatia bacterium. Taxonomy (GTDB): domain Bacteria; phylum Desulfobacterota; class Binatia; order UBA9968; family UBA9968; genus DP-20. The sequence continues at coordinate 15,227 of DASYUV010000081.1, read as the reverse complement.
TGCGTAAGAAACGTAACGAGAGCCTTGAATTCGTCGATCCCGACTCGATCCGCCAAGCGGATCAAAGCGTCTTTGCGCGCCGCGCCGGCTTGCATCTCCTGGGTGGCCAACAAAACTTCCTCGCCCAGCGCGAGATTCTGCGCGTTCTGCTCCTTACCGACCCGATTCAGAGCGGCATCGACTCCCATGCCGGCTTCAACGCAGACGACGATCAAGTCAAGCGTGTCCGGCAAAGTTTCGCGCATCTCCAGCACACGAGCACGAGCCTTCCGAAAAACCGTCAGAAACGGCAACATGTAACCGATCAACGCGCCAAAACCGGCGAGCATTAAGAAATCGCTCATTTCGGCTTTAGACATAAGGGCCATCGCCATCCCGCCAAACGCGAAGGCGATACAGAGAAATATGCGCAGACCCCAAAAAATCCGCACCGCGCGATTGCCCCGATAACCCGCTTGATGTAAGCGACGGCTGATGTTATTAAAACGATCCGGCATCTCCTTATCGCCAAAAAAGAAATCGGCGACCCGTTCCCACAGAGTAATTTCTTCAGTGTCATAAAGGCGGATCGGGTTTTTCGCTTCGGCTTGGATACCGATATTCTCCAGGCGCCGTTGAATGGCTTCTTCCGACACCGGAGCTCTAGAGGCCACTAAGAAATAGACAACGGCCGATACCAAGCCAAAAAATCCGACGGCAATCAGCAGTTCCATATAATTACCCTAGATATGAACCTTGATTAACTTTCGAAATGTGAGTATTCCGCAGATTTCCAATACTAAAGCCGCCGCTAACATTCCACGACCGTTAGGATTGATAAGCATCTGGTTCATCATTTCCGGCTCACGCATAAACATGAACACTGCAAGGAATGGTGCCACGGAACACACCGTCCACGCACTGAGCCGGTTCTGGGCGGTTAAACTTTTGATCAACCGCTCGATACGGAAGCGGTCACGAATGATGTCGGCCAACTTGATGAGCAATTCAGCTAAGCTGCCACCGACTTCCCGCTGCACCATGAGCGCGGTGTTGAACAGTCGAACCTCGGGCAAACTCATACGCTCTTCGAACTTTTTTAAGGCATCGCTGAGAGGCAGACCGAGATTGACCTCTTCGATAAACACGGAGAACTCGGTCCCCATTGGGTCGGGCATCTCCTTGGCGACGAACACCATCGCTTGGGTGAGACCCAGACCGGCCTGCAGACTCTGGCTGATCATATCGAGCCCATCCGGGAACTGTTCGAGAAACTTTCTCAGGCGCTTCCAAATGATGAACTTAAGATATCCAAACGGACAGAACATAGCGATCAAAGCAAAAATCAAGGCGACCAGTGCCGGCTGCCCCAACAACGAGGCGAGAAAAAAGGTCACGCCCGCTGCCCCGACCGAACAGAGTAGAAATAACCCGGGTGTCATGTCCACATTGGCTCGCTCTAACATCAGATCAATGCTGTGCACTAACTTGATGCGTGACAGGAAATCGTTAACCCAAGGGACCTGGCTATAAACCGAAGTTTTGAGAAGACTCTGAACTTCCGCCTTGGAGGCGTAGTCGAGCCTTCCAATCGCCGTAAGCCGGCGCTTGATCCTTGCCTGTGGCGTATCCTGCACGGCCATCGGCAGCATAAACAGGATAACAATCAGCGAAACCGCCGATAAAAAGGAAAATATCGCGATAAGGAGTAAGCTCATAGCGCTCTTCTCTTCACTCCCATTGAAACGGGCAGAAAATGAGTGTTCGGAATCCGAAATCCGTATCTCTCCAAACGGTCCATGAAAGACGGCATGACGCCGGTGGCGACAAACTCACCGACAACTTTGCCATTTTCGACGCCGCGCTGCTCAAACTTAAAGATCGTCTGAGTGGTGATCGTGCTCCCCTCCATTCCAGTAACTTCAGCGAACTCGATCACCTTTCTGCTGCCGTCGCTCAACCGGGTAAGCTGGACGATGACATCGATGGCGGAGGAGGTCTGCTCGCGCAACGCTCTTTCCGGCAATGCAATTCCCGCCATAAGCATCATGGTCTCGAGACGGGAAAGCGCATCACGCGCGCTGTTTGCGTGGACCGTGCTGATCGAACCGTCGTGACCGGTGTTCATCGCCTGCATCATGTCGAGCGCCTCGCCGCCACGAACCTCGCCGACGACGATCCGGTCCGGTCTCATTCGCAGCGCGTTGCGGACCAAGTCCCTAGCTGTCACGCTGCCTTGGCCCTCAATGTTCGGCGGGCGAGTTTCAAGGCGCACCACGTGTTCCTGTTGCAACTTTAATTCAGCGGAGTCTTCGATGGTGACAATGCGTTCGTTTTCCGGGATATAATTCGACAAACAATTAAGCAACGTGGTTTTGCCCGCGCCCGTGCCACCGGAAACGATCATGTTGAGTCGCGATTTGACGCAGGCCGCGGCGACTTCCGCCATCTGTGGGGGTATGGAGTTAAATTGGATCAAATCGTTGATGGTAAGACGTTCGGCGCCGAACCGCCGGATGGACAGGATGGGACCGTCCAATGCCAATGGGGGAATGATCGCGTTCACGCGCGAGCCGTCGGCTAAACGGGCATCCACCATCGGCGAGCTCTCATCGACGCGCCGCCCGACCCGAGTTACGATTCTTTCGATGATTTGCATCAAGTGCGCGTCGTCGCGGAAACGCACATCAGTTTTTTCGAGCTTGCCGTACCGCTCGACGTAAATTTGGCTGGACGAATTCACCAGGATATCGGAAATCTCCGGATCCTTCATTAGAGTTTCCAGTGGGCCCAAACCAAATACCTCGTGCTGAACTTCCATCACGAGGCGATCTCGATCGGCGCGGCTCAGCGGAATCGCTTCCGCCATGACTAAGTCTTCGAGAATACGGCGAATCTCTACCCTTACCCGCTCCATCTCCAAATTGGACAGTTTGGAAAGATCTAATGTGTCGATAAGCCTTCGATGGATGCGCAGCCGCAAATCCTGCAGGATTATATCCGGGCTAGTAGTCTGCAGTGATCTGATTGGCATGCGCTGCCCATCCCCGCTGCTTCGTTCAGATTCCCAGCGGTCTTTGTCTGCATCAAACGATGGATTCTTCATTAAAATTGCCCCTTACTTAATTAGTCCACGAACTGGTGGCAGCAACCGGCCGAAGAGGCCTGACCTCTTGTCATCTTCGACCTCCGCCCGAGACGATCCCGAGTATATGAAAGTATGCGACACCGCATCGGTGAGGCCCACGTAACTCTTGGCGATATCGGATCTTGGGTCACACTCCTGAATCGACAACCCTTGATTGACCGCTGCAATCGCGACGGGATAGTTATTTGGTAATGTCCAAAAAACCTTTACGCCGAGCGCCTTTTCGACAGACTCGAGAGTCATCAACTTGCTCTTTACATACCGATTGAGAATCAAGCGAATTTTTTTGTCATAGATACCCATTCGCTCGAAAAGCTCGAGCGCCCGGTGGGCGCTTTTGAGGGAAGGCACATCCATTTCGGTTATGAATAGAATTAAGTTGGCCTTATCGAGAACCAATGCGAGCATGTCGTCGAATTCCTTTGGAGTGTCGACGACGACATAATCGAAGGATTGGGCCAAAACGTCTAAAATTTCGTCGATATCCGCCGGCGTAATACGCCTGGCATCCTCGGCATAAAAAGGCTCCGCAAGAACTCTGATCCCGGAGGCATGCTTCACAAGAGAGCCATCGAGAAAAAGTGGGTCGATACGTTTTAAGTTTTTGACTAAATCAAGAATTGTATAGGACGCGTCAATGTTAAGAAAACTCGTCACGGAACCAAACTGCAGCACGAGATCGACTAAACAAACTGATTTTCTCTGAGCTACTAGACACGCCGCTAGATTGGTCGCTGCAGTGGTTGACCCCACTCCTCCTTTGTTGGATGAAATCGCAATGATGTGCCCCCGCTCGGCACCTTTTGTGGTGTGAACATCGATCTTCTTGCGAATCGTGTCGAAGGATTTAAGAACCTCGTTCCAATTGAACGGTTGGGGAAGAAATTCCTCGGCTCCAGAACGCATCGCACGCAGAATCGTGTCCGGCGCGCCAGTTGGTGAGGTCATCACCAGCCGGACGTTCGCGAGTCGTAGTTTGATTTGTTCCGCTACGGCAAAGGCCCGTTCCGGATCGCGGTTAATATCGACTACAGCAACAACGGGCCCATTTCGCGTTTTTAGCCCGTCAAACGCGTCCCCGTAGCCATAAACCCTCGGCTCCACTGCGACCGATGCTTCTTTCTCAAGCTGCTGCTTGAGTGAAGCGAGAGCAAGACTGTCCTCGCCGATTAAGCAAATTGCTAACTTCATGATTCCGCGTTACCTGGTTGCTGTTTTGATCGATTTCCCCAACATCGTGATTATTGCTCTAAGGAATCGATGCGCCCGGACCCGCTGGCTTCTTTTCGGAACCGCCCGGTAATGGAACCTGACGGATATCCGGGTCATCGTATTTTTCAAGGGACGGGAGTTGCGGTTTTTCACCCGGCTTCATAGTGCGGACGATGCGCGGCGTGATAACGAAGACTAGCTCCGATTCCTTGTTGTTAAATTTCGTACTTCTGAACAGCGCGCCCAAAATTGGGACATCGCCCAAGAAAGGAAATTTTGTCAGATCCTTAACCACTCTTTGATCTAACAAGCCCCCGATAATCAGACTCTCACCCTCTTTCAATTCCACTCGGCTCACGGTACGACGGACCACAAAACTAGGGGTACCTGTCCCTGCACCGGCAGCTATATCGCTGACCTCAGGAAACACTCGGAGATCAATTCTATCCGACAAAGTAATTGTGGGAATAAAATCAAGCCGAACACCGAACGGTTTATAGATCACGCCAAACGTGTTTGCTGTGGTCGTGATGATAGGGACTTCTCCGCCAGATAAAAAGCCGCCACTCCTGCCGTTTTTCACCACAAGCCGCGGCTGAGCTAAGATTTGCGCGATGTCCTTGTTTTGTAGCATGCGGTACAGCGTGGCAAAGGAATAAGCGCCGTTGACCCACTGGAAGATTCCAGTCGCGGGAGGAAAGGTGCCAACGCTACTAATGGCGTTCCCAGTAATTGTCTGCGTTCCAAGCGAACCAAAAGCTGAGCTTCCGATGGTGGTCATACTGCGAACTTGGTTATTGAAAGCCTGAGCAAAATCAAAGCCGATATCCCTCAGTTTGGTCATTGAAACATCGGCCACTACGACATCCAGCTCAATTTGACGGATTTCTCTAATGACCAGCAAATCGATCACTCCCTCGATCGTCTTTTTATCAGCCCACCTGTAAGGGTCGGTTATTGAAGACTCTTCCTCGAAAGACAAGCTACCGCCACCGGCAAATCCCACACCCGACGATTTGATTTGCGCCTGGGGAGTCGCTCCGAACTGGACTGATTGGGAAGTTGATGGACTCACCTGTGCGGGTGGCTTGGGAGGCAAGTATGTTGCCACAATTTCCAAAACTCGATCATAAACGACTTCGTTTGATACCTCTCCTCGTAGAACTAAAGATGCACCCGAAGTCGAAATATCGACTTTTTCATTCGGGAAAACTGACCGTAATTGCCCGCGCAATGCGGCGATGTCGGGCGCGACTATCAAATCGTAATTCGTCACCTCGCCTTTTTCATCGAAGATGATGAGAGACGTAGTGCCCACGTTCTTACCGTTGATCAAGAGCTGACTCGGCGCAACCACGAGGACGTCGGCCACTTGCGGCTGCGAAACCGATACACGCTTGGCTCTTTGGGCGAGCCGAAACACCATGGACTTGTTAACGGTGACCGTGATCGTTGGCACCGTCTGTGGCTGTCCCGCCGCTTCATGCGCCACCAGTGCCAAGAAAAAAGCGACCGTTATAGTGATTTTATTTAGCCGCCCCCGGACTAAACAACTATTGATCATGTACGCTCCCCTTCCCAGTTAGAATTCCACCACATTTCGATTACTACCGTGGATAACCTCGACGCGATACTTATCGGGCGGAGGCTGCGTGGCCGGGCCACCAGAAACTTTACGGGTTGCCGCTGCAAGCGACAGAAGATCTCGCTTATTGCTGCCAATCGTTGTTGTTTCTTTATCATCTCCAAGGCCGCGCAAAGCCAGCACGATTTGCCCCTCTGAAGAGGCAAGAGACATCTTCTCCGCTTCTTCTGGAGTGACTTCTAAAGTGATTGAACGTGCGAGTTGAGGTTTGCCGTCCTTTTGTTCGGTGTTTTGCGCGACTGATAGAACCCGCTTATTTTGTAACACGATCTTTGAAATCTTCATGTCTGCGCCAGCGCCCAGGGGAGTCGTGGTGAGAATTATGTCAACTCGGTCATCGGGAACAATAAAACCGCTCACGCCGATAATCTCGTCAACTCGCACAGCCAAGGCACGCTTCCCAGCCTCAAGCCGAACAGTGAGTCCCGCGCCTTCACCCGCAAGCCGTGACTCTAATATGGGTTCATTCGCTAGAATCTTAACCCGATTGACTTTGCCCACGACCTGTTGCGGGGAAGAAAACGCACCGGCGGGTATGGAACTCTTTGGCCAGGGCGTCGTCTTAATGACCCCTTTTTTGATAGCTTCGTCATTCAATGTCGTGCCGGGCGCGATGTCTTGCGCCGCGACGACAATCTCTTGGTTTGCCGCTCGCAACACATCAGCCTCTTTTTGTTGATAACTGAGAAAATTGTATATTCCATATGCCGCGATCAAACCAAAAAAGACCGCGACGACCAGGGCAATCTTTAGCCTATTCTGCATAGTAGCTCCTCATCCAATTAAATTATTTGCCAAGAAATTACCGTACATACACGAGATTCCCCGTTGACCACATTCGTCCAGGGCTAAAAGCCAGCCCACCGGCCATTTGGGTCGACATAGTATGCGATTATTGTTCCAGCTGCGAACGCGACTCCCCACGGAACCGAATCGCCATGTTCGCGAGTCCGCTTTTGCACAGAGTCCGGTAACACATGCCCCATGCTCAAAACGGCGACTTTGAGGTCCAACCATGTTTGTTTAAATCGGGAGATCCGAGCTAGTCCAAAACCTAGGTAGCCAACGGCAATTAACCCCGCAACGAGCGCAGAATAGAAGAAGACTCGCGGTAGCAACGAAACACCCAAAAGTGCGCCAACGACGCCGAAGTACTTAACGTCACCAGCTCCCACCCAACCAAAAGCAAATGGAAGGATCAGCACACCGATTCCCACGGCGAATCCTGCAATGCTTTGAAACAAATGACCGGCGCCTTGGAATGCGTTCAAGACTACACCGCAAAATAATCCTACGATGATAAGCCAGTTCGGGATTCTTCGGATTCTTAAATCGAAGAAAACTGAAAGACCACTCACAAAAAAAATAACAGGATCTAAAAATGTCAAATGTTTAAAACGCCATTATTAACTGTCAAAGCGTACACTTCATCCAAAATCTTGTCAATAAATTTCTCGCCTTTACTGACCGCAAAAGCAGGCGCGTGGCTTGTCGTGAGGAAAACCTCACGCTCGAGCTACGCGCCTGCTCGACGATCAAAAAGCCAAGAGGCCTAAGTAGACGCAGTACACGCCGACGGCGTAGTAACGCAAGCAGTGACCTTACTCCAGCCACTGGCCAACTGGCTGCCGATGTTGGTATTTTTAATCGCGACCCAGAAGACCAAGGCCACCAAAACGACGATCAAGGTGTATTCAACCAACCCTTGACCATCCTCCTCAACTAACAGACGTTTTAAAAGCTCCATGATTCGTTCACCCCCTTTCCTGGTTCGAACTGACTTTAGTTTCTACGATCAGAGTCAACTAACATGCGCGATTGAGAACGCAGAATGCATGCCAGTATAAAGAAGCCCAGAATTTCAGGCAATTACCCTACTTCCTATCCCAGGTGAAGTCTCCGACTTGACAAATCTGACACCTAGGATGAAGCTACTGTCACAAAATGCACAGGTCACGACGTCAAAGTTTTCGGCATTCATGAACAGTCAGGTGCCCATGAAAGGTCTAGACGAAGACAAAGAACCGCCCGGTTCTAATTAAGTTTTGTCGATACGCGACCCAGGGAATTGTGTCGTACGTGAGTCAAACCACGCATCTGCCGTAATGGAAGCGCGAAGGTACGCATTTTGCATTGCGCAATGGCGTCATTATAAAAAAACTAAGGGCATCGATTTGGTTGATTTGCGCGATTCGCCAGCCAAAATTAAAACAAACCTGAACTATGACAGCGATGGGTTGAAGGATATTCGAAGATGAACAATGACCAAAAGGATAAGGTCCCGTTAACCGTTCTCGTAATTGAAGATCACCCGGACCAACGGGACCTTTTAGCCATCGTGCTTCAGCGCGAAGGATATCGGGTGATCACGGCAGCAAACGGGGTAGAAGCGCTGGAAAAGCTTGAGACTGAAAATGTACAAATTGCTCTTTCTGATATTATGATGCCAAAGATGGACGGTTTCGAACTAATCAAGCGCATCCGTAGCAACACCGCCTTGAAGAGCATATACCTCATCCTCATCACTGCGAGAATACAGGAGGGCGATCGGGTCCGGGGACTGGACCTCGGCGCCGACGACTACATTACTAAACCGTTTTCGTTTTCAGAGTTGCTCGCACGCATAAGAGTTGGGTCCCGAGTCGTCCAATACCAGCAACATCTCGAATATCAGACTCAGGTCGACTCGCTTACTGGCCTTTTCAATCGGCGCGCTTTCGAAAAGAAAATTCACGAGGAGTTTGAGCGCTCCAAGCGCTACCACAACCCTTTGTCTCTTTTAATCTTGGATATCGATAACTTCAAAATGATCAACGATACTTACGGTCATCATGGCGGCGACGCCGCCCTGGTCAAGATCTCCGAGACTTTTCGCGACAAGACTCGGCAAAGCGATTTTCCTTCGAGATACGGCGGCGAAGAATTCGTTCTCGTTTTACCTGAAACCGATCAAGAAAGTGCGTTCCAAGTCGCGAGCAAAATTCACGAGGCGATTCGTTCATGCTCTTTTGGCACCACCGCTCGACCTTTCACGCTCACAGTCAGCATCGGGGTCAGTTCAAGTTCGGTGAAATTTTATTCAGACTGGCGAGAACTTCTGGACGACGCGGACCGGGCGCTGTATGTTGCAAAGAATTCGGGTAAGGACCGTATTGAATTATGGGAATCCGAAAAAAAAACTAGCCCCATTCAGACTTCTGCACATCCGTGATTGAAATGTCATCACGGAGCGTAATCCTTGCGGCCATTGTGTTTGCCGGGTTAGCCGTGGGAACCACCCTGCTGGCCGACGAGAGTAGTTTGAAATCCGTTGTCCAGGCCGCTCAGCCTCGCGAAGCAATGGTTCATTCACGCCAAGGAACGAAACCATCGCGAGAAGATCTGATCTCGAGTCGGATAGATTCTCTGACAACATTGTTGACGAGCAATAGAGAGCTAATCGTCTACGGGAGCATCGCGTCATTTGGGATTCTTATGATGGGGCTGGCCATCAGCAACGTCTCGTCAAATTCCAAAAGCAAAACAGCCGAACAGCTCGAACTGCTCAAGCAGGAAAAAGAAAGGGCGGAAAATCTTGCCAAGTTAAAATCCGAATTTTTAAATCAGGTATCCCACGAGCTCCGCACGCCATTGGCGGTCATCATTGGTTATATCGAATGTATTACGGACGGGCTCTATGGAGAAATAGAAACAAAACACCAGGAGATTCTCCAGGTCGTCGCCAAACAGTCGACTCATCTCAAGAATATGATCGACCAGATCCTGATTTACTCGCGCTTAGAAGCGGGTAAGCAGCCGGTCCGAATTGAAGATCTACATCTGGCCAAAATTGTCAGTGAATTGAGGGAAACTTTTGAATTTCTTTGCCGGCAGAAAGGCATCGATCTTCACTGGGAGCTCCCAAGAAATCCCACGCCGATCCGTAGTGATTCGGTCCGCGTAAAAGAGGTCGTAAGTAATCTTTTGCAGAACGCGGTCAAATATACCGACCACGGATCGATCACCGTGCGTGTGACGTCGCTTCCATCTACCGATTCCGTGGTTGTCGAGGTCACAGATACCGGGATGGGAATTTCTGAACATCATTTGGCAAGCATCTTTGAACCATTCATGCAGGCCCACAAAACATCTTCTGAAAACTCGCGCGGGGGCATCGGATTGGGGCTGAGCATAGTAAAAAAACATCTCGAGCAAGTCAGGGGAACCATCACTGTCGAGAGCGAACTTGGCAAAGGGTCCACCTTCAGAGTCGTTCTTCCGAGAAATTACGAGAAGCAGAAATCACGAACAAGCCAGTTGCTCGGGCTATTAAGGCGACACTCCTCACGCTCTCGTGCTGATCATCCAATGTTGAAGTCAAATGCGGAAACAGGGGAACAGAACTCCGCAAACACTAGCCACGCCGTTGGTTAGTTTCACCGCTATCAACGAGCACCGCATATTCCACATTTTTCGCGCAACTCGCACCTGAATCACGCAATGGTGAGCGACGGATCAATGGCATCGTCTAGGACGACGGCGATTTCCGCGATCCTGTTACCCTCCATTGGAAACATGGTTTTCGTCGCCGTGCTTTTTGTTCTGGTCTTCAATTCTGGCCAGGGACTGCTCGGAGACGGCGATACAGGTTATCATATACGTACGGGTGAAGTTATTTTACAGACCTGGAACGTGCCAAAACAGGACATCTACTCACTACACGTTCCGCCGCTCAAATGGACGGCTCATGAATGGATGGCGGAGATCATAATGGCTGTGATCTTCAGGTTCGTCGGTCTGACTGGCATCGTTGTATTCTTCGCCTTTCTGCTCGCAATGACGCACTGGCTGCTATATCGAATGTTGCGAAGCAAATCACAAGACATTCTTCTGTGCACCTGCATTACCATGCTCGCGACGGCGACTTCTTCGACTCATTGGCTGGCCCGTCCACACTCCTTTTCGCTCCTGCTGACAGTCATTTGGTGCCACTGCCTGGACCGATTTCAATATAACAACGATCGCGCGTTGATGTACTTGCCATTGCTCATGTTGTTTTGGGTCAATCTCCACGGCGGGTATTTCATTGGGCTGGTTTTGCTCGCGATCTATTTGACTGGCAACGTTGTCTACTCAATCAGTGGACGTCCCGATCAATTACAACGATACCGGGTTAAAGCGAAGTCGCTGTTCCTAGTTCTTATCGCGACCGTGGTTATCTGCGCAATTAACCCTTATGGATTCGAAATCCTATGGTTTCCTATTCGGGTTACATCCGACCGATTTGTGATGGACCACGTCACAGAGTTCATGTCACCTAACTTTCATGACGTCCTGCCCTTCAAGTACATGTTATTGGCAGCGATCGGTATGCTTGCTCTATCGCGATCGCCGCTGAATCTGATTGAAGTCGCGGTTATAACCTTGCTGTCGTACATGGCTCTTTATTCAGGGCGACATGTTTCGCTTTTTGCCATCGTTGCTGCGCCCCTTCTGCTCAGGACGGCAGCGAGTATTATCGATAGAATGCCCCAAACTTTTTTGCGATATTACCGAAACCGCAACCTAAATCTGAACGCGATCGATACGAGCTTACAGGGCTATTTTTGGCCTGTCATCAGCGTGCTTTTCGTCTCCGGCCTCGTTTTAACAGGAGCCCTTAAATATCAATTCGACGACAAAAAGTTCCCCGTCGTGGCGGTTGAATTTCTCAAGAAGGAAACCGTCACGGGAAATATGTTCAATAACGACGAATTCGGCGACTACATGATATTTGCCGCCTGGCCGGCGTATCGCGTCTTTATGGACGGACGGTCTGATATGTACGGAGAAAAGCTCGGTAGCGCATATCTAACGGTCGCCAATGTCCAACCGGGATGGAAAGAGATTCTTGGCAAATACGATATCAGCTGGATCATTTTCGATACCTACTCAGCGCTGACCGCAGCTCTCCGCGATCAAAGAGACTGGCAACCCATCTATTCCGATCGAGTGGCCACGATTTTTGTTAAGAAAGACGCGGCTCACGAACCATTGCTTGCAAGGTATCCCGCCGTAACTCTGCCGTACGAGCGCTGATATTTCAGATCAATGACATTGCCCGTTTGACTCACTTCGAAACTGCGCGGTTGCTTCCGTCGCGTGGTCACTTTGTCGTGCGACGGTCAAGCATTTTTTATCCCACCCGTTAGTCCTTCAGTGAAATTCACGACGATAGACGTCAACAGGTCTCTCGGATGGTAACGATGCGACAAGGGTCACGGAAGTCACTTTATGAATCATGACATTTTTGTCTGTGGCGCTTGCCGGTTTTGCCATTCGCTGCTGTCCGGTCAAACGAGCAGACTGCCTTTCGGTGAGCTAAGTAGCCGATACTCAGTGTCTCGCACAAAGCGGATCGGATGCTGGCATGGCCATTGCTCGCACACGTATCGGAGCGCCTAGAGGGTGGATGCAGATACCTATCGACTATCTTCGGACGAGCAACGTCTCGCGCTCAAGCGCGGAGACTATTTTTTCTTGACGTTTTCGAAAAGAACGATACGATGAATAGCACCGCTGCATCCGCCGCCAGTAACTCTGAGTTTGAACTGCGCGCTCGGCAAGCGATCCTGTCGGCCAAGCACAGCATTCCCCAGATGGCAGTTCTTCTATTTGCGTTTGATACTCCTAAGAATGGAATACATCCCGGGGACGCGAACCTTACAGCCTTTTTTAATTCGATTTCGATGAGATTAAGGGGCGGACTTCGCGATTCCGATACGGTTTCATTACTGAGCGGCGGCCATATCGGAGTTCTCTTACAATCCGTCCAGGGGCCCCAGGACCTCGAACTAGTAACAAACCGTCTTTTGAACGGGCTGGAGGAACCGGTAAAGATTGGCAAGCAAACATTCGTCCTCGAGCCGCGAATAGGAGTGTCTCTATTTCCCGAGCACGGTGATAGCGTCAGGAGTTTAATTGAACACGCGGAAAACGACCTCGCGTTGGCCACAACCGCCAGGAAACCTTTCACGATTTATGCATCGCATCCCGGCGGCCTAATCAGCGCTCGGCAATGGATGAGCGAGCTTCGGCAGGCGATCGTCTCGGATCAATTATTCCTCACGTTCCAACCCAAAGTGAGTCTCTTACAAGAACGTGTGACGGGCGTCGAGGTGTTACTTCGCTGGCAACACCCTCAGCATGGAATCATCGTACCCGATCAATTCATACCCGTCGCAGAGCGGACGGGGTTAATTATTCCGTTGACTCTGTGGGTCCTCCAGCAGTCGCTCTTGCAGTGCCGCCAATGGAAGGAAATCGGCTTGGATATTAGCATCGCGGTCAACCTCACGATGTGGAATCTCGAAGCACAAGAACTTCCGGAACAGATCGAGGCGCTTTTGCGCGACACGGGCGTGTCGCCAGAGAGTCTGGAACTAGAAATCACCGAGACCAGCATCATGAGTGATCCGCAACGAGTGATTCGCACGTTAGACCAAATTCGCCATTTGGGGGTTCGATTCGCAATTGACGATTTTGGTACGGGTTATTCCTCCTTCGCATATCTCACGAAGTTGCCCGTCTCATGCATTAAAATTGACAAGTCATTTATTCAAAATATCGAAACCGACCGTGATAGCTCTGTGATCGTCAAATCAATTATTGACTTGGGTCACAACTTGGGACTCAAGATCGTTGCAGAAGGAGTTGAAACGATTCAGTCAAAGAGAATGCTCAGGGTTTTTCAATGCGACGAAGGACAAGGATACTATTTTTGCCGCCCCGTGCCCGCTGACGCAATGACGCAGTTTTTGCTGGCGCCTCCCGCTACGTTGATCGGGGAGCCGCTCATCGCCAAAACGAGAGAGAAAGATCCTGTGCCGCTCGCTCACAGCTACGAGCCGTCGACGCGATAGTTAGATCGACGGCACGCCCAATGTTGCGGCTTGACTTACTAGCGGTTCCCAAGCAAAATAACCTTGCTCGACAAAAGAAAATATGACGAAAGGGACCACGATCATGAAGAAGCGATTAATTAGCGCACTCTCGGCGTTAATCCTGACCGTTGCTATTCTGGCAGTGCCCGTCACTGGCAGGGCCCAATCCGCGGACCAGGAGGATAACGGCATATTTGTGCTAGGGAGCATTTTGATGTCGATCCTGCATGTGCCGCTTAAGTTAGCTACTTGTGTTGGGACTCAAGCGACCGCAGCGGTGGCATACACGGCAACCTTCGGTGTACCGGGAAACTACGATGGCGGAACGAATGGTAAAGATATCGGTGAGACTGCGCGTCGCAGTTGTACGGGATCGTGGTTTATAACTCCGTCGCAAGTCAAAAGCGATTACGGAAGCTGACCTCTCTTATTCGTCTGTATACAAGTACTCGTTTGGCCTCGTTGATGTCAGATCAATGAGGCCTTTTTTTGCCCTGAAACAGGACATGTGATAGCACTCTCCCCTTCTTTCTCTAGTCCAGGCTTTTTTTCCAATTCACCATAGTCCTTGCCGCCTTCGAGTACTCGTCGGCGCGAAAGGTTATTAGTGGATTGTGCGCACCTCAACGGGCCCAATCCCAGCGAAAATACAATTCTTGCGCAGACAGTGAACAATTTGCGCGCGCTCGCCGAGGTACATGTGGCATCCAGAGTTCGGCAGGATCATTCTGTAAAACGCCTTTCATTACACTTTTGGCTACCAAAGCGACTCCACGCTCACGAAAAAATTCGTGCGGCACCGAATCTCTCCGCTTGGAACACGCCTTGCTGAAGGAAATTGGCGATTAATAACAAGCCTACTTCTCGACAAAGGCAAACCAGCCGCGAGGTTGGGACGCAAAGCCACGGGTCAGGTCATTCCTGATAGCCGGGTTACCGAAGGAAGGATCCCACGGTTTTAGCTTTTTGCAGAAACTGCCGATCCGCCTATTTGCAGTTGAAAAGGCTGGCTCACAAAAGCAAGGAGGTACGAGTGTTCAAATCCATGCTATGCAGATTAACGTTGATCGTTGGCGTTCTTTTGATCTCTCCCCAATTGAGCTTCGCGCAGAACTCCCCTCACGTTCCGGGCGAGTTACTAATTGCCCCCAAGGCGGGCGTTTCGGAGGCGGATCTTGAGAACCAGTACAAAGCCCATGGAGGACAGAAAATCAAAACTCTTTCGCAGATCAAGGTTCACCATATCAAGGTCCCGGCTCAAGCGTTGGAAGCCATTGAAGCAGCGCTTCGCAAGAATCCCAAGGTTGAGTACGTTGAGAAGAACTTTATTGCTTCGGCAGAA
>DASYUV010000080.1:0-4510 GCA_036000865.1 Binatia bacterium | reverse complement strand
CGTCCCTTTTTCCGGAGTCCTAGCTAAATTGCCGGGAGTGCCGCCTCTGGATGGCCTTACAGCAGGGAACGGGCCCTCAACACTTGATCTATCCGGAGAAATAAAAATTGCGTCTCTGATTTGTTATGAAGATTTGATGCCACAGCTTTCCCGCCGTTTTGTAGCCGAAACCAACGCCAACCTCTTAGTCAACATGACCAATGATGCCTGGTACGGTAAAACGGTTGCCCCTTGGCAGCATGCTTGGCTCGCTCAATGGCGAGCCATCGAAACGCGGCGTACACTGGTTCGCGTGACCAACACGGGCCTGACCACCGTCATCAATGCTAAGGGCGAAATGATCGAGACCCTACCAACATTCGTTCCGGGCCTGGTAACTACCGAGGCAGCCATCCTCGATGGGAAAAGTCCTTACGTACGTTTCGGAGACTGGTTTGCTTGGGGAGCATCGTTGGCATCAATAACCATAATTTCGAAAAAGATAAAAGGAACCCGAAAATCGATTCCTATGAACCGAAGGACTCAATAACAGCACACCTCTTAACAGTGAGAACGCGGCAGCGGTCTCTAAAGCACCTTTCTTCGCACGTAAGAACTCAAATAATCGGCGACGGTCAGCAGAACATACATGAAGATGAGAAAGGTTGTACCGAATCCTTTCGAAGGACCGCTTACAGTCTTGCGTGAGAAGTAATAAACACGCGATGATAGAGACAAGTGGAAGGAAGCTGTTTGTCGTCTACATCGCTGCTATGAACCGGGTTTCTCACCATAATACTTTACCACCTATCGCTCGGTAACGACGCAACATTTCGAGATCGCCTTACGTTATAGATAAAAGCAAGGAACATGTTCTGCCTAATATCCCGCATCGTGCCCTGGCTGAGCCGCCTCGCGCGGGCAATGCCACGGAGATCGCCTTTGATAAGAGTTACGCCGGCGCTCTCCATGGGGATATCGGTTCCCAACACCTACTTGTACGGCCTGAAACACCTTGCATGGGGAATACTCTTTACAAGGAGTAGCTTTTTGAGAATGCTGCTATTCTTCTCGCCCTTGTTCTCGTAGCCCGACTCAACGTTTTTCCTGCACAGCGCAGATGGTTGGAGCACATGGCAAGCTCGATAAGACGATTGATTTCTTTATTATCGATGACGGGCGCATACAGACCATGACGGTCTAGCAATGTGCGCGCCGCCGAATCGTCGAACTGAACATCTTGTTCTAAATATTCCTTGTAAGGATGCAACATTTTTCCCAATCTCGATTCGAGCGGGGATGGATCAGGCAGCTCTTCTCCGGGTCCCAGAAGATGCAGATTCTGCAAGCCGAGACGCGCGCTCATCATCTCCGCCACATCCTTCTGAGTTGGCGGATTTGCAGCAACAAGATGAAGCATTCCACCTAAAGCTTCGGCATCTTCCGTCAATTTTTCAATCGCGGCGGCAACGTATTCAACCGGAACGATATTGAACTGGCCGCGTGGCAATCCGTGAATGCGAACAAGAGCATCTCTGCCGCCTGCCGTATGGGCCACGCCGACCAGCATTCGGAGAAATGCCAGGAGCAAGTTTGAAGGCGCTCCGCCCATCGTTGGGGCGCTGGTCCGACAACGATGCTGGGCCTTAAGATCCGCAAATCGATTTCAAGCTCTCGGCACGCTTGTTTGAACGTGATTTCCGACTGCAGCTTCAGGCGTTCATACGAATTGTGAAATTCCTGCCCAGCATCAGTTTCATTTTCGCGCACTATTCCTGAACGCCGGCCGCAAACAAACGCCGTAGAGACATGCGACCAGCAGCGTAGCCGTCGGACTGCGAGCATTCTAAGGAGGGCAAGCGGGCCGTCGATTTGAACCATCCGAGTCGATTCTCGCCCGTCTGCTGAGAAAGAAGTTTCACCGGCGCAGTGGATAACAGTATGAATGGTTGATCGCAGCCGCGTAAGGTTCTTTTCTATAACGGTAGGATATGCGAGATCTCCCTCCACCACCTCTACCCTGTTAGACATTTCGCCAATTGCTTCTGCGATCCGCTGCTCCGCCGACAGTCCTGCACGGCACCGCGCCAAGACCACGACGCGCCGGCCGGCAAGCAAAAGCCGCGGAACAAGGTGCCGACCGATGAAACCCGTGGCACCGGTCACGAGGACGGCGGGATCTGATTTACGGGGCACTCTGAGATTCCTTACTGTTTTAAGCTCCGCCCTCCGCATGCATCCCAACGCCCGGCATACCGCTGCGTGTCCAGCCTGAGAGAGTGGAGCAAGAGAACCCACACGATGAACGAAAACGCACGCCAAGGGCCCCAGGCGAGAAAACGCCTGCCCGACGTAAGCAGAGGGAGAGGGATTAGCTTAGTCCGACCCGCCTTTTTAAGCCGCCGGCTAAAATCCAAATCTTCCATGAACAAATCGCGATAGCCGCCGAGCAAGCGAAAAATGTCGGCTCGCACGAAGATACCTTGATCGCCATAGTAATTGCGCGTGAAGAAATACCGGCGCCGGTTGATCCAGCTGATGAACCTTAGGCTCCACGCCGTTTCCTCGAAACGATGCTCGAAGGCGCCTCCGACGATCGTGTGATTCTCCAAAGCCCTTCGGATCTCGACTAGGGCGTCCAGGGGCGGAAACGAGTCCGCATGCACGAAGAAAAAGGCTTCCCCGGACGCTATAGAGGCGCCGGCATTTATTAAGGTCGCGCGCGTCGACTTGGCCGGCCACAGGATTTTGGCGCGGCTGGCAACGGCACTTTCCGTCTCTTCCCTTTGACCCACGCCGGCAACGATAATTTCCGTACTTTCGATGCCGCGCAAGCGCTGCAAATGATCGAGCGTCAGGCACAGCGGCACGGCATCGTTTTGCGCGGGAATCACGATGGAAACGGGAAATTTCATCCCGTTTTCATCAGGAACGGAGCTTCCAAGCGGATGCCGAAAGAGTGTCGCATGCGGGCTCTCCATTTGCGGAAATTGCCCCGGTGGGTCGCTGTTTTCTAAACGGTATGCCGGGAATCTGGCAAGCCGCACTTCGGCGCGATCGCGTTATGCCGGAACGCCAACGGTAACGCCGGTGCGCGGCACATTTAGTTTCAATGTCGCGTGCAAAAAGTCCCAGAGTGTTTTCACATTTCCAGCTATTCAAAGCATCGGCTCGACTGGGCAATGGCCGAACCATTGTTGCTTTTCTGCGAGTCGACCCGCGCTTTTCTACCTACGGTAAAATACTTCCTGGTAGTCTTGCCACGCCTTAGGTCCCGCTCGATCGAACACCCGCTCGCGCAATCCGCCCGCATACTCGGCGGGAATATAATTCACCCGTTCCGTGAAGGATGGCTTCACTCTCAATCCTTTGGCTCGCAGTTGGTCGGCTAATACAAGGTTCGCAAGAACGGACTCAATTTCGCTATGATCCGTCCACATCGCTTTGAAAACGATTTGGCCGCTCTTTTCGATGATATAAACCATGTTAGGGAGCGATCCGTACGCACGGTGCACGGTGCCGTCGAGATCGTCGACTAGCACGGCGGTCTGGATTCCATCCTGGTTTCGGCACTCCTGGGCATATTTGAGTTTCTGATCCCAAGTCTGATGGGCACCGTAATTTTCGCCCGGGTGTGGCTCACGGACGTAGATGGTTAAAAACTCGAATCCCAAATCGCGATAATTCCGGTAAAGTTCATTGAGGGGCGAGACCTCGCCCACAAAGGGTGGTCAAGTAATACTACCGAATTCAATCAATACATGCTTTTTACCGCGGAAGTCGGATAGGCGCACTCTGTCCCCTTCCAGATTTGGAAGGTCGAAGTCTAAAGCCTCGTCTCCAGCCCGCAATGAATTTTTGAATTCGTTGGATTTGCCCTCGCTCGACGATCTCGAAAAGGAATCGTAATTGTAAATTTCCCGGACATTGTCGCTTGGCATGTTTTCTCTCCTTTTTCGAGCAGCAGAATCCCTTGATTTTCGATCATCATCCGCCAATCGGTTCGTCAGCCTGCATCAAGTAGGCCTGGATGAACTGATCGAGGTCACCGTCGAGCACCGCGTCAGCGTTGCCGACTTCGACGTTAGTACGGTGATCCTTGACCATGCGGTACGGATGGAGCACATAGGAACGAATCTGACTGCCCCACGCGATGTCCTTCTTCGTCTTATGATAGGTTTCCATCTTTTCCTTCTGCTTCTCGATCTCGAGATCATAGAGACGCGACTTCAGTATTTTCATCGCCATGGCGCGGTTCTTGTGCTGCGAGCGCTCGTTTTGACAGGCGACGACGATGCCGGTCGGAAGATGCGTCAGGCGCACCGCGGAATCAGTCTTGTTGACATGCTGGCCGCCTGCGCCGCTGGAACGGTAGGTATCGACGCGCAGGTCGGCTTCGTTGATCTCGACTTTGATATCGTCGTCCACTTCCGGATAGACGAAAACCGACGCGAAGGAAGTATGGCGTCTTGAATTGGCATCGAACGGCGAGATGCGCACCAGACGGTGAATGCCGGCTTCGGCTTTGAGA